>JBAQKY010000001.1:0-9776 GCA_049301455.1 Microgenomates group bacterium
TCAAAGGGGAAGGAATTGGAGAATGCTCGTATCGAAACCTCCCGCTCACCCCACTCCGTGGGGTTCGCTCAAACTCCAAAACGAAACTCTCGCTCCAGCCACTTCGTGGCTTCCGCTCATGCTCTTTGTCTAAGGAAAAGGGGAACTATTTATAGAGCCCTTGCGAGGGCTTGACGGTATACCGTCAGGTACTTTACAGAATCCGTCAACTGGCCGTATTTTCGGCCAGACTGCGGTCTAACGGTTGACGGCTGACGGTAACGGCTACCGTTACCGTTAAAGTACCCAAAACTAACACCCATTTCAGTCGCAATTTGCCTTTACAAGGCAACTGAACCAAGTGCTAGAAAACAGCTACAGGGTGCTACCGCACAGCACTTGGTTAGAGGGAAGAACAACAGAACCATTGCTCTTGAAATATTCCCTATCGGGAATCCTGCCTGCGGGCAGGAAACAGAACAAGGTAAAAAAGCATCTAAAAAAGGGGTGTTTACGAAGTTAGTTTAAAGTATCTTCTTGATGTTTCTTTTCTTTTGAAGTTGAACTATTAAAACAGTAATTACCAAAATTAAAACTCCAATAACTCCATATGCAAATGGGGAAAGAAGTACCTTCTTTTCATTTACAGTTATATTTAAATTAAATTCTTTTGTATCTCCACTTAAATTAATTGATTGTTCACCTTCAAAATTATTGTATGCAATTAAAACTTTGTGATCTCCTGCTTCAACTCCTGTAAATTTAGCTATACCGTCTTCATCTGTAGTTGCATCCTTTGGATCTGAATGAATTGTTACCTTTGCTCCTGCAACTGGCTCTTGTTTGGTATTTGTTACTTTTATATTTACATCATATCCACCTACAGTGTCCCCATCTTCTTCTATAGTTGTTTTTGTTATTGAACAATTTACTTTTAACTCCCAACCAATTTTTAAAGCAGTTGAAGTTTTAAGTTCAGGATATTTAGATAAATTTGCATCAATTATCTCTTGATATCTACTACCATCGTTAAGTAAATTTGAAGCAACTTTCCAAAGAGTATCTCCTGACTTAACTGTATATGTTTTACAACTGCCTCCATTATCATCATCAGTTGTTACTAGTTCTAAATTAGATTCTGTAAAATCAAGATTGTTAAAAGTTACAAAGCCTTTTGTTTTAGATGATATCTCGTTTGACCAACTACCTGTTGCACAACCATTACCTGTTCTTATTCTAAAAAAATATGTAGTGTTTAAATTTAACTTTTCAAGAGTATAGCTATTTACATCTTTTGATATATTATCAACAGAGTATTTATATTCACCTGATTTTATTCCATATTCAATTACAAAATGAGTAATTGGGGTTTGATAGTTAACAAATTTTAAAGTAACTGAGCTACTATCGTTTGAGTTTGCAGAGAAGATCCAAGGTGAGTTTCCTGATGGAGTTGTTGATGAACAAGTGGCTGCAGAACTTTCTGTAAGTGGGACTGCAGGTGCTGGAGTAGGAGTACCTCCAATACCATAATCTCCATCACCATAATTCCCTTCACCATAATTTGCAGCTAGGATATTGAATGGAAGAAGAAAAAGAAAGACAAATGAAAAAACAAATAATTTGAAAATATTGAACATACTATTGCATTTCATGTTATCTTAAGTGTATTCTAATATTAATATGTTTGGAATAGGTGTACAAGAATTAGTCATAGTTTTGGTCATAGTTCTTGTGTTATTTGGTGGTAAAAAGCTTCCAGAATTATCAAAAGGAATTGGGGATGCAATAGTTAATATCAGAAAAGGTTTTAGTGATGATGCAAAAAAAGAAACTAAATCTTCAAAAAAAGCTTCTAATTAAAGATCATTTTAAAGAGTTAACTCAAAGGTTTTATTGGTGGGTTATATTTTTTGTAATTGGAAGTGTAATTGGATATAGGTTCTATGAAGTAATCTTAGCATGGCTAATTGAGCCACTTAAAAAGCCACTCTTTTATACCTCCCCAATTGGTGGCTTTGAAGCTGTTTTTGGAGTTACTGTAATGGCTGGATTTTTAGTATCCCTTCCTATCTTTATATATCACGCAATTAAATATATAGAGCCTGTGAGTAATAATACAAGTTTAAAAGGCAAAAAGATTTTTATATATCTATTTATTTCACTTCTTCTTGCAACAGCAGGCATACTTATTTCATACTACCTTGTTTTTCCAGCCTCACTTAATTTTTTAAATAAATTTGGTAGTAATCAGTTGGAATCTCTTATTTCAACCAAAGACTATTTTTCTTTTGTATCTAAATATTTACTTGGTTTTGCAGTACTGTTCCAATTACCATTAGTTATCTATCTCGCAAGTTTATTTACACCAATCACTCCCAAGCTGTTATGGTCAAAGTTTAAATATGTATTTGCACTCTCTTTTTTAATTGCAGCTATTCTAACACCCACTCCTGATTTAATTAACCAAACAATCATGGCCACTCCTATAATTGTTCTCTATTTACTAACCATATTGATTTTATACATTAAAAAGCTTATTGTTAAATAGTACTAATTGATATGCAACCATTATTAACAAAGTTTCAAACAACAAAACTAACAAGAAAAGAATTTTTAACATACCTTGGTGTTTTAACACTAGGCATACTTGGTATTTCATCTATCTTAAAACTACTAACTGAAATTAATCCCAAACAACAAAAACAAACTGCATTTGGAAAGGGTGCATACGGAGTATGAGTGCACTCCCAACAGTAGGTGGAGATAATGGTAGTTGGGGAACAGTACTTAATGCATACCTTCAAACAGAACACACTTCAACTGGTACACATGGTCTTGCAAGTGGTTTAGTTACTGATGTAATTAATACTGTATCAGCTTCCGGTGCAACAGAAACAATTCCTGCTCCAACAACTGCAGGAATATCAGACATTACATTAACTGCATCTTGTACCCTTACCTTCCCCACTGCAGTAGCAGGACAATCTTTTACATTAGTATTAAGACAAGGAGGAAGTGGATCCTACACCATCACTTGGCCAGCTTCTATTGTTAAATGGGATGGAGGAGTTGCTCCAACATTAACTACAACTGTAGGAGCAGTTGATATATTGGGATTTTTTACTTCAGATGGAACTAACTGGTTTGGCTTTGTTAGTGGCCAAAACATGAGTTAATGTTTATTCACTTTAATATATGAAATTATCAAGAACTAGATTAATGAGGATTACAGCGCGTGAAGATACTACCGCACCGACTGTGACAATTACCAGTACAGAGACAAGTCCTACAGTAGCGGCAACAATTCCATTGACTATAACATTTTCGGAGGCGGTGACTGGCTTTGTAGTTGGTGATATTACCGTTACAGGCTGCACCCTCTCATCTTTTGCGGGGAGTGGCAAAGTTTATACAGTTACAGCAACTCCGACAGCTTTGGGTGTGATTACAATAGACGTGGCATCAGGCGTTTGTGTAGACCATGCGGGAAATGGGAATAGATCCGCCACGCAATTTGTTATTACATACAACACTCTGACGGTTAGTATGATGGCGGCATGGCATCTGGACGAGTCAAGCGACGGGAGCGGAGCCGTAACGAGGAATGACAGTCTGGGAAGCAACCATTTAAGTGATTTGAACACATCACCCGGTGCAAACGGTTTACTGTCTCTAGGGTCTGATTTTGAAAGAAATAATAACGAGGGACTTGATAGGGCGAGCACCGCAGATTTATTAGTAGGAGACATAGATTTCACTTATTCGATATGGGTAAAAATAGAGACTGGGGGGATTACTCAATACATTGGTGGAAAAGGGATTGGTGTTGGCGCTCTAAATCAATTTGCTTGGCGTATATATGTGGGAGGAGATGATAAAGTTGTCTGGCAGGTAACGGACGGAACAAACGTGGGAAGCGTTACCAGCAACGAGGCTCTTAGTGTTGGGGTGTGGGCATTGCTCATTGTATGGCACGATAGTGTTAATAATCAGGTTGGAATAAAAATATCCAACAATGCAGATAAAACTGCAAATTATACAACTGGTGTTTTGGATAGTCCTTCATTCTTCCTCAAGATTGCGTGCGCCCCTAGTAACCTTGGCGTAGCTGGCAGTACATTTGATGGGATGATGGATGAAATAGGATTTTGGAAAAAGTGCCTCTCTGTTGGGGAAAAGGCCACGCTTTATAACGGAGGTTTGGGCAGAGCATATCCTTATTTTAGTTCCCCTGTTGTCACTACAATTACAAGCACCGACAGTATGCCATCGAGTTCATATCCAATTCCCATAACCATCACATTTGGACAGTCGGTAACAGGATTTACAATTGGGGACATTGTCTCTGTGGGATTGAGACTATCCAACTTTACGTCCGTTAGTCCATCTGTATATACAGTATGGGCTGCCCCAACTGCAGCAAGTGGAACAATAAATATTGCCTATGGTGTTTGTAATAGTCTAAGTGATGGACAACCTAATTTAGCAGCGGCTCAATTTAACGTATCGTCTAGTCTGAATCTGGATTATCAAAATGCAATATTAGCGTTAAATCCCATCTCTTATTTACCACTCAGTGAAACATCTGGACTGACCGCGCTGGACGTAACAGGTAACAATAAAAATGGAACATACAACGAAACAGGGAAAACATTAAATCAGGCTGGGCAACATGGGGCGTCAGTGTTGTTTAGTGTTGCATCAAATTACGGAATAGGTTTTTCAAGCTCACTTTTGGCAGCCATTAACCCGCGTGAATTTTCCGTATCTGTGTGGAGAAAAGCGCAAATTTCGTCTGAAGAAAAAGTATATGAGGGTTGGAACGCGGCTGGAGAGTATTTTGCTATGGAAGTTCGCTCTCTTGATAATGGAATATTTCTAAACGAAGGCGGAAGTGAACAGGTATTCTCGGATTTAGGAAATATGGTAGCTAATGAGTGGTCACATCTAGTTTTATTCAACTCAGAATCGACTGGAAAGGTTGGTTTATATTTGGACGGAATATTATACCAAGTAGACAGGACACTTGGTGGTATTACCCCTCCTTTGGTTACTGGCGTAACAGGCATAGCCTCGAATGTGGATGGATATTACCAACATGCTGCTATTTTTAATCACAAGCTCTCGCAAGCCGAAGTGAATACGATATGCACTTAATGCTGTAAAAATTACGCCTCGGAGTTTTTAACCATTTTTTCCCCATCATTTTCTACGTGTTAACAATTAGATATTTTAATTGCAAACATATAATATTAGTTCTATATTTAATTGAAGATTAATAATATGGACGAAACAGTAGATCCTATTAGAAGTAATATTGCAAAGAATCAAAAAAGAGATTCAGATGGAAAATTTATTCCAAAGGAAGATGTAACTAAACTTCCTCCTATCTCTGTAACTGTTAATAACCCCACTTCTGTAAACACAACTAACCCACCTGATTTGGTTAATCTTAAAGTAACCAATCCTCTTGTATATATTAAGTATTGGTGGAAAAGAATAATGGCAAATGAGGGAATAGACATGAGGTTTAGAATGAAACCTTTAACTGTGTTTGGAGTTGCTCTAATTGCTTTTTCACTTGCCTTTGGTCTTGGTGGAGTAGTTTTACCAACTTTCTTTCCATGGATGAAAATAAATAATTCTATAGTTACAAATCAAACTCCGACTCCGCAACCAGAATTATTAAAAGATACCGCTTTAAAAGGAACACTAACAAAAACAAATACTAATCCTGTTAAATTCTATTTAATCACAACCTCAACAGAAGCAGTTACTTTAGAAGTCCCAGTTGGTTTTAACCTTTCATCTTTAGTTGGAAAAAGAATTCTTGCAGTAGGTACATATGATTCAAAAAACAAAGTGTTAGAAGTTGAAGACATACAAGACCTTGAAGTACTTTCAACAACACCAGTACCTATACCAACAACAACTCCAACACCAAAACCTACAGAAACCCCTATACCTACAATTGTTCCAACTATGATTCCTACTATTGAACCTACTTCTACGCCAGATACGAATATATAAGTGAATTTAGAATTGTCTGTTGTCTAGTTTTCTTTCGTGATAAACTAAATTAATATAACTTATGTTGCTTAATAGTGAAGAATCTACTGGTAAATTACGACGATATTTTGCAGAAATCACTGCGTATGTAACTATAAGTTCCTCGTTGAGTTTATACGATATTAATAAATTTTTAGAAGACTTTTTTTGCGACCTCCTTAATATAATATATGGGTATAAATTAGTAAATTTAAATCTTGAAGAAACAAATTTCCCGAGTATTGATCTCGGTGATACTGCATCTAAAATTTGTTATCAAATCACATCGTCGTCCAATTCAGGTAAGATTAGTGAAACAATTAATAAATTTGAGAAGCATAACCTATTCAATGAATATGATTCCTTAAAGATCCTTGTGCTTGATATGTCGAAACACAGATACACTAAAAAGTTTATAACAAATGGTAAATATTCTTTTAATGTTGCGACAGATTTAATTAGCTTAAATGATTTAATTTTCGTTATAAATAGTCTTTCGAAAGAAAAAATCGATGATGTGTTAAAAAGTATTCAAAGTAACTTGAAACCTATAAACGAAGTGAGCGAAGAAACTATTGATATGATTTTATTCAGATCACTATTTGAATCAATTGTTGAGGGAATCAACAATTTAAATTCACAAGATGTTAAAAATAATGTTATTTATGATCTTGATTTAGATAAAAAGAAGAAAAGATTTGAGTTTTTTTGGAAATATATCGAAGAAAATTATAGCAAAGTTATTAATACAGGCAGAGAAAGAGTATATACCGAAACACAGTCTACTTTTGAAGAGGCCAACTTGGTAAAAGTTCAAGAGTTTTTGAATTTGGAGAGTAGAAAACAATTAGTTTATTCTAAAGATGATCCACTGAAAGCAATTGACTTACTTTGTGAAGAAATTATCAAGAAATTCAAATTGGGATTTGTATCCGAATCCGAAATAAAGTATTTTTTGTATTACCAACTATATAATTGTACGGTTTTTCCTAATATTTAACCATGAAAGTAACAACATTTGATAAAAATATACCAATAAAAAACTCAATTCCGTATATTGGGTATATGATGCTGAAACAGTTTACAAAAAGTGAGAATGGAAAAATTAGTTTTTACAAATTAGTAAAAGTACTTAAAAAGATTGATCCGAGATGCAATTCAAAACAATTTATGTTTGCTTTAATTTTCTTGTATTCTCTTGGAATGATAGAATTTAATAAACCATATATAGAAATTAATTATAATGAAGCTAATTAGACTTTTTTCTGATGATAATAGTTTTAGAGAGATTACTTTTCATGGAGGTATAAATTTAATTTGTGGTGAAAAATCAGTTGACGATTCTGGCAATATAACGTCAAACAAACAAAACGGTGTTGGAAAAAGTCTTGCAATAGAATTAATAAATTTTTGTCTATTAAAGAAATCAGATTACAGTAGAGTATCTGAAATACCTGACGAGATACTTTCTCATGACTCATTTGTAAATCTTCATTTTCAGCATAATGATAAGAATTACATCATCAGCAGAAATAAATCCGGCAAAATAAAAATTAAAGATGACAAATCTGATTTTGTAAATTATAAAAATCAGGAGGATGCCATGAAAGAACTAAACAATATATTTAATTTTACTGGGTTACCAATTTCGGTCAGGGAATATATAAATTTTGTTATTAAGGAAGAAAACTATAATTATCGGGATTTTGCAGAGTATTTTAAATCAAATTATGCAGATATTCTTAAAATACATTTTTATTTCTTTGGCTTGCCTATTACACCGTTAAATATAATAAAACAGCTGTTTGAAAAATGCGAACATGCATTAGCTACACTTAGAAAAATTAACAAAGACCTTAAATCTAGAGATTTAGATATTAACAAACTTAAGGCTTTCAAGAATGAATTGCAAACTCAGATTGAAGAAGCAGAAAACGGACTTGAATATCATGATGTTATCAAAAACATTGAGAATGAGAGCGATCAAATCGTACCTAAAGAGAATGAGTTAAACAGTCTTTTGATGAAGAAGAAACAGTATCAGATAGAACTTTTAGAGATAACTGACTTTGCTCAAATCTTTTCAGATGATTTTTATATTGACGATAAGGATATTGAGGTAGTGTTTAATAAATACAAAAAGGGTTTAGGAAGTTTTATAAAAAAAGATCTTAAATCTCTGAAGGCCTTTAAAGAACAGATTCTTGAATTTAAGACTAACTTGTTGGTCGAAAGAAAATCAAATTTAGTTAAAAATATTTTAGAAATTGATCAAAAAATAGCAGACAAACAAAATGATATTAATTTGTACTATAAAGATATCGTAGATACAAAGAGTAGTAATCTAGTTAAAAATTTGAGAATTTATAAACAGAAATATTCAAAATTGGAAAAATACATCTCAGATATAGTCGCCTACGAAGAGGCAGAAATGCAAAAGGAGGACTCAAAAAGTGAATTTAATGAGAATATCAAAGAAATTATCACAGTATGGAGAAATACTGAGGAGAATAGAGACTCTTTCAAAAAGACCTTTACTGACATTCATAAATCTATTATGGGATCGAGTGAATGTAATTTTGATATAAAAATACAAAATACATTCAAAATTAAAAGTTTCTTTACTTTTGATGTTTTTGTTGAGGGTCAAGGAAGCAAGGGAGTTAACCAAATGC
Source organism: Microgenomates group bacterium (assembly GCA_049301455.1). Taxonomy (GTDB): domain Bacteria; phylum Patescibacteriota; class Microgenomatia; order UBA8517; family UBA8517; genus JAUYMM01. Next base: position 8,706 of record JBAQKY010000001.1, read on the forward strand.
AATCTGTGATATATGATATTTCACTGTTAAATAACGAATATACATCAGTGAAACACCTAGGTATGATTGTTCATGACAATTTAATTTTTGGAAGTGTAGATAAGGACAGCTCAATTAAAACCTTAAATTATTTAAGTTCACTTGATCCTAACAATTATCAATATATTGCCACAGTAAACAAAGATGATTTTTCATACAAGGAATTAGAAAACTATTTTAATTTTGATAAAGACGAGTCAGTAGTTATAGAGTTAACTAGAGAATTGCCGCTCTTCCCGTTATGGAAGATGTCGATAAAGTAGTTTGCTAATATTTAACCAAAATCTGAATGAATAATAAATTTGTATTAGTTCCAGTTGATCTTCTTAAAAATTTAAAAGAACTATCCAAAGGCACAGAATATGAAGACGAAGTGAGAAAGTTACTTGATTCTCGTGAAGCTATTGAAAACCATGATGTAACAAAACTCCCCAAGTCTGCAGTTGTTAAAAGAGTGATAGATGGTGACACTGTAGAGTTATTTAACGGTACTGTTCTTCGATACACGGGAATAACAGCACCAGAAGAAGGAGAGTCGTTTGCAGAAGAAGCTACCCAGTTAAATCGATCTTTGGTTGAAGGAAAAGAAATAAAATTAGAATATGATAATTACACTTCTGACAAATTTGGAAGAATTCTTGCATATCCAATTATAGACAATAAAAACATTTGTATCGAACTTGTGTCAAAAGGTATGGCAGAATTAGTTATATATCAAAAAAGGAAGCCATTTATTCATCAAGTTCAATTACTAGAAGCACAAGAGGAGGCAAAGAAACAAAAACTAGGAATTTGGAAAACTCCACGGAGCTAATTTAGCTTTGAATGTATAAAATAAGTATTCATAAAGTTAAACGAGTATTTTATGTTATCAGTAAGCATGGGCTAGGCATAACAACAAAACAAAAGAGCATGAGCGGAAGCCACGAAGTGGCTGGAGCGAGAGTTTCGTTTTGGAGTTTGAGCGAACCCCACGGAGTGGGGTGAGCGGGAGGTTTCGATACGAGCATTCTCCAATTCCTTCCCCTTTGA
>JBAQKY010000002.1:0-4436 GCA_049301455.1 Microgenomates group bacterium
GTTATGGAATATGATACGTGGTTAAAAATTGGAAAGGATCAAATGCCTGTCATAATAAACAAAGTATTAACCAGGTTTAGACTAGAGAAAGATACAAAAACTTCAACCAATGCAAATAAACTTCTAACTGAGGATGAGAAGATTGTTAAGAAATATACAAAAAACAGTCTAATCCTATTTTTGCATATTTTACATAATTATTTTAGAATTCAAATTCAGAATTATCTCTAATGTATTATTTTTTTAAAAATATAAAATTAAAAAATATTATACATCTTATATATATTGCTATTGTTGTTGTAATACTTTTTATTACCGATCCTTTTAACGAAATAAAGAAGCTCGCTTTTTTTGAGAATATAAACATTGGTTCAGTTGAAAGTCATGTGGAATACAGAAAAAATAACCAGATGTTTATTCTGAACAAAGGAGATAAATTAAACTTCAGCTTTTATTCTAATGACATAAATCTTGGAAGTTTGTTGTTTTTGTTTGATAATCATAACAGAATAAACAAAGATGTCTTGTCTTTTAAAATTAGAGAAAAAGGATCAGACACATGGTATCACTCAAGTCTACATGAGACTTCAAAAATGAATATTGGACAGTTTTACCCGATCGGTTTTCCGATTATAACAGAGTCAAAAGGTCGCAATTATGAGATTGAATTAGAATCACTTTACGGGACAGTTTCTGATGGCGTATCTCTATCAAACAATGTTGATTATTTTATTATTAAACATAATTACTCAAGATCGTTTCTTAAAAATAATCCTAAACTAATTCCACATTTCTTATACTCGACCTCCCTCAATGTTTTTAGTCATGTTACTGTTCGCTTTTATGTGTTTATATTTACAGCCCTTTTAGCTTTAAGTGTATTTATATATAAAGTTTGCAAACTTTTGTATATAGTTTATGTTCATAAATTGTATAACAGTATGTCCTTTTCAAATATTATTAAATTTTTATTAAATGACAATTATTATATATGGTTTGTATTGGGTCTGTATTTGCTTACTAGGATTGGTTTTTTAAGTTATTCCCAGTACTGGGATGCGAATTGGTATTGGACTTTACAAAAACATGCATTTTTGGAATTGAAAAATGCTAGTGATTTAAGTAGCTCCTTTAGCGCAATTGCCTCGCATTTCAATTTTCTTGGGCATCCTTCTATGGGATATGTTGGGATTATCGCAATTGGTCAATTGTTTGGTGCTGAAAATGTTATTGTCTTAAATACTGTAAATATGATTCTAGCAATTATATCTATCTGGGCATTTAATTCTATTCTTTATTTCTTTTATCCGAAACAAAAATTCGAGAACACGCTTGTCTCATTTATTTATGCTTTTAATCCATTGTTTTATGCTACGTCAATTTCTATGAACCTAGATTTTCCGTTGCTAGTTTTTACGACTTTGATGGTTGAATCATATGTATATAAGCGAAAGATTCTCTTTATAATATGGTCTCTGCTCTTAATTTTTACGAAAGAGACAGGGATCGTTATATATTCATTATTTTTTGCGATCAACTTAGTGTCCAATTTCACAAAACATAGATTGGTCAATCGGAAATTCAATATCGTAAGGCTTTTGTATTTTTTTGTTCCAATTGTATTTTTTTGTATATATTTTATATATGCTGGGGGTAAATTGTGGAATAGTAATGATTACATGAAGTTCGACTTAAGCTTTGGAATAAATTGTCAGTCTTGTCTTGGAATTAATCTGTATTATATAAAAATTAGATTATTTCAAATTTTTGTAATGAACTTTTCATGGGTGCTATCGATAATAATTTTAAGTGCGATGTTTAATATTTATAAAAATAATAGTAATAAAAACATTGTTTCTGATGTCTTTTACCATAAACAGTATTATTGGATAAGTGTCAGTATATTTTTTTCATTGGTATTATTTAATCTGTTTGTCGTTGTTATGTCGTTTCCGCGGTATGTAGTTTATTTAGAATTTTTCAAGATAATTCTTCTTTATCTGTCGGTTTGTTATTTATTTCCAAAAAAAATAATATATCGAAGACTAATATTCAGTATAATTTGCATACTGACGTTTATACAAGTTTTTAAATCTTTTGATCCGTCTTCAAGAATTTTATTTGGCACAAGTTATCTTGGAAGAAATGTAAGTTCAAATGTGTTTGCTTCACCTAACTTCGGCTACCACGATTCAATGGTATATAACTCTCAGTTTGTGTTTATAGATGGCCTGTCTAAGACAATAAATAAGGATACCCCGTCCGACATGAAATTGATTAATGATGTCCCAACTAGTTATTTTTGGAAAAATATAAATTTTGTTGGAAAAATAGAAGATCTAAAGTCGTTGCACAATTACGGTTATGAGAAGCTTAGGTACGTTTATGTACCTTGGATGTCTTATCATAATGATGTCTATACAAATCTAAACAATATGTATGATATCGTAGACTCGAAGTTTATTGACTATGATGGGTACTATGTTGAGACTTTTGATTTGGAAATACGCAAAAATAGCAATTTGCAGAAATAATTTATAACACAATGTGGTATTATATCTTTTATGAAAATAGACAATAATCGTATGAACACACGAATGAGCAGTTTTCTTCTTAAGAAATTTAATCAGGTAGAAAAAATACATTGGTGGTGGGAAGGTAGGAGGGAATTACTTAAAAATTTAATTGGTCGTTCAAATAAAAATATAAAAATTCTTGATGTAGGATGTGGGACAGGAGAGACATTAACCTTTGTAAATAAAATCTATCCAAATTCAGATTTGTATGGTATAGATAATTCTGATATGGCTATAAAGTATGCCAAATCAAGAGGACATAAAAAAATCTACAAAAGGGTTGCAGACAAATTAAAATTTCAAAGTAATTTTTTTGACTACATCCTTTTCCTTGACGTATTGGAACATATAGAGGATGATCAAAAAGCAATTAATGAGGCGAAAAGAGTACTGAAAAAAGGTGGCAAAATAATTATCACGAGTCCTGCACTCAGTTTTATCTGGTCCGAGCACGATACTATGCAAGGTCACTATAGGAGGTATACTAGAAGAGAGGTCGTTAAGTTGGCTCACAATGCAGGTTTAAAAGTTGATTTCATATCGTACTTTAACTTTTTTTTGTCATTTCCAATTATTATAATACGTTTAATTGGTAAATTAAATTTATTTAAAAAAATTTCAAGTTATGACCAAGCTATAAATTATGATATTGCCAATTATGGAGTTGTTAATAACCTGTTAAAATTTATATTTGTTAACGAAGTAAGACTAACTAGATATTTTGGATATCCAATTGGAATATCTGTAGGAGCAGTGCTTAGAAAATAAAATATGCCAAAAATAACATCAGTGGAAGCGAGGGAAAGACATCATTTTGATAAATATGCCAAGAGATATGATTCTAACTACAGTTACGATAAACCATTCACAAGATACAAGATTCTTAAAAAAGTAGATGATTTTTTCTCATCTGTCAAATCTGTTTATAAAAGTGATAACTTGTTAATGCTTGAAGTGGGGTGTGGGACTGGTGAATATACAAAACTTATTGCTTCTAGGTTTCCTAAGTCAAAGATCATCGGGATTGATATTTCCCCTGATATCTTAAAAATCGCGAAAAATAAGTGTTCTAAATTTAAAAATGTTAAATTTTATACAAAAAGTGCTTATGATATGAAATTTAAAAACAAATCATTTGATATTGTATTTGGATTCTACATATTACACCATCTCGATTCAACTAAGTTGTCAACTGAAGTACACAGAGTTTTAAAGAAAAAAGGTTTACTTTATTTTTATGAGCCAAACATCTTAAACCCAGTTGTTTTTCTGATAAAATCAAGTAAGTTTATTAAAAAGTTAGTTGGAGATTCACCTGATGAGTGGGCTATAAATCCGATTACTATCGAAAAGTCTTTTAAGGGTTTTAGAAAAATGTCAATTTTAACTAGTGAATTTGTTTTTCCATTTTCAAAATTAGGATTAAGATTCAATATCTTACTAGATAAGATCACATCTATATTTGCAAAATTACCAATTACAAGATACTTAGGCGGATCTGTAAAAATATTGCTTCAATCCAGATGATATCGAATAAATTGTTAAACAATTACTCAATAACTTTAATCGTGGTTACATTTATCTATTTTTTTTATATCTCTGTATTCATAAGACCGTGGAGATTTGAAGACTTTTCAATGGTAGACGACGGCCAAGTTTTACTACAAAGTTCATCATATTTTATATCCTGCGTTACAGAATTTAACTGCTCGCAATTTATAGATCAAACATTTGAATTTGGTAGTTCTCGTTTTAGACCATCATATTGGATTATAAATAATATCAATTTTGCAGCATTCGGTTTAAATGCAACTTTTTATCATCTTTTCAGAACCTATGTTGTAGGTTATGTGATTGTAT
>JBAQKY010000003.1:0-1707 GCA_049301455.1 Microgenomates group bacterium
TATTTTTTCTAGTTTTTATATATTTACCAATAAAATTATTTATCAAGAAGTGGATAAGGAATTATCGCTTCACTCTCACAACTTAGATCAATTTGGCAATGTTCCAACTATGGTAACTGTACAACTTGATCAGAACGGGAATGTAACTAAGAGTTCGGTTGATTTTAATTCTTCAACCATGTTATTTAGTAATTTATTTAAAATAGCACAGAAAAATAGATCGATTACTTTTATTAACCAAAGCATGGGAAATACTCCTATGAGATTTTTAATAAAGCCCACTTGGACAGATGACAAATTAACTGAGGTGTTACTTGTTGCTCATCCAATCGAGGCTATACAGAAATCCTTAAATTCATTAATGTCCACTTTAGCCTTTATTTTTATAATTTTTATACTCCCAGTTATCTTAGGTGCAATAGTATTTACACAAAAGATTATTAAACCAATTTCATCCGTTATTCAAAACATGGATGATATCACGACCGAGAATTTAGAAATGAGGCTTCCTAATCCCAAGTCAAATGACGAAATAGAAAAACTTACATTAACATTTAACAACTTATTAGACAGGTTACACCAATCGTTCAAAAGGGAAAGACAATTCATAGAAGATATTGCTCATGAGTTAAAAACACCCATAGCCACCTTAAAAGGAGGAATAGAACTAACACTTTCAAAAGATAGATCAAATACAGAATATAAAAGAACATTGAAAGAAACACTTATTGATACCGATAGAATTTCAAAATTAGTTAGCAATTTACTTGACCTTGCATGGGTAGGAATGTCCCAGAATACTCTTAATAACAAACAATTTAATTTGTCCGAAGTCACCAATGATTTAGCTCAAATAGCTTTAAAACTTGGGCTACAAAAAAATATTGTGGTAAATATAGATATCGATAAGAATATAAAAATATATGGAGATGAAAGTAAAATAAGTAGAGCAATATTAAATTTAATAGATAATGCAATAAAATATACCTCTTGCAACAAAAATGTATTAATCTCGCTTAAGCAACTAAAAAGGACTATTATTCTCACAATCAGGGATGAGGGTGTGGGTATTTCAAAATCAGATCTAGAGCATGTCTTTGAAAGATTTTGCCGAGGATCAAAAACTGCAAAAACATTAGGTTCTGGACTTGGACTTGCAATAGCAGAGGGAATAATAAAAACACATAACGGAGATATTAAGATTGAAAGTAAAATTGGAAAAGGAACTATTGTAAAAGTAATATTACCAATCTAATATTTATCTATGATGACAAATAAGCAAAGCTTTTCTTCGAATAACAAATTTGTTTTAGTCCCAGTTGAGCTTCTTAAAAATTTAAAGGAACTATCCAACGGCACAGAATATGAAGATGAAGTTAGAAAAGTTTTAGATTCTCGTGAAGCTATTGAAAACCACGATGTTACAAAGTTACCAAAGACAGCTGTTGTCAAAAGAGTGATAGACGGAGACACTGTAGAGATATTTAACGGTACAGTGTTGCGTTATGTGGGGATAACAGCACCAGAAGAAAATGAACCATTTGCAGAAGAAGCTACTAAGTTAAATACTGAACTTGTTGAAGGTAAAGAAATAAAACTTGAGTATGACAACTACACTTCAGACAAATTTGGAAGAATTTTAGCCTACGCTGTTGTTGATGGAAATAATGTTTCCGTTGAACTTGTGCGAAAAGGTATGGCTGAATT
>JBAQKY010000004.1:0-12197 GCA_049301455.1 Microgenomates group bacterium
CAGGGCAAACCCTATTATATCATTTTTGTCTGAAATAAAAACACACTTCTGATTGTATTAATATTAGATCGGAGGTGAATAAATATGAACAAAACAATTTTAGGACTTACTATGTTAGCAATTGGTACAGGTGTAATTTTTGCATCAGCATCAAACGCAACTGCATATAGAGGAGATCCAGCTGTTAAGGGTCCAAACTATACAGCAGAAAGACACGAAGCAATGGAAAAAGCTTTTGAAAACAAAGATTTTTCTGCATGGCTTAATTTAATGCAAGGAAAAGGTAGAGTTACCCAAGTAGTTAACAAGGATAACTTTGCAAAATTTGCAGAAGCTCATGCTTTGGCCGAAGACGGAAAATTAGTTGAAGCAAACCAAATTCGCACAGAACTTGGTTTAAATCAACATAATGGAACAGGAAGAGGCACAGGTATGGGTAGAAATGGAAGATAAAAATTCCATTCCAATGTGATTTGCCACCCCGACTTTAAGGTCGGGGTTTAGGCAAATACATGTAAGGTGTAATAGAATATTAAAATGACAGATGAAGAGTTAATAAAAATAGTTAGAACAAGTGATCAAGAGCAATATTCTGAAATTGTTAAAAAATATCAAGAGAAATTATTTAGATATGCTAGCAATATTGTCATTGACGAATCTCGTGCAATGGATATAGTCCAACAAACATTTATTAAAGCGTTTGTAAACTTAAATTCATTTGATACTCGGATGAGTTTTTCTAGCTGGGTATATAGAATTGCACACAATGAAGCAATGAACTTGGTTAAAAAATATAAGAAAGAAATAAGCTTGTTACCTGAATTTGAAATTCAAAGTACAGATAACATTGAAGATGATTACTTTAAAAAAGAAACAGTAAAGAATGTTAGAAAATGCTTAAATGACATACCAGTTCTTTATTCAGAGCCGTTAAGTTTGTATTATTTAGAGGAGAAATCGTATGAAGAAATAAGTGATATATTAAGATTACCTACCAACACTATTGGGACAAGAATAAGTAGAGCTAAAGGATTAATGAAAAAAATATGCAAAAAAAACAAATAGACATAACCAATGAAATAATGTCCAAAATTAAAAAAGGACAAATTAAAATGAAACCAAAGTGGTATTTTGTTTTAGGTTCAGCTTCAATGGTTTTAGGCCTAGCATCAATATCAATTGTTTTAATGTTTATTGTTAGATTGTTTATGTTTTCAATTAGATCCCATGGCCCAATGGCTGATATACGTTTACAACAAATAATTTCAAACTTTCCACTGTGGGCACCAGTTTTAGCAATTATCGGAATAGTAGGTGGAATCTATATGCTTAAGAAATTCGATTTCTCATACAAAAAGAATTTTTATTTAGTCGTAGTTGGAATAATTACTGCAATATTTTTATCAGGCATTTTAATAGATATGTTTGATCTAGACAGATTTATGTTTGGAAATAGATTTGGTAGAGGTTATGGAATTCAAAAAATCAACAAATAGTGGGTGTGGTGAAAGAGGCCTGCTTTTATATTCTGGATGAAATTGTGTTCCTACAAAGAATTTTAAATTTGGTAGTTCAATTGCTTCAACTAATTTTCCGTCAGGACTAGTTCCTGAAATAACCATACCTGCTTTTTCAAATTTGCTTTTGTATTTGTTGTTAAACTCGTATCTGTGTCTATGACGTTCATTAACTTCTAGTTTTTGATATATCTGATTAAGTCTTGATCCATTTTTGATCTTGCAAGGATAACTACCAAGTCTGATTGTTCCACCGTATTCATGCTTTTTGATTAGTTCCTTTTGATAATCCATTGTGTGGATTACTGGGTAATTTGTTAATGGATCGGCTTCTTCAGTGTTAGCATTCTGCATTTTCAGAACATTTCTTGCAAATTCAATTACTGCCATTTGCATCCCAAAGCATAATCCTAAATAGGGGACATCGTTTTCTCTTGCGTACTTAATTGCATCTATTTTTCCTTCTATTCCTCTTTTACCCCAGCCTTGTGGAATTATAATTCCATCTAAATTTGAATAATCATTATCTGTTTTTTCGCTATCAAACCAAATCAAGTTAGGTTTTAATCCTAATTTCCAACCTGCATGTTTTAATGCTTCCACGACACATACATAACTATCAGTCAAAACATAATCTCCAGTCTTGTGGTATTTACCAATAATTCCAATGTTTACTTCCTCTTTTGTATTATCAATACTTTTAACAAGTTCTTGCCATTTTTTTAAATCTTTTCGCTTGTGTTTAAGTTTAAGACTTCTAATTATCTTCTCTGCAAATTTTTGTTTGTCTAATACAATTGGAACTTTATAAATACTATCAACGTCAGGTGCTGCAATTATGTTTTCAATTGGAAGACCTGAAGACATCGCAATTTTTTCTTTTCTCTTATCATCTACTGCAATTTCTGATCTACATACTATAAAGTCAGGCATTAGACCTAATGAATTTAGCATGGTAACAGATTGTTGAAGTGGTTTTGATTTTAATTCACCAATTGATGGAGGAGCAGGAAGATAACCAACATGAACAAGTACAACATCTTTGGGGTTAGTAAGTTTTAGTCGTCTAATCGATTCAAAAAATAAAAGACCTTCATATTCTCCAACTGTTCCACCGAGTTCAACTAGTACAACATCTGCATTGTTTGATTCACCTGCCTTGTACCACTTTTTAATAATTTCTGGAGGTATGTGGTGGTATGGTTCAACACATTTACCCCCATAATCAAGGTGCCTTTCTTTCTCTAAAATTAATTTATATATTTGACCATTTGTGGTGTAATTGTCTTTTCCTAGATTAACTTCTAAAAATCTTTCATAATGGCCTAAATCTTGATCTGTTTCTTGGCCATCATCTGTCACAAAGACTTCGCCGTGTTCTATTGGATTCATTGTTCCTGCATCAACATTTAAATACATATCACATTTCATCGCAGTTACTTTAATTCCATGAGATTTTAATAGAAGTCCTATTGAGGCTGAAGTTATGCCTTTACCAAGGCCTGATAAAACACCGACAGATATAATTACAAATTTCACTCTGGAATTTAATATAGCATGTGGAGTAGTGGGAAGGTCAAGTGTAATTACTTAAATACGTATTTTACGCATTACTAATAGTGAGATATTTAAACCATAGATGAATGCAACTGTGAACGATATATAATAAAATCTGTTTGATATGATTGAATGCCATCCGACCCTATTCTTATCTTTTTCAAGACTTTTGTATCCAAGTGGTAAAGAGAGATTATGATTAATATCGATGTATGCCAACCCTTTTTGTGAAAACGGAAACAACGGATGAATTCTGTTCAAAAAATACCAATGTTTATCAGAGAATTCATACCTACGATTGATAGGTTTGGAAACAAAACCTTGCTTTACACCTTCTCTAATTAGAAATGACTGCCAGGATATTATTGAATATACAACTAGAATACTAATAAAGATTAATGATCGCAAAAAATTATTTTTAAATATTTTAAAATTAAAATTAAATATATTTAAAAAAGTTAGATATAAAAACAATGCAGTTACAGAAAGATATGGAATGATAAATCCAATAATCAACCCGGGGATAGAGATTATTGCTCCTAGTAATAAATTTAATAAAAAAATTAGTAAGCAACCAAGTATGAGCCATAATATATTCTTCATGTTCATTTTTTTGTGCGCCCGTGAGGATACGAACCCCAAACCTCTTCGTCCGAAGCGAAGCGCTCTATCCAGTTGAGCTACGGGCGCGAACACAAGTTATATTATATCACTCAAGCCTGATATAATCAGATATTATGGCAGATATACAACAACAAATAGAAGAGATAGAAGCAGTACTTAGAAAAACTCCACATCATAAAGCTACAAATGGCTTCATAGGAGCGATGAGAGCTAAAATAGCGCGTCTTAAGGACAAAGAGGTAGAAACAGCTACTAAAGGTGGTGGAAGTGGTGGGGGAGGTTATGCAGTCAAAAAACAAGGTGATGCAACTATTGTTTTAATTGGCCCCCCATCTGCAGGCAAGTCCACCTTAATCAATTTATTAACCAATGCAAAAAGTAAAATTGCAGCCTATGCATTTACTACAGTTTCTGTAATTCCCGGAATGCTTAAATACCGAGATGGTTATATCCAAATCTTAGATGTTCCCGGTTTAATTGAAGGGGCTTCAATTGGAAAAGGGAGAGGAAAAGAAGTTTTATCTGTTGCTCGTGGAGCTGACTTACTTGTCATAATGACTGACCCAGAAAGACTTAACTTCTTTGACCATCTATTAAAAGAGCTTGAAATTGCAGGTATTAGAATAAACAAAAAAGTTCCAGACGTTAGAGTTGAAAAAGAATTAGCTGGTGGCTTATCAATAGTTTCAAATATTAAACAAGATTATGATTTAAATGATGTCAAAGGAATTGCACAGGAATTTGGTATTAAAAATGGAAGGGTAATTTTAAAAGAAAAGGTAACAATTGATCAAATTATTGATAGCTTCTCCCAAAGAATAGTCTATAAAAACGCAATCTTTGTTGTTAACAAAGCAGATACTCATGATGGGCATAAATATGAGGATTTAATATATATATCAGCTGACAAAAATATTGGTACAGAGGAACTTAAAGAAATAATTTGGAAAGAATTAAAACTTGTTACAGTCTATCTTGTAGAAAAAACTGACAAACCAAACACAGACAATCCTGTAATTATGAAAGAAAATGATACACTTGAAGATGTAGCAAGAGGAATTGGTTCAGAATTTTTAGCAGGTACTACACTTGCTAAAATTTGGGGAAATGGCGCAAAGTTTGATGGACAAGAAATGCCGTTATCAACGAAGGTCCAAACAGGAATGATGGTGCGTTTTGTTTAAAATTTTAAAATATGGATTATGAATTACTAGACAGTGGAAGCGGTAGAAGGTTAGAAAGATTTGGAGAATATATTCTAAATCGCCCTGACCCAGAAGTTATGTGGCAAAAAACTTTGCCTCCTGAAGATTGGGTAAATGCTGACGCAGAATTTGCAAACGACAAATGGGTGACAAAAACAAATTTTCCTGATAAATGGTTGTTTGAAATTAATAATTTGAGGGTTAATTTAAAACTCACCCCATTTAAACATGTTGGTATGTTCCCTGAACAAAAATTTGAATGGGATTTGATTTCAAAATTGGTTAAAGATGCAAATGTAGAACCACATATTCTAAATTTATTCGGATATACAGGAATTGCCAGTCTTTCAGCATTAGAGGCTGGTGCAAAGGTAACACATGTAGATGCTTCAAGGCCTGCAATTACATGGTTTAAAGAAAACCAAGATTTATCTGTACTTTCTGAAAAGCATGCCAGAATTATAATTGATGATGCCTTAAAGTTCACCGCTAGAGAAATTAAAAGAGGTGTTAAATATGATGGCGTAATTATGGACCCACCTGTATATGGTCATGGTCCAAATGGAGAAAAATGGTCGTTTGTAAAAGACTTTCCAAAACTTTTGGATAATGTCAGTCAAATACTAACAGAGAATCCATTGTTTGTAATTGTGAATGCCTATGCAATTTCATCGTCATCGGTCAGTTTGGCAAATATCTTAAATGACAAACTTAAAAATTTAAATGGAAACATTACAAACGGAGAACTCACATTAAAAGAAAAATCAGGGGGCAGAATCCTTTCTACAGGTATCTGGTCAATATGGCAAAGATAATTCAAACTTCAGATCCTAAGTACATAAGGCTAACAAAAAGAGAAATGGTTCAATTGAGAAAATTGAAAGTTGGTCAAATCTTTTACCACATTAACCTAGATCACTCAAATACAAATCAATACCCGGACTTTACAAAATTTAAGGCAGTAGAAATAATAAAAATAGGAACTGTTACAAAAACTAAAATAGTAAATCCAACAGTAGATTTAAATAACGGCGTTGCCGTGGAACTACTAGAAACTATAACGAATATTAAAGTTTCAGATCTTACAAATCAAAATAATTTAAATTTATTTTTATATGATAACAACAAAGGACTCTTGGAATCATTAGTTGACAGATATTCCAAAGTTTTAAATAGTAATAAAAATGCCATTTTAAAAATGAATTGTTATATCAGAAAATTTAAAATTAACTACGTTTAGGAACATTAATTAAATAAGTAGGTAACAAGAGAAGACAAAAAGTAATCAAGTGATGTAAAAGTATTAAACCAATAGGCATCGAAAATGAAATCGTTAAAGTTCTATTTGTTATCAACCCCCAATACCAAACCCCAATAAACCAAGCCGCAGGTAATAAAATTAGTTGAGGTAGATATAATCTGAGAAAAGGTAATTCGTAACGACTTTTGAATTTATATATTTTTACAGTAACGACTGAAATAATAAATGGAACAGCCAACTCAAAGAAGGAAGCTATTGCTGAAAGTGTTGGTGTTGAAAAATCTGAATTTAAACTAACCAAGTATTCACACATGTTTACAAATAGGTGAAAGCTAATAATACCCATCACATAGCCAATTAAAAACGAATAGATAAATCTAACAGGAGACGAATTAGACAAATTCATATGTGAGCCCGGATGGATTCGAACCATCGACCTTATCCTTAAGAGGGATCTGCTCTACCGCTGAGCTACGGGCCCAAATTAACTTGACCCAATGTATTTTACCTAAAAAGTGTTACTTTTACCATGACTATGGCAAAATTATAATTTTGCTGTTTGTTATATCACCAACTCTTTCGCCTTTAACATAGAATCCAAGTTTAATATCAAATGACCCAGATTTGTCTGGAGTTGTTAATGTATATACAACAAGTCCTGTAGAAAATGGTTCAATTGGACTAAATTTAGTATTTGATACCTTTATTTCACTATTTTGTGTTTCATTTATTACATTTGACTCAGATTGTGTCCATATAGCTTGTCCTTTATTTTTAACAACAGCAAATCCTTTATGATCTAAGCCTTTTAACATTAAAGGGTTTAGAAAACTAAATATTATTTCACCATTAATTTTTTGTATTGGTTCACCCTTAATTTTTTGGACGGATTGGATAGTTTGATAAATAGGGAAGTAACTTCCATTTTTGTTTTTCCAACTAAATTCATAGAATGGCTCCTCTGTGTAATTTAAAATAAAAGGGGTTACTGCAACAACATTATCGTCTTTCATCCAAACCTCTTCATATGCTTTTTTTAAGTTTTGAGCTACATCTTGTTCATTATATTTTTTGCTTCTTACCCATCCTGTTTCAGTAATAAAGATCGGAAGATCTTTTTTTATACCTAATACTTTCAATTGCTCCAGTTCCCACTCATAGCCTCTGATACTTCTTCTGCCTTTTCCTGTTGTAGGACCAGAAAATGCAGGGTTAGGGTAGGAGTGACTATTCCAACCATCAACAAATTCAAACACATCAGGCATTTCTTTAATCATTAACTCCATATACTTTTTTTGGTCCATTGTCTTTTTACTATTTGGAGCATCTTGATCAAATCCTGCTGGGAGTACAAAATAGTCAGAATTAGAATTTTTTAAACTCTGACTGAATTTCTTTAAATAGATTGAATAAGCAGCTGGATCAATTTTTCCACCCCACTCTTTTGCGTGATTTGGTTCATTTCCAATAACAACATATCTATTTTCAATTACCCAATTTAACGAGTTAAAAAAGTTAATCCAATTATTTATTTCATCCTCCCTTGGTGTTTCCCAGCTATCATCAGTGTATTTAGTTGCTACTCTTACAATAGGTATTAATCGAAGCCTTCTGCAATCATCCATAAACTTTTGCCAAACATTTTTATCTCTTTGGGCCTCAGTTATGACAATGGTTACATAACCCCAATCACCTCCGTTTACATTTGTAGCATTTGATAAATCTTCTAGATCTGAATGATTGATAATGTGTGCACCAAAAATATTGTTTTTAACCTGTCTCGGATCATAAACGGCATTTGTTTCTTTTGCACTCAAAAACAATATAAAAATTGAAAACAATATAGCAAAAACTTTTTTTATCATGAATTTAAATTTTAACACACAAACTTAGATTAGAAGTTTTTTTAGACTTTCAATACTATCCCAATCATGAATTGAAACAACAAATCCTTTTTTAAACTTAACTTTTGTATTTACTAAATCAGATTTAGTGATAATAATTATTTCCTTTTTATTTAAGAGTTCTTTGTTGTATTTACCCATTTCATCGCGAACTATTTTATAATCTCTTTCCATATCATCTGACTCTGCAGAAATACAATGCAATAGAACTTTAACTTTTTCAATATGTTTCAAAAACTCAATACCAAGACCTTTTCCTGCTGATGCACCTTCAATTAGTCCTGGAATGTCTGCAATGAACTTTGAACCAATTGCACCAAGATTTGGAGTGAGTGTCGTAAATGGATAATTTGCAGTTTTTGCTTGTGCCCTTGTTAATTCATTTAATAAGCTAGATTTTCCTGCATTAGGTAATCCAATAAGTCCATAATCTGCAATCAATTTTAAATTTAAAATAATATCAAATTTTTCTCCAGGTAATCCAGGTTTTGCAAAATCAGGAGTTGTTCTGGTTGGGCTTCTAAATTCATAGTTTCCCCAACCTCCATTACCACCTTTGGCAATTAATTCCTTTTGGTCAATTTTAGTAAACTCAACAATTTCTTTACCTGTTTCCTTATTTATAACTACAGTTCCAATAGGAACTAAAAGTTCAACATCCTCTCCACCTTTACCAGTTTTTTTATTTTTGCTTCCGTTCTCTCCATTTTCAGCTGCAAAATCAAATTTACTAATAAATCTGTTTAGAAGTGTTAGATCAGAAGTTGACCTAATATATAAATCCCCACCTTTACCACCATTTCCACCATCTGGACCAGAACGACGCAAAAAACCAAAGGAGACACAACCTGCACCACCATGACCACCACGAACTGTAATTTCTGCCTTATCTACCAACATAATGAGTATTATACCTTGTTTTGGGGTATTAAGCTTTGTATTATCTCCTATATGGGGAATAAACATAAAGGAGTGCTGTTTGTTGATTTTAATGGTGTTATTTCATATAACCCATTTTGGAACAGTTTAACGAACAAAAAACACAAACTACATAGTTATTATCCCAAAATAGAAAACTTACTATTTAAGAGCCAAAATAAAATAGAAGGTTTAGTAAATGATTGGATGATTGGAAAATACACAAGCGAAGAAATAAATAAAATTATATCTGACAAGACTGGAATTGATAAAGATGAATTATTTAAAATATTTTGTGAGGATTGTAAAAAATTAGACATATCAATAAACATACTAAAATTAGTAAAGCAGTTAAAAGATAGTTGGTATTGCATTCTTAGAACAGATAATATGGATTCATTTCACAGATTTACTATTCCTGCCAATCCAATTCTTTCTGAATCATTTCACGAAATACATTCCAGTTACAAAATAAAATCTCTCAAACGTTCTGACGGCGGTAAAAAATATTTAGATACTATTATGAGTGCAGGTTTTAAAATTAATGATTGCGTATTAATTGACGATGGGCAAAAGAATTGTGAATTATTTGAAGACCTTGGTGGCAAAGCTTTTTGTACCAAAAATGAAGATGAGGTGCTTGCAGTTTTAAAAAACTTAAGTGCGACTACTAGGAATCGAACCTAGAATTGCTCCTTAGAAGGGAGTCGGTATATCCATTTACCTATAGTCGCGTTTACTACTTGTATATTCTACCAAATTATATATAAATATTCATACATAACTTATAAACGTATAAAAAGTATTAAATACAATCTATATATATGAAAGATATTGTTAATTCACCAAACACAAGAAGTTTGATTGCAAAGAAAAATCATAACGGTGGCAAATTGCCAAAAAAGGTTGCAGTTATATACACAGATGCAAGACGGGAATACTACTACACAGATGAAGAATTCTATACCGTTGATGGTTCAGATGAGGAGGCAGAAGCATTTGGTCCATATCTTAAATCACTTGGAGTTGAGGTTTGCTATATAAAAGGTGATTCTGATATTGCAATTAATTTACAAAAAGAAAAGCCAGACATGGCAATTAATCTTGTTACGACAGTTAAGGGCTATGATTATCTCGGTGCAACCATCCCTGCAACACTTGAACTTCTTGAAATTCCATACACAGGTGCTGATATTTTAGGTTTCTCTCTAGGTTGTAACAAATACTTAATGTATGCGTTACTCTCTCAGCATGGTATTCCAGTTCCTGCATTTCAATTAATGACATCATACAAAACACCACTAGACCCATCACTTAAGTTCCCTTTGATTTTGAAGTTAAATGAGGAACACAGTAATGTAGAGATAACAAGAAAGTCAGTTGTTGAAAATGAAAAACAGTTAAGAAAACAACTTAAGTATCTTCTTAAGAAGTACTATGAACAGGATGTTTTGGTTTCAGAATTTATCGACGGACGTGAATTTGCAACATTTATTTTTGAATCTGTTAATAAAAAGGTATATGCAACTGAAAGAAAAATTAAACTACCAAATAATAAAACTGGCCATGAATTTTTAGATTATGATCTTTGCTGGATGTATGAACCTTCTGAATATAAAAAATATCTAAAGTATGAAAAATATCATGACCCTTTACTTGATGCACTTGTTAAAAAGGCTTTTAAGATAAGCAGAATGGGAGACTACGGAAAGTTTGATTTAAGAATGGATAGAATGGGCAAATACTATTTCATAGATGCAAATGCTAATTGTCACTTTGGGCCTCCTGAGTGGGAATGTGAGATGGTTAAAACCATGGAAAGCTATGGTGTTCCATTTAAATTATTACTCAAAAGAATGCTTCAAAACACAATGAGGGAGTGGGGGTATTAAAAATGACAAATATTAACGAAGATCCACCATTACCTAAAAAGGTTGCAATAATATATTCTGATGTTAAAAGAGAGTACTTCAAAACAGAGGATGAATATATATCAGAGGAAGGTGCAGATATATATGCTAATGATATTGCCAAGTATGTAAACAAACTAGGTATTGATGTTGTCAGTTTTGCTTGTGATGACCACATTGCTGATAATTTAAAAAAATATAAACCATGCATGGCCTTAAACCTTGTTGACAGTGTACGCGGGCAATCAAATCTTGGGGCATCTGTAATTGGGTTACTTGAAATCATGGGTATTCCGTATACAGGCGCGGGCACTCTCGGTTGGTCAATTGGTACAAATAAATATTTAATGTATCAACTAATGCAAGCAAATGGAATTCCAGTTCCTACACATCAACTCATTTCAAGTTATACAGAAATGATCAATCCAGAGCTTAGATATCCACTATTTCCTAAGCTTAATGTAGAACACAGCAGCATTGGAATTGATGAAAACAGTATTTGTGAGAATGAAAAGCAATTAAGAGTTAAAGTTAAAGAACTGATAGACAAATATAATCAACCAATTTTAGTTGATGAATTTATTGCAGGAATTGAAGTAACAGCCGCAGTCCTTGACAGTGTTAATACAAAAGTATATTCAGTACAAAGAAAAACTGGAACAGAAACAAAAGAGGATGTCATGACTTTTGATAAAAAGTGGAAAAGTTGGGACAACATCATATATGAAAAATATGATACTCCAAATCTAAAGGAATATATCAAAAAGACATTTGATATTTTAAAAATGTCAGATTATGCAAGAATTGATACAAGAATTGACGCATCAGGAAGAATTTATGTAATCGATCCTAACTGCAATCCCTTTTTTGGTCCACCAAAAGAGACACATGCAACCTATTCAATAATCCTTGAAATGTATGGAATTGATTTTACTGAGACACTAAGAAGGATATTTGTTAACACACTTAAAGATGCAAAAGATAATAGTACAACAGTCTAAGGTGGCAAAAGGGCTTGGAGTTTTTGCTAAAAAAGATATTAAAAAGGGAGAGCTAATTGAAAAAGCTCCTTTACTTTTGATGCCAATGAAAGAATTTGAATATATTAAAAAAACAAAATTATATTATTACTTTTTTGAATATACTAACAAACATTTTGCAATCGCATTAGGTTATGGGAGCTTATATAACCATTCATATAACCCAAATGCCAGATACTATTACAATTACTCCAAGCAATTAGAGATCTATGCGATCAAAGATATTAAAAATGGAGAAGAAATAGTCTTTAACTATAACTA
>JBAQKY010000005.1:0-2050 GCA_049301455.1 Microgenomates group bacterium
CTACAAAACACTTCCCGGCTTTCAGATTGTTTTAACTCGCTGATTTTACAAGAATACGTATTCTTGTAAAGCCACAATATGGCCAAAATCACCCGTATTCAGAGCAAAAGTCGTGAACTTGGGTTAAGCATACAAATGAATTAATAATTCAAAACCTTCTCAGGTTTATTGAAGAACAAAGAAAAGTAATTCTATCAGAAGTGGAAAAGGAGAAAATTGTCCATTCGTTTTGTTCATTTATAATTGACGAATCAGCAGCACAAGAATATTCCGAATATGTAAGTGCCTTTATTCTAAAAGGCAGACAAGATTCTAACTTCACGTCGCAACTAAATATAATTAAAGAAGGAATTGTTTTATATACTGGCTTGAAATACAACTCCAGTTTAAATGATTTAGGTTCTTGGAACACTGAACTGACCATTTATATTGATACCGAATTACTATTTCACTTTGCAGGCATTAATGGGCAATTATACCAAACTCTTTTTGATGATTTTTTCTCATTAGTAAAAGAAATAAACATTAAAAGTCAAAAAAAAGGAGGCAAGAAGTTAATCCGTTTAAAATACTTCACTGAAGTCAAAGACGAAATAGAACGCTTTTTTAAAAAGGCGGAGTATATAGTTTCAGGTGAAGACAAAGCAAATCCTTCAAAAACAGCAATGACATCCATTATCGATGGATGCAAAGCACCTGCCGACATAATTGAGAAAAAAACTCGATTCTTTGAACGACTACAAGCGAATTTCATTTTGGAAGATGATTACGCTGATTATTATTCAATAGATAATCATAAATTCAATATTGAAGACCAAGGATTATTAAAACATTTTGCTGAAGAAATGGGCACTGAAATTGAACATGTATCAACTTCCTTAAAATATCTAAACTTTATAAATATTCATCGGAAGGGAATAAGCGATAGAGGATTTGAAAATGTAGGTTGTGTTCTTTTATCAGGAACTTCGAATACACTTCATTTGGCCTGGGATGAATCTTTAAAGCAAAACGGCAATGTGCCACTTGCATCACATCTCAATTTCCTTACTAATAAATTTTGGTTTAGATTAAACAAGGGTTTTGGTGAACAAACCTATCCGAAAACATTTGATATTGTTACAAAAGCACAAATCGTCCTTTCTAATCAGCTTAATGATTCAGTTGCAGATAAATATGATGAGTTACAAAACAAATTTAGAAATGGAAAATTAACGGAACAACAAGCCGTTGCATCAATAGCTGAATTAAGAAGACAAGCGAAAAAACCTGAAGAAATTAGCGAATACGATGTTGAAAATGTTCTCAAATCAATTAACGAAGGTGATATTGAACACTTTTTACAGGAGCAAGATCTATTAAAAAGTAGAGTACAAAAACAAGAAGAGGAAAATAGTAAACTTAAAGATGCTCTTTATAAAAAAGACCAAGAAATAGAGGAGCAAAGCAAAGAGTATCAAGAATCTATTAAAAGAAAGGAAATTGAGAGCAAAGCAAAAGAGGTAGAATTAGAAATGTTTCGCGAGCAACAAAGAATTGCGAATGAAGCAATGGTGAAACGAAATAACTTAATAAAAAGAATTGTAATCGTCATTATATTCATCGCTTACACAGTAGTGGGTGTTCAGCTTTACATTTATTTCAATAAAGTATTAGGTCTTTTCACTGGAACAATTTCTGGAATTATAACAATATTTAGCTTTTTTAAAATCGACTATAAAACCTTATTACACTTCTGCAGAAAAGAATGAACCATTTGAAAACGGGTGACATTTCCCATATAAATAGTTTTCCCCGATAATCGGGGAGATGCCCTATCATTTCTCAGGATATCCGCATGAAGTTGATTAGCAATACCGGAACTAATCGCGTGATTGATGCGTTGCGACAAAGCTTTCAAGCCGGCGCTTCCTTGGACATCGCCACCCCATTTTTATCCCTCTTCGCCTTTTCCGAATTGCGGGATCTCTTAAACAATGTCACGCATTCACGTCTGATACTGCCCCTTGATGCAGGCGGTGACTTGACACTTCTCGGTTCTGCGGCGGAT
>JBAQKY010000006.1:0-20578 GCA_049301455.1 Microgenomates group bacterium
GTCTTAGGTTGGGCAAAACCCGTTGAATTTGATCCATACAATCTCAAAAACCCTAGAAAAGATTCTGCATTAATTTCGCTTGCAGGACCAGCAATTAATATAATAGTAGCTATTATATTGGCAATAATTGTTAGATTTGTAAATTTATCTGCAATTATTGAAATATTCTTTTTTGCAGTTATTAGAGTTAATGTGACATTAGCAGTATTTAACTTAATTCCAATTCATCCATTAGATGGTGGAAAAATTTTGGCAGGGGTATTACCTTCAAAAGAAGCTGCCCAGTTTGATTTATTTTTGCATAGGTATGGGACAATTTTACTTTTATTCATTATTTTTCCACTATTTGGTGGAGTTTCAATCGTATCTCAAATAGTATCTCCAATATCAAACCTTCTTTTAGGTCTTCTCATTCCTTGACCTAAAGATATACAATATATATGGTCCTGTTTGTTTAGAGTTGAGGTCAGATTTTCCTGACTAAATCGTTGAATCGGAAGAATGAGTTCTGAAGCTGTTATGGTTTTAGGCAGTTCATCCACCTGAAGCAATTCAGGAGATTCGCCGAAGCTCTTTCCAGATGGGACCATTTTTTGGTATACTTCCTTTGTCCTTAACGCCTGGGTAGCTCAGTTGGTAGAGCATCTCACTTGTAACGAGAAGGTTCGCGAGTTCAAGCCTCGCCCCAGGCTCCATCCTATAGTAGTATTTGTAAACCATTGACTTCGGTTATACTTCGTTCTATATTTAATTAACGACGCTATCAATCATATATGCCCTATTCATTTTATAATGATCCTGAATATAAACGTAAACAATCTGAGCGAACACGTTTGAATTGGAAAAAAGGTCTTCATAACTCTCTCATAAGCGCTTTGGTCGATAGAAAATGTATGAATCAATCTTGTCAAAATACATTTTTAGTAAAACCATATGATCAAAGGGTTTTCTGTTCAAAAAACTGCGCAGCTCATGTCAACAATACAGGAAGAATACAGTCTTCCATAACCAGACAAAGGATTTCTAGATCTGTAAAGTTATCACAGACTCATTACTTCCCCGAACAAAAAATTAGAATACAGTTGATATGTAAAAGTTGTGGTAAATCTTTTACTCGAGTTCCATATTTAGCAAAACGACAAAAATATTGCAGCGTACGTTGCGCGATAAGTGTTACAGGCAGGCTAACGACATCTCCAAAAGCTTCAAAGGGAAAAAATGGTATTAGATTAGACATTGATCCAATTATAAATTTTTACAGCACTTGGGAGGCAAATGTGGCAAGAGTCTATAATTTGGTGGGTATAAAATGGAAATATGCACCAAAACTTTTTGACATAGGTAAACATACCTACCGTCCTGATTTTTATCTTCCTGAATTTGATACATATATAGAAGTTAAAAACTACATGAGCGATTACTCATTACTAAGAGATAAATTATTTAGAAGACACTTTCCTAGTACAAAACTTGACCTGATACTCAAAGACTCATACCTTCAAATAAAATCAAACTACAAAGACCTAGTAGATAGTTGGGAGAATTGATATAATACAATCTGTCCGTTTTTCGCCAAGGTTGCAGAGTGGTCAAATGCACCTGTCTGTAGAACAGGCTCCGTAAGGATACCTAGGTTCGAATCCTAGCCTTGGCACACGATCAACTGAGAAAGCAATTTCTCAGTTTTTTGTATTTATTCAGATTATGAAAACTACACTTTTTGATTACCAGCTTCCTGATGGACATATTGCAAACTCCTCTGTTAGTCCGCGTGATCATTCAAAGTTAATGGTTATTGATAGAAATAATGGCGAAATTATTCACAAACACTTCTACGATATCATTAATTATTTAACAGAAAATGATGTCTTGGTTTTGAATGATACAAAAGTATTCCCTGCTAGGGTTTTTGGCCAAAAAGAAACTGGTGGAAAAGTAGAAATACTTTTAAACAAATCGCTAAATAAATTAACTTGGGAGGCACTTTGCAAACCCGGAATTAAAATTGGTACAAAAGTAATTTTTGGAGAATTCTATGCAGAAGTTATTCATAGAAATTCTGAAATTCATATATTAAAATTCAATATTAACAAAGTTGAACTTTTAGAAAAACTTCAAAAGGTAGGTATCACTCCCCTTCCTCCATATATTCATAATTCTGAAAAAGAAAGTAGTATTAGAAAAAAATACCAAACCACTTATGCAAAAGACGTAGGTTCTGTAGCAGCTCCAACTGCAGGTTTTCATTTTACAAAAGAATTATTAAAAAAGATAAAAAATAAGGATATAAGAATAGAATATGTAACACTTCATGTTGGTCTTGGTACGTTCATGCCAATCAAAACAGACAGACTTGAAGACCATGTTATGCATTCTGAAGAATTTTTTATTGAACCAGAAACTTTAAAAAGATTAAAAAAATATAAAAAAGAAAACAAAAGAATTATTTCAGTAGGCACAACAGCAACAAGGGTTTTAGAATCAATAGCAGTTGGTAATACAAATGGTTCAACTGATATATTTCTAAAACCACCATATAAATTTAAATTTGTTGATGCTTTGATAACCAACTTTCACTTACCAAAATCAACACTTCTTGCATTAGTATCTGCATTTGTCTCTTTTCCAAACACAAAACACAGATTTATAGATTTTAAAAATACAGTTGTTGGAAAAGCATATATGGAAGCTATTAAAAATAATTACCGTTTTTACTCTTTTGGTGATTCAATGATGATTTCAGGCTGACCGATCTTTGAGGTATATGTTCTAAATTCCTCTCGTTTTACAATATTGTTTTCGTCAAAAGTTATTTTTATAACCATTCCTTTTTTAGTTTCTTCACTCCACATTTGATCAAAAACAAAATTACCTAATGAATAATATACAGGTATACCGTTTACTTCTTCGAAATTCTGAACCCAATGTGGATGATGGCCAATAATTAAATCTGCGCCATTCTCAACCATTCGCTTTGCTAAGTTTATTTGAAAATTATTTGCAACTGCTTTATATTCTTCACCCCAATGTGGACTGATTATTAAAACATCAACTTTTTCATTTGATTCTTTAATTAAATTTAAATCTGATTCTATGTTTTTTTGCGAAGTTACATAGTCAAAACCTAAAAATCCAAATTTTATTCCATTTTTTTCTATTATCTCTAGGTTATCCCAACCAACCGATTTTATGCCAAGATTACTTAAATTCTTTTTTGTTTCTTCAAAACCGTCAGACCCAAAATTGTAACTATGGTTGTTGGCCAGAGTTACAACATCAACGCCAGATTCTTGTAATCCTTTTGCAATTTCAGGAGTAGCACAAAATGAAAAACTACCTTTATATTGTCTTGGGCAATTTTTCGTGACTGCATTTTCAAGATTTCCAAAAGTAATATCAGCATTAGCTAAAAAACTTTGAACGTTTCTAAAAGGATATAAGTAATCATTTATATCAACAGCCTCACCCATCACAGACCGCCCAAGCATAATATCACCAGTAAAAATAATTGTTGTCTTGTTAGTTTCATTTAGACTATTGGTAATTAAAGAAGCTGGCACAAGTGCAATTAGAAATGCAATTAGTGAAGAAAACAAATTATCTAACATGATATAATCATATCACTTTGGGCGCCTGAATAGCTCAGTGGTAGAGCATGTCATTGGTAATGACAAGACGAAAGTTCGATTCTCTCTTCAGGCTCAAACATTAATTGGTTTTTCTACATCGTTAGAAGATCAGATATTTTTACTTCTGTGGCTTCGTATGAAAAATATTTCTTACCAAACTCAAAATTTGAATCGACCATTTCTTTTACTTTATTTGGATCATTCAAAAAACTATTAACCATTTCTATATCTTTCCCAGATAAACTAGGTGTAATTTCAATTGATTTGAACCCTAATGGTTTAATATCTGATTTGTAAACTGGGTACGGTGTAATTATTACAGGTTTTTTGAAATACACAGATTCGATATATTGATTACCAAATCCTTCAATTTGAGATGGATATGTAACAAAATCAGAAGCAATAAATGCATCCCAAAGTGTATATATCTTTTTTCTATCCCCTGTTAATTTTCGATTAAAATCAATGTAATCTCCAACAAAAACAACTCTAACTTTTAATCTATTTGCTAATTCTTCAAGTTTTTCAAAATAATCTCTTCCTTCATCACCAACTCTACCTGCAACAACCAAAACAACTTTCGGATTATTTAACTTTTTAACAAGCTCAATTGAAATTTCAATTCTTTTCCTTGGGACAATCCTAGTTGCTTGTAGGAACACAATATCATCATTTGTAATACCAAAATCTTTTCTAAAAGTACTGCTATATTTATCTTTTTTATTTTTTGTACCCACATAATCAAAAGTGTCAGGTATAACAACTGAATCTATTCCAAGCTTCTCTTTTAGATCGTTTTGACTAATTGAGTTAATAGTTACATGTTTTATATATTTACTAACTGGAGGAAACCATCTTTTGAAAAATGGAAAACAAGTTGATTTCATGAATCTACTTCTTTCCCACCAAAAGTCGTGATGTCTGGCAATTGTTGGTATTTTATATTCATCAATTATTCTAGAAAGTGCAACGGCTAATGGAAAATGCATCGGAAGAGATAGACAGTTGGCAATAATTAACATATCAGGCCTATGGCCATTGAAAGCTTCTCGTAGTTTTCCTTCAATTTTTCCTGCCATTTCAAAAACTTCAGCTTCTACCTTTTTAAAATTGTTTTTACCATATACAACTTTGTCGTGAAGCTTAACTACTTTCTGATTACTAAAATGAAGTTCTGGTATTAATATTCCTGCCCTATCCAACTCTCCTGCAACAAAAGTTACTTTGTGACCCATTCTGGTTAGAATAGTGCGCCACCGCACAGCTTCTAAAGAAACACCATCGTTACCAGCAATACGTGTAGAAACAAACCAAATACGCATCCATTAAAGATTAGATTCGATGCTCTTTGAAATCAAGACTTGTTTAAAATAAATCTTAAATGTAAAATACACTCACTATGGCAAAAAAGGGTGCAAGAGAAATTGTAGGAATGATATGTCCAACCTGTAAATCACAAAACTATGTGACAGACAGAAATAAGGTTAATATGGACACAAAAGGTAAAGGAAAGTTAGAACTTAAAAAATGGTGCCAAGTTTGTAAAAAACAAACACTTCACAAAGAAACAAGCAAATTAAAGTAAAATCCCTATAGTAAATTTTTGGTATAAGAGTATAATATGGTCATGGCCAGAGAAGTTTGGAGCCTAGAACGAACATTTAACAATTCATTAGGCGGTCCATGCGATTTCCCCGAACCTATAGAGATTACAATACCAATTGATGCTAATCAGATAGTTGTTACAAAAAGTGTCCGTGGAAATATGGGTGAAACAAGAAGATTCAGAAAACTTATAGAAGAAATGTTAAAAAAGGGGCTAATCACTCAAGAACAGGTTACTCAAGATTGGGCAAAAATTAAATAATTGAAGTTATTCTTCATCAGTAGAAGATTCATTACCTGTATTTTCATTAGGTTGTGGAACGCTTCCAACACCAACTGCGCCATTCTTAAAAAAACCTGTGAAGCTGAAGCCACCACTTTTCTTCCTTTTAACAACCTTCTCAGGTTCCTGACCTTCGGTATCGGAAAAACTCATTCCTCCAGAACCCTGAGTTGGCCCGCGATTGATAGTCGACAAACGAACAGACTTATGCTTGCCTTTTTCTTCAGCTTTCTTCTTTTCCTTATTTTGGTTTGCCCGTGATAAAGGATCAACTGGACGATTTGAACTTTCCATTTTTATATTATAACCTACATCTTTCCTATATTTCAATACAATGATTATCTTAATGGACTTCTACCTATTTTAGTTTTTCTTCTAAATATAGCTTTTAATCTCAATAGACCATTTTTACCCTCTGTATCTTTATCCCAATTTTCTTTAGGTCTATTGTGCTGACATTGAGGACAAGGAATAGAACAAGGAATATCAGTTGAACCACAGTTTGGGCAATTCCACTTTCTAGTATCCGCAGATTGATCAAGATATTCTCTTGTTGACTGTAAGCCACCTAATTGTGTGGCTCGTTGCCACGCTTCTATTTCTTCAAGCGAGGCATCTATTGGTGGTGCCGGTATCCTAAGTGTTTCTTTTTTCATATTATATGTATTATAGGGTATATTTCTATATTTGCAATATTTAAAGTATAATTCAAAATATCAGTAATTTAGGGCTGTAGTTAAGTGGTATAACAGGGGACTCCAAATCCTCTATCGGGGGTCCGATTCCCTCCAGCCCTGCAAATTTTGGTAATTAACTATCTCTCGAGGTTGGTTTTTTTAACCAATTTAGCAACATAAACAATTTTTCTAAGTTCCCCATCTTCACCTTCAATCTCACTAGATCCTGTAAGCTTCTGATACTCTGCCAAATAAGTAGACAAAGCTTCTTGTGCTTCTTTTAAATCATTCTTAAGCTCGTCTACTTTACTACTTGCCATTTTGCCTTCAGGAGTTGAAAGAATTTCCTTTTTTATTGTTGATTTTTTCTTGCTAGCCTCTTTAGCTTCATTATCTGCAAGTTGATATTTCTCGTTATTATTAAGAAGATCACTAAGCATTTCCTTCACGGGTTTTAAATCTTCTTTGACTCGGGCTATACGGGATATTAGAGTTTTTATGAGTGACTCAACTGAAAGCTGGGTTCTAACGGTATCTGGAACGATATCTATTACTTCTGTGTCCAATTCGTTTGATTGTATATTGTCATCCATGTCTTAATTAAGTTACACAAATTTCTTACAACAAGCAATAAGCTATCTAATAAAATTAAAATATACTTGAGGCTACTTTAGTCTTGCAACATTTGCATCTACCATCATTTTTACTAGATCCTTGAATTTTGTTTTTGGAACCCAACCTAAAATTTTTTTTGCTTTGGCTGGATTACCTACTAATGGTCCTGTTTCTGTTGGCCTGATAAATCTTTTGTCTACTGTTACATAGTCTTCATAATTTAAACCTACATATTTAAAGGCTACGTCACACAACTCTCTAATTGTGTGTGTCTCCCCTGTTGCTAGTACAAAATCATCTGGAGTTTTAGCTTGCATCATTAAATACATTCCTTCTACATAATCACCTGCAAAACCCCAATCTCTTTTTGCTTCTAAGTTTCCTAGCGCTACCTTTCTATTTTTAAATATTGGTTCACCTTCTTCATTTAAATATTCTGAAGTTTTAATTCCAAGTTTTGCACAAGCTGCTGCGTATGTTACTTTTTGTGTAATGAAACCTAAATGTCTACGTGGTGATTCATGATTAAAAAGTATTCCATTTGTTGCAAACATGTTATAACTCTCTCTGTAAATTTTAGTTACTGCATATGCGTAAAGCTTTGCTGCTGCATATGGATTCGCAGGGTTAAATGGAGTGGTTTCAGTTTGTGGTACTTCTCTAACCCAACCAAACATTTCAGAACTACTAGCTTGATAGAATTTTGTTTTTGGATTTACATCAAGTGTTGCATCCAATACTCTATGCGCTCCAATTCCAGTAATTTCTGCTGTGTGGATTGGCTGTTTAAAACTTTCAGATGGATGAGATTGTGATGCTAGATTATAAACTTCATCAGGTTCTACCTTTTGTATAATTTCCCGTAGTGACACAGGATCTAACAAATCACCTTGAAATAATTTTAAATCATCTTGGATGCGGCCTATGTTTGCATAACTCTCATGCGAAGTCTTTCTAACAATTCCGGAAACGGAGTATCCTTTTTTAAGAAGAAACTCAGCCAAATATGAACCGTCTTGTCCCGTTATTCCAGTAATTAATGCTTTCTTTTTTGACACGTAACAAAGTCTACACTATCAATGCAAGTAAAATCCAATGAACAACAGATATTGGTTGAAACATTGAATAAACCATGAACGACAAAAGAACCTGCCTCCTCTCAAAACTTATACTTTTAAAAACTTCACATAAAAACATAACAAAGAAACATAATCCAACTAAACCTGACCAGATTGTAATATCTAAAAACAAATTGTGAGCTCTATCTATTCTCAAGTTCAGAAGTGGCATGTTTTTTTCTAAAAACTTCTTGTCATACTGTACTTCATTACTCTCTGCCCCATGTCCCAAAATTGGTTTATCCTTGATAATTTCAATTGCATGCTTCCAAATAACTCCCCTGCTTTCAAATTGAGAATTTGTATTAATCGGTTTAGCAATAAAAGCAACCACAACGATAGAAACAATCAAAAATATGTTTATCTTCTTAAAGACATATGGTAATAATGCCAAAAATCCAGATTTTGAAAAATTAATCAGAATGCCAATAATTGGAACTGTTAAAAACAGCTTTGGGAAAGAGATAGCTACAAAATAAATTCCAATTGCAATAAAACCCGCTACAGCATTTATCTCTCCAATTGTTCCGAGTTTAAAACCAAAAACTACAAACAAAGCCTCTATTAAAACTGAAACCGCAACATATTTATATAAAGTAGTTTTTTGCTTTTGGGTCAATATATTTAAATATTTAATTACTAGATAAAATCCAAAGAAAAAAATTAATCCTTGATGCCTATAGCTTCCACCCAAAATTGAAGTTACTGGATCATTACCTAGTAGACCTGAAACTAATAATGTAAGTAACCACAGCAAATAGTAACGATCCCACTTGTAAAAAGTTATTTTTTTGAAATTTATGATTAAAACAATTGTCAAAATGAAACTTAAAATTAAAAATGCAAAAACTTTGGGTACTTCAAATTGATAATTTATAACAATTAGTGGAATTGCTGCAATAAAAATAGTCAATATATTATGCATATTGACAGTATAAGTTATAGAGAACTAATATGAATATATGGACTTCGTGAAAAACTTTAAAAGTTTGCCTGCAAAAACAAAAAACTTAATGAGCCTTGGTATTATCATAGCCTTAGTTGTTGCTCTTCCTCTCTTCGTCTGGGCCTTAACAAATCTTAACTTTAATCAAAAGGAGAGGGCTGCTACAGGAGAACCTCCAATCAATCATCCAGCATACTGGAATACTGGTGACGTAACCATATCAGCAGATGACTTTTACGTGATAATTGCAGGTGAATACTATTTCGCAAACGATTCAAGTGTAATTGCAAACACTGTAGCCATCGATGCAAACACTTTGCAGACAGATATAGTGACACAAGAGCACAACAGAAACACTTCACTAAGAATAATTTTCAAAAAAGGTAATGGCCAATGGTGGGCAGAGAGCATCGAAGGTAGAATCGACGGCAATCAATTTGTGACATATAATGGACCTTTTATTAATTACACAGTTGGATACCCATACACATTAGATGGTGAACGTTATTTTGAATTCACAGATCCATATAACTCTTCCGAAAAAGGTATTATTTTTGTAACAAATCTTTTCGTCAATGCATTTACTTCAGTAACTCCTCCACCAACGACACCTGGAAACTCACAGTGTAGTCAAGGATGCCAAAGTAATAATGATTGTGTTTCTGGCTTAGTGTGTTTTATACCAAGTAATCAATCTTCGGGGTCATGTAAAAATCCTCAATGCACTAGCGATGCAGATTGCTCTTGTGCAATTGCAAAAACTATTACATGCCAACAGCCATTTAACGATGCTTTTAATACTGCTGATCAGTATGGAACTCCTGATTCGAATGTCTGGGAGACTACCTCACCAGGAAATGTATATGTTAGAAACGACACCGACGAATTAATAATATCTATTCCAGTTAACACCGAAGCATCACATGCACTACGTTCCCTAGATATAGTTAAAGACGGGGAAAATTTTCAAACCGAAGTTGATGTTAATACATTTCTCACTGGACTTACCAACCCAAATGACTTGGCAACAGCTGAGCTAAAAGCATATAACAACGACTCAAATTATTTTACCATTAGATGGGTTCGATGGATGGATAACTCAGGCCAACATTCTAAAATAAATCTTTGGTCCACAGTTGCAGGTCAAACAACTCAAAATCAAGGCGTTGATATACCTTCTGGGTCAACACCAAAATTAAAATTAGTTAGATCTAACGGACAAAAAATGATTGGATATTATGATTTGGGAAGTGGATACATCAAACTTGGAGAAATGTCGGGTGTTTATGCTGGACCTGTGAGACCAACTCTTTTCGCTTACAAAAGAGGCGTCGAAAGTTCATATGTTTCTTTTGATAATTTTAAATTTGGATGTATAACACCAGATATTAATAGAAGTGGTGATATAAATGGTGATGGGAAAGTAAACATAGTTGACATAGGAATCGTTGTAGAAAACTATGGATCCACTGATCCAAACCTAAATGGAGCAGATGTCAGTGGTGATGGGAAAGTAAACATAGTTGACATAGGAATAATAATAGATAATTATATATATTAGAGTATGAAAAATAACAAAATGTTAAATAAAATCTTATTAGGATTTGCAGGTCTATTTCTCTTAGTCTTTGGACTTATAGCTGGAGCTATACTTGTCAAACAAAACCAAAATATGAATGAAGATGCTGCACCTGCATCAAGCGTTTATCTATCCCCTAGTTCACAACAAGTTGGACAAAATAACAATTTTAATTTCAACGTCAAAATAAATACCGCTGAAAACTTGATGAGTGGAGTAGATCTAAGAATTAAGTTCGATAAAAATATTTTTGAAATAGTATCACTTGAAAAAGGTGAAAATATATCAGATTTTGACAATATTCTAGCCTCAGATACAGGAAATAGTACTGGGGAAATAAAATATATAGCTTTTACATTAGACAAAAGCAAGGCAATTCATGGCAACAACCTTGACCTACTTAAAATTAATGCAAAAGTAAAGAGTGATGCGCCTAAAGCAATGTACACACTTGGATTTGGAGACCTAACTGCCGCTTCTGGACTTACTGAGTCAGAAAATATTATTACCGGTATGGATTCTGCCTTTATCACTGTCATTGACCATACAGACACTGATAGTACATATGTTGAAGGTGAACCTAATAGCTGTGGTGGAACATGTGGTAGCAATAATAATTGTAAAGCTAATTTATATTGTTACCAAGGTTTTTGTAGAAACCCAATCTGTTCAACAGAAACAGATTGTGACTGTTCTGTAACTGCAACAACTGCACCAACAACTAAACCTGTTACAACAATTAAATCTGGAGCAACGACTACTAAGAAAACAGCAACACCAAAATCAACAGCTAAAGGTTCACCAAAAGCTACTCCTAACTATACAGGTGGCATGACACTGATCGATAAACCAAACGATCTAACAAGAGATGACTCTGATACTCAAGATGAAAACATTGCACCAGAAAATATGTTCTTAACAAGATACGCAATGTTTATAGTTGGTGGATTTGTAATATTTGCAATAATTGCAATTATTTATGCAATCAAGAAAAAGAGAGAGACAAATATTCCACACATCACTCCTCCCACAAACATCTAGTACAAATAAACATTGACACTTTTATATTGCATAGTTAACATGAAGATGTGTTACTATGAAAAAATTTTTAGGTCTGGGATTAATTGCAATTTTACTTCCCCTTTTTGTTTGGACAGTTATTAATATTACGTTTAACATAAGAGAGAAAGCATCAACTCAAGACTACATACCGCCATTTCCTCCCCACGAAGGAGTTTCAGCAGCTCCATTCCGTATACTTTTTATCAATATCAATAACGCACCTCATTTTGATGCTATAGTTGATGGATCAATAAATAATAAATTTAAATCGATAACACCTTATAAAGAAAATATCGATTTAATTGCTTTTTATAAAATAAATATTAACTTCGACGAACCTATCGAAAATATTTGTAGTGAAACAGGCATTGCTGGTTCATCGGGTTATGCCTGCGATTCATCAAAAATATTTTCGAAAATAACTGCAGATTATCCGAATTTCAAACAAAATGAATTCATACCCATTGCGCTAGTAGAAACCACCTGGGGCGGAAGTTCTGGACAACTGGTAACTGTAGGAGTCTATCCGAATTCAGATGAACAGACAACAGTTATTAACAGTTCAAATACAATAATACATGAAGTTAGTCATCAATTTGGATTACTCGATTATGCAATGGGATATATAAAATATGACGGCTCTCCAAATTTTTTGTGGGATCCCCAATATATGAATAGTTTTTACAATTTAGACAATGCAGGTTGTGATAAATGGTGTAGTAACCATAAACCAGTATCTGAATACAATTCGTCATGTTTAAACATTACCGACAAACAATCATGTATTACACACAGCAGGTCTCAGCCTGGCGGTTCAGGAGATTATTGTATTGATGGAGCTTGCTGTATATGGTCAGATACTCCATTTGAATACTTCAATTCAAAATGCGCACCATTGATGGGCAAGGAAGACATTGGTTTACAATGTATACCTCAGACTGGTTGTTATTTTGGAGCTTCATACAGCCATTATTCATGGAAGCCTACTAACGAAAATCAAACCGTTTTATTGTCTGGTGACGGTGTTTTAGATAAAGTATCTGAAAGACACATTGAAAGCGTCTTTAGGTGTTGCATGAACTCAAATTATCAATCCGCCCTGACAGAACACCTAGATTGTCAACAATTTAAAAATGAATACCAATCATTTTTAGGAAGTAATATGGTTAATGAAATTGGGTACTGTTCTTTTAACCAAACAGCAGAAACTGCAACACCTACACCAACAAAGATCAGCGTTGCTACGCCAACCCCTACAACATCACCAACAACGGCACCGACAACAATCCCAACAACAACTTCTACTCCAACACCGACAACAGAATCTCCTGTCATAAAACTTGGCGATATAAACAATGACGGAAGTGTAAATACTGTCGACATTGAAATTATCATAAATAATTATGGATCTTATGATCCAAACTCAAACATAGCAGATATAAATAATGACAACCAAATAAATATTGTTGATATTGGGATAATAATAGATAATTACGAACAGTAGTTACGGTAACAACCTTAAATCTTTCATAGTATATAGTCTTGTAAATACTAAGCGGCTTTGGCTTTTAAACATTTCATATTTATAGTATGAATATTCTATGTTAAGAGATTCAACAACAGTATTCATTACACGGATACTTTATGTTATAATGGTCCGTGATGCTATTTAAAGTAACCAGTAAATATTCATTTACTGTGGAAGGAGGCGATTTTTTACACTATGTTCATAGTAACAAAAAAACAAGGAGAGTCAGACGATGCCTTATTGGCACGATTTCGCAAAAAGACAGTAATGTCTGGTCTTTTGCCGGAACTTCGTGACAGAGAAAGGTTTAAGAAGCCTTCAGAAAAGAGAAAAGAGAAAAAATACAAAATTGAATTTAATAGAATGCTTGAAAAGAAAAGAAACTATTAATCAATGTCAAAAATTATTTCTTTCCTGTCTGAGGTTAGGACTGAGCTTGAAAAAGTCACTTGGCCAAAACGCGAAGTCGTGGTAAACTACCTAAGTTTAGTAATTACAGTCACTGTAATTGTTGCCGCTTTTGTAGGTATTATAGATTTTTCACTTACCAAAGGCTTAGAGTATTTTTTGGCAAGATAGTTTTAAATTAATTATTTAATTATGGATAACACAAACATAGCACAAGAATCACAAATTAGTGAAAAAGGTACTGGAAACAAAAAAATTCCAGGACACATTATCATTACCAAAACAGAAGATCCAAAAGCAAAATGGTTTGTTGTTCATACTTCTTCAGGCCATGAAGTCCGTGTTATGGAGACTTTAAGACAAAGAGTTGAAACAATGGGCTTGAAAGACAACGTCTTTGAAATGTTAGTCCCTACACAGGATAAAATAGTCATTAGAGGTGGTAAAAAAGCACAAGTGAAGGAGAAGATCTTTCCAGGATACATGCTTGTTAAAATGATACTTGATGACCCTACATGGCTTGCTGTTCGTACAACCGCGGGAATTACAGGTTTCGTAGGTGCAGGCAACAAACCAACAGCACTTTCAGAAGCAGAAGTTGTTAACATTCAAAAGTTCGTTAGCTCCCCTGCTCCTAGATACAAAACAAAATTCGTATCAGGTGAAGCTGTTAAAATTACAGATGGACCATTCTCAGATTTCTTAGGCACAATTCATGAAATTGATGAAGAAAAAGGAAAGGTCAAGGTTTTAGTCTCAATCTTTGGAAGAGAAACACCAGTAGAACTTGATTTCTTGCAGATCACAAAGATCTAACATATAATAGCAAACACCACGAAGTTTCTTTGTGGAAGATATACCCGCCGAAAGGCGTTAAAAAATCAAAATGGCAAAAAAAGTAAAAACATTAGTTA
The DNA here is from genome assembly GCA_049301455.1 of Microgenomates group bacterium. Classification (GTDB taxonomy): domain Bacteria; phylum Patescibacteriota; class Microgenomatia; order UBA8517; family UBA8517; genus JAUYMM01. The sequence continues at coordinate 14,365 of JBAQKY010000006.1, forward strand.
AAATTAATTTAAAGGGTGGCGAAGCCACACCTGCACCTCCAGTTGGTACAGCCCTTGGACAACATGGTATTGCTATCATGGAGTTTGTCAAAGCATACAACGACAAAACCAAAGACATGCGTGGACAAATTGTTCCTGCTGTTATTACTATTTATGAAGATAGAAGTTTTGACTTCATTATTAAAAAAGCTCCCGTATCAGCAATGATTAAAAAGATTCTAGGAATTGAAAAAGGTTCAGGTACTGCAGGAAGAGCAGTTCACGCCACACTTACAAGAGCTCAAGCAGAAGAAGTTGCAAAAGATAAAATGGACGACTTAAACACCACAGATTTAGATGCAGCAGTTAAAATTGTTGCAGGAACAGCAAGATCGATGGGAATCAAAGTTGAAGGAATGTAACCAACAAACTAACTAATAAACTATAATGGGAAAAACAAAAACAGCAATATTAACAGGAGCGCCAACAACAGCTAAATCATCTGCTGAAGAATACGCAGAGAAAAAAGCAAAGAAAGCTGCAATGATGGCCAAAGACCAACCTGCAAAAGAAGTTGTAAAAAAAGAAGTAGTTGCAGAAATTGCAGAGGAAGTTGTTGAAGAAGCTCCACACAGAGTTACAAAAGAAATTGTAGAAAAAGTTAGAGGTAAAAAATACTTAGAATCAAAAGGAAAAGTATCAAGAACTACACTTTACAAAACAGAGGATGCTATAAAAGCAGTTAAAGAAAGCTCATATTCAAAGTTTGATGGAACAATGGAACTTCACTTAGTAGTTAAAAAGGCTGGAGTTAATGTACAAACAACACTTCCATACTCAACAGGAAAACAAAAGAAAATTGAGATTGCAGATGACAAAACACTTGCAAAATTAAAAGAAGGTAAAGTAGATTTTGATTTACTTTTAGCAACAGCCGATATGATGCCAAAGCTTGCCATGTTTGCAAGACTTTTAGGACCAAAGGGTTTAATGCCAAATCCAAAAAATGGAACTGTTATTAAATCAGAAAAAGATGCGGAGAAGTTTAAAGGTAATTTAATAACCTTAAAAACAGAAAGAGAAGCTCCAATTGTTCATACATCTTTTGGAAAAGTATCACAAAAGGATGAAGAGCTAGTTAAGAATGCAGAAGCCATTTTATCAGCACTAGGTGGATCAAAAACAATTATCAGAGCATTCATGAAGTCCACAATGAGCCCTTCAGTTAAAATTCAAATTTAATAATTCAATTGAGTTTTTCTTGAATAATTTAGTATCTTATGAAGTATTTCGCGTCCAATCGCTTAAAGATGATTCATATTGTGCTTTAACTTGCTCGTTTTTTTCTTCAACAAGACCAAGTTGAGCTTTAGTTAGATGTGATAATATTTTACCGCTACTGAGTTTATCTTCATGGCGAGCATGCATCCTTCTTATTTTAAACGTTGTATACTTTCCGAATCCTATTTGTGGTTTTATTTCTTCAATAATATCAGCTATCGGTTCTCCCATTCTTCCAAATCCAACAAAAATCTGGTTTAACATATATTCAGCATCTCCAAGATCAAACTCAGAATTTTTAAATATGCCTGCAATTTCTTTTTCTATCATATTTTTATTTATTTTATTTGAGATTGGTAACCTTTAAGTCCTTTTTCATTCATTTTTTCAATTTCAGACAAATCTTCTGCAGAGAGTTCTGTATCTGAAACCACGATCCCTAAATCAGTCGTGCCTTTTGGGCATAATAATTTAAGTTTAAATTTACCTTCTTGATCAGTCACTTCTGCTTGAATAACACTTGGAGTACCAGAATCCAACATGGCCCTTTTACCTGCAACAGCAGTTATTCTAACTGATTCAGCAGTTTCTTTAATTATTTTTTTTAGATCATTTACAACTAATTCTATGCCCATATATTATTTACTTTTTGCTTCTTTTAACCTGCGTTTATATTTTTCCTTTTCTCGCTTATAGATTTTTTTCGAGGTTTTATTTTTCTCATATATTTCAGCTTTCATTTTATTTGCAGTATCGGATTCATTTTGGGTAAGTTGCTCAGATTTGAACAGATCAGAAATTAAACTCGTACTTTGTGACGGCATCTCAATAAACTTCTTCCAAGACCAATATTTATAGACTATATAAAATCTCACTGGTGCACCAACTTTTGACCGTGAATCCGTATTTTCTTGACTTTGATCGTAGACCTTAACTAAAGAATTCGGATCGGAACTCAAATAACCCTCTACTGTTTGTGGAAAGTCAGCAAACATTGCCTCAACCAGTTTCGCTTCAACGTCAACGCGTCTAATTCCTCTTCCGCTTTTAACTTTTTGAGCTCTATTTAGTCTTTCTACCATATTTTTATTGTTAAATAATAACTATGAGGTGTATAATACTCTCACTCAAAACTAACATCTTGAGTTTTTTTTGAGTTTACAAATATCATGACTGAAGCTGATTACATCTGTTTTATAGCAAAAGACATAACTCGTGGGCTATTTCAAAATGGGGGCTTCTATGTTGTTCCAGAACCCACAAATCATCCAATGGGGGTTTACTTTCCTGATCTAAATTATTCAAACAAATTTTGGAGTTTAATATCAAAATGCAAAGCTTGTGATTTAGGTGCAAAGTTTCCAAAAATAGCTGTGGATGAAGTTAATTCAAAAATTAAAGCTAAAAAATCAAAACAGATTACTTATAAAGGAATAAAGTTTGAACTATTAGAAACAAAATATGGAACTGTTGGAAGTTTTAATAAATATATAATGACAAACCGAATTGGAAACTCTAAACAAGAGTTTGAAAAAACTTTTGCACTAATGAATCTTTTACTCAAAAATAAAGACAGAGGAGAAATAGGAGATATTGTTTGGCACAAACGAAATGCAGTTATTGAATACTTATTTGGCAAGTTTAAATCAAAGCAATCAATTGAACTTGAAAAAATAAGCCAAGAATATTTAGAAAAGCTAGGTTTTAAACAAGAGGAAATAAAAATTAATATAAATAATCCAATTTTTACAAAACAAGAAAAAGATGTCTTGGGTGTATTAATAAGAAACACAGGTCAGATAGTTTCTTTTGATGATTTAGCAGATATTATATGGAAGGATAAGTCAGATCAAAAGTTCTCACTTGAGGCTATAGCTAAAATCATTCAAAATATTAGAATAAAAATTAGAACGCTTGGAATAAATAAAGAAATTATATTTACCAAGCGTGGTTCTGGTTATTTATACATTCAGTAATCAAAAATATCAACTATTTTGTTATCGTTGCATTCAGCCACAATGTTTGGTATTATAGGATCTTTATTGTCAAAAAATACTATGGAAATAAAGTTAAAAAATTTAGTTATTGACCCAACTTGGCCAGTAGAAAATCCTGCTGGGGATGGACCGTCAACACCTGTTACTGTTTTCCCTCCATTTGGGGAAACAGATGATGATCCTGGCCACGGTGATAATTTAGACGATGATACGCCATCAGAACCTAACCCAGAAGAAAATTCGGCAAAGAGTAATGATTCTCCTGACACACATTCAAAGTAGTTACCAACTTACATTTTTTCTATTACCATGGCTGAAAAATTACCACCATCCGACCCCGATAAAGCATTAAGTAAGGCGTTAGGCATCAGAACTGTGGAAGACGAGATAAAACACCATGAGGAACACCTAGACAATCTAAAAAGTGATTTTTACTATAATAAATTAGTCAATGTATTTGGATTTACAAGACTAAAAGCAAGACAAAGGATAAATCAGTTGGTTACAGAAAAACAAAGGATTATTGATGGACTACAAAGCAAAAATAGTAATGATAGATTCATTGATTCAATCGACCAAAATTTACAAGATTAGTTAAACAAGCTTCAAAATAGAATTACAAACCCAAAAAACCCCATCCAAACAGACCCTTTTTAGGTTGCACAGTGTTTTTTGCTGCATTTTCAGCCTCAATCGTGGCCATTGCTTCTCTGTCAGCATCTCTTGTATCCCTGCCTATTTCTTGGACATTAGTAAAGCCACTCTGGAGCTCAGTTCTTCTTTTTTCTAGCAATTGAGCATCAATACGACTTTGCATTTTTCCTGCAACTTGAACCGTCATTGAGACGTTAGCATCGTAATTTTTAGCTTGTTCACTAGCTAAAGCATCGCCTTCGAGCCTACCTAAAATAGGATCGGCTAACGAATCTAATTTTTGATCTCTTTTAACATCCGCCATGTTGATAATTATAATATAATATAATATAATACTTCAAGTCCATAGAAAACAAGCATTTTAGAGTTCTCTAAATACAAGTCTTGTCAAGGAATCATGAATAAACAGAATAAAACAGATTTAATAACTAAGCTTTCTCCAAAGCTTAAAAAAGCAACTTCAATTGTATTTGTAAACTATGCAGGTCTTTCTGTTGGTCTTCAACAAAAATTAAAATTGCAACTTAAAGCTATAGGATCTGACATGACTGTTGTTAAAAACACACTCATCAAGCTTGCAGGGAAGGAAGCAGGTATTAGTGACGAAGTTTTAACAGATGAAGTATTATCAGGCCAAACAGCATTAATTATGACCGATGGTGATGCAGTAGCTCCAATTCAAGTATTAGGGAAATTTGTTAAAGAAAACCAAGTTCCACAATTTAAAGTTGGTGTTATCGAAGGAGCATTCCAAAATAAAGAAGCTCTACTTAAAATCTCAACCTTACCTACAAAAGAAGTTCTTTATTCTCAAGTTGTTGGTTCTTTAATGTCACCAATGTATGGATTGGTAGGCACACTAAATGGAAATATGCAGAAATTATTGTATATCTTAAAGGGGGTGAGTACACGTGGCTAACAAAGTAAATGAATTAGTAGAAGAAATTTCAAAACTTACAGTTTTAGATTTATCAGAACTTGTTACTGCACTTCAAGACAAACTTGGAGTTAGCGCAATGCCAGTAGCAGCAGCAGCTCCAGCAGCAGCAGCCGCAGCCGGCGATGCTCAAGCAGCAGGAGAAGCATCTGGTGGAAACCAAACTGTAGTAATGACAGATTCAGGAGCAACCAAAATTGCAGTTATTAAAGCCTTAAGAGAGATCAATCAAACTTTAGGACTTAAAGAAGCAAAGGATGCAACAGAAGCACTTCCATTCGAAGTATTGAAAGATGCAAAACCTGAAGACGTTAAATCAGCAGTCGAAAAGTTAAAGGCAGCTGGTGCAACAGTTGAACTTAAGTAATAACAATTTAAGATCAAACAAAGAAATCCGCTATTAAAACCAGCGGATTTTTTGTGCCTATAATGTACAAATGGATATTGCTGCTTATGCAATACGAGAGAGGAGATAGTCAGAAAAGGCCTTAAGTTCAGGCGATGTTCTCGCGTTTGGTTCGATTCCTGGACCTTTGTTAACTTCAATAATGAAAATCTTTTTGGTGATTTTTTCAATTGCCAAATCTACACCAGAGATATCTAATCCTAAAATCTTTACAGATCTTAATGCAATTCTATTTGCATCTTGCGTCGCACAATATAAGTCTAGGAAGATTGATGGTCCAGTTAGGTCTAGATATTCAACCTTTAAATTTTCATAGTTCCTTTTGAATTTCTGTTCAATCACGCAAACTTTTTCACCTAATATTAAAAATCTATATTCTTTCTCGATGTCTATAAATTTTTGAAAAATAAAATCTTTTTTTGTTTTCTTAATTAATTTATCAAAATCTTTTGAATTTTTAAGAATATAAATATCACGGTTTTGTTCAGAAAAAATTGCCTTTGCAATTATTGGTAAACCAAGCGCTTTAATTATCTTTTCTTTGTTTGTTATAACACTTTCTCGATAGCAAAAAATGGTGTATGGTACAGGTATCCTTTTAATCGCAAGTCTTAGTGCACTTGAGGCCTTGTCTAATGACATGCCAATTTCACGATATGCAGGATCAATGAACTGGACCTTCTTAAAATCCAAATATTTTATAATTGCACCGATAGACCGAACATATTTACCAGCCCTTCTGATAAAAACTAATTTATATTTTGAAATGTCAAAACTACCAATTTTAATTTTTACATCACCAGTTTTAATTTGAAAAAAAATTTCAGCAAAAGTATGAAGTTCGACTTTATATTTATTTTTAGAATTTTGATTTAAATAGCGCGCGAGTTTTTTATTAACGGAGCTTTTACGATTTACCAAAATGAGCATTTTTGATGACATACCCTGTAGTATATCACG
>JBAQKY010000007.1:0-29411 GCA_049301455.1 Microgenomates group bacterium
CGCTAACAATTGATGATGAAGTTTGGGCTAACCTTGTCAGACCTTTTGGGTATGATGCAGGTATTCGTACCATGGAAAGAACTATTGGTGGTGTTGTTAGAAAAGTTGCAAGACAAATTGTTGAAGGTAAAGGAACTTCATTCCATGTTACAACACAAAATGTTAAAGAGTTTTTGCCGTTGTAGTAAAATGTCTTGATGAAGCTTCTAATAATTGGTGATTCACATGGAAACATCGCAAATTTAAAACATGTCATGGGTTTTGCAAAAACAATTAAAGCTGTAGCCGTTATCCACACAGGTGACTGGTACAACTTTGATAATATAAAAATCGTTTCAGATTTCGGAATACCATTGTATTCATGTTTAGGAAATGCAGACATAGATTCAAGATTTGATCTAAAAGAATTTGTAGAACTTGAAATTGATAACCTCAAATTAGGTTTAGTTCACAATATTAAGAAATTAAAGACAAATAAAGATAAATTTGATGCAATTTTTTGTGGTCACAATCATCAACAGAGGCAAATAGGAAACATCATAAATCCTGGAGCTCTGGAAAATGGAATTAATTTCGCGATATTTGATACAAAAATCAAAATGGTAGAATTTGTAAATGATGAAAAAATTTGAAGAGCTTCACCGTCTTAAAGACCGAATGGAAAAGGATGATTCGCTTCCATTAAAAAAAGTTGCAAACAAGCTAGTTTTTGGATCTGGAAATACAGAAACAAAAATACTTTTAATTGGAGAGGGTCCGGGCCGCAATGAAGATCTGCAAGGTTTGCCCTTCGTTGGTCAAGCTGGAAAATTATTAGATAAGCTATTGTTGCTTGCTGATCTTGAAAGAAAAAAGGTTTTCATTACAAATATTGTTCATCATAGACCTCCAGAAAATAGAGATCCACTACCAGAAGAAATTAGAGCCTACGGCCGATATCTAGACGATATCGTAAATATTATTAAACCAAAAGTCATAATAACCCTTGGTAGATTTTCTATGGCAAAGTTTTTGCCAGATGTTTTTATTTCTCAAGTTCATGGCAAAAGTTTTGAAGTTAATTGGGGTGACCCACTAGACGGTAGTGCTTTAAAACTTACAGTTATTCCCATGTATCATCCTGCTGCATCTTTACGAAATGGAAAAATACTTGAAGCTGAAAAGGCTGACTTTTTGAAACTAAAAGATATGATACAATCAATTTAAATATATGCTTCGATTCATTGCCCTTTCAGGGACTACAGGAGTTACAGAGAACTTAAATGTTTACGAATACAAGGATGAAATGATTATCCTTGACTGTGGTGTTGGTTTTCCAGATCTTGAAATGCCTGGGGTAGATCTTGTCATTCCTGATTTTTCATATGTAGTTAAAAATAAACACAAATTAAAGGCAATCGTTTTATCGCAAGGTCATGAAGATCATATTGGTGCACTACCCTTTTTGCTCCGCGAGGTAAACGCACCAATTTATTGTGCTCCATTGGTAAAAGAATTCATAGAAGAAAAGTTTAGAGATAATAGAATTACAGATTATAAAATTAATGTTTTCAATTCTGAACGTGATACTTTTGAAATTGGTTCATTTAAAATTTCTCCCTTTAAAGTTACTCATTCAGTTCCAGATACTGTCGGTTTTGCCATAGAAACTCCAGAAGGAAAAATTATGCATATTCCAGAACATAAAATTGATCAAGAGTCTGTTGATGGACATTCTTTTGATCTAGCTCGTGCCAGAAAACTTGCAGAAGGAAACGTTATCTGTTTGATTTCAGATTGTCTTGGTTCGAATGAACCAGGTTTTGCACCTAGTGCAGTTCCAGTTGAGGAAAGAATGCTAAATATTGCAAGAAGCGCAAAGAAAGCTTTATTTATGAGTGCCATGTCTTCTTCAATTGGTAGATTTCAACAAATGATAAATATTGCGACAAAACTAAATAGAAAAGTTGTTTTTATGGGTCGTTCAATTCAACAAAAAGCAGAATCGGCACATAAATTGGGTTATTTAAAATATCTTGATAACCAAATTGTTGATTTTAAACAAGCTAAAAGAATACATCCAAGTTCATTAATGTATATTGTTGCTGGTTGCTATGGCCAAGTTGGAAGTTCTGTCTATAGACTTGCCACAGATGATGATGACAGGGTTTCCGTCTCAGAAGGAGACATGTTTATATTCTCAGCAAACCCAGCTCCAGATTACAGTAAAGAGAGCCAAAACTTTGTAATAGATGAATTAATTGATCGTGGAGTTGACGTTCATTATTATGACTTAAAAGAAGGCCTTCACGTTTCAGGTCATGGTGGGCAAGAAGATATTAAAATGCTTTTTGACATTTGCAAACCTAAATATTTCATTCCAACAGGTGGAACAATTAGACACATGCATTCTTATGAGAGGTTGGTTGTTTCAACTGGAAGAAAGAAAGAAGAAGTTTTTAAACTAAAACCTGGAGACTCTGTTGAATTCATTAATGGTGTGGCAACAAGAGGACAAAAGGTAAAGGTAAAAGAAGTTATGATTCATGGTTTGGGAATTGGAGATATTGGAAAAACTGTTTTGGAACACAGAACATTATTAGGTAAACAAGGAATGGCAATTGTTGTATTTAAAGCAACCAAACAAGGAAAAGTGCTAGGTGTTCCAGAAATTGTCACTAAAGGATTTGTTTTTGAAGGAATAAGTGGAGGATTATTAAACGATTCAATGCAAAGACTGATGAAACATTTAAAATCACACACAAACTTAAACTCAAAGAAAATTAAAGATGAGGCAACTAAATTTTTAGAAGGTTATTTCTTCAAAACCACAGGTAGAAGCCCTATGATAGTCCCAATTGTTGTTGAAGTATAGCTTGAGAACTATCCCATACAGTTTTAGACATTGAAGGTGCGCAATATAAATAAATATGATACTGGAACTAATTATTAATATACTTGGTATTGTTATACTCCTAAGAGGCGTGTGGGGAATACTATCGTATTTTTCTGGCCGTGGCGCAAAATATTACCATTTTCTCTCAGATGAGAATCTTAAAAAAGACCTTCCTTGGCTATCTTGGCTAAAAAAATACTTCATATATCGAAGTTCATTGTATTGGGTTGGAACAAAAAATCATGCAACTAAGTCAGAAAGATTTTACTTGCTAATTTTAAGTTTGCTTCAAATTGTTGCAAGTTTATTAATATTATATACTTATATATAGTTTGTAAATTTCATTGAAGAATATTTGTTCACTGGCTTCATTTTGTTAAGTTTGATATGATGTATCTTGCATACATTTAATATGGCAAAGAAACACAAGAGAAAGACAGACAAAAGAGCTTTTAAATTAAAACTTAAACCTCAGACATATTCATCAATTGCACAGGTTATATTTTTTGCTTTGGCTGCACTAATTATTATTTCATTTTCCAGAAGTGGTCTTGCACTTGTTCGTTTTAATGATTTTGTAATGGGCATCTTTGGTTTTGCTACAATTTTTTTACCATTTATTTTTCTTTCTTTTGCCTTTTTGATGAGTAGTATTAAAATTCCGCTATCTCAGCCTAATGTAATAATTGGTTCAATCTTGGTTTTTCTTTCAATTGCCGGTTTGGGAAAATCTGGTAATCTAGGTCTAGTTTTTTGGGATGGTGTATCAACACTTGTTACACCATTTGGTGCAGTAGTTATTTTTCTAGGACTAATATTAACCGGATTAATTGTTTTATTTAACACTTCGTTTGATGCGGTTTTTAAGGTACTTCAGAAGTTTTTTGCAGCAACTAATGTCTATATTTTTGGACAAAAAACTGCTGGTGGTGGAAGAATATTACCTCGAAAAGACTTTAAAATTTCTGGAAGCAGTGCAGAAAACTTTAATTCAGGTAATCTAAAAGTTAACAACCCAGCTCCAATTGCAGTAAGTAAACCAAAAGAAAATTTAGAAGAAAAAATTGTAAGTAATGTTAAAGGTGAAGATGCTGTTTGGAAATATCCATCTCTTGATTTATTGTCAAACGAACAGCTTGGAAAAGTTGATAGAGGTGATATTAATGGTAATGCAGATATCATTGAAAAAACACTTGAATCGTTTGGAATCACAGCTAATATCGTTGAGGTTAATTTGGGCCCAGCGGTTACGCAATATGCAATTCAAGTTGCACTTGGGACAAAACTTTCTAAAATTACTGGACTTGAAAGAGATTTGGCTTTGGCACTTTCTGCTCCAACAGGAGCAATCAGAATTGAAGCTCCAATTCCAGGACGAAATTTAGTTGGTATCGAACTTCCAAACAAATCACCTGAATTTGTGCCATTAAAGAGAATTATGGAGTCTGATGAAATGAGCATGAAGAAGTCAAAGCTTGCAGTTTCCTTAGGACTTGATGTTTCAGGTAAACCAGTTATTGCTGATATCGGTAAAATGCCTCATGTTTTGATTGCGGGACAAACAGGTTCTGGTAAATCAGTTGCTGTTAATACATTTTTGGCATCAATTCTTTTCAGAGCCAGCCCTTCTGAAGTTAAGTTTATAATGGTCGATCCAAAGCGAGTTGAACTTACAGGTTACAATGATATTCCACATCTTTTGTCACCCGTCATAGTTGAAGCTGATAAGGTTTTATCAGCCCTTAGGTGGCTAACTCGTGAAATGGATAGAAGATATGAATTGTTTGCATCAGCAGGAGCAAGAAACATTGATACCTATAACGAAATGAGTGGGTTCCAAGCACTTCCATACATTGTACTTTTGATTGATGAACTTGCAGACGTTATGCTTTTGTCGCCTGTTGAAGTTGAGGATGCAATTACGCGTATTGCTCAAATGTCTCGTGCAGTCGGAATACACATGGTACTTGCAACACAAAGACCATCAGTTAATGTTATTACAGGTCTTATCAAAGCCAATATCCCAACCAGAATTGCATTTGCAGTGTCGTCACAAATTGACTCACGTGTTATTTTAGATACTCAAGGAGCTGAAAAACTTCTTGGTAAGGGGGATATGTTATATCTTCCTCCAGATCAAGCAAAACCAGCCAGAATTCAAGGTGCTTTTGTAAACGATGCTGAAATCAAAAATCTTGTTAATTTCATCAAGAACCAAGGTGTTCCTGTCCAATATACAGATGAAGTTACAACGATGACTAAATCAGGCAAACCATCAGTTCCTGGTGTTACAGGTGACACTGATGATTTATTCTCAGAAGCAGTTAAAGTTGTGTGTCAGTATGATCGAGCCTCTGCGTCTTTATTACAAAGAAGACTATCTATTGGCTATGCGCGTGCTGCACGGGTAATTGATCAATTGCAGGATGCGGGTGTAATTGCTGCCTCTGATGGATCCTCAAAACCAAGAGAGGTTTTAATCAAGGATGCTGATGAATTTTTGGCTTCATTCCAAAAATAAACAATATTTTTTCTAAATAATTATGATTGAAGTTGGACAAATGTTAAAGGATGCTAGACTAAAAAAGAATTATTCTTTGGATCATGTTGAAAAAAAGACTAAAATTAAAAAGAATTTTATTTCTTTAATTGAAAAAGGAGAATGGAACAGCTTACCTGAGTATCCAGTTGTTTCTGGATTTGTTAAAAATCTATCTCTGTTTTTAGATCTTTCACCAGAAACAACAAATGCCGTATTAAGAAGAGACTATCCTCCAAAAAAGCTAGCAATTAATCCTAAACCTGATATCGAAACTAAATTTGTTTGGTCACCAAAATTAACCTTTGCTGTTGGTATATCAATAATTAGCTTATTAGTTTTGGCCTATCTAGGTTTGGAATACCAAAAGTTTATCAAGCCTCCAGAAATTGACATAGTTTCACCAAAAGATGGTGAAATTGTTTTTGATGAAAAAATAAAGGTTGAAGGAAAAACAACAACTGATGTAATTTTAACAATTAATAACCAGCCAATAATTTTAGATCAAGATGGTAAATTTGTGACAGAAATTTTAATTGCTAAAGATACAAAATCATTAACTTTTAAAGCAGTTTCAAGGTCAGGAAAAGTAACAGAAATATCAAAAAACATTAGTGTAGAATAATTATATGGATTCAGTACAAAGATTATTAATAATTGTTGTAGTATCACTCACAGTTTTACTTGTGATTGTTGGTGTGCAAGTAATCTTTATCATCCTCGATCTTAGAAAATCAGTTAAGAGGTTAAACTCAATTTTAGAAGATGCAGTTTTAGGCGGTGGACTTATTAGACCAGATAGAATCACAGGTATTGCAGAAATGTTTAAAAAAGACAAATCCATGACCACTCACGGACAAGAATAAAATTATTTTTTGACGAAACCAAGTTTTGAAGCCAAGGCAACTAAATCTATTGGGGTTGCAACTTTGTTCATTTTTGCTTTATATTCATCTAGTCCTATCTCCGCTCTTAGATACTTAGCAGTTAATTCTCTTTGGGCCTTCTCTCTCTCATTAATCTCTGTTGCTGTTAATGATTCCCTTGCCATAACTGATTATAACTCGTTATGAGACAAATACAAATAAATAGATTATAATTCACCCATGATTACATCAGATCAAGTAAGAGAAAAGTATTTAAAGTTTTTTGAAAAGAGGGGGCATGTTATTATCCCTCCTGCTCCACTTGTTTTAGAAAAAGATACCACCACCTTGTTTAACTCATCAGGCATGCAACCATTGGTTTCATACTTAATGGGACAAAAACATGAGTTAGGTAAAAGACTTGTTGATTTTCAACCTGCTGTTCGTACAGGAGACATCGATGAAGTTGGAGACAATAGACATTTAACTTATTTTGAAATGTTGGGTAACTGGAGTTTAGGAGACTACTTCAAAGAAGAACAACTTCCTTGGATCTGGGAGTTTTTAACTGAAGAATTAGGTTTATCTAAAGAAAAATTATTTGTGTCTATCTTTGAAGGAACATCAGATGTTCCTGAGGATACCACAGCCTTTAACATCTGGAAGAAATTAGGAGTTTCTGAAGACCACATCTTTGAATATGGTGTAAAAAAGAATTGGTGGAGTAGAAGCGGAACTCCTGATCAAATGCCTGCAGGTGAAATAGGCGGACCTGACTCTGAAATATTTTTTGACTTTGGTGAAAATTTAAAGTTACATGAAAATTCCGAATTTAAGAACGAAAAATGTCATCCTAATTGCGATTGCGGAAGATTTTTAGAAATTGGTAATTCAGTTTTTATTCAATATGTTAAAAATACAGATGGCACACTTTCTGAACTTCCACAAAAGAATGTTGATTTTGGAGGTGGACTTGAAAGAATAACTGCAGCGTTAAATAATGACCCTGATGTATTTAAAACTGATATTTATTGGCCAACAATAGAAAAACTAGAAAAGATAACAGGAAAGCAATATGATGATCAGAAAAAGAATTTCAGAATAATTGCAGACCATTTGAGAGCATCAGAAGCCTTAATTAAAGATGGAGTAGTTCCATCTAACAAAATGCACGGTTATGTTTTGAGAAGATTGATTAGAAGAGTTGCAACCAAAACAGATTCTGTCGAAAAATTAACAAACAATAAGATTATCTTAGAGGAAATTTCGAAATTTAAGGTTAGTTTAGATAAAGGGCTAAAGGAAATTAAAAAGATTGAAAAAATAACAGGTAAAATTGCCTTTGATTTGTACCAATCATATGGTTTTCCCTTAGAGCTAACAGTTGAATTATTTGAAGAAAAGGGCCAAAAGGTAGATTTAGAAGAATTTAAAAAAGAGTTTGAAAAGCATAAAGATGCTTCGCGCTCAACCTCAAAAGGGATGTTTAGAGGTGGACTTGAAGATCATAGTGAAGAAACAACAAAACTTCATACTGCAACACACATGTTGCATGCAGCACTTCGAAAAGTGTTGGGAGACGGTGTTAGTCAAAAAGGAAGTCATATAACAGCAGAAAGACTTCGATTCGATTTTTCATACTCAGAGAAATTAACTGAAGATCAGATTGAGAAAGTTATCGGTTTAATAAATGAAAATATAGACGCAGATTTACCTGTTTCCTTTGTTGAAACAACTCCTGATGAAGCAATTAAAAGAGGCGCACTGCATTTCTTTGCAGAAAAGTATGGTGAGAAAGTAAAAATGTACACAATTGGTGATGAAAACAACTATTTTTCTAGAGAAATATGTGGTGGACCACATGTAACTAGCACAAGGGTTTTAGGTCGTGCTAGAATGATTAAACAGGAGAAAATTGGCTCCGGTATTATTAGAATATATGTTGGACTTTCTTCAAAAACCGAAAAATGAAATTAAAGAAAATTTCTGGTCTATTTTAATTGAACCAGAATGGATAAGCTCCTCAGTTTGGCAAATTGAAGAAGAAAAAGTAAAAATTATATCAAAGTCACCATCAACTAGATGGGAGGGTAATTTATTAGAAGCTGTTGATATTTCCCTTTCTGCAAGTATGCAAAATTTGCCAGAAGATACACCAGATCCATCAAAAACTGTTTTTGGTGTTCCAAGTTCGTGGATTGACGGTGGAAATATCAAAAGTGAATACCTAGAAGATCTTAAAAAGCTTTGTGATAAGTTATCACTTGTTCCATCTGGGTTTGTTGTTTTATCTGAAGCAATATCAAATTTAATTAAAAATGAGGAAGAATCTCAATTAACTGGCGTTGTTGTTGGAGTCAGTGACCAAAACCTAGAGATCTCAGTTTTTAATCTCGGTGTGCTAGCTGGCGTAACCAATGTATCAAGGAGCATTTCTGTTGAAGATGATTTGACAGAAGGTTTGACACGTTTAGCAAGTAAAGTTGATAATTTTCCAGCCAGAATAATTCTCTTTAATCAGAAAGAACAAGAATTGGAAGAAATCTTAGAAACTTTAAATAATTCAGATTGGGACAAAGTAGCAAATTCTAAGTTTATGCACACTCCTCGTATTGAAATATTTGACCCAGCTAAAAAAATAGTAGCTGTTTCACTTGCAGGAGGATCAGAACTTGGAGTAGTGACTGGTATAAGTACTAATTTAGACAATCAAGTTCTGGCTGATAATGATGAAACCCTTGTTAATAATTTGCCTATTGAGGAGCTAGATAATATCGAAGAACCTGAAGGAGTTACTGCTGAAGATTTAGGTTTTGTACAAGAAGGTGCTGTGCAAAATAGTATTCCGCTACAAGAAGTAGAACATGTATCATCTGTTCCACATTTAAATATTCCTAAAATGCCTGAATTTAAATTCAAAAAACCAGAAATTCATTTACCAAAATTAAATAGTATTTTTGCAAAGTTTTCTGGTTTTACATTGGGTAGTAAACCATTGGTTATTGGTGGAGTTGGACTTTTAACCTTTATGGTTGCTGGATTTGTTATGTGGTGGTTCTTACCTAAAGCTGATGTAACAATTTATGTTTCTCCAAAAAAATTAGAAGAAAATATATCAGTTAGTCTGGATTCTGGTGTTGAGAATAAAACAGTTGAAGTTAAAGTAGATGGTGAAAAAACAAAATCAACATCTGGAACAAAAACAGTTGGTGACAAAGCTAAAGGGTCCGTGAAGTTACAGAATGGAACGGCATTCCCGATCAACCTTCCATCTGGTAGCGTTTTAGTTTCTTCAACTGATCTTAAGTTTGTCACAACAGAATCAGCATCAATCTCAGGAGCATTATCTCCTGCAAACCCTGGAACCTCTACAGTTAAAGTGGAAGCCAATAGTATAGGGTCTGAATTTAATTTGGGTAAAGATGAAGTTTTTAAAGTAGCTAACTACCCAAAAGCTGAAGTTGATGGTACATCAGTTGAACCTTTTACAGGAGGTTCCAGTCGTCAGATATCTGCAGTTTCAGCTGATGATAGAGAATCTCTCTTGGAGAGTTTAACTGAAGAATTAATGGAGGAAGCAAAAACTAAATTGAGTGCAGAGATTTCAGATGGAGATTATCTAATAGAAACATCACTTGAGTCAGAAGTCGATGAAGAAACATACAGTAATAAAGTTGGTGATGAGGCAACAACCATTAAGCTAAGTCTTTCTCTTGTTGTCAAAGCTGTGTCAGTATCAAAATCAGATCTTTCAAATTTAGCCAAAGAAACTTTAAAAGATAAAGTTCCCACTGGCTTTGTACTAAAAGATAGTCAATTATCATATGAATTTGTCTCAAATGACGAGGGTTTTGATGTTAAAGTCATTGCAAACTTATTGCCAAGTATTGATCCAACAGAAATTGCCAAAAAAATTGCAGGAAGATATCCAGAGCTCGCCGAGAGCTATCTTTCAAGCGTTCCTGGTTTTGTTAAGGCAGAATTTAAATTCAGACCACTACTTCCAGGTAAACTAGGAACACTTCCACATGTTCCCAAAAATATGTCAGTTGAATTTTCTGCAGATAAGTAAAGATGAACAGAAGAAAAATAATCAAGGCCGCAGCTTTAATCTCTGGTATATCAGGGATTACTATTTTGATCTCTTCAATCTGGCCAATTGTTGAATATCAATTAACTGATGCAAGATCGTATACTACACTTTTAACACCTCTAGTTTTAGAGAAAGATGATCAAAACAGAGAGAGAGTGGATTTCACAAAAGCCTCTACTTGGTTTCCGTCTGATTCAGCAACAAAAGATTTTGGAAACTCAAAAGTATCTTTTTATACAATATCAATTCCAAAACTAAAGATTGAAAATGCAATCGTTGCAATTGGTGGTGAGGATTTGTCGAAGAATCTAGTTCAATATCCTGGAACTGCGCTTCCAGGTAAAAATGGAAATGCAGTTATCTTTGGTCACTCAATTTTGCCTATTTTTTATAACCCAAAAAATTATATGGCTATTTTTTCGACCTTGCCTACTTTAAAGAATGGAGATGATATATTTGTTGAGTATGATGGTGTATCTTACAAGTTCAAAGTGGAAGAGCTGTTTGAAATATATCCAACAGACATTCAAATTCTAGAACAAAATAATACTGATTCATTTTTAACACTAGTAACTTGTACACCACCAGGGGATCCAAGAAATCCAAAGAGACTAATTGTCAGGGCAAGAGTTACTTCATAGTCCTAGTGTATAATCAAAAATATGAAACTACTTGGAATTGATTATGGAAGGAAAAAGATAGGTGTTGCAATCTCATTTGGTAAACTTTCTGAGCCACTTCAAGTTATTAGGTACAAAGATTATTCAAAAATGATAGATCATATAAAGAGAATTGTTGAAAGGCAGAAAATAGAAAAAGTAATAGTTGGGATATCAGAGGGTGAAATGGCAGATGAATCAAAAAAGTTTGCCTCACAGTTGGCCGACAGTAATTCACCTTTTACAGTTGAATTCTTTGATGAAACTCTTTCAAGTCATGATGCAATCGAGATGTCTATCGCGAGTGGTATGGGAAGAAAAAGAAGAAAAGAAATGGAAGATGCTTTTGCAGCTTCAATAATGCTTCAAAATTATATTGATTCTACAAACATTAACTAATAATCCTAATGCCATTTAGGCACAAACAATTATTTTTTGTCAGTTGATTTAGTTTGTTTCATGGTATAATTTGTATAGAATGTTTAAGAATGTAATTGCACCAATCCAAGCATGGTTAATGTCACAAGGAAAATGTGTTGGTTGTGGAATGCCACTATCAAATGCCGCATCCAAAAAGCATAAGTACGGTGAAATGATAACTTGTAAATGTGGCAGAATTTATATCAAAAATATCAAGACCAAAACATACAGAAGAGCACTTCTTAACGAGGTTTGATATACTTAAACTTCAAATGACAAAGTTTGCTAAATTAATCAAAAGTATCTCTGTTTTTGTCATCATAATTATTTTGGCTGTATTTGTTGGAATTTATTTAATAAAACAAACATTTTTGCCGGTTTCAAATGATTCTAAAACAGTTGATTTCATGATCAATAAGGGTGCTTCAGTTTCTCAAATTGGTAATAATCTTCAAAAAGCAGGCCTAGTTAAAAGTGGAATAGCTTTCAAATTTTATATCCAACTAACTAATTCCCAAAATAAAATTCAAGCTGGGGAGTTTCAACTTGCACCTAATCTTGGTCTAACTGAGATTGTTGAAAAACTTAAAAAAGGACCTACTGAATTATGGGTAACAATACCAGAAGGGACAAGAAGAGAAGAGGTTGCTATTAAGTTTGCGACAGCTTTAAACAAAGATCAGAAGTTTATAGACGATTTTATGGCTTTGACAGAAGGTAAAGAAGGTTATTTATTTCCAGACACTTACCTTTTTCCTAAGGCGGCAACTGTAAATCAAATTGTTAATAAATTAGAATCAACTTTTGAAGCAAAGGTAAAAAATGCAACTAGGGAACAAATTATTATGGCCTCACTTTTGGAGCGTGAGACTTTTGCAGATAGCGAGAAACCAATAGTTGCAGGAGTTTTATTCAAAAGGCTTGAAAATGACTGGCCTTTACAAGTTGATGCAACGCTTCAGTATGCAAAAGATAGCTCAAAATTTAAAACAATCAGTTCTAGTAATAAATATTGGGAGCCTATTTATTCAAATGATAAAGAAATTGACTCACCATTCAATACTTACAAAAACTTAGGTTTGCCACCTGCTCCTATTTCAAATCCGGGACTTTCAACTATTGAAGCATCAATTAACCCAGAAGAATCAGACTATTGGTACTATATTCATGATAATAGTGGCAAAATTCACTTTGCAAGAGATCTTTCAGAGCACAATGCAAACATTGCTAAGTATTTAAGATAAGAAGTATAATTAAACAATGGAACCTGTAACACAAGAAAATATTTTTTTGCAACAAGCGCAGCCGACTTCTATTGAGCAACCTAAGCAGAACAACTTTTTAGTTATACTTCTTTCTGTTCTACTATCACTTTCAGTTTCAATTGCAGGTTTTTTTGCCTATCAAACTCAAACATTAGTCAAAGAGTTAACATTACTAAAATCTAGTCCAACTCTGGTTTCTTCAACCGAATCAACAATAGATCCAACTTCAGACTGGAAAACATTCATTCATCCAACGTATAAATACCAATTCAAATATCCAGCCGATTGGATGGCAAAAGTAAATTCAAATGCTCAAGCTGAATCTTTGTTTGGACCGAATGCAACTCAAAATTCTGGCATTGGAGGTGTTGAGGTTAGAGAGCTTGATATTGAACCTAAAGATTTTTATAAGTTGACTGAATCGAAAGTTATTAGTTCTAATTTGTTAAAAGTTAACGATATCAATGGCTACAGATATGAATATCAGAATATTATGAAAAGCAACGGTTTTGTTTTTAAACATTCTGACGGATTAATATATAACGTTTATATAAATACAGAGGATGAAGAACAGTTAAATATGTTTGACCAAATCCTCTCCACCTTTAAATTTACAGAATCTGATCCAACTGCCGATTGGAAAACCTATAGAAACACTTCATCAAATTATTCAATCAAATATCCTTCTGATTGGAAAATTGACAACCAGTCAGCTGGTTCAATGGGTACTGTTGTACCAGATGCAAGATATATCCAGATTGGATATGGCGAAGCAGTATCGGGAGTGTTAGGAATCGAAGAGTGGCAAATGATACCACCTTCAGAAGAAGCTAGTTTAAATTCAACCAAAGTTATTGGTAGCTTAACATTACGATGCAATGGCAAATTTACAACTGATACAAAAACTTGGTGTTGGATTAAAGTACCAAATATGAATAAATATATTAATATCCAAGTATTTAAGAACACAAATGAAGAGATGAACAGTGCACTTGATCAAATCCTTTCTACGTTTAAGTTTACAATCTAAAAATGGAACAACTAAACCAAAATGTTCTTAATGAGGCAAAAACAGAGCCAGTTCTTGTTAATCAAAATAATTCTTTAGTCATACTTCTTTCTGTTCTACTATTACTTTCAGTTTCAATTGCAGGTTTTTTTGCATATCAAACACAAAATTTAGTTAAGGAATTAACATCGTTAAAATCTAGTCCAACTCCGGTTTCTTCAACTGAACCAGATACAGATCCGACTTCAGATTGGAAAACATATACAAATGAAAAGGTTGGATTTATCTTGAGATATCCTAATACTTGGTTTGAAGTAAATGGTAGTTTGAGTACAAGATATGAGTGTAGTACTCTCAACTTTAGTTCTAAAACATCTAGTTTAAGCTTATCAGAATTTTTAAGTAAAGAATATAATGACATTGACTACAAAACCAACATGAAACCTGCAACCAGCTTAATTGATGGCAGAGAAAGTCAAACATTCGGATCGCAGGGAATTGGAGAAATTAAAACTGTTTACATTAAAGACAAAACAAACATTGTTACGATTAATCAGACGGCGATCGTACCGGAAGGTGGTGATCCAGATAAATACTGGGAAAAAAATTGTAAGCAATTTGATATAGAGACCGATGAAATATTATCTACCTTAAAATTTATAAGTTAATGATTTTCCTTGTTGACACTGTCTGAAATTTATATATAATCCCCATTAGGTCTACTTACGTAGGCTTATCTTGTATCACTATCACCAACGCTTAATGAAATCAAAAACTAATTTGCGCCGAAATTTTGGAAAAGAGGAACACAACATTCCTAAGTTGGATCTGACTTTAGTCCAAAGACAATCTTGGCAATGGTTTTTAGACAAAGGTATAGCAGAAGAGTTAAAGAATATTTCTCCAATTGATGACTTCACAGGAAAAAACTGGCAATTAATGTTGGGTGATCACTCACTTGGCAAGCCAACAATTACAGCCAGTTTCGCACAACAAAAAGGTATCACCTATGCAGCTCCACTTAAGATAACAGCAACTCTTATCAACAAAAGAACAGGAAAAGAAGTTAGCCAAGAAGTTTTCTTGGGCGATCTTCCACAGATGACAACAAGAGGAACATTTGTTATCAATGGTATTGAAAGAGCAGTTATTAACCAAATAGTTAGAAGTCCTGGAATTTATTTCTCAGGTGAAGTTGAATTAACTTCAGGAAGACTATTACACAAAGCAGAAGTAAGACCACTTCATGGGTCATGGCTTGAATTTGAAGTAACTAAGAATGACTTAATCTATGCAAGAATTGATAGAAGAAAGAAAGTATTAGGAACTGTATTTCTTAAAGCTCTTGGAATGGAAAGTGAAAATGAAATAATTAAATTCTTTGCTGAAGCAGATATTGATAAAGAACATAAATATATTGAAGCAACACTTGCTAAAGACTCAACAAAAGGTAGAGATGACGCACTTCTTGAGATTTATAGAAAACTAAGACCTGGTGAACCAGTACTTATTGAAAACGCAACAAATCTTTTTGAAAGCATGTTTTTAGATAAGAGAAGATATGACCTAGGTGAAGTTGGAAGGTACAAAATCAATAAAAGATTAAGTAATAGTGGAAGTGACAAATTGGTTAATGTTTTGACACTTAAGGATATAACCTCATCTCTTACATACTTATTAGGACTTCAAAATGGAATCGGTCGCGTTGATGATATTGATCATCTTTCAAACAGACGTTTAAGAAGAGTTGGAGAATTGGTTGCTGTTAACGCCTTCAGAATTGGATTACTTAGGCTTGAAAGATCAGTTAAGGAAAAGATGAGCTTAATTTCAGTTGACGATAGACCACTTCCATCAAACTTAATCAATGCAAGACCACTTATCTCATCACTTAATGAATTCTTTAGAAGTAATCAATTGTCAACAATTTTGGATGATACCAATCCACTTTCAGAAGTTGATAACTTGAGAAGAGTTTCAGTCTTAGGTGCAGGTGGTATAAACAAAGAAAGAGCATCATTCTCAATCAGAGACGTTAACTCGTCTCAATATGGAAGAATTGATCCAGTTAGATCTCCTGAAGGACCAAACATCGGACTTGTTACCTACTTATCACTTCATGCAAGAGTTAACGAATTCGGATTTTTAGAAACACCATACAAGAAAGTTGTTAAAGAAGGTAAAAAAGTTAAAGTTACAGATGAAATTGTTTACTTAACAGCTGAAGATGAA
Source organism: Microgenomates group bacterium (assembly GCA_049301455.1). Lineage (GTDB taxonomy): Bacteria > Patescibacteriota > Microgenomatia > UBA8517 > UBA8517 > JAUYMM01. The sequence continues at coordinate 15,959 of JBAQKY010000007.1, forward strand.
GAAGTTTTAAACATTACTCATTCTGGAATTAGTATCGATGAAAAGGGTTATATTAAAGATGAAAGAGTTCCACTTAGACATTTAGGTGGTTTCACAGAAGGACCAGTCGATCTTGTAGACCTAATTGATGTTAGCCCAAGACAACTTGTAGGAACATCAGCTTCACTTATTCCATTTTTGGCTCATGATGAAGGTAACCGTGCTCTTATGGGATCCAACATGCAATGTCAGGCTGTTCCACTTGTTGCACCAGAATCACCTGTTGTTGGAACTGGAATGGAAGCAGAAATCAGCAAAGCCATGATCAGAAACGTTTTAGCAAGACACGCTGGAGTTGTTGAATACGCAGATAATGACAAAGTTGTAGTTAAACTTGATAAAAAGATCTCGATTGAAGAAGCAACTGAAGACATTGATGTTACAGATGCGGGAACAAAAGAAGTTTATTCAACAATGAAGTTTAAAAAGACTGCTCACTCAACTTGTTACAACCAAAGAGTTGCAGTTAAACCAGGAGACAAAGTTAACGAAGGTGATCTTCTTGTAGATGGTCCAGCCAGCCAAGAGGGTGAACTTGCATTAGGTCGTAACTTAGTTGTTGCTTATACTTCATTTGGTGGTTATGGTTTTGAAGACGCTATCTTAATTTCAGATAGATTAGTTAAAGATGATTTGTTAACTTCAATTCATATTGAAGAATATGATGCAGAAGTAGTTGACACAAAACTTGGTGCAGAAGAAAGAACAAAAGATATTCCAAATGTTTCAGAAAATGAGCTTGCAAACTTAGCTGATGATGGAATAGTTGTTGTTGGTGCAGAAGTTGGACCAAATGATATCTTAGTAGGAAAAATTGCACCAAAAGGTGAGACCGAATTAACCTCAGAAGAAAGACTTCTACGAGCTATCTTTGGTGAAAAAGCAAGAGAAGTTAGAGACACATCCCTTAGAGTTCCACACGGTGAAAAAGGAATTGTTGTTGGAGTTTCAATCTTAGACAGAAACAAAGGTGATGATTTAGGACCTGGAGTAATTGAAAAGATTACTGTTAAAGTTGCTCAGATCAGAAAGATTACAGTTGGAGATAAAATCGCAGGAAGACATGGAAACAAAGGTGTTATTGCTAAAATTATGGCAGTTTCAGATATGCCTTACTTACAAGATGGCACACCTGTAGATATTGTTATCTCACCACTTTCAGTACTTTCTCGTATGAATTTAGGTCAGCTTTTGGAAGCTCACTTCGGTTTGGCATTACAAAAGAATGGCGAAAAAGGAGCATTCCCAGTCTTTGATCACGTAACTGAAGATGATTTGGTTACTGAACTTAAATCTGCAGATTTACCAATCAATGGAAAAGCAAGACTTATTGATGGTAGAACCGGTGAAGAATTCAAAGAAGATACAGTTGTAGGTGTAGGTTATATCTTAAAGCTTACCCACATGGTCGAGGACAAGACCCATGCAAGATCAACTGGACCATACTCATTAGTCACACAACAACCACTTGGTGGAAAAGCACAAATGGGTGGTCAAAGACTTGGAGAAATGGAAGTCTGGGCACTTGAGGCACACAAAGCACAGCATATATTGCAAGAAATGCTTACTATCAAGTCAGATGATATCGTTGGGCGTGCAAAAGCATTTGAAGCAATCGTTAAGGGAACAGAAATTCCAGAATCAACAATTCCAGAATCGTTTAAGGTTTTGGTTCGTGAACTTAACGCTTTAGGCTTAAATATTTTGCCAAAAGGTGTTATACTCGCAAAAGACACTCCTGAGGAAGACGTCAAAGATGGTATCAAATTCGCAGAAGAACTTGGTGCAGAAGCCGTAGCCACAGAGGAATTGTTAGACCCTAAAGGAAATATGGAGGTAATCGATGCTAACTAATACATTAGATACATTATTTGAGTTAAAGAATCTTGAAGATTTTGCAACCTTAGTTATTAGACTTGCTTCACCTGACGATGTCAGAAAGTGGTCAAGAGGTGAGGTTACAAAACCAGAGACAATTAACTATAGAACATTAAAGTCTGAAAAAGACGGTCTTTTTGATGAAAAAATCTTTGGACCTACAAAAGACTGGGAATGTTATTGTGGAAAATACAAGAGAATTAGATACAAAGGTGTTATTTGTGATAAATGTGGTGTTGAAGTAACACAATCTAGAGTTAGAAGAGAGAGAATGGGACATATTAGCCTTGCTTGCCCAGTTGCTCATATTTGGTTCTTTAAAGGTGCACCATCAAAGATTTCTACAATTTTAGGAGTAGCTCCAAGAGCAATTGAACAAGTTATCTACTTTGCAAGATATTTGGCTTTAAATGTTAATGAAGACAAAAAGAAAGAAGCAATCAAAGTTCTTGAAACTGCATTAGCAGATAGCGAAGCTCAAATAACAAACAGTTTCAAAGAAAAGAAAGATATTTTGTCTGTTGAAGCACAAAAAGCAAGAACAAAAATTGAAGGAAAAATCAAGGATAAGGAGCAATTATCCTTGGCAATGTCAGAAATTGAACTTGATGCAAGAAAGAAAGAAACAGCTTTGTCAGAAGATGAAAAATCAAACCTTTCAAGAAATTCAAGATTATTTGAAAACTTAATTGCTTTAGTTCGAGGACTTAAAACCTTAAGTATTCTTTCAGAAGAAGAATACGACGAACTTTACACATTTGGAGCAGCAGACTTTTTTGAAGCAAAAATGGGTGCTGAAGCAGTACTTCAAGTATTAGGAGAAGTAGATCTTGAAACACTTTCAGCAGAACTTCGAAAAGAAGTAGATGAAACCAAGACTACCAGCACAAAATACATCAAAATTGTCAAAAGATTAAAACTTGTTGATGGATTAAGAAAATCAAAGACAGATCCAACTTGGATGGTTATGAAGGTCCTTCCAGTATTGCCTCCAGATCTAAGACCTATGGTTCAACTTTCTGGTGGTAGATTTGCTACATCTGATTTAAATGATTTATACAGAAGAGTAATCAACAGAAACAATAGACTTAAACACTTAATTGGTTTAGGTGCACCTGAAATCATTCTTAGAAATGAAAAAAGAATGTTGCAAGAAGCTGTTGATTCATTAATTGATCAATCACAAAGAAAAGCAACAAGAAGAGCAAGAGGTAGACAACCACTTAGATCTCTTTCAGACATGCTTAAAGGAAAGCAAGGAAGATTTAGACAAAACCTTCTTGGAAAAAGAGTAGATTATTCAGGTCGTTCAGTTGTTATCGTTGGACCAGATCTTAAACTTAATCAATGTGGTCTTCCAAAAGAAATGGCACTTGAGATGTTTAAGCCATTTGTACTTCGTGAGATGATTGCAAGAGGAATTGCACCAAACGTAAAGTCAGCTAAAAACATGCTTGATAGAAGACCACCAGAAGTCTTTGATATCTTGGAAGAGATTACAAAAGATCATCCAGTTTTGTTGAATCGTGCACCATCATTGCACAAACTTTCAATTTTAGCATTTTACCCACTATTGATTGAAGGATCAGCTATTAGACTTCATCCAGCAGTCTGTTCAGGATTTAATGCTGACTTTGACGGTGATCAAATGGCAGTTCACGTCCCACTTTCAAAGATGGCTATTGAAGAAGCAAAAGCTTTGATGCTTCCACAACACAACCTATTAAGACCATCTGACGGATCACCTGTTTCAACACCTGCATCAAAAGAAATGGCTCTTGGTGTTTATTACTTAACATCAATTGATACTAAATTACCAAAGTATGAAACTATCTTTGCAGATAAAAATGAAGCAATTTCTGCAAATCAAACAGGATTAATTGAACTTAGACAACCAATTATGGTTCGTATTGATGGAAAAATAATTGAGACAACGGTTGGAAGAATTTATTTCAATGAAATATTACCTTCAGTTTTTGAATTTGTAAACGAATCTTGTACATCAAGTGTTATCAAGAAGCTATTTAGTATTGCATATGCTAAATGTGATTCAGGAACTGTTGTAGAAATGATTGATGCTGTTAAAAACTTAGGATTTTCAGCTGGTACAATTTCAGGAATTTCATTCGGAGTCTTTGACGCAGTTTTACTTAAAGATAAATCAAAGATTATCAAAGAGGCAGAAAACAAAGTTGCAGATATTGAAAATAACTTCAATATGGGATTAATTACTCTTTCTGAAAAGAAGAGAATGACACAAGAAGTCTGGCTTGAAGTTTCAGACGATATTGCAGAAAAAACTTGGGCATTAATGGAGCCTACTAACCCTATTAGAGTTGTTATTGATGCTAAAGTCGGTCGTGCATCAAGAGATCAGGTTAAACAGTTATCAGCAATGAGAGGTTTAGTTGTTGATCCAAACGGAAAGATTGTTGAACTTCCAATTAAATCTAACTTTAGAGAAGGTCTTTCAGTCTTTGAATATGTCACATCATCAAGAGGATCAAGAAAAGGACTTACAGATACAGCTATTAAGACAGCTGATGCAGGTTACTTAACCAGAAGACTTGTTGATGTTGCCCACGATTTAATTGTTAGACTTGTTGACTGTGAAACAACTGAAGGAGTTGTAATCAGAAAAGCAGATAGACCAGCAGTCTTTACAAACAGAATTGTTGGAAGATACTTAACAAATGATGTTAAAGACACAAAAGGTAAAGTAATTGCAGTTACAGGAGACCTAATTGATGAAGAATTAGCAGTTAAAATTGATGCAGCTGCAGAAGAGATCACATTAAGATCACCACTTACTTGTGGAGCACGCCATGGACTATGTGCAAAGTGTTATGGATGGGATATCTCAACCAAGAAAGAAGTAGAACCAGGAACACCAGTTGGAGTAGTTGCAGCACAGTCAATCGGTGAACCAGGAACTCAGTTGACACTTAGAACAAAGCACGCTGCAGGTGCAGTTGGTGTTGACGTTACCCAAGGTCTTCCAAGAGTTGAAGAATTGGTTGAAGCTAGAACACCAAAAGTAGTTTCACAACTTGCTGAAATTTCAGGAAAGGTTGTCCTATCTGAAAATGAAGATGGTTGGAACATCGTAATTCGAGGAACAGGAAAGACAAAAGAAGAAAGAGAATATTTACTTCCAAAAACACTTGAATTAACAGTAGTTGATGGACAAACAATTGAGGCTGGAACTGCACTTTCAAAAGGTCCACTTGATGTTAAAGATATTCTTTTGATCAAAGGATTAAGAGCTGCACAAGAGTATGTAGTTGCAGAACTTCAAAAAGTGTATGAATCACAAGGTATTGGTATTAATGACAAACATTTTGAAGTAATTGTCAGAAAGATGAGTGATGAAATCAGAGTTGTTTCAGCTGGTGATACATCATTCTTACCAGGTGAACTATCAAGCAGAGCAACATTTGAAAGCGAAAATGAAAAGACTTTGGCTGCAGGTGGAGAACCAGCAACAGCATCACAAATTGTACTTGGAATAACTAGAAGATCACTTTATACAGAGTCATGGTTATCAGCTGCATCATTTGAACAAACAACTGATGTCTTAACTGAAAGCTCATTGATGGCAAGAGAAGATAAGTTATTGGGACTTAAGGAAAATGTTATTATTGGTAGACTTATTCCTGTAACAGCAGAGAAAGCTTTAATTAAAAATAACTAAATTATGCCAACAGCCAATCAATTAGTAAAATATGGAAGAACCTCAAACAAAAAGAAGTCCAAAGCAACTTCTTTAAAGAAATGGTTCAATTCTAAAGACCGTGAATTTGGAACTAACGCATCACCTTTTAAAAGAGGAGTTGTTTTAACAGTTAGAACTCAAACACCTAGAAAACCAAACTCAGCGCTACGTAAAGTTGCAAGAGTTAGGCTTTCAAACAAACAAGAAGTAACTGCATACATTCCAGGTGAAGGTCATGAACTTGCAGAACATTCAGTTGTTTTGGTTAGAGGTGGAAAAGTTAAAGATTTGTCAGGTGTAAAATACACAATAGTTAGAGGAAAACTTGATACAACTGGAGTTTCAGGAAGACAAACATCAAGATCAAGATATGGAGTAAAGAAAGATCAAGGAGGAAAGAAATAAACATATGCCAAGAAAAGGACCAGCAAGAAAAAGATTAGTTGAAGTAGATCCTCTTTATGGAAGTCGCTTAATTGCAAAGCTCATAAACAGGAGTATGTATGATGGTAAAAAATCAGTTGCTCAAAGAGAAGTCTATAGAGCACTTGAGATAATTGCAGAAAAAACAAAAGATGAACCAACAAAAATCTTTGAACAAGCAATTGAAAACATCAAACCAGAAATGGAAGTTAGAGCAAAAAGAGTTGGTGGCGCAGCATATCAAGTTCCAATGCAAGTTAGAGGAGAAAGAAAAGAATCACTTTCAATTAGATGGTTGGTTGCAGCTGCAAGAGCAAAATCAAATTCAGAATTTCACACCTATGGTGAAAAATTGGCACAAGAATTAATGGATGCTGCAAAAGCAGAAGGTGGAGCAGTTAGAAAAAGACAAGAAATGGAACGCCAAGCAGAAGCAAACAAAGCCTTCTCTCACTTCAAGTGGTAATATTATATCAATGGGTCAAATAAAGGAATTTTTCAAAGATGACTTAAATGCTGGTTTTGGGTGGGGAATTCTTTCTATAATATTTGTATTAATACCCCTACCATTGTTTCAAAATTTTTTGCTTGGAGCAATGGCTTCGAGTATGGGGTTTAATCGAAATAAAAAAGCAATTTCCGCTGGTAGAAAATTCGGTATATTAGGAAATATCTTGTGCTCGATTCCTTTTGTTTATATTTGTTTTGTTATCGTAGAAATTGTATTGTAAAAATTATCAATTGAATTAGGTTTCCACTCCTGATACAATCACTCTTGCTCCATAAGGAGTTTTTTTACCGAAAAGAATTAAAATGGCAGAGGAAAAAGCAAAAAAGTCCGCAATGGTTATGACGGCTACCAAAGACCGTAATGTTTCGTTGGACAAAATTAGAAACTTAGGAATCATTGCCCACATTGATGCAGGTAAAACAACAACTACAGAAAGACTTCTTTTTGAAACAGGTAGAACATACAAACAAGGATCAGTCGATGATGGAACAACAGTCACTGACTGGATGGTTCAAGAAAGAGAAAGAGGAATTACAATTGTTTCAGCTGCAATTACTGCATTCTGGGACTTAAAAGAAGAAGCTTCAGTCCCAATGGGACACTACAGAATTAACTTAATTGACACCCCAGGACACATTGATTTTACAGCAGAAGTAGAAAGATCACTTAGAGTATTGGACGGAGCTTTGATGGTCTTTGATGGTAGAACTGGAGTTGAATCACAATCTGAAACTGTTTGGAGACAAGCAGATAAATATAAAGTTCCAAGAATTTGTGTACTTAACAAACTTAACTTAATCGGTGCAGACTTTGATGGTTCAATTCAATCAATTAGAGAAAGACTAAAGGCCAATGCCTCACCTGTTACCTATCCAATTGGTCAAGAACATGCACATAGGGGTGTTATTGATCTTATTAGAATGAAAGCACTAACTTATAAAGCAGTTGAGGATGCAAAGTTAACTGAAGAAGAAATCCCAGCAGATCTTCTTGAAACTGCAAAGAAATATAGAAATCAACTTCTTGAAGCTGTTGCAGAATTTGATGATGAAACATTGGCAAAATACTTAGAAGGTATTGAACCAACACAAGTTGAAATTAAAAGAGCAATCAGAAAAGGCGTTATTGCAGGTAAATTCTTCCCAGTCTTTGGTGGAGACAATAGATCAGCAGAATCACAACTATTACTTGATGGAGTTGTTGAATACTTACCATCTCCTATCGATATTCCAGCAATTGAAGGAACAAATGCAAAAACTGGAGAAATTGAAACAAGAGAAAGAAAGAATGAAGCACCTTTTTCAGGCATTGCCTTTAAAGTTGTTACAGATCCACATGTTGGAAGACTTCTTTATGTCAGAGTTTACTCAGGAATTTTGAAGACTGGCCAAACTGTTTATAATGCAAATAAACAAACAACTGAAAGAATTGGAAAACTTGTTCTACTTCATGCAGATCAAAGAGAATTAATTGAAGAGGCATATGCAGGAGAAATTGTTGCAGTAGTTGGTATGAAAGATACAACAACAGGACACACAATTTGTGATCCAGCTCATCCAATTCATTTGGAATCAATCAATTTCCCAGAACCAGTTATATCTTTAGCTATCGAACCAGCAACAAAGTCTGATCAAGAAAAAATGGGCTTGGCATTAAATAAACTTTCAGACGAAGATCCAACATTTAGAATTAAAAGTAATCCAGAAACAGGACAAACAATTATTGCAGGAATGGGAGAACTTCAACTTGAAGTCTTAGTAGACAGAATGAAGAGAGAATTCAATGTCATTGCAACAACTGGAGCTCCACAAGTTGCATACAAAGAAACAATTAAGAAGTATGCAGAAGGTGAAGGAAAGTACATCAGACAAACTGGAGGTCGTGGACAATACGGACACTGTCTTATCAAAGTCGAGCCAAGAGGTAGAGGAGAAGGTTTTGAATTTAAATCTGAAATTAAAGGTGGAGCAATCCCACAAGAATACATCCCAGCAATTGAAAAGGGTATTAAAGAAAAACTTGAAAACGGAATTATGGCTGGATACCCAATGGTTGACGTCAAAGCAACTGTCTACGACGGTTCATACCACGATATTGATTCTTCAGAAATGTCATTTAAGATTGCAGGTTCATTAGGTGTTGAGGATGCTATCAAGAAAGCAGATATGTGTCTTCTTGAACCAATCATGAAAGTTGAGGTCTTTACCCCAGCAGAATACATGGGTGATGTTATGGGAGATCTTTCAAGTAAAAGAGCACAAATTTCAGGAACTGAAGAAAAAGCAGGAGAAACAGTTGTCTACGCAGTTGCTCCACTTGCAGAGCTTTCAGGATATGCAACAAAACTTAGATCACTTACACAAGGTAGAGCAAGAGCATTCGTCGAACCAAGTCATTATGAAGAAGTTCCTTCACACATTGCAGCACAAATAGTTGCAAAGGCTGGAAAAGTTGAGATGACAAGAGGGTAAACCATTTTAGTTTTTGCTATTCTCCTATTGACACCTTAATTCAAAAGAACGAATATTAACTATGGCTACTAAAATTAGTAAAAACAATTATAAGATATTAGGTTTTTCAATTTTGTTACTAGTTGTAATTTTGTGTTTTTTTGCCTTTTCAAAATTTGTAAATAAAAGTTCTGAAAATGATACTATAAAATCCATAGTATTATCTGAAGAATGTGTTGCCTCAATTAAATTAAAATCTGGAAAGACTGAGATAATTGATATTGAGAGTGGTGTAATTTCTAAAGAATGTAAGATCAAACCAGTAGTTTCTAGAGACGGCAAATACGCAGCCTTTGATCTTAATTTGGTTATTAAGGATTCAGACCAAAAGTCGGGCAAATCGGCAAACAATTCAAGTATTGTCTATAAGTTAGATTCGGATAAATGGATAAATGTGTACAATCATGGTGCTGGAGAAGCAACAAGTTTAAAATTTAATGACAATAATGATTTAGTCATTGATATTAGGTATGAAGGTAAAGATCAAGCGCCATGGACAGTTAAAAATTCTGATTTTAATCAAATTCTAGAAACTGAAGAAAAAATGGCAATAGGATTAACTAAAAGAGATCCAGAGCTTGCCTTGTGGCTTAAAAAATTTGATAGTAAAAGTTATTTGAGTAAAAATAAGGAGGGTAAAGCAGTTGTAGAAATTGATCGTTATGATGGTGACACAATCATTATTCACGCATACGAGCAATTTTTAACCGATGGACACAGAGCTACGTTTAATTGGTATAGTTATAGTAGGCCTTCATTTTTAGTTACAAAAGAATTTTAATTAAAAATTTGAATGAAAAAAATATCAAAAAAGTTTAAAAATAAAAGTATTTTTGTAGTTTTTACTATCATTTTGTCTGTTCTACTTTTTTGGTTTACATATAATTATGTTGCATATTCAAGATTTGATTCAGAGGTTTGGAAACGTGAACCTATGGTTAGTGGCAATATTTCTAAAAAGACGAGATCTTCAATGGTGGACAATCTACTAGATAAGTACGATTTAGTAGGGATGGATAAAGGCGAAATAGATAGTTTACTTGGTAAACCTGAAGACGCAAATTATTTTAAAGAATACGATTATGTATACTATCTTGGAAGAGAGGGTGGTTTTGCTAATATTGATTCACAATGGTTAGTTATTAAATTTAAAGATGATTTTGTGTCTGAAGTAAAGGTGGTTCAGGATTAGACCATTTTCGTCGTCTGGAAAAGTTGAGATGACAAGGGGATAAATATTAGGTGTTGACACTTTTTATAAGTGTCATTTATAATACAATCTCTTGAGGCAGAAAGATGCCTCTTGTCTTTTGAGAAGAATAAAAATATAATACAACTATGGCAGCAGCAGACGCAAAACAAAAATTTGATAGAACAAAGACCCATTTAAACATTGGTACAATTGGTCATGTCGATCACGGCAAGACCACATTAACCGCTGCTATTACTACAGTACTTGCAAAGAACTTCCCAGGTGGTGTTAACAAAGCATACGCTTTTGATCAAATTGATTCAGCTCCAGAAGAGAAACAAAGAGGAGTTACTATTAACATTGCTCACGTCGAATATGAAACAGCAAATAGACATTATGCTCATATCGATGCTCCAGGTCACGCAGATTACATCAAGAACATGATTACAGGTGCAGCACAAATGGATGGAGCAATCTTGGTTGTTTCAGCTCCAGATGGTCCAATGCCTCAAACAAGAGAACACGTTATTCTTGCAAGACAAGTCAACGTTCCATCTCTTATGGTTGCATTAAACAAATGTGATGCAATGGATGATCCAGAACTTCTTGAGTTAGTTGAAGCAGACATTAGAGACTTGCTTAACAAATATCAATTCCCAGGAGACACAACCCCAATTGTTAGAGTTTCAGCTCTAAAAGCTCTTGAAGGTGATGCAGAAGCAGAAAAAGGAATCTTAAAGTTAATGGAAACAGCAGATTCATTTATTCCAGATCCAGTAAGAGATACAGACAAGCCATTCTTAATGCCTGTTGAAGATGTTTTCTCAATCTCAGGAAGAGGAACAGTCGTTACAGGAAGAGTTGAAAGAGGAGAAATCAAAGTCAACGAAGAAATCGAAATCATTGGTATTAAAGCAACAGTTAAATCAGTTGTAACAGGTCTTGAAATGTTTAGAAAATTACTTGATTCAGCAATGGCAGGAGACAATGTTGGAGTACTTCTTAGAGGTATTGACAAAGAAGCAGTTGAAAGAGGACAAGTTCTTGCAAAATCAGGATCAGTTACTCCACATACTGAATTTGAAGCTGAAGTTTATATCTTAAGCAAAGATGAAGGTGGAAGACACACACCATTCTTTACAGGATACAAACCACAATTCTTTATCAGAACAGCTGATATTACAGGTGATGTAAAACTTGCAGAAGGTGTAGAAATGGTTATGCCTGGAGATTCAGCAAAAATGACAGTTAAATTGATTGTACCTATTGCAATGGAAGAAGGACTTAGATTTGCAATCAGAGAAGGTGGACACACAGTAGGCGCTGGTGTTATCACAAAAATCATAGCCTAACTTTTTTAGCACACTATTATGCAAAGACTTAGAGTTAAGCTTAAGGCTTACGATCATAGAGTTATAGACGAGGCAGCTTCAAAAATTATTGATGCAGTCTTAGCTTCAGGTGCACAAATTTCAGGACCAATCCCACTCCCAACAGATAGAACTTTGATGTCTGTTAAAGAATCCCCATTTACAGATAAAGACGCACAAGAACATTATGAAGTTTTAATTCACAAAAGATTAATTGATATTAACAACCCAACCCCAAGAACAGTTGATGCCCTTTCAAACATGGATCTCCCAGCAGGAGTTTCTATCGAGATTAAGATGTAATTTTTTTGTTCATTTGTAGCTTCATATTTGGTAATTATTTCATATTTAATTCAAATCTAAATTATCCTTGCGTAACTCTTGTTTAATTGATATAATTCACCAATAGAAATTATGGAGGTGTATTTAACAAGATAACCTCGAGCGAATGCTAAAAGCAGGATAAGCGCTTTTACGGCGCTTTTATTTTTTTCTATACGACTTAAAATTAAAACGCGGCAAAATGAAAACATTATTTGGTACAAAGGGAGCTATGTCACAAACCTTCATAGAAGGTTTTAGAATTCCTGTTACAAAAGTAACACTTGGACCATGTGTTGTTACTCAAATTAAAAATAATGAAAAAGATGGTTACTGGGCAGTTCAATTAGGATTTGGAACTAAGAAAGTTAAGAACACTTCAAAAGCACTTCAAGGACATGTAAGGAAATCACAAGATTCAAAAGAAACAAAAGCACAACCAAGATACTTAAAAGAAGTTAGAGTCACAACAGAGCCAAAATATAATGTTGGTGATGTTGTAACTGTTGCAGATATTTTCAAAAAAGGTGATGTTGTTTCAGTAACCGCAATTAATAAAGGAAAAGGTTTTGCTGGTGGTGTTCGTAGATTTAACTTTAGAGGTGGTCCAAAGACTCACGGACAGTCAGATCGTCATAGAGCTCCTGGATCAATAGGACAGACCACAACACCAGGTAGAGTCTATAGAGGTAAGAGAATGGCAGGTAGAATGGGTGGAGTACAAGTCACAATCAAAAATGTTCACGTAGTTAGTGTTGATAAAGAGAAAAACGAAATTTTAATTTCAAGCCCAATTCCAGGAAGAATTGGAATATTTTTAACAATGACTAAAATAAAGGCTGGTTCGTTAAAAGATTTAGAACATGAAGTAGTCGAGACAGTTGTTGAAGGAGAGTCAAATGAAGCAAAAGTAGAAGATACAGTAGCTCAGGCTGCTGCAACATTAGAAGAATCAAAATAAGTATATTATGAAAGCAAGATTATTTACATCTAAAGGAGAATTGAAACAAGAAGTAACACTTCCTAAAAGTTTTGAGGCAAAAGCTTCAAAGTCACTACTTTTGCAAGCTGTAAGAGTTTTGGAAGATAATACACACTTCGGTCTATCAAGAGTTAAGACTAGATCAGAAGTTAACATGACTAAAAAGAAGTTATATAAACAAAAAGGTACAGGTGGAGCAAGACATGGAGCAAAATCTGCACACATCTTTGTTGGTGGTGGTGTTGTACACGGACCAACAGGCGAAAAGAGAAATTTAAATTTACCAACCAAAATGAAAAAAGCAGCACTTTTGCTTGCTTTTGCAAAGAAGTTTCATGATGGAAAAGCAATTTTAGTAGAAGGACTTAATAAAGTAACAAAAACAAATGAAGCTAGTAAAATTGTTGAAGCAGTTAAAAAGACACTAAATTTGCAAACAAAGGTAGTTCTTGTTTTAGCAACTAAAGATATGAAAGTTGCAAAAGTTTATAGAAATATAGAAAATTTAACAG
>JBAQKY010000008.1:0-46540 GCA_049301455.1 Microgenomates group bacterium
AATTAGAAGTAAATGAACAAAAAACAAAACTTGATGAGTTAATTGCATATGTTGAAAGTGTGATTAATGGGTTTAAAGATAAGTTTGTAACCAAACAATTATGTGTAGGAGAAAATGAAAATGAAACTTGTGTTACTAAAGAACAGCTTGATGAGCTTCTTAAACTTGTACCTACCCCATCAACTATACCTGTTGTAACATCAACTCCAGAAAGTAGTCCTGAAGTAACAATAGTTCCAACTGTCTCACCTACTCCAATGCCAACCATTGAGCCTAGCCCAACATCAAGCCCAAGTCCTGAGTAGTTCCGCAAATTGTAAGTTGGATTGACAATTTGCGGAATTAGAGTATACTACGTTTGTATGATTAAAAGAGAGATTTCTAAATTTATAATAAAATCTGCAAAGACTTACCCCATCATCGGGATTATCGGTCCGCGTCAAAGTGGAAAGACTACAATTGCCCAATCAATTTTTCCTAAATATAAATATATAAATCTAGAGATACCAGAAAATAGGCGTTTTGCTGAGGATGATCCTCAAGGTTTTCTTGCTCAATACTCCAAACATGTGATAATTGATGAAATTCAAAGGGTTCCCTCACTTTTTTCATATCTTCAAGTAAAAACCGATCAGGATAAAATAATGGGGCAATACATTCTGACAGGGTCACAGCATTTTTTAATGCTAGGAAGTATTTCGCAAACTTTGGCAGGCAGAATTGCTCTTTTTAATCTCTACACCTTTTCATATAAAGAACTAAAGACTGCCAAGAAGCAGTGCGGGACAGTTAATGAACAGATTTGGAAAGGTGGTTATCCAAGACTATATGACCAAAGACTTGAAGTTAATCAATGGTTTAGTAATTATGTTCAGACATATTTGGAGCGTGACATAAGCTTAATTTCTCATATTAGTAACTTACGAAGTTTTGAAAACTTTTTACACCTTGCCGCCGGTAGAAGCGGACAGTTATTGAGCTTGTCTTCACTGGCAAGTGATGTTGGTGTATCTCACAATACAATCAAATCATGGATTGAGTTACTTGATATAAGTGGAATAATTTTTCTTTTAAAGCCATATCACTCAAATATAAACAAAAGAATTATAAAAACTCCAAAACTTTATTTCGTAGATACTGGTCTTTTATGTTACCTATTAGGAATAACCTCACCTAACCAGTTACCAACCCATCCTCTATATGGTTCAATTTTTGAATCTTATATTGTTTCTGAAAATTTAAAAAACAACATAAATGGCCAGACCTTCTCGAAAATGTATTTTTGGAGAAACAGAGAAGGTTTAGAAGCAGATTTATTAATCGAAAACGGTCAGAACTTTGATCTGGTTGAGATAAAGTCATCGCAAACCATACCGGTAGAAGTATTTGGCAATATTCTAAAAATCCGACCTCTCATCAAAAAAACTGGTAAAAACATACTAATTTACCGAGGCAAGGAAAAGCAAAATAGATCTGACGGTTTCATAATTCCTTGGAATGAGCCACTTGAAGCTATTTAAGACGCTTTGCGATTTACATTTTAATAGTATTTTGTAAAGTGTCATTTTAATTTAGTGTTGACTAAACTAAAGTTGACATACGTTTTAGTATAGACTAAAACAACATTCAAAATGATTAACATCAGATAATTTTAGTGAATAGACAACTATTGGGTTTAATAGACTCTTGCAATGAGCTTTAAAAAGGTTAAAATAATTATATGGAAGAACAGGTTGAGGCTACAAAACACAAAGGCAAGTCCTCTTTTAAATTTTTTGGTGTGATTTTAGTATTAATAATTGCAGGGGCAGGATATGGTGGAGCATATTACTATTACAACCAATACAAAGAAACAAAAATAGTTTTAGACAACCCAGAAGTAGCTTCACAAAACGAAGTTAAAGAAATAACAGACAAGTTAGGAAAAATCTACGAACTACCAAAAGATGAAGAACCAACAGTGGCTACAGTTTTGGATATGGAAAAATTAAAGGATCAACCATTCTTTTCAAATGCACAAAATGGTGACAAAGTTATAATTTACACCAAATCACAACTTGCAATTCTATTTAGAGTTGACGCTAATAAAATAATTACAGTTGCACCTGTTGCAATTGATCAACAAGCGGCTCCTGAAACAGATCCAGAAGCAACTGAATTACCTGCAAAAAAAGACACATCAACTCCTGAACCTACTGAATAAACGCCTCAATGAGATGGTTAAAAGATAACTATCCTCAAATAATATTAATCTTTTTTGTATCAGTTTTAGTCTTTTCTAAAAGCTTAAATAACGGTTTTGTCTGGGATGATGAAGAACAAATTATAAACAACGTTTTGGTGCATTCTGTGGCCAATTGGAAGGTCTTTTTCTCTGGAGGTGCATTCTACTCCGGTAACACAACAGAGCTCCTTGGAGCTTATTACAAGCCCTTAATGACCCTTTCTTTTTCAGTTATCTATACCCTATTTGGAAACAATCCATTTTATTACCACTTATTCTCTATAATTATTCATTTTTTGAACACAATATTAGTTTTTGTATTATTTAGTAGATATTTTGAGAAAAACAAATCTCTGCTTCTTTCGTTAATATTTTTATCACATCCGCTTTATTCAGAAGTTGTTTTCTATGCTGCTAATTTTCAAGATTTATTATTCTTCTTTTTTGGAATGATTGCATTATTATCAAACAAAACAGTTGTTATATATCTAGCTCTGCTAATGTCACTGCTTTCAAAGGAAACTGGAATTGTCTTTGTAATAGTATCTCCAACATTAAAGTTCTTAGAATACGGATACAAAACTATAAAACAAAACAAAAAATTATATTTGATACTACTAGTAGCCCCAATATTTAGCTTTCTTACTTATTTATATATGAGATTAGGAATTGCAAATATTGGCTTAACTAATATAGAAATAAATCCATTAGCTTCACAAAATATCTATATCAGGTTAATGAGCCTACCTAAAATAATATTTTATTATCTTCAAAACTTGATTTATCCTGTCAATTTAGTAGCAAACCAGCACTGGTATATTTCTAATATTGATTTATATAATTTTTGGCTGCCATTAACTGCTGTTCTGGCATTTTTTTCTTTGATATCAATACCAATACTTAAAAGTACAAAAAATTATCTATTTTTCTTTTTGCTTTTTATACTTTCATTTGGAATTCATTTTCAAATTGTCCCACTTGATGTCACAGTCTCTGGCCGTTGGTTTTATTTACCAATGGTAGGCTTGTTAGGAATGTTAGGATTTATATTTAAAGATAAATACTTTAAATATTTAATAGCCATATCAATAATAATCTTTAGCCTAATAACATTAGACAGATCATATGACTGGCGTAGTGGTCTAACTCTCTATTCTAATGACATTAAAATTGTTAAAGATGATTTTAATTTAGAAAACAATTTAGGGGTTGAAATGTATCGTATTGGGAAAATAAATGAGGCACACATACATTTCCAAAAATCTGTTGAACTTGCTCCATTCTGGTGGACAAATTGGAATAATTTAGGAGTTACCACAGAGTATTTTGGAGATATAGAAAAAGCGACAGAATACTATAAAAAAGCAATCAATAATGGAGGCTATTATCTAGCAGTTCAAAACTATAACAGGATCAAAGACAACAAGGATAAAAATAAATAATTAACTATTTATTTTCTGACTCTGTTTGGAGGATTTAATTTCCACATAAAGACTTTCAATGGAAAAATTGGGAAAGCATTTAGTATTCTTCTAATTCTCTTTGGTTCCTGCATTAATCTATAGACCCACTCAAGACCTGTCTTTTCCATCCACTTTGGAGGTAGTTTCATATTACCTGCAACATAATTAAATGTTCCACCAACAGTCATTGCACCTGTAACTTTTTGTAATCTATACAAATTTCTGAAAATCCATTTTTCTTGTTTTGGTGTATTTAGCGCCACAAAAACCATATCCGGTTCAAATAATTTAATAGATCCCAATATACTTTTGTGCATCTTTCTATCTACTATTGATACAGGTTGACCATTTCTATTAAATTGGGGAAATTTATAATTTGTCTGGAAAGTTGTATCAGGAAACTGTAACCTTAGTCTTTTAATTGCTTGTTCTTGTTCGCCGTTTTCTCCTCCAAATAAATAAACTCTTCCTTTTCTATCATTAATTATTTTTAAAATATCTAAAAATAATTCTCTCCCTTTAATTATTTCAAAACCATCAGTCAAATATTTCTTATCAACTAGTGTTTTATAACCAACATAAAGACCTTGCATAAAAATTTTGAAAAACCTTAGAACATCATTTTTATTATCTTTATAACTTAAGAATTTATAGGCCTGTGCAAGACCTATACCATCTGGAACTGACAAGTGAGATCTTCTAATCGCTTTTGAAAGAAGCCAATCTTTAGTAGCAAGTAACAAATTTTCAGGATTTGGAGTTACGATATAAAATTTCTCTTTTGATTCTAGCCTCGAGCTCACAAAGTCTAGCACTTCCTGCTTGTTAGTGATAGAAACCTTAATTCCTAATATTTCGCCGTGTTTTCGCTCTACTTTAGGATATTTCCTCTTCTTTTTTACATTATCTTTTGACATTAGCTTCATATTTTTAACTCTTTTTTCTCTTTTTTTCAAGTTTTACCTAACGATTTATTTCCGCAAGACCAACAATTCTAATCAATCAAAATGCTCTAATTTGACATAATACTATAGACGGGCTAATTATTAACAAAAATTTGTTTTTACCCATTTTTGTATAATTTTTTACTTCAAAATTTGAACCTAACTTTTTCTAGTTATCCTCAAGTAGTCAACAATCAATTAATTTAAAACCAAACTGACTATGAGGTATCACCCTTTGGTTGTGACACTTCTTTTCCATAGTTCTATGTTCTCTAAAACAAGTCCAGTTCCCCGCACCACACATAAAAGTGGGTCATCTGCCACATGGGCAGGAACTCCTGTTTCCTCTGTTAGTAGCTTGTTTAAATTACGAAGACTTGATGTTCCTCCACTCATAACAATACCTTTATCTATAATATCTGCTGCAAGTTCAGGTGGAGTATCTTCAAGTACAGCCTTAACAGCACCAATCATCTGAAGTAAAACTGGTTTGATAGCTTCAGTTATTTCTGTTGAAGTTACCGTAACAGTTCTAGGTAAGCCAAAAACAAGATCTCGACCTGAAATTTCTAGTTTTTCTTCCTTTGGAAGTTTGATTGCACTTCCAATTTTTAATTTAATATCTTCTGCAGTTGTATCCCCAATGACCAAATTATGCTTTTTCTTTAAATGAGAGATTATTGCTTCATCAATTTTTGTCCCTGCTACTCTAACTGACTTGTGTACAACTACTCCACCCAAAGAGATAACAGCAGCTTCAGTTGATCCTCCACCAGAATCAACAATCATATGACCAGAAGGTGCAGATACAGGTATACCAGCTCCAATTGCAGCAGCTAATGGTTCATCAATTAAATAGGCATGTGCTGCTCCCGCTGAAATAGTTGCATCAAGTGCCGCACGACGTTCAACTTGCGTACATCCTGCTGGGACACAAACCATGACGTCAGGACGAAAAAGAATAGAGGAAAAGTTTGACATCGCACGACCGAGACTCCCTTTGGTCGCGACTCCAATTGCTTTGGAGATGAAATACCTGAGCATTGCTTCAGTTGCTTGATAGTCTGCAATTACACCTTCTCTCATTGGTCTGCTTGCATTTAAGGCTTCAGGTGTTCTTCCCAACATCTTTTTAGCTTCCTCACCTACTGCCACAATCTTATTATCATCAACTGAAGTTGCAACCACAGTTGGTTCATTAGCAATGATGCCTTCACCAATAACCCAGACCAAGGTATTGGCAGTTCCTAGATCAATAGCAATCTTTTTACGTAGTAGCATGGCCTAATTATACTGTATAATTGGCATATGGCGAAGACAAAAAACATGACCCTACTTCGTGTCTTGGTTTTATTTTCAACTTTTGCAGTTGTTGGCACAATTGGATACTTTGTAGCCTTAATTGCAAGAGGCTACCAATTTGATACCGGAACATTTACTTTCCTTGAAAATGGAATTTTAGTTGCAAAATCAGATCCTGATGGTGCAACCATACTTATTGATGGTGATTTAAAGGGAGCAACAAATACCAATTTAAGACTATCACCTAGTACCTACCATGTAGAAATTAAAAAGAATGGCTATATTAGTTGGAGCAAAGAACTAACAATTAAAAAGGAGGAAGTGACACAAATCACAGCTCATCTATTTAAAGTTGCACCTTCTTTTTCCTCAGTTACGTTCGATGGAGCAATTAATCCCGTAGTATCATCAGATTTTAGTAAAATTGCATACACTAATGATAATGGTCTTTGGATAATGAGTGTTTCATCTCTCCCAATTGGATTTCCAAATGAACCTAAAAAAATTACAGAAGGCATAACAAAAGACGACACTTACACTTTCTCACCTAATAACAGAGAAATCATGTTAACCACAAAAGTAGGAACTTATCTTCTAAACACAAACGAATTTACAGACAGAAAAAATTTAACAGACATAACACTACAAAAAGATCTTAAACTTAAGACATGGGAACTTGAAAAAGACAAAAAGGATGAATCAGAATTGAAATTACTACCAACAGAAATTGCAGAAGTAATTGAAAAAAATACTTCTGAGTTTACTTTTTCCCCTGATGAAACAATGGTAATGTACACAGCAAGCAGCGAAGCAAAGATCAAAGAAGGCTTAGTAGAAAAACTTCCAGGAAGTAGCACTCAAAAAGAAGAAAGAGATATCAAAGTGGGTAAAACCTATATTTACGATATCAAAGAAGACAAAAATTTCATGGTAAATGACAACGGAAGATCACTTTACTGGATGCCAACATCAAGGCACTTAATACTTCCAGATACAGGTGCAATAGTTGTTATGGATTATGATGGAACAAACAGACAAACAGTATTCTCAGGTGATTACATTGCCCCACATGCATATCCATTTGTTAATGCAAGCAAGATATTAATCTTAACAACACTAGGCTCTGATTCAAAACTTCCTAATTTATATTCATTAAGTATTAAATAATAAAGCTTCCCTTTTTCGTGTTAAAATAAGCACATGTCCTCGTAGTTCAATGGATAGAACGAGGGATTCCTAATCCCTAAATTTCAGTCCGATTCTGAACGAGGACACATTTTTTTCGGAATGTAGTGAATCGGTATCACGCTGCTTTCGGGAAGCAGAGACAGGCAGTTCAATTCTGCCCATTCCGACCATGGGATTAGTAGAAGATTTTGAAAAATACTGTGTACTTCTAAGGGAAGAAGGCTACAAAATTTGTGGTGGAACGCAAACTACATATTCACTTGAAAAGAAAGGATCAACTATGACAAAAGTAGAATCCGACATTAAAAAGACATGCAAAAAATGTGCAATCAATGGTAATTGTAGAACCTCAACTGCAGATGGTGTACCACCAACAATCTATGCAGAATTAGATACAAATTAATTTTGAGATCAGCCACTTCTTTCTGCACCATGAGCTATCTCATAAGTACACGATATTACTATTTTGTCACTTTGTTTCAATTCTGAAGGTAAAGGTGTTGGGCATCCATCGACGTCTCTGATTGTTACATCGAGAGCAACTGTTTCTGTATTTATTAAATATTCATCTACTATTTTTATAGCCTGTTCTATTCCTTCAGCTTTAGACCGAACATGACAACCTTCACAAGGAGATTTAAGTTTAACATGAGTAACTCCATATTCATTAAACTTAACAGGGATATTAGTAAAACCACTTCTTACAGTACAAAATATTCTTTTAGTTCTCACAGCTGCGATTATAATACTTTTAATTTAAAAATTCTCTGGGGTAGATTAGATCAATTATTACTGTTAAAATTACTAATATATGAGCAAAAAGATAATTGATTCATTTATTAATTCACTCGGAAAAGATAAAAATAATCCAATCATTCTCTCTGATTTTAAACTTAAAACAAAAAACAAAAATCAACTATTGGCATTTTTCAAACCTGAAGTCTTTTTGGACAAAACTCCTGAGCAGATAGAAAAAATAATGAAGTTAGTTTTTGAAAAACTTGAAAAATATGAAGTTTCAGTTGATGGTACTGCCCTATTTCCAGGATCGGTTGTTGGAAAATACCAGATAATGGATAGACATTATGGAGTTATTAATACTCTTTCAAAAAACGCATCTAAAATTTTAACAAAAGAAGAAAAAGAATTAGTTTTTAACACTTTAGGTATTAAAAACCAAAACACTAAAATACTTGGTGGACATGAAGCTTTTGAAATTGCAGGAATGGATAAAACATATGACTTTGATCAATATTGGTTGGAAACAAAATCTGCCAAAGTTAAAAGTGGATTCTATGTTAGAACAATGAAAATTAACAATGAAGAAACAGTAGTTGTTGACGGTTTTCATCCACATCAATTAGCCCATTACACAGAAGACAATCGACACTTGGGAGTAATGCTAGTTTCAAGTAATACCCCATGGGCAAAATTAAGAGATGAGATGCTAGGTTTAACCTTCCCTGAAAACGCAGACCCTAATTCAATTCGTGGTTTTCTATTCAAAAACGCCAAAGATTATGGTTTTGAAAAGGTAGGAATTGATAATAACATCATGCATTTATCTGCTGGCCCAACAGAGGCACTATTTGAAATTGATAATTTTTTAAACTCCCCTTTTGGAATTGACTTCATTGAAAAAGAAGCCAAACTTGCAGAAGAATTACTTTTGGCAGGTATATCAAAAGGAAATGTTAAAAAAGTTTTGACTGACAAAGAACTACATGGTGAATTAGAGCACAAAGACACAGACGAAGCAGTAAAAATAATTAAAAAAAGATTCCGTTGAATTCTTAAGAAATTGACGTACAATCTGAACATGGCAGATGCAACCAAAAAACATAATGCAGTTAGTGAAGCCAAACTTGCGTTAGTACAGCATATGATAAAAAGCGTTGGTGCACTTGATGAACGAATTGCTGAATTGCAGTTACAGCTTGCGAATGTAAATTTATATATTGCAAAAAACATATTCAGGAGAGAGATAGGTTTACCTCCAGAACCATTAACAGACGAAGGGCTTCGTGGAAAAGGAAGAAAACTTTAATTTAGTAAACCCTTAAACTTCTCATCATTTTCATATGGGCCGATGATGGCAAGATTTAGTCTTTCTGGGACAAACAACCTCTTTGCTTCAAAATTAACTTCATCCATAGTCACTTTATCAATCTTTTTAAACACTTCTTCAGGTGTTAAAACTTTTTCTGAAAACAACTCCTGATCACCAAAGAAACTTGAAACATCACTAGTGTCTTCTAAGGCCAAGGCTAAATGACCTTTTAAAAATTCTTTTGATTTTAAAAGTTCAGCATCTGATATTTTAAGTTTTGGATTACTAATTAATTGATAATGTTGATCAAGCATGACTTTTACAGCTTCTACTGCCCGTTTTGTATCAAGTCCTGCATATGTTCCCAAGTATCCAATATCTGTATATCTGTCCATTGATGTTCTAATAGAGTATGCAAGTCCACGTCTCTCACGGACCTCTGTAAACATACGAGATGACATTCCCCCACCTAAGATAGTGGCAAGGAGTGTCTGAGCATATTTATTTTTGTAGTTTTTACCATCTGCAACAAATCCCAAAATTACATGGGCTTGCTCTTTCTTTTTATTATGCAATTTAACTCTTGCAGAACTTTGATTGTTTGAAAATGGCATCACTTCATGGGTTTGGTTTGATTTTGCCAATTTAGAAAAGTATTTCTCAGATAAAGATAAAACTTCTTTTTCAGTAACGCCACCTGCAACAGTTAGAATCATATTGTCTGCGTGGTAAAAATTATTTCTATAATCTATGAAGTCAGATCTTTTCATTCCACTAACAGTTTTCTCTGTTCCTGCGATATCCATTTCAAGTGTGTTGCCAGAATAGACAAGACCTTCAAATACTTCTCCAATATTCATCATTGGAGTATCTTCATACATTCTAATTTCTTCAATAATTGTTCCTTTTTCTCTTTCAATTTCTTTTGCATCCAATAATGAATTTAATGTCATATCAGAAAGTAGATCAAAAGCTACTTCAATTTTATCTGCTCTACATTTGATGTAATATTCTGTATATTCCTTTGATGTTCCTGCATTTTGTACACCTCCAATTTGGTCAATTTCTTCTGCAATTTGCTTTGCAGTTGGTCTATTTGTAGTTCCTTTGAAAAACATGTGTTCCAAAAAGTGGCTAATACCAGAATTTATTTTGTTTTCATTTCTTGATCCTGTTTTAACCCAGACTGTTACTGTAACTGATTCCAAAGAAGGCATTGGTATAGTAATAACTCTGAGGCCATTTTTTAATACGCTCTTGCTTTGTTGCATGTTTTTATTCTAACATATTAATTAATGGCAACTATCATCCAATCTTTTGAAGCAAAGGAGATGCGTAAAAGACCCTTCATTATCAAGATGGCAGACAGACTCACTTCTTTTTTTGGCAGTGTTTGGTTTTTAACTTTTAATTTAGGTCTTTTTCTATTCTGGATAATTGCAAATTTGGGCTATATAAATGGGATTGAGATATTTGATCCTTTTCCATTCTTCTTTTTAACTACGGGTGTATCACTTGAAGCTATCATGCTAACCATTGTTGTTTTAGTTTCCCAACAAAGACAATCTCAAGTAGGGAAAATTAGAGAAGAACTGGATATGCAAGTTAACCAAATTGCAGAAAAAGAAATAACTAAAGCTTTAATAATTTTAAAACAGATTGCAGAAAAACAAGGAATTAAACTTGAAGGTGACAAAGAATTAGATGAGATGATTAAAGGAATTGAAGTTGGTTACATTGAAAGAAAACTAGAAGAACAACTAACAGGCACAAAACAAAACATAATTAGAGATGTTGTTGATGAAGTAGAAAGTAAATTCAAGAAATAGATAGTCTATATCCCCTACCTCTTAAAGTTTCTAGGTTTGCCTTTGATCCTATTAGTTTCTTTCTTAATCTACTTATTATTTGGTCCAGTGCATGGTCAGAAATATCACCTAATGCATTTTCTCCCCACAATTTTTCAATTATTTCATCTCTTGCGCAAATTTTATTTAAATTGGCATTTAATATTTGTAATATTTTATGTTCACTTGCAGTTAAATTTTGATTTATATCTATATCCCCAACTGAATCACTAGACTGTTTAGTTTTTTGGGTCTCTTTTAATTTAATATAGTTTTCAAATACAGCACAAACAAATTTACCATCACTTTTTAACACTCCACAATCAACCAACTTTTGATTATTCGATGTTATTTTATAGACATCATTGTATAAACTATCAAAGTTGTAGTTAAGACTTGGAGAAATTGCAGGATTTTTAATTATTTCATCAATATCCAAACCTTCAGAATATGCCTCTACCAACCTTTTGATGCAAAAGGAATAACCTCCAGAAACATCTATAATCATTTTTTTAGTTTCACTATCAATTTCAATCTCTGCCATTTTACATGTTGAATCTAAAAACCATTTTGATTCATGCACCTCAAACGGTTTAAAATGAATGACTTTTTCTGAAATTAACCTACCTAGATCCCCGTATAAACTTATAGCCTCAGTTTTATCAATTTCATTATCAAATGCGAATACATAACTTACATTTTGAGAGTTATTAGTATAAATTGCCCAAAGTAGATCAAAAATGTCTTTTTGACCAAAGAAACGTAATTTTTCAAAGTTATCAATAATAATTATTATTTTCTTGCCTTCACTCTTTAATTTTTTAAAATACTCTTGAAGTCTATTAGTCAAAGACGCTCCATCAAGATCTTTGAATGGATCAAGACCAATTAATCTTCCAAATAAATATTTAACTGCAGAATTTGTAGTTTTTTCAGACAACAAATCAAGGTTTGAGAGATAAATTGAAGTATTTTTAATACCTCTTTCCTTATAAATATCAGTTTGAAATGACTCAATCAGACGAAATGATAATGATTTGCCAAACCTCTTTGGCCCAACGACCTGAAGGCTTTGCCCTTTTTCGCTTGCTTTAAAAATGTCATCAAGCATTTCATTACGAAACCCTTTTGGGATATCTGTAAATGGTGCATAAAACAAACTCATACCTCACAATTATATCACAAAATAAAAATAATCATAATTTGGGAGATAAAAATAATTAAAATATCAAGCTAAAAGAATGTGTTTGGTTATACTTGTTTTTTAGTAAATTATTTTTATAAAAATATGGCACAACCAGATAGAGGAAAAGATAAATTGGTTTCAGATTCAAATGTAGGAGACATAATTACCTTAATCACACGCGCGCGAGCTGTAATCTTAACCAGAAAACCAACGGACGACCCAAGAGGTTTTGTCGATTTTACATATTGCCATTCAGGTACTAATCCAGAATTCTGTAAAACCTGTGATGAACGTGCAAAATGTCCTTTATTTAAATAAAATATGGCAGAAATTATTGGTCAAACAAAATCGGGAGCATATATTCTTCAAACTGGGTGGGCAAACCCTAGTTTAGTTTTAAGTAGTGTATGCACTAATTGTGTTTTCTTTAAAACTCACTGCGAAGGAATGGTAAATTACCCACAAGGTCTAGATACCGCAAAATTAAAAACTCGAGATGAACAAGAGGCAAAAAGCCTAGCTGACAAAGCTCCTTGTTGATTTACATCCTCTCAGGAGCCTCTATTCCCAACAATTTCAATCCATTTTTTAAGATTTGATATGTTCTATTCGAAAGAAAATTTAGACAAAAACTTGACAAATTTAACTATGGGTATACAATTTGCTACAGGGAGGTGAATTAATAAATGATAGAAAAAGTAATTCTTAGCACTAAACCTGGTCCTAATGGAGGTATTGTTGTTGTCATCGATAGTCCAAAGCCAGCACCAAAGCCAGAACCAAAGCCAGCACCAAAGCCAAAAGACCAAAAACCAAGCTAATAAAACACTGAAGTCAATTAAAATATATTTATGAAGACTGTTCGAATATATTATATTTTAGTACTTTTGTTTGTACAATGTTGTTTTAAAAGTTAGTAAGAATTTTGAGATCGAAGCCAAAGCATGGCGATGATTTGATGGCAAAATATAATCTATACATAATGCAAAAGGAAACTTTTTTAGCAGCAGAGGGAGTTTTTTCATAAAACAACAGTGAGATTAGAGGATTTCCTGTCTTTTACATCCTCTCAGGTGAATCTATTCCCAACAATTTCAATCCATTTTTTAAGACTTGGGCTGTTCCTTTTGAAAGTAACAATCTAAATTCTTCTTCTTCACTACCGACTATTTTATGTTTATTGTAAAGCGTATTAAATTTTGAAGCTAAATCATATAAATAATTGCAAAGAATGTTAGGTGAGTAACTTTTTGCTGCAGTTACTATAATCTCTTGGAATTGGGCTAATTTACGTAAAATTGCAGTTTCTTCATCATTTAATGTTATTTCTTCAATTTTTAAATTTTTAGTAACTTTTCCTTTAGCAACTAGGCTATTTATCCTTGCAACTGTGTATTGGATGTATGGAGATGAATTTCCATCCATGGAAAACATACTATCCCAATCAAAATTGATGTTTGTCATTGGTTGATGGGAAAGATCAAAATATTTAATTGCACCAATTCCTACCTGTTTGGCAGTTTCGTCATCTGTATTACCTAATTTTTTAGCCCTTTCAATTGCTTCAACCAAAACTTCATCAAGTTTTACAGTCTTACCTGCTCTAGTTGACATCTTCTTGCCATCTAAAAGAAATAACCCATGCCCAACATGGACTCTTTGTCCTTCTTTGTACCAGCCTAATATTTTTTCTATTTCATATAACTGTTTAAAATAAAGACTTTGTTCACTACCTACTTCATTAATTACAATTTCAGGATTATATTTTTCAAGTCTGTATTTATCAGTTGCTAAATCACGAGTTGAATAAAGTGTTGTTCCATCTTTTTTAAGAATCATTAATGGTGGATATTTTTCATCAGCGAAGAAAACTAACTTTGCACCATCCTCACCTTCCTTTAATAGTTTGTTTTCTTCAAGTTCCTTGATAACACCTGCCATTCTAGATTCAAAAAATGATTCTCCAAGCCCACGGCCATTATTAAATGATTCATCAAACTTAATACCTAATAAATCATATATCTTTTGAAATTCTACCCATGACCAATCAACACATTTTTGCCACAATCTTTTTGTCTCAGTGTCACCATCTTCTAATTTTTTAAACCAAAGACGTGCTTCATCATCAAGTTTTGGATCTACTTTTGATTCTTCATGGTATTTAACATATAAATTCACTAATTCGTTGACAGGAGATTCTGATTTTTCAATATCTTCCTCATTTCCCCACTTTTTAATAGCACAGATTACTTTTCCAAATTGTGTTCCCCAATCTCCTAAATGATTATCTCTCATTACTTTATAACCCAAGCTTTCCATTAAAGATGCAACACTATCTCCAATAACTGTAGATCTTAAATGACCAACACCAAATGGTTTGGCAATATTTGGTGAAGAATATTCAACAATTGCAAGTTTCCCTTCTCCTAAATTACTTTTTCCATAGTTCTCTTTTGCAGTATCAATAGCTATCAAATTATTAACTAATACATCATTTTTAAACCAAAAATTGATAAATCCCGGACCAGCGACTTCAACCTTATCAAAAATATCGCTATCTATTTTACTGACAATTTTTTCAGCAAGTTCTCGCGGATTTTTGGCTACGCTTGCCCAGATTGCTCCTAAGTTTGATCCGTTTGGGACATGTGATTCAATGCTTTGTGCAAACATTCTGTATTGCACTAATGCAATATTTGTTGAATAATCTCCAAATATTTGATTTGAAGAGAAATCGACTTCTATCTGATTTTCACTTAGACAATCAACGACATCAACCTTATTTTTTTTAAATAAAAGAATAAGATCGTTATTCTCAAAGATTACATTTGTTGCAGCCTTTGCAACTGATTTAGCTATTAATTGTTTATAATCCATACGCTTGACAATCTAGAATTTAAAATTACTATTACAATTATATATCAAAAATCTGCAAAAATTTGACAAAAGGAGTAAAATAACAAACATGGTACCAAAAATAAAACCCGAGGCAAAACAAGAATCTGGTAACAAAAAAGTTTCAGGAGGTGACCCAATTGTTTGGACTGATACAGACAACCAAAGCGACAGAGAAAGAAACAGTGAAATTTTAAAACATATACCTACAGATATAGCAGATGAAGTCAAAAGAAAAATTCGACAAGAAAAAAGTAATTTACATTACGATGCAGATCCAACAAGAAGAATATAGACTTATTTTGTCATAACCACATCCCCTACTTCATCAGTCCTTAAAATTTTAACTCCTTTTTCTGTTAACATTTTTATTATTTCCGCATGTGGATGACCATATCTGTTCTTGGCAGCTACACTTATTACCGCAATCTCAGGATTAGCTACATTTAGTAGATTTTGGCTCATTCCGTTCTTGGAACCATGATGATTCACTTTGATATAGTCTATGTTTTGTATTTCTATCCTTCCTGAAAGTGTATTACTAACCACATTTTCAACATCTGCAGTGAATAAAGCCTTAAACTGTGCGTGTTTTAGAAGAATAACTACTCCATCATCATTTACATTACTACTAAATTGACTGTTTTTATTTGAAGCTATATTCACCAAAGGCCAGAGTATATCTAACTGCATCATACCAGCCTTGATAACAGTACCATCTGTGAGTGATATGGTAGTTGCCCCACTACCCCCCACCAAGTTCTTTAGCACTTCATATCCCCGATTGCTAGAATTGGTATTGTTTTCTCCAAAATTAACTATTTTGTAGCTTTTAAAAACATCAATTAAGCCTCCATAATGATCTTCTTGTGGATGGGTTAAAATTACCATTTCTATTTGTTTATCCCAGAATGGCATATGCCTACCCAAGCAATTTAAAACACTTTGATTAGGTCCGCCATCAATTAAAATTTGTGTTGTGTTCTTTTGTATTAAAATAGCATCCCCTTGTCCGACATCACAGGCAATAATTTTTAAACTTGAGTCAACTGAAAAAACAGCCAGCCAGACTGTTAAGTTAAGTAAAATTAAAAAATAGATAATATTTTTTCGAAATACCATAGTAATGGATAGATAGTTAATAATAACAGCCTACCAAAAATAGGCACAATCTGACCAACTACACCTGATACGGATCCAAAAATCATAATATAGGGAATTGTCCAAAGTATTAAGGCATTAATAATTGGTGAAAGTATGTTGAACTGACCAAAGGTCACAAAGATAATAGGGAAAACTCCTATTTGTGCAGCTAAAGACGTTGAAAGGCCTTCTCTTAAAAAAGTTGGTATATACATCAACTTATCATTTATCCTTTTTTGAAAGATAATTAGGCTCATAGTGGCCACAAAAGATAGTAAAAATCCCAAATCATTAATCCAGTCAGGCTTAATTAAAAGCATTAAAACTGCCGAGTAAATTAGTATTCTCCATGTATTGACTACCCTTCCCTTTTCTTGCCCTAAAAAAACAATTGATCCCATTATTGCAGCACGCACAATTGGAGCATCAAAACCCGAAAGAATAACATAGAAAAAGATTCCCGCAATAGACATGAAAACCGCAGTTCTGCGTTTAAAGTAAAAAGTTAGGCTTGAAATTAAAAAAGTAGCTACCATTGTGACGTTAGTTCCCGAAGCAACAACGACATGAGCAGTTCCAGTTGCTTTCAACTTCTCCCAGAATTCCTGTGGCATTTGTTTTGAACCCAAAACAATCCCTGCAACTAAGCTTGAATAAGGCTCTGGGAGTGTATTTTTATAAAATTTAATTATTTTTTCTCTAAAGCTGTATATCCAATTTTTATCTTCCAATATCTTTTCTAACTTTGGATTTTTTAGTTTGCCACCGTTTACTGTGCCAGTAACTGCGACTATGTCGCCGTAACTAACTTCTGGATATTTAGGAAGATAGACTTTAAGTCCTTGAAGTTTTAAATATTGTTGTCTTTCAAAAACTATTGGTTCACTGTAAATTTTTGATGTTATTCTAATAAAATCACCATTTTTAAAAGTTGATTGATTAAAATAAAATCTGATAAAAATCAGTAAAATTACAACAAACCAAAAACTAAAGCGATATAGCATTTTTAATTTTTTCCAAAGTTTTTTGACTAATTGCTCCTTTAGATACCAGTTCTTGCAAATCTGAGTAAGGTCTTTGTTCAATGATCTTTTGGGCGTAAACAGGGCCAATTCCTACCAGTTTTTCTAGTTCTGACTGACTTGCAGTATTAACATTTACCAAATCAGAAGAATTTTGGTTATTTACTCCCAAAACCTCTTGATCTAGTTTGATACCACTATCCTTTTTAGCACTCACTTCATTTGAGTGATAAATGTAGATCTTTTGGCCATCTATTAATTTACTAGCCCTATTGATATTCTTCTCCACCCAATTTCTGTCAGCATCTGCAGAAAGACCACCAGAAATTATTAAAAGGTCTTCAATTCTGTCCCCCATTTTCATTTTGTAGACGCCAACCTTTTCAACAGCCCCTGCAATTTCTACAAAGATATCTGAAGTATCGCTGTCGATTTCTGTAGTGTTATTTAAGACCTCAACTTTGTCACCAGAAAGAAAGATGTTAGTTTTGTAGGCCAATACGCCAAAACCGATTAAGAGAAGTCCAATGAGCAGAATAACAATTATCTTTTGAGACAGATGTTCTTTTGAATCAGATGACGAAGTTAACAAGTCTGTTAGGTACAAATATTTCTTTTTTAATTTGTCCATCCTTTAACCATTGTGCTACTTTTTGATCATTTTTTGCAAGTTTGATAATTTCAGCCTCAGAAAGCTTGGCGTCAACGACAATTGACGACCTCAACTTACCATTTATTTGAATAGCAATCGTAACTGTATCTGAAACTAAGAATTTTTCATCATATTTTGGCCAACTTGAAACATGTATTGATCCTTTTTGATTTAAAACATTTGTCCAAAGCTCTTCTGCCATATGTGGTGCGAATGGGGCCAGAAGCTGTGCCAAAGTTTTTAATATTCTATTGTCTGAACCTAAATCGTAAATAGTATTAACAAGCTCCATAATTGAAGCTATTGAAGTATTGTACTTAAATTCCTGTATATCTTCAGTAACTTTTTTAATTACTTGATGTGTTTTTAAACAAACTTTAACTAAATCTTCTTTTGTGCCCTTTTTTGGGTTTGTATATAAATTCCAAACTCTTTTCAAGAATCTGCTCATACCTTCTATACCACTATCTCTAAAATCTGGATAACCATCCATCTGACCCAAAAACATAACATACAACCTAAGTGTATCTGCGCCATACTTTTCTACATACTGATCTGGGTTAACAACATTTCCTCTACTTTTACTCATCTTGGCACCATCTTTAATCATCAAGCCATGGGCAAAAAACTTTGGAAATGGCTCCTCGTGATTTAAATGTCCTCTATCATGCATTACCATATTCACAAATCTGGCATACATTAAATGCAAAACTGAGTGTTCAGCTCCTCCAAAATACAAATCTACAGGCAACATTTCACTTGATATTTCTGTATCAAAGGGCATCTTAGCACCACTTTCTGCATTAACACTTGGGTATCTTAAAAAGTACCAAGAAGAATCAACAAAAGTATCCATTACATCAGTCTCACGTCTTGCTTCCCCACCACATTTTGGGCATTTTGTCTCAAAAAATTCTGGATGATTTGCAAGTGGACCTCGTCCATTTCCTTCTGGTTTGAAATCAGAAATGTCTGGTAATAAAACTGGTAAATTTTCTTCAATCTGCCAACCGCACTTTGAACAATCAATCATTGGAATTGGGGGTCCCCAATATCTTTGCCTACTAACTAACCAGTCACGAAGGTGGTAATTTACAACCCTTTTACCGCTTCCTTGTTTTTCAAACCAATCCATTGTCTTTTGAAGACCATCTTCAAATTCAAGTCCATCTAAAAAATTTGAATTAATAAATTTACCATTCATTCCATGCTCGATTATCTGTTCCTTATTTTGAATAGCTGATTCATCACCGTTATCACCAACAATCACACGTTTAATTGGTAAGCCGTATTTTTTAGCAAACTCAAAGTCATTTAAATCATGACCTGGGCAGCCTTGAACAGCACCCGTTCCAACTCCCTCAACCACAAAGTTTGATATCCAAACTGGTATTTTTTCATTGTTTATAGGATTAATTATAAATAATCCAGTTTCAACCCCAGTTTTTTCCTTAGTTTTTTGATCTTTTTCTTTTTTATATTTATCTATATATTTTTTGATCGATTCCAAATATTTTTTTGATTCTTTAAATTTACCATTCAATATTTTTGTAACTACATTGTGTGCTGGGGACAAAACAAGGAAAGTCATACCAAAATTTACAGGAGCAGTTGTAAAAACCTCTATTTTTTCATCATATCCATCTACATCATAAGATATATTAATACCTCTTTTCTTACCAATCCATTCTCTTTGTGCTGTTTTTACTCTTTGGCTCCAATCAATTTTATCTAATCCAGAAAGTAATCTGTCTGCATATTCTGTAATTTTGAAAAACCATTGATCAAGGTCTCTTTTTTCTGCTACAGTTCCGCATCTCTCACAGACCTTCATCTCTTCAGTTTCAGGAATTATGTTTCCATCTTTGTCTTTTGGTTCCTTTCCTGCTTGTTTTGGACTCATGACTTGTTCATCTGCAAGAACTGTTTTACAAGATGGGCAAAAGTTAACTTCTGCCTTTTTTCTGTAGGCCAAACCCTGCTTGTACATTTCAACAAACAACCACTGTGTCCATCTATAATAATCTGGGTCAGATGTAGTCACTGTTCTTGTCCAATCATAGCCATGTCCTAAAGATCTCATCTGATCTTCATAATGCTTTGATGTTCTTTTAACGACTTCTTTTGGGTTTTCATTTATTTTAATTGCATAGTTTTCTGAATGAATTCCAAATGAATCATATCCAATTGGCTGGAAAACAGTCTTTCCATTCATTCTCATGAACCTGCCAATGACATCACTTCCAGTTGAAGCAAATGCATGACCTGCATGAAGTCCTTCTGCAGATGGATATGGAAACATCCAAAGGTTGTAAAACTTATCTCCTTTTTTGGTTTTTAAAACATCAGGAGAATATAACTTTTCGTCTTCCCACTTCTTCTGCCACTTCTTTTCAATATCACGATGATTATATGTATTCATTGTATTTGATATTCTACTCCATTTTGACTAAACTGAAAACATGCTCTACATCTTAGCTATTATCATTATTTTATACACTGCATCTCATTTTGTGTTTAAAAAAAATCCTATATATCTTAGAGTTCGTAAATACATTGATATCGCAACAATTCTAGTTACCACAATTTTAGTTATTGCTTGGGTAGAAATATTTCATTATTCATTTTTGTTTCTAATTTATTTTTTTATATCCCTCGGAGTTATTATTTATTTATTTAAAGAGCTTCGAAAAGCAGAATCTAAAAAGTTAAAGGCAGAAGAAATAATTAAAGAATTAAAAACAGAAGAAAAAGTTTTAGAAAACGAAATCGAGGTATTAGAAAATGTTAAAAAATAAAATTCTTGTTTTACCTACACTCATTTTATTATTAGGAAGCTTAAGTTACTTTGGAATAAGTACTGTTTTGGCCCAAGAAAGAATTGAGTCACCAAATTATCGTATAGTTTTCCCAAATTTTAATTCTGGGGCAGGTGTACCAACATCATCAAGCTATGAACTAAATACAACAATAGGCCAAACTGCAGCAGGACTTTTTTCATCCAGTGGCTACAGAGTAAAATCTGGATTCCAATACATTAACTCAATCATTCCTTTTTCATTTTCAGTAAGTGACATACAAATTAATTTTGGAACATTAACCCCCGACACTCCATCTACAGATACCTCAACATTAGTAGTTTCTGCAGGAGGTGCTGGTGGTTATAGTGTAAAGGTTTCTGAAAACCACCCACTTCAGACTGCCGATGCAACAGAAACTATAATCGATACACTATGTGATACAACCTGTAGCGAAACTGCAGCAGGTGTTTGGACTTCAACCACAAAATATGGTTTTGGCTTTAACATGAGTGGGGACGATGTAGCAACAGATTTCACAAACAATACCTACTTCAGACAATTTGCAGATAGAAGCAATGCAGAATCAGCAGCATCAATTATGAGTTCAGTAAATGTAGGTCGAGAAAGAACAGCTACAATTACATATAAAGTTAATGTTTCAGATATTCAACCTGCAGGAACATATCAGAACATAATTACTTTTACAGCCATACCAAGTTATTAAAATGATAAATATAAAAACAAAAATAACCATATTCTGCCTTATGTTTCTAAGTACTCTGTACTACCTACCAAGTACTGTAAATGCACAAAGTGCCATTTCACTTTCTGTCTCTCCTCCACTTTTTGAAGCAACTGTCATGCCAGGTAAAGAGGTTAAACAAATATATACAATCACAAATAATGGTGGGGACACAATTGTCACTCCTAAAATTGTATATTTTGAAGCAGAAAATGATTTTGGTAATGTGTTGTTGACAGAGAACGAGGCTCCAGAATGGGTCAAGTATGATAAAACCCCATTTAATTTAAAATATCAGACAGACAGACAGTTCACAGTTTTAATTTCCCCACCTGAAGATGCAGAAGAAATTGATCATTTTTTAACTTTAGTATTTGAGAGCGGAACTCCGACTGACGTCTTAGGTCAAAATGCAGTTTTCTACAAATCTGAAATTGGTACAAATATTCTGTTAACGATATCAAAAGATGGAAACCCAAAGAAGTCTGCACAGATTGTTGAATTTAAAGCGCCTAAAATAATTGATTCATATTTTGGAAAGATTAAATACAACTTAATCGTCAGAAATAATGGTAATTCTTTCTGGAAACCAAATGGAAAGATAATTGTAAACGATGAAAAAAATTTAAAACTAGCTGAACTAAATTTTATTTCTGGTAGTACAAGACAAATTAGCTGTATTGATGACGAAACATTGGTTGACTGTTCATTAAAAGATAAGTTTTTAATTGGTAAATTTGAATCTAAATTAGAATTTACAATCGATGAAGATCCAAAAACATACAAACAAAGTGCAATAACATATGTTTTTCCATTTTCCTATATAGGGATTGTTTTATTGCTATTGACAACTTTCAAACTTAGAGGGATATTTAAGATATGGCGAAAAAGAAAATAGTTGTTTTGGCTCTTTTTTTTGTGTCTCTAGGGTTATTCTATAGATTCACAAATCCTGAAAAGAAAACACATTCTGCAAATTTTACAGCAGCATCCGCAACGCTTTCTAATGCCCGTTTTTCATACAAAGCAGGTGTAGCATCAGGAACTTCAGGATCATCAACAGTTACAATTGATGCATCAGGAAATGCAGATAACGATACTAATCACCTATTTCCCAAAGACACAGTCTGTTTTGCAGGAACTCTAGAAACAGGATGTCTTGGTAATGTTAGTTACACTGTTGCAAATGTTATTAACTCTACAACTTTTAACTTAACAACTGCACTCACTACAACTCTTGAATCAACAGCCTATGTAGTTGCTACACAATCAGGAAGTCTCACCCTTGCATTTACAACAGCTACAGAAATACCTGCAAACGGTGATATCTTAGTTACAATACCGGCAGTTGATGTAACAGGTAAAACATCAGATGGATTCCCTGACACAGCAGCAACAAAAGCAACAAATGGTTTTGACATATCAACAATTGCAACCAGCGATATTGCAATCACAGGATGTACTGATGTTAACTGGACTGTCGCATCAATAACGGCAGGAACTTCGTCAACCGACCATACAATTTTAATAAACAGAGCAACGAGCGCATGTGCAGCATCAAGTGCAATTACAATTACAATTGATTCAGCACCTGGGATTATTAATCCTGCCCCACTAACAACACATACACAAGGTCAAGCAGATACATATCAAATTAATATCAAATCAAGAGATGGTGGAGATAATACCATTGATCAATCTGATGTAACAGTTTCCCCTGTTGAAGGAGTTTTAATATCGGCAACAATTGATGAGACATTATCCCTAACTGTTGCTGGAGTCACATCGAACACAGGTTCATATTGTGGAGTAACTAGAACTGCAAGTTCACCTGATACAACTGCAACTTCAGTTCCTTGGGGAACTTTGTCATCAACATATTTGGCAGCAACACACAATACAAACCATCAAATTTCAGTTTCAACCAATTCAACAGCAGGATACAAAGTCTATGTTGAGGAAAATGATCAAATGGGTAAAGATGGTGTTACTTGTACCGGAGCTTCTGCAGGTGAATCTGTAGATTGTATTCAAGATACCGCCTGTGGAGCAACACCTTGTACACACCAAACATTACGTGATTGGGGTTCTGACCCATCATCATATCCAGGATTAGGCTATTCTCTTGAAGATGTTTCAGGAACAGATGCAGTTTTCGAATTTGACGATTCAGCAGGAACATTTAATGCCAAACAATTTGCAGATCAAGAAGCATCGGAATCTAGAAGCGCATCAACAGCTGAAGTTATGAGTAATGCAGGACCAGTTGACTCATCAAGCGCCTATGTTTGCTATAGACTTGATATTACAGCAACACAACCTGCAGGTTATTACTTTAATAAAGTAATTTACACAGCAGTGCCAACGTTCTAATATATATAAATATAAAATGAAAAAACTATCTGCCCTAATAATTTCAGCGATTGTACTCCAGATTGGTGTTAAGGGAGTATTTGCACAAGCTCGTATCCCTCTTGTAGTTGCACCAGCAAGACAGACAGTAGCAATTGATGCAGGTAAGACAGAAAACCTTCAAATTAAGTTCTTTAACGAAAGCATTACTCCTATTTCTGGAAACTTAAAGGTTGTTGATTTTATAGTAACAGGTAAAGACGGCTCACCTACTTTATTAGAAGATCAGGTAAACGATTGGGTTAAGTTACCATACAATAAAGCTACAATTCCATCTGGTGATGTGTTAAGAGTTAATTTCAAAGTAGAAGTTCCTAAAGATGCAGTAGCAGGTGGAAGATATGCAGCCATTATTTTTGAGCAAACAGGTCAATTATCACAATCGTCTGAAAACGAAACTGCGTCATTAGTTGCACCAAGAATTGTTGGTCTTTTAAGTATTAGAGTTAATGGGCCAGTTACAGAATCAGCTTTTGTAAACATATTTAAAACCCCAAAGTTTCTAGAATTTGGAAAAATTCCTGTTTACTTTGAAATTATGAATAAAGGTGGATACCATATTAGCCCAAATGGCCAAGTCACACTCACAAATTGGATGGGTAAAGAGATTGAGAAAGTAACAATTGAAGACAAGAACATCTTTCCAAATACACAACGTACATACGAAGAAAAACTTGGAACCACTTGGATGTTTGGAAAGTACAAAGTAAGCTTAGAAGCTAACTATGGTGAAACAGGTAAAACAGTCCTTGCAGAAAACTTTGTCTGGGTTGTTCCTGTAACCGTAATCGTGATCGTCATCTTCTCAACCCTAATTGCAGTACTTTTAGGATACTTAATTTCAAGAAAGTTTAAAGCAAGACAAGAAGCATTAGAAGAAAAATTGGAAGAAGAAATATCAGAGATTGAAGCTTTAAAGAACAAATTCAAAGACAAGCTTCCTAAATAGATATTCTTTATTTATCTGTTAATAATTCCAGCTACACAAGGTGTTCAAATCGCAAGGTGTTTAGTTAATAATATTCTAATTGTTTTTATCTAAATATAAATTTTTAATTCTTCTAGGTAATCCTTTTCGTTATGCCTTTTCTTTCTTTTTGTAGTCGATTTTAAGGCCTGCATAAACAACAAAACGAATACTACAACCTCTGCAATAATGAAAGCTATTAATTTGTTCTGCATAATGAAAGCAATTAACTCTTGAAGGAATGTTTTTAATTCTGTTAAAACAGAAAAAGTTAAGGTGTTTGATTTAGCTGAATTATCAAGACCGTACTTGGTTGAAGCAAACATTTTGAAATCAGCAGATTCTCCTGTAGGCAAACTTAATTCATACTCCCCTTTTTCATTTGATTTAGTATCTACAATTGGCAAGCTATATGCATTTGCTTCTTTAACCAATGATAGTTTGTTTGCTGCGGTTGTTCTTTTGGAAATGAATATATTTACCTTTGTATTAGGCGTTGTTTTTCCTGAAAGTACAGCAATTCCCCCCTCTTTCACTTTATTTTCGGATATGGAAATCGTGGGTGAAAGCAAAACAGGTCCCACCTCTAAAGGTATCAAACTATTACTTGGTAGTGCAGGAATACATGAAGGTTGTGTTGTACGTTTTTTATCATCAATTGCTTGGATACAAAGTTCAGGATAGGTATAACTTAAACTATAAATTT
The DNA here is from genome assembly GCA_049301455.1 of Microgenomates group bacterium. Lineage (GTDB taxonomy): Bacteria > Patescibacteriota > Microgenomatia > UBA8517 > UBA8517 > JAUYMM01. Next base: position 25,545 of record JBAQKY010000008.1, read on the forward strand.
CAGTAAATCTAAACAGCCCGTCAGCATCAGAAACAACCTTTTCAGATACACCAAAGCCTTTTAAACTTACCTCTGAGTTAATCGGACCATAACCATAGATTGTTAAAGCCTGCTGTTTATATCTTTTAGTCGACGTTGAGGTTGATGGTGTTGAAGTTGCAGTAGAACCAGATGGCTGTGATGTACTTGTAGCTACTGGAGTACTTGTAGGCGTTGCAGTTGACTGAACAACAACCTGTCCAACTGTTGCATCAATTGTTATTTCTGGTGCTTGAGTGAACATCTATGTTTACTGAGATATTGTCATATTGTCAAAAACAACTTTTAATGAATGTGGCAACACAATTCCATTAGCTAAAACTTCAATTGTAAAATTGCCTACCTGATCAGAACTCAAATCAAAAATTGCTTTGCCTGTCTCATCAGTCATCGCCTGAATTTCTTTGACCTCAAGAGTTGCTACAGACGGCTTTAATTCAACTTTTTTATCATAAAGACCGTTACCTTCATCATCTAAGATAAATACAGTAACCCTAATTAAATCACCTCCAGCAGCAGCCCTTACAGGAGATGCAAAAACATACGAATTTGAAAGAGACAGCTGATTTGTTGTATTTTGACTACTAGCTCTTGGGGCTATTGATGTTTGAAATCTGACATAGTAGACTAAAATACCTAAAGTTATTAAAAATATTATCAATATTATAACTAAAATCAAAAAATTAGGTCTTTTGTCACTAGATTCATTATTCATACAGCAATAATTTAATATTACTCATAAATTTGGGACAAAACAACCGCTATTTATCCTTAGCAGACTATGCGTTAATTTGCCAAAACAACCTACTATGGGAGATGGTTAATTAATGTCTGAGTTCAAAAATACACAGTTAAATTAGCACAATATTCAGCTGAACAGCTGCCACTAAATAATAAAAAATCCGCAAAAAATGCAGTTAAAAATCGATTTCCGTATATTTTACAGAATAAAAAATGGCCATTTTCATTTACCGCAATTTACCGCAAATAGCCTTATTTTCAGAATTAGGCACACTATTTTTAACCCCATAACAGATTAGTTTAATATTATTTACCGCTTACTTTATATGATTTGATATATTTAGGTAGATAAATATGAGTGCGGTAATTATATTATTCACCTTGTGAAATATGTATACAAAACATATGCCTTTCATGGCCTCTTTAGCCTCTTGACAGCCTCTGTGTATATATTAATATTAGTATATATCGGTATAATCTGTATAATCCGAAGCTAAATAAAAACCTGCGGAAAATGGAACAAAAAACAACACACAGTCAAAAGATCATTCAAAACTTTTTGAGGTATTTAATATCCAAGGGAGTTTCCACATCTTCACTCAAGTATTACAAATCAGACATTGCAAACTTCCTCTCATGGGCAGCTGATCGTAAAATTGATAACAAACTTGTTCGTGAATATATAAACAGCCAAAGACTAACTACTCCACTATCAACACTTAACAGAAGGCTCTCAACTCTTAGAAGTTATTCAAACTTTGTTGGACAAAACTTCATGTCAGGAATTGAGAATGTTACAAATTATCAAAAAGTTACAAAGTCTTGGCAAGATGCAATACTGGCAAAATTTGAGGCCAGACCAAAAATCAAAAATTTATTTAGCAAAATATTATTTAACAGACCAAACTGGTACAAAAAGTATCACTCATTTGCCCTAGCTAACTACATTCATATAGCCATATTAATCCTTTTCTCATCACTTTCTGGTTATGCAGTTTACGATCAAGTCTTTTATTCAACAGACAGGTCACTTGCATTTCCAACAGCTCTTGAAAGGCCAAACAGGTTTCTTTCTTTCCAAGGAAGACTAACAGACAATCTTGGTAATCCTGAAACAGTTGCTACCAACGTTGTTTTCAAATTATATTCAGTTTCTTCTGGTGGTGTTGCATTGTGGGATTCTGGAACTTGTTCCATAACACCTGATCAAGATGGTATTTTCTCTACGTTACTTGGCTCGTCATGTGGGGCAGAAATTGCATCAGGTGTCTTTTCTGAAAATGCAGACATTTGGTTAGGCGTTACAGTTGGTGCAGATGCAGAAGCAACACCAAGAATTCAAATTGCAACCGTTGCATATGCTCTAAATTCTGAAACATTGCAAGGTTTTCCAGCTGGTACTGGAACATCAACAATTCCATACATTGATTCAACAGGAACTGTTGTTTTAGCATCATCATCACCAAAAATTCAATCAACATCTGGAACATTTGCTGTTGAAGGACAAGCATTAACAATAACAACTCCAAACACATCAAACGGTATCATAACAATCAATCCAGATGGAACAGGAACACTTGATTTAACTTTTGAAGGTGCAGCCCCAGGTGGTGGAGCAAATGGATTTGTAAATGCAACCAATGCCAACATAACTTCAGGGTCTTTGTATTCTGGAACAGTTGCAAATGGTGCAACTGGTTACAATTTTATTAACTTTTTATCAGGCGCCTCCCCTGCTTCTGTTTTTTCAGTTCAGAATGATGGTGACATTGTAACTTCAGGTGACATTACAGTCGGAGGTGGAAATATCAATACAGGAAACATTGCCTTAACTGTTGGAGATGTATTAACAGATTCTATAACCTTAACGACTGATGGAACTGGAAATGGTGAAGTTGTTCTTCCAAACGACTCAATTGGACCAAATGAAATATTATCAACTGGTCAAACTGATGAATATTGTTTGACATATGAAACAACAGGAACAACATTTGAATGGCAAACTTGTGGTGCGGGTGGTGGAATGAACAGTTTTACTGTTGCAGGAGATTCAGGTGGTGGACAAGCAATATCTGATGCAAATACTCTTTCAATATTAGGGGGAACAAATGGAATAGACACAGTAGATAGCGTAACAGACACAGTTACTTTAAACCTTGATACTACAGAGATTGGAAATACTACTTTTGGTAGTGGATCCGGAACAACATGGACATTTGATTCAAGCGCAGGAACTGATACTACAATTGCTTTTGGAGACAATACTCAAACATTCACAACAGGAACTGCAGCTTTTACAGGTGATTTAACATTAGTCAGTGCAGCTGATTTAATTTTTGGAGGAACCACTGCCCTATCTGAAACAACTTCAGCCATAGATTCCGGTGGATATTTAGTTGGAGCATTTGATGAATTTGATTACAGCAACTCAACAACTGTTCAAGGTGTATTGAATGACCTTGATTCACAACTTTTAGGTCTAACTACAGGAACAACTGGTCTTTGGACAGATTCTGGAACCGTTACATATCTGACCTCAGCAACTGATGATTTTGCAATTGGAGGAACAACACTAGCAGCCTCAATGTTTGGTATTGATGAATCAGCAGGCAATTTTTACTTTGGTTATGACAATTCAGCCAATCCAACACTTAATTTTGAGGCAACCGATGCAGATGCTGGAGAATTTGGTTTTAACACAAATGACAGCTTCTTTTTTTCAAATGCAAATGTAGGTGTCGGAACAACCGGTCCAGATGCAAAACTTGATTCACTTGCAACTTCTGGTGAGCAATTAAGACTTACCTACACAGACGGATCTGTTTATTCTGGTTTTACAGTTGATAGCAGTGGCTACTTAACAATTGACCCAACAGGTTCAAGGATTGCACTTGATGGGTCACTTCAAGTTGGGTCCACTTCAACAGCCGCATACTCAAGATTTGGAACAGCTGCAACATCACATGCTGGTAATGTAACTGCATCAAATGATTTATTGGTGTCAAGTGATTTAGAACTTGATGGAAATTTGTATCTTGATGGTGGAACAATTGCAAATGCAGCAGGAACAGCATCTGTCATACTTTCATCGTCAGTTACAGACACTGCAAACACACTTTCTGCTAGTAACTGGTTAGTTGAAAATACAGCAAATGTAGGCCAAGCAGCATTAATGATCAATCAAACAAAATCAGGTGATTTATTAACTGCCAGTGCGTCAGGTATAACCAAATTTACAGTTCAAAATGATGGTGACGTCGTACTTTCAAATCAACTACAACTTGGAAATTTAGCATCAAATCCAACAGCCCTTGGTGCAGGTGCAATGTATTTCAATACCACAACAAATACAAATCAGTGCTACAACGGAACATCATGGTTTAACTGTGGTGGAACACTTTATTCAAACACAAATGCATCAGTCGCTGATGGAAGTTATATTACAGTTACTCATAATCTTGCAACAAATGACCTTCTCTCCTCTGCTTGGATAAGTGCACAAGGACTATGGAAAGAACTTGATTCATCATACAAACCTGCAATTGCATGGGAAGGTAAAGATACTCAAAAAGGTGTCTATCACAATTCTGTAAATGAATATATTTCTACAAATGAGACCTCCCTAACCTCAACTGCATTAAACACTGGACTTTTGTATGACACTTTTGAAGACAGTATAAAAACAGATTCTGCAAATACAACAGTTTCAGTTTCAAACAAAATGGGAGATAACGATTCTGCAAACTATGTAACCTTAGACCAAAGAGTACAAGAAGGAAGAGTTGGACTAATAGGTGGACAAACCATGAACAACGCTAACACCGATAATGATGGTCAGGAATACTTAATCCAAAATGCAGTCAAGGATATTCAATATTATGACAGAAGCAAAGACTCAACCCCTGAAGTATTAGTCGAACTCGGGATCGATCCAAATTGGTACAACGGTGTTACACTCTCAGTCGCAACGTCTTCAGCAACCTATGCCCAAAGTGGAACAATCGCAGACAAAAATCCAAATCTTACCACTAGTTATAATGGATCACTTATTAAGGCTTCTGGCGTTGAAGCCTCACAAGCATTTACCAATGACCCTGCTGCTGGCAGCAGCGTTGTTTTAAATATGACAGATACAACAGGTTTTGAAGTTGGTGATCGTGTTTACATAACATCAAGTATAGGTCAAGAAATCGCAAAAATCACTGCAATTTCAGCCAACACTTCTGTAACTGTTGATACACTTACTTTAAATCACACAACTACATACCCAATGGTAAATGTAGTTTCATCAACTATCTACATCACGATTAAATCTCCTACCACATTTGATTGGACAAATTACGATGGTGAAAGCGCAACAGGTGTTACTATCACACCAGGAACAGCTCAGACACTAGGTTCGACTGATGTTTCTGTTACTTTTACTTCAGCCTATTACAATGTTGGTGATGTTTTTAAAATTGCCTCTTGGTATTTTGAACCTGAAAGCAGAGTTAGAGGTGCCAGACAACAATTCCCAGAACGCAGCTACATCATATCGAGCGGATCAAGTTCCATAGTTAGCATCGTAGATGCTGATACACAAAAGGTTTGGATATATTTTATTGCTGTGGCAGGTCAAGACTGGTCACCGGCTACCTCAGTTAAAATGCTCAATGGAATTCTATACTATGGACAAAGCACTGGAACAGCAACGCAAGGGTTTTTACATAAAGCAGATTTTGTCAACGACAGAATGACCAGATACGACACATCTGGTATATACTTTTTCGACAACAGAATAATATCTAATAGATATTCTGCAGCTAGCTCGGGTGGATATATATCAACAGCAATAACACTTGTTAATCAAAACATAAACGATATTGATGCTGCTGTTATACCTAATCAACCAACACAAGAAGTAACAGTCAGTGGCTGGGGGTATATAGCAATTACCGGAGGTGCGGATAATTCTGAGTATGTCAACTTTCCTTATAAATTCAACAATATACCCAAAGTAAGCATTGTTTATGCTGGTTATGATCCGTCTGGTAATCCTGAATCTCTAGCTGACTGTACCAACAGAGGTACCTTGGCATATACATATTCAGCACCAAACATCACAACAAAGGATTTTCGTGCGTATTTTGATACAGATGGCGATGGAACGTTTGGCGCAAGCGCTTGTTATTCGTGGACTGCAACAGGTACAGTCTCTCCAAAACAATTTGTAACAGTGGCAACTGGCGCAACAAGCACAGATGGAGGGACAACAATTATCAATGAAACAGATTGGGCAAAGGCTGATGTTCTTGTTGGATCACAGAACGGAAATGTCATTTGGCAAAACAAAAGTGTCATTAAAGACAATAATTTATATGTTGCATCTAATGATAGTACTGGAAATATCACATATGTCGGAGTTTATTATGGTATCCACGGATTACCGTCAGATACAACATGGGCCCAATACAGAAGTGGATATTATAGAGTTGGCGTACAGTCAGACGGATGGTCAACAAATGGACCAACAATTGCCGGATCAGCCACTGGAACATCACAAATTCTATCACTTGATGTTACAAGTAACACATCCACCACCTTACCAAATTCAAACTCAATTTATGTTGGTACAGCAAGCGGAGTTAGCGTAATTAATGAGAAGCGGGGTTTTGGCAATTATGGTGATAGCAGTGTAGAATTCGGCGGATCCACCAAGTACTACAGCAAAGACTACATATCAGAAGAAATGATTGGAGATATTCGTGGTATGTGGCCACTAAATGGAAACAATACATCTTCTGATCTTGAAGATATCTCAGTCAAAGCAAATGTTCTAACAGCAACAAATATTACCGCCGCTGATGCAGTGTCAGGAGTTAGAGGAGAAGCATATGATTTTGATGGATCAACAGAACAATTAAGCTGTACAGACGCAAACTGTGGAGGAACAACCAAAACTGATATCGGAACTGGCAATTGGAGTGTTGGGTCATGGATTAAAACATCAAGTTCTGCTACACAAGCGATTATTTCAAAAGGAGGAGTAACTACACAATATGAATATTCCCTGCAAACTATAAGCGGAGCACCAACCTTCCGCTTATACAACACCGTAGATGGTAGCTATATAACAGTCTCAGCAATTAATTCTATTGCTGATGGTAATTGGCACCATGTTGTTGGAACATACGACGGAACTACCATATCCATATACGTAGATGGCCAACTAAATGGAACTTCCACTACCAAGTCTGGTACTCAAGTTACAGACTCCACAAGCGGATTTTGGATCGGTGCCAGAAACTCACTATTATACTTTACAGGTTCAATTGACGAACCGTTTGTTACAGCTACAACACTGACTGCAAGTCAAATCAAAAACATGTATCAAGTAGGATATAGAGCATTACAAAGCCATGGAACAACATTAGGTGGTGGAAGTGCAGATGCAAATCAACAATTGGGATATATAAGTACAGGAACAAGTAGTGTTGGAGCTGTTGCAGTTGATGACAGCAACCAATACATGTATGTCGGAACAAACTCAACAACACTTGGAGCTCTTTCAAAAATTCAACTTAACAGTGACACAAACATTAAAACATATACATCATCTGCGAATGTTCCAACTGGCGGAACAGTACTTAGGGATGAAGATGTAAATTCTCTTGCAGTTGGAGAAACATTATATGCAGTTGGTTCTGCAGCATCAGGTATTAAAAGCATGGGGGTTGATAATAATTCAACTGCCACATCTGGAAATTTTGTAAGTAAAACATATACCCTACCAAAGAATATTGGATCTGCTGTACTTTGGGTTTCTGGAGTAACTGATGCAAGTGACGGAAGTAATACTTTAACAGTTAAAGCAAGTAACGATAGCGGAAGTAATTATGTAACCTGTACCCTAGTCAACACTAATAGCAATCCTGCAGTTGCTGAAAAAGAATATGCCTGTACTTTTTCAACTGCAGATAATGACTTAAAAGTTAAATTTGAATTTGTAAGAGGTTCAACAAAGACAAACACATATGTAGTTCAATATGGTATTAGCTGGCTTGGAGAAACAGGATTTAGAGTCGAACAAACTGACACAAACAATGTCAGACTATATAACTTCTCAGGTGAAACACAAAACTTAAAGTTAAATGTTACTGGAGCATCAACATCACAACTTGCAAATCCATGGACTGATGGAGGAAGTTACCTTTACCCTACTGGCTATGAAGCATTAAGAATATATGACGGAGCTGGAACAAACTACTTAGGATTAAGCCATGATGGCACACTTGCAAATCTAACATACAACAGCTCAACAATACTTTCAATTAATAGTACTGGTGATCTGTTACCAAACACTGACGATACACAGACATTGGGATCTGATACTAAAAGGTGGAAAGATATTTTTCTTGGTCCAGCTACTGCCCACATTGGTACATCCACAACAGATGAAGGAACAATTTCATACAACACAACCAGCAACATATTAGAGTTTAGTTCAGATGCAACAAGCAATGCCGATATTGCATTCTTTACAGATGATTTGTATTTAGATAAGTCGTCTGGGAACATAGGAATTGGAATAACAAGTCCAGCTTATCAGCTACATACTTACAAATCAGGTGGGAATTATGCATTAATAGACGCAGAAGATACTGATGTTGTGGGACTGTTATTTGGTGACAACTCTAGCAATGTAGTGGGTAGAATTCAGTATGTCCACTCATCAGACGTCATGCAATTTTTCACTTCAGGAACAGAGAAATTAAGAATTGGTTCAAATGGTGATGTTGGGATTGGAACATCTACTCCTGGACAAAAACTAGTTGTAGGAGACATAACTGCTCAAAACACATTGAGGGTAAACGGACTAAGCACTTCAAACATGGCTCCAGCGGTTTCTTTGTTTAGGAGTGGTTCTGCTGAATGGGTAGTAGCTGGTGGTGGAACAGCTGCCACTGATTTATTATTTGGACTAAATCCTGCAAGCTATACAGATGCCAATTTAGCAACATCGGCAAAAATGGTAATTCAGGGTAGTTCTGGCAATGTAGGTATAGGAACTTCAAATCCAGCAGTTCAATTTGACATACGAACCGCTGCAGCTCCTGTACCAGTTCGCATTTATAATAATAATGTAGACTCGACAGAGTATTGGTCTGTTGGACCGGCTGCAAGTGATAATTTTGTTGTATTTAACGAATCAAATACTGGTATGTATATTGCACACGGTGCCACAGCATGGACTGCAAACTCTGATGAAAGGCTTAAAACAAACATAAGTGAAATTTCTGAATTGGACGGTCTAGAAGCACTCATGAAACTAAGCCCAATAGATTACAATTGGAAAGATATAAACACAAGCCAAGCAAAACAGACTGGTTTTATTGCTCAAGAAGTACAAGATATCTTTCCTAATTTAGTCAGCCTAGGCGAGACAACGACAATTACCTTAGATGACGGATCAACACAAACAATTGAAACTCCACTAGGGGTAAACTATACAGGTTTTATCCCGTACATTATTAAAGCAATACAACAACAGCAGGCCCAAATAAATGACTTGTTCCAATCTGGCCTTGCCAGCATTCAAAATTTTGTTGCACCAAGTATAAATACGAACATAATTTCCCCAATTGCAGATTCTGATTTAATAATTGACCTTGATCCAAATGATAACAACAGTCCTTCAAAACTTGCAGTTAAAGGTGTAAACAATGAAGAAGTTGCATCAATTGACGCAACAGGAAATGCGCAGTTTGATGCAACAGTAACAAGTAGCGATTTAGCTGTTAATAATGATGCAACAATTTCAGGAACATTGTATGCAGATAATATAGAATCAAAGAGGATTGAAGACATTGAAGAACTTCTTCAAGAAGTTGAGACAAATCAATCACTATTAGCCCAAGCATCTAGTTGGAATACAAACACAGCTACAGAATCAGCAAGTCTTGATGGAGTCTTTGAAACATTAACAACAAACCAGCTATATGTAACTGATCAAATTGCAGCTACTTCCCTATTTGTAAGTGACAACTTTACAACTACAAATATCAATTCGCTTGACAGTACACTTCAAATTCAATCTTTAGCAGCTTCTCCACTTGAAATAATGGCAGGGAAAATAATTATTGATACTAACGGAGACACAAAATTCATGGGTAATGTAGAAATTGCAGGAAACTTAACAATTAACAATATTATTGTTGCAAACAACATCGACCCAGTTGCGACAGAATCAGGAATTTTAGTTGAAGGAGAAATAAATTCAAATTCAACAGCAGGTAAAGCGTTACTTGCAGCCAACACTGATGTCATCAGAATAAACAATAACAAAGTGTCTCAAAATACATTAATCTATATAACACCAATCACATCAACACAAAATAAAGTCTTGTTTGTAAAATCTAAAGGTGAAGGCTATTTTGAAGTTGGATTTTCTGATACATTAGATACTGATGTTGAATTTAACTGGTGGATTATTGAACTTGCCAACTTTGAGACAACTGATACAGAAGAAAATGATGCAATTTGATACCATTGACCATGAGATAAAACAAAGCGATAATATAATACTTAAACATATATGAAATATTTAGAAAAAATGAATTTTGGATTAACAGCTATCGAAAAATATACTATATATATAACGTTATTTTTATATCCTATTATTCTCTTAACTAGTTTTACTAACATCTTTGAAACACCAAAGCTTCTAGTTTTATCAATTTCGGTTGCAATATTGGCACTGGTTAAGTTATTAAAAATGTTTTCAGAAGAATCAATTGAAGTAAACGTAGGAAAATATGATATTTTTATGATTCTTTTTGGAATTACATTTTTATTGTCAGGTATCCTAATTTCTCCTAATAAGATGGATGCATTTTTGTTACCCGGAAGTGCAAGTTTTGTAATTCTGTCGATATTTATGTATTTCTTTGTAAACCAGTCAAAAGAAGTTGACAGAAAAAGCGCAATGACAGTCATCATAGCCTCAATTTTTGCAGTTTCAGTTGTACAAATATTATCAGCAGTAGGAATTACTAAATTAGTTCCATTTTTACCAGAAATAGTAAAGTCAAAAAATTTTACACCGCTTGGAAGCCTGATTAATTCAATTGTTATAACTGTTGCAATTTTACCTGTCTTGTTCCAAAAGATATTTAGCAATAAAGAAATTGCAGAAAAAATTCTCTACTCTCTTGTTGGATTGGTTGTGGCTATTGGTATCACAACATCTCTTTATTCAATTTTATCTAGCAAAAATTCATCATTTTTCTTGCTCAATTACAAAGCTGGCTGGTCAATTGCTGTTGATTCAATCAAGGAAAGTCCAATGCTTGGAGTTGGACCATCGAATTTTGGATATGCATTTAATAAATTTAGACCCATCAGCTTCAATAATGAAAACAACTGGAATTTAAAATATTTACAAAATACCGGTCAGTTTTTAAATAGTTTGTCTGAAATTGGCATCGTTGGAGCAGTCTTAATAATCTATTTATGCTTTCTTCTTTATAAAAACAGAGATTTTAAGAATCCTATATACGTCTCATCTATCGTTTTATTTATCTCTACCCTACTATTGCCTGTTTCAGTATCTAATTATCTAATACTTTTTGTCCTATTATCACTCATTCAGGAAACAAGAAGTATTAAGTTGGGTTTATTTTTAAATAAAATTCCAAAAATATTAGTAGCCATACCAACCATTCTGATTCTTTTGACATTTTTATACTTCTCATCAAGAGCTTTCTATGCAGAATATGTTTTTGCAAAGGCAATTACCAACCTTAACAACAACCAAGGATTGGTTGCATACGAATTAACAAATAAAGCTGTATCAATTAACCCATATGTTGACAGGTATCATCTATTCTCTGCAGCAATTAATATGGCACTAGCTGAAAGTTTAGCTGCTAAAACAGATATCAATGATGAAGACAGAAACAATGTATCGCGACTAATCCAACAAGCAATAAGAGAAGGAAAGGCGTCTGTTGCAGTAAACCCAAAGAAAGCAGCCAATTGGGAAGCACTTTCAGATATTTATAAATCAATTATTGCATTTGCTAAAGGTTCAGAGACCTTTGCAGTTGAATCACTTAAACAGTCAGTTGCATTGGACCCAATCAATCCTAACCTCAGAATAAAGCTAGGAAGTCTTTATTTTTCATTAAAACAAACAGATTTGGCGATTGAGTCATTTAAACTTGCAACACTTGCAAAACCAAACTTGCCAAATGCACATTATAACTTGGCGCTTGCATATAGAGAAGCTAAAGATTTAGTAAAAGCTAAAGAGGAAATCAATATTACGCTATCATTACTTGGTAAAGAATCTGCTGACTATGAAGTAGCAATCAAAGTGCTACAGAATATTGAAGAACTTTCTAAGCCAGCAGAGACAGTTGAACCTGTCATCGAACCTCAAATAGAACTTCCTCAAGAAGAAGTTACAGAACCTCAAATTTAAGTGGACTGTGCCAGAATCGAACTGGTGTTTCATCAATGCGAATGATGTGTACTACCACTGTACTAACAGCCCAAACTGACTGTCGACACAATTTCATTGTGATAACAGCCCATTCACCACAAACATACTATTATAACAATATAAATTATCATATACTTAATTAATGCCTAAAAAGAGGTTATATTCTGGCGTAATTGATCCTATTACCATAATTGGAGTTTTGTTCTTAATCATAACTGCAGGAATTGGTACATATGTAGTTAGAAATAGAGATATAAACCTTGATATAAATGAGAGAGCTTCATGTACAAACACTTGTCTCCAGTCTGATTTTCCTGAACTTTGTGGATGTACATCATCTAATATTGATGATGCACCTGCAGGATCTGGCGGTATTTCAGTACAAGATGAAATAGATGAATACGAAGAAGAGCAACAGCAGCAAAACAACACACCTGTAATTCAACCAACTACCCCACCAACAACTGGGTGTAACGCAAACGGAACAATTTATCAAAATGGTGCTATTGTTGTTGGTGGTTCAAGTTCTAGTGGTTATTCAAGATGTGATGGTAACGCTTGGGTTCCTTGTCCAACTTGTACTATTACTCAGCTAACAACAGTGCCTGCATATCTCCAAGAACAATACAATCAAGCAGTACAAGACATATTAACAGAGCAAGAAATTGCAGAACAAACAGCCCCAAGACCAAACGATTTAGCAATACAACTATCAGACAATCAACAAGAGCAAAAAGATATATGTTTACTAGACGGTGGAATGTGGAGCAACCAATCCATGAATTGCACATACACAGCACCTCAATTGTTACAAGAACAAGTACAAACAATACAAAACAGCCGGCCTAGAGGAGAATCAAGATGCTCTGGTTCAACGGCAGAAGTGTGGGATGGATCAACTTGGGATGGTCAATACTGTGCAAACGGTTGCATAAATGGATCATGTATTACTGAAATAAAAGAAAGTATACAAGTAAACAGAGATGATTCGGGAACAACTAGAGATTTAACAACATTTATATATTCTAACGATCAAATCGTAGCAGCAAATATATATTCACTTAACATGTACAACAATGTTGAAAAGGTTGATGACGGATTTATCAGAAACTTTACAACGGTATTACGAGATAAAAATACTGATAATATATTTTCTGCACTAACTCAAAGTGTCCATAGTCAGCCACAGCAACCAGATCAACCAATATACAACTTTGGTTATTGTAATAAAGAAGGAGCATCTGCTGCAGAAATTGCAGAATGTAATCAAACATGGACAGGAATATATAATGCCCCACTCATAGGAAGATACATTCAATCATATGCAAATCAAGATATTGCATACAACTATGTACAAATGGGCTACGATTCAGTAAGTCTATGTGTTGAAGGCGAAGAAACATATACAGGTAAACAACGCTGTAATGGATATCAACCAACCAAAGAACAATCTTCATCTTCTGTTGCACTAGGTTCTGCAATGACAGCAGGTGGTGCAGTAGTTGTTGCAGGTGGAGGTCTTGCAACAGGAGCTTATACATTATTAACTGCAGGGGGTTCACAGGCTTTACTTGCTGCTGGTGTAACAACCCTTTCTCAATCAATTGCATTGGGCATGGCAGGAATGAGCACTTATCAACTAGGCACAACAACTGACATATGTATAACAGAAGGTTACACAGATAACTGTAGAACTCAAATAGCTTGGACAGCCTTGAGCTATGCAAATATAGGATCCTCAGCACTTCAAAGTGCTTACCAAACAAGTAGAGTTATCAGCGGTGCAAACACTATTATAAATACTGTCAATGTATTAACTGACGTTGCAGACATATCTCAATCCTGTGGCGATGATGAATATGCATCTGGTTTTGGTTGTGGGGCTGCAATAGTTGGAACTATTTTTGATGTTGGGCAAAGTGTATCAGATTTTGGAATAATTGAGGCAATAGCTAAAAATATCAATTTTTCAAATGTAGCAAATAATCCACTAGCCCAAGTTGATTTCCAGTCCTCTAGCCAATTACAACTAGGCGCCCCAGATACAAACATACCAAAAAGTATAAACCCTAACAATGTTATAGATGTTGTTCAAGGTCCTAATAACATCTTTGTAGTGCCAAACACCTCAACAACAGCACTAGCAGTTGCACCTCATCTGGATATTGCACAAGCAGATGGTGTAATTACTGCAACAATACTTGATGAGATACCAGCAACCCCTCCAAACTCACCACAAGTAATTGCAGGATTATTGATGGCACCAGGACAGCCAATTAATGTAACTCGTGAATTTGCTGATTTAAAGCCAAAAGTAGAAGTTGATCCAAATAATGCACCAACTAGCTTTTGGAACGAAGCAGTAGAATCAGGCAAAAAAGTACTTGCTGGTTTACTCAACCCACAAGAAAGAGGAAGTCTAGGTATCCCTTCACCATTCAGAAATGCAGATAATTCCCCTACCATAGATGCTGTCGTCAAAAGAGTTGATGAAGCCTTAACAAGATCTGGTGAGCCAAACGGCGTGGGCTGTAGAAACACTTTATGCGAAACATCTGCTGGCTTTGTTAAAGCTGATGCTGAAATAAGCGGATTAGATGCAAACAACTACGATCTTATTCAGGTTTTAAATAAAATGGGGATACCAACAGAAAGTATAAGTTTAAATCGCAACAATCATGTAATAACAGTTGTCGTCGATAAAAATGGAAAAAGGTATCTATCAGATTTAACGATTGGTCAATTTGACAACATTGATCTAAATTCTCCAATTGCCAAACAATTGCTAAAAGACGGTTATTTTGAAATGACAGATAGCAACTTAAATGAATACTTGAAATTGTTTATCAAAATCGATTTTGAAAAAATATCTGTAAATATATTTGACAGTATAAATCCACACCCAATACTTTCGGCTGATATGCTAGATCAATATTTTAGCGGCAAAGCTATAAATTTAAGGGAAATTGAACCATTAGAGGCCTCGTCAGTAAAAACTGTAGATGATATTTTATCTGCCACTGAGATTTTAATCGAAAAAGGTTACACATACGATCAAATAGATGAAATGTTTTTTTTCGATCAAATAAATGCATCGCCACCGGAATATTCGACAATTGCAAGAAATGCTCCTGATCTTAAAGTAAACACCACTACTCCACTTGCACAGAGGCTTGGAGATTGGGCTGGTCAAATTCTTGATCCAATAGCAAGTCGTTTGGGACTTAACATTATCTTTGAAAATTTACCTTTTATTGACAACAGCAATATAGCTAAATTACCGGGTGGATACCCGACAGTTAAAATACCTTCTGATAAAGGCTTAACAATTTTGGACAGTGTTAGTATTCCTGAAAACAACAGACACATTCGTGGATATTTTATGAAAGATGGGACTTTTGTTTTAACATATGATCCAAACAAGGATCATACTGTACTCTGGAACGAATATGGTCTAAATTCTACTTATGCCATAGCCAGTTTCGATGCCAATCTTGTACAAATAGATTCAAAATTCAACATAAATGAAATTGTACCTGAAATGGCAAGACGTATGCTGGAAGGAGGTATCTCGGGAGACCTAAAGTTTGACATATCAGGCAAATATACAGGATTGGGATTAGGTAGATATGAAGACACTGTTGAAAATTTAGCAAAAGGACTTGATCAAACTAAATTCAAACCATTTAGTTTATACAACACCAACAAAGAAACATTTATTAACAAGTTAGGAGATAAATTCGAAATTGGTCCTGGAGATAGGTTAAGAAGTGATGAAAGTGGAAAGTATTTAATTGTTTACATTTCTGACAATAGAGTTGATTTAAAATACGAAACAGGTAGAATCGAGCAGATAAGCTTAGATCAATTTCGAAATAAACTAGACGAAACGGAATTCTCAGTTTACAGAATGGTTGGAAAACCAATTTATATCCTACCGGGTGGGGCTTATCCAATCAAAAGACTACTTAATAACAAGGCTCCATTTGCTGGTGTTATTGACATTAACGGAAGAATATCGATATCTGACGAAACTTTGAGTCATAATACAATTCAAGACAATCAATTATTAACCGATTCTGAAACAACAGGTAGAATCACATACGACCCCGATAAAAATCGGGATACTATAATAATTTCAGGATCACAAGATGCAGTTAATAGAATAGTCGATCAAATAAATGCTATACAAAACGACCCAAGTTGGTATGACTCAAGTATTTTTCAACGCTTTCATAAAGTTAAAATCTACATATTCACAGAATATGGCAGGATCGACATAGACACTAGACTACACCAAGCTTTAAACAGGGTAAGAACTGAGGTACAAATTCAAAAGCAGAACAGTGTTAAAAATCCACAGATCAAAACTGGCACAGATCCAGAAATCAAAACAAACATAAACCAACAAGCGAACAACATAATCCCCAACGCTGATACAGAAAATTTAGGCAACTCATTTATAATAACTGATCGATATGGAAAGAGTATTTGGGCAAGAGATATTATTCAAAGTGACATTACACCAGAATTTAATCAGCACCTTAACGAACTTGAATATTCAGTTAGATATTACTCTCCAGATGAAAACAAAGGCATTATAGATTTTTATGGACATAAGAAAGGGGCAATGGACGGTCCAGACCCAATACCGGTTATATCAGGTAAATCAGTAGGAAAAGGCGAAACTCGAAATGCTATTTTGATAACAGACCACGAAAAAGGCATTTCTTGGATAATGTATGAATATGATAGATCAGCTTGGGATGGCGCAGAACTTCAACTTGAACCTATTGCAAAAGGCATAGAAATACCAATTGACAGCATTGAGGGAGATGCATATCGATACTTACCAATCGAAAATGATTTGTCGGTTTTCCCAGACGAACTTAAAAAGAAATATAAAATAATTGAATTTATTAGCCCAATTGTAGACATAGTTAATCCGTTTGACTGGATAGGAAGAATCGCAAGAAGTGTTGAAAAGGCACAGTGGAAAAATCTAGGTGCAGATGTGGGAGAACTACACCATGCTAATGTTGTATTTGTTGTTTGGGATCAAAAGCCAAAATCAGATTTTACCCTACCCGTAATTAGACTTAAACCATACATAATTGGAGACAATAAGGTTTTTCTTCCTGGTATATCTTGGGCAAGAGTTGAAACAATAGAAGTTAGAATAAATGATGGGGGCGCTATTAATTCTAATTACAATTCAATAATCCCAATACTTTTTGGCAATCCTTATCGCCCTTCGGTTTCTTCTGGAGTTTGGGACGGGTTTAAAAATTGGTTACAAGAATTAGATGTGATTAGTGTTATTGATGATATTCCATGGATTCCAAATTCTGTAAAAATTGCATTGAGAGGAACTCAACTTGTTAGTAACAACGGACTAGATATGCCAAATATCAAAACTCAGACAGCTGACATTCTACCATATGGCATGACACAACAGGAATATGACCAATTAAAGACATGGGCTTCTGATACGTCTAACGGTCCGACTGCTAAAAAACCTGAAATAAATGAGAACGGAGTTATACAATATCCTGAACAAATTTTACCAGTTCAAGAATTAGCTCCACTTCCAGGAACACCAGAATATGATGCCATGGTTAAGAAGGCTTTGGCACGAGAACAGTCACGAGGGACTGATACCGTTGTTAAAAGAGGCCCATCAGATACACCTTTAACAATAATTGTCAAAAGAGCAGCAGCTGCAGCTCCTTTAATTTCAGAGCGTGTATTATTCATGATAGCAGAAGATGTGGTGCAAACAATGACACCAAGTTCGACAATACTACCAGCATCGGCTATTAATGACCAAGTTAAGGTGCAAACGCCAAACGGAACAAAAATTGACCCAACAATTGATGCTGTGCTTACTGTTAAAAAGAAAGAAATTTCATCAGTCACACTAACAGCTAATCAACAGATAAGGATAGGCTGGAGAAGAATTAAACCAGACGTTGAATTTACTATTGATATAAATGACATAATTGTCATATCTCCAAATATTTCTTT
Source organism: Microgenomates group bacterium (assembly GCA_049301455.1). Lineage (GTDB taxonomy): Bacteria > Patescibacteriota > Microgenomatia > UBA8517 > UBA8517 > JAUYMM01. The sequence continues at coordinate 43,840 of JBAQKY010000008.1, forward strand.
AAAGTGGTCAGGGATTAATGATCAGTTTGAGATAATTGTCAAAGAAAAACCAGGATTTTGGTCAAAAATATTAGGACTTAAAAAAGTGACACCAATAAGCAGACTTGATAACCAAAGACCTAGTTTCTTTTACCCAAGTGATCAAATAGTTATCGAGTCACAACTGAAGGAATTTCCAGGAACAACCATAAAGACTATTCCCCCACCAACAGTTAAAGGGAAAAAAGTTTTTTACTCAGTAACAATAAATCGAGAAATTAGCTATTATCCGCTAGGTGAAATTAATGTTCTACCACAGTCCAAAACAAATTATTTTGTTAAATTTGGCGTCATGACTGAAGTTGACGGAAAACCTGATTTAACTCAATTGGATGATCTTGTTGTAGGAAAAAATGCTGATGGAACATTTATTACCCTAAGACAAACAGGACACCAATATGTTACAAGTATGACAGTTAATAATTCTGGAAATGTAGAGATTATTCACCAATATCCAAATATTTTTGAAAGTCTTGGCCAATCAGTATTAAACAGATTAATAATAGTTGGATCAAACAACCCCCTAATCAGAATGTATTTCTACTCCCCTGAAACTGGTTTCTTCCCAGCATTCAATGGATTTCTCGAAAAAATTGATCTGAGAAATTGGATTGGTAGTGGAGGTCCTGCAGGAGATATTGTTGAACAAATCAGACCATTAGATGATTTAACTCCTAGTCAAAGGTTAACTTCCGAACTAAAGGATAGATTAAACAAATCACTTCCTCCAGAAATTAAAGCAGCTTTTGGTGAAAACAAAAATTTTCCTTATGAGTTGCAGATAAAGGGGAAGGATAACCCTAGAAATCCAATTGATAGACTATTAGCTGGCGTCAGAGATTCATCTGAATTTAGTCAATTTGAAATCGGACCCAAGTCAGCAAAATCTAAATATGTAATTGTAATTAGAGATATTGGGACTAAACCAGAAGCCAGTGGACAAGGAGCAGGGAAAATATTATTGGATGCCATTGAAAAATCTGCTAGAGAAATGGGTATTGATACGATTGTAGCTGAGGACATTTTCCCTTATAACGATATTTATAAACAATCCAATATTAATTCTGGTGCACCGATTGAGAATAGCGCATATAGTTTTTGGCTTAAACAGGGTTATCAACCAGCAATAGATCCAAACTTAGGCTACACACCAACTTTTTCACCAGAAAATCCACCACACTCAATGATAAAGATATTACCAGATTCTGAAACATCATCACCCACCAGAGCAAATCCTCTCTCCCCTTCTGGGGTTTGGGATGGGGTTAAAAATTGGTGGCAGAGAAATGTTGCAACTCCATATAACAACTACACTAAAGGCTCTTTGGAACTACAAAGACAGAATAATGAAAACAGGACTTCGTTGTTTGGTGGTTTAGCACAATACATTGAAAAATATATTAAAAACTCTGAATCTGGAGGCATAATGGCCTTTATTAAAAAGAGGAACTCAGTGCCAATAGAAGATGAACAGATTGCTGCATTGGAGGGTAGGAAAACAGCAAAACAAGAAAATGTTATTAAGGTTCAAAATCAACAACTTGCAGACCAAGCACAAAAATTTTTAAACTCACGAACAGCTAAAAAGATTGAGGTTCAAGAAGGATTCGAAAGTGCACAAAAGAGGGCAAAAGCAGCCAGAACTCAAGGAATGACATCTCTACAGAAGAGTCAACCAACAGAATCAACAACATTATGGACTTGGTTCTTTGGCGGCAAAAATAAAAATTCTGGTCAAACACTTGTAGAGTTTAGTACTATTTTACCTGCTGTTTTTGCAGTTCCTACTGTAGGTTTATATTACGTTGATCAATATTTTGATTTGGGGATAACTGATTCGTTTTTAAACAGAATTGAACAAGAGTTAAGCGGAGATTCTAAAAGCGAATCTATTAATCTACCTTATCTTATCTGGAAATACACTCATGATAGGTTTTTAGGAGTACAGGTTGGTTCTAAATTTTTATTCAGCGAAACTACGTCGAACCCAACAATCAAAACATTTGAACCAGCACGGGTCGAATCGGGAGGCAAATCCAATTCAAATAGTTGCGAATTATTGGGTGACAATTTCTTAAACAAATCAGATTGTGAATCAAATTTTGCTTTCGGATCAAATCTTTGTGATCATCCATACTACAATAATGAACAAAGGTATTGCTGTCCAATTGGAAAGTATCATTCGCAAAAGTCTATATTAGGAATTGTAAACATACCAATATGCGCAGATGACAATCCTAGAAATCTATATGAATGCTCAACTACCTTTTCTGGAATATGCTCCACTAACAGTTCGGACCATTTTGGATCTGCAAATTGCTGGTCAAGCATAAATCATATGGAGGTATGGTGCTGTGCGTCAAACGAACTAAATCCTGATGGATCATGCAAAGATATACTACCTAGACCTAATAACTGGCAAGATATATGATTTATTACAACAAATCTGCGTCAAACTAGCCTCATTTTGTGACTAAAAGATCTTAAAAATTTACAAAATTAAGGTATTAATGCACAATTTTAACGAGCCCAGAAAAAATATTCTTTTAGAAAAACCATGCTTTGGAAAAACTCGTAACAAATTACCACATTTTGTAACTAACTGACAACACTTTGGAGAATTTGATCAGGCCTGTGTTTGGATCAACATCTAACTCTGCAG
>JBAQKY010000009.1:0-46758 GCA_049301455.1 Microgenomates group bacterium
GTTTTGGAGAAACCTGAGCAAGTCCCATTTTTCTACCCTTCCAACCAGCTTTTTCAATAAGAAAACCTGCAGATATTTTATATTTATTTTTAACTGGATAAAATTGCATATCACTATATTTTTTCTCTAAATCTAATTTTTTATTTAGACTGACAAATGGATTCTTGAAGAAAGAACCTGCATTTGGAACTTTTTTAGGGTCTTCAAGCTTTTGTTTACGTAATTTTAGAATATCATTCCTGCATTTTAAAAGGTCTACTCCTTCAACTTTTTTAAGTTTAAATGAAACTTCCAATATCACATATTTTTGCCAATAACCTTTCCGCTTAAATATACTTTCTCGATATCCAAATTTACACTTCTTTTTATTAAACACTACGATTTTTTCATTTTGAACATCATAGGCTTTTAATGAGATAAAAGTATCTGATAATTCTTGGCCATAAGCACCAATATTTTGAATTGGTGATGCGCCTACGGTACCAGGAATACCTGATAAACACTCTATTCCTCGCAACATATTGTCTACTGTGAATTTTACCAATTTATCCCAAACAACTCCTGCCTTGGCAGTAACAATATCATCATTTTTTTCAATATTATTTTCTGTGTATTTAATTACTACACCATTGAAGTATTTATCCGAGACTAATATATCACTACCCTCCCCAATAATAAAAATTGGAAGTTTTTTTGTCTTTGCAAATTGTACTTTTTCAGCCAGATCTTTCAATCTATCAAGCCTGAAAAAATATCTAATCGATCCTCCTATTTTAAAAGTTGTTAAATCTTTAAATCTCAATTTAATTAATTAACCTCCTCAATTTTAGCTCCTAATCGTTTAAGGTTTGATGAAAAGTTGGGATGTCCTCTATACAACGCATCAGCATTTAAAATTAATGACTCACCTTTTGCCGTCATTGCACACATAGCCATTGCTACAACCGCCCTAATAATGTACGGCGCCTCTATTTTTGCGCCGATTAATTTATTTCCTGCATTAACGATTACCCTGTGAGGATCGGCCATAATCACGTTTGCTCCAAATTTTGTAAGCTCTGAAGTCCAGAATAACCCTGACTCATACATCCAATTATGGAAAAGAGTATTTCCTGTTTTGGCCATCAATGCGATTGGAATAAACAGAGGAAGTATGTCGACAGGAAGTGCAGGCCAAGGTTGTGCCTTAATTAAAAGTGTACTGCTACTTGGTGTATTTAGTTTTATATCCTGATTCTTCCTTACGATGGCGGTTGTACCGTCATACTCAATATTTATGTTGAATTTTGCAAATACTCTGTTTATATGTACAAATAAATCAGGTAATGAATTTTTAACTTTTATCTCTCCTCCTGTTATTGCACCAAGTGCTAGGAAGGTTGCAATTTCATAGTGGTCTGAATAAATTTCATACTTTTTGGGTGGATCAATTTTAGAAACTCCTTCGATCTCAATTACGCTTGACCCAATTCCAGTTATTTTTGCCCCGCTTTGGTTCAAAAGGTGACATAAATCTTGAACACCAGGTTCAGAAGCTGCACCAATTATTGTTGTTTTTCCTTTTAATAAAACTGCAAGCATTATTGCGTTTTCTGTAACAGTTGGGCTCATTTCAGTCAACCAAACAGTTTTTGCTTTTGCGTTTTTAGCATCCATTGATACGCTTTGTCCATGCAATACAATATCAACTCCTAAATCTCTAAATACATCATAGTGAGGATCCAAAGGTCTAACACCCAGGGTACACCCGCCAGGGAGTTCGTCAAATGACACTTTTCCAAATCTTGAAAGCATTGGTCCCCAAAGTAATGATATTCCGCGCATATTACCTACTTCGCTTTTTGAAATTGAGTTGAAATTTATATTTGAATTATCTACAGACAATTCTTTTTTATTTTTATCCCAAACAACTTTAGAACCTAAGTTTTCAAGAACTGTCACCAATCTAGATACATCAGTTATATCGGGTATATTGCAAAGAGTAATCGGTTTATCAAAAAGTATTGTTGCAGGTATCAGGGCTACAGCTGAATTCTTACTACCAGAAGGATTTATCTCACCACTTAGAACTTGCTCACCATATACCTTTATATCCATATTTTTTTAGACGCCTAATAATTATATCAAACCAAGTCAACTTTCTGGTTGTATTCCAAAATAATTAAACAAATCTTTTGCGATTGAATACCAAAGTGGAGCTGCAGTTTCTGAAGCCCATTGACTGCTTTGTGGCTCTTTTAAAGTAACTAGCATTATAAACTTTGGATTATTTGCAGGTGCAAAACCTATAAATGAAGCGATTGTTTTTTCTGCATCATAATGACCTGAGATTGGAATTTGAGCAGTTCCTGTTTTTCCTGCAACACTAAACCCTTGTAAGTCAGTCCATTTTGACTCACCATATTTTGCAGATGCAATCATCATGTTGGTTGCATCATTTGCAGCTTCCTCTGATATTACCCTTTCAGGTTTTGATGTTTCGCCAGAATCAACAACTTTAGGATTAACTAAATATCCACCATTAGCTATAACAGCTGATGCCCTAATCATTTGTATTGGAGTAGTTGATACACCTTGACCGAACGAGCTTGTTGCGAGATCAACAATGTTCCAAGTTCCTTTTGGCCTAAGTTTGATGTTTGATTCTCCCTGAAGATCAATTTCTGATAACTTTCCAATTCCAAATTTATCAAGATAGTCATACATCTTTTCGGCACCCAAGCGCTCTGCAATAAAACTCATACCAACATTGTCTGAATGAACCAAAACATCAGTCATCGTTGAATCGGGATGATATTTTCTATCCCAAGTTTCAATAAAATATTTGTCAACCTTATACGGTTTATCACAAATATCACAAATAGTGTCTGGTTTAATAACTCCAGCATCAAGACCAGCTGCCATAACTATAACTTTAAAAACTGATCCAGGTTCAAAAGTGTCAGAGATTGCAGGATTTCGGAAAAGTGCTCCATCAAACTCACTATATTTTGCAGGATCATATGAAGGATAAGAGGCCATACCTAGAATGGCTCCTGTCTTTGGATCCATTATTATTACAGATCCTTCTTTTGCGCCATATCTTTCAAGACCCTCCTTTAGTTTTTCTTCTGCTGAATTTTGAATTCTTTTATCAATATATGTGACTAAATCAGTACCAGGGATTGAAGCAATCTCAGACAAACCGCCAGTTAAAAGTGGAACTCCAACTAGATCTTTTTCTCTTTGTAAAAAACCATTTTTGCCTGCAAGGGAGATGTTGTAGTAGCCTTCCAAACCAAAATAACCAGTGTCGCTTCCTTCATCATCTTTACCAACAAAACCTAACAACTGAGCAGAACTTGAACCTTCAGGATAATATCTTGATTCTTCAGGTTCAAACCCAAGCCCTTTAATATTTAATTCTTCTATCTTTTCTTTAGTTTCACTAGACAATTTGCGTTTTACTGGTACCCAAACAACACCTTTTCTATCAAGAGAAGACTGAATTTTTTCAGTCTCGTTCAAAAGTGCCTGACGATATTCGTCACGACTTTCAAAGTTATCTTCTATAAACAATGGAGCAAGTATGTTTGCAATTTCTTTTGAATTTTTATCTAATTTGGGTAGTTCTGCAAACAACAACCAATTAGTTCTCATAACAGCCAACCATGTACCATCATTTGCATAAATATTTCCTCTTGGAGCTGTAATTGTTTTTGTACCTTTATACTGGTAACTTGCTTGTTTTTTCAAATCTGAGCCCATGACAATTTGCCAATAGAAAAGTCTTGAAATTAAACTTAAGAAGAGAACTGTAAATACTCCAAATACAATTTTTAAACGCATAGATATTATCTTACAGGAAGACTTGCGAATATGTTCTCTGTCTTAAAATAATGAATATTTGTTGGCTTTACAAATCCTAAATTTTCTATATTTCCAGCAATTTTTGTATCAGACTCATTTTGAAATATTTCTTCTGACAAATCTCTTTTAAGTACAACTGCTTCTTCAATTTTATTTTCCAAGTGAGAAATTTCTGCACCTCTTCCTGCTTGTTCAATTCCAAGTATTACCACACCTATAAAGAGGATTAAGTTAAGAGCCCAAAGATAATTAATTTTTCGTAAAAACATATAGTTTTGCACTTCTTGATCGTTTGTTTTTGTTAATCTCTTCATAACTTGGTATTCTTATTTTTGTTCGATCTGTAATATATTTCTCTAATACTTTCTCTTCTCCAGAATGGAAAGTTATGATTAATAGCCTTCCACCCTTTTTAAGTAAACCGAATGCCTCTGGTATTACTTTCTTTAAATTATCAAGTTCACTGTTTACTGCAATTCTTAAAGCAAGCATTGGTAATGTTGCAGGGTTAAGATGTTCCTTGTGAGGAATATCTTTTAAAACCTCAACTAATTCTGAAACCGTATTAACAGGTCTCATGCTCATAATTCTTCCTGCTATTCTTTTTGCTTCGTTATGTGACAAAACTGCCTCAAATAAATGAGTTAGTTGTGTCTGGTCTAATACATTTAAAAGATCTGATGCTTTTACTCCCTGTGTTTCAGGGTTAAGTCTCATATCCAACTCCTGTTCAGGAGACTCAAACGAAAAACCTCTGGTGTCTTGTTTCAAATGTAAGTTTGAAACACCCAAGTCTAAAAGTATTCCATCAACTTCTTCAAAACCATTTTCTTTTGCGATCTTTGACAAATTGTCAAAATTACCAAGGACCAAAGTCGAATTAGTTCCTGACAATCTTTCTTTTGCAACCTCAAGCATTTTAGGATCTGCTTCGATACCTAAAACACTTCCTCCTACCTTTAAAATGGCTTCTGTGTGACCTCCTGTACCTAATGTACAGTCAATGTATTTGCTATTTTGTGAACTTGTATTAAGGTGCAAACTCTCAATTACCTCTTTAACTAGTACTGACTCGTGATATTTAGACATTTTTATTAATGCTTTCTATATATTCTTTAGTTGTTACCGCTAAAGTTTCAGATTTTTCATCCCAAACCTTCTTTGGCCAGATTTCAACTCTATCTATAAGTCCTACAAAAACTAAGTCTTTATCAAACTTTGCATATTTAGCTAAAAGTTCAGGTATTATGATTCTTCCTTGTTCATCAGGTTCTGTTTCAAAAGCAGACCCTAATATAAATCTTTCAATATCTCGAACTCCTAGATCAATTGTTTTTCTGTCTCCAGTTAAGCGTTTTGATAAATTCTCCCAAAAACCATTTGAAACAATAATCAAACAATCCTCATACCACTTTGCAACAATTGGTTTTGAGCCTAGTTCTTCGTTAAATTTTTTAGGTACTGCGACTCTTCTAGAATCGCTTAATACCGCCGAGTAGCTTCCTATTAGCATAATTATTAATACTGGGCAGGTATTATATAGTTCAGCCTGTCACCAGACTTCACCATTACTAACCATTTTGAAGTTTCTTTCACGCAATGTCAAGGGTTATTTTCACCGAACAAAGTACATCAAATTAATGTGTTACATTGTCAAGTTATGTCAAGATAAATTTTGGATGATAGATAAAATATCGTTAATATGCCAGAGTCAGTTCCATTAACCCAACAAATAAGCGATGCGGAAAAGCGATTGTTAGCCGCTGAAAACGAATTAAGAAGGCCGAGAGGTTATATCGTGTTGGGTCCAATGGATGATGAAACGCCTTGGTCTGAAGGCGGAAGAAGAGTTGTGAGAGAACAAGAATTAATTAAAAAACTAACAGAGGAACTAGAAATACAAGTACTCCAAGAGCTAGGATAAACTTCTATTTATTTTGTTATTTAGCAAAGTACAAAAACTTTTATTTATAGAAGATATTACCTGAAGTTACTTGCCAGCCTGAAGCTTCTCCTGCTGGAAGTTCTGATGAACTAAATACTCCATATGGTCCTGATTCTACTGAAGTTATTGATTTATCAAGAATTCCAAATGTTTCCATGGTTATGAAATACATACCTTTTGGTTTCTTTTCTAAGACATATGTAAAGTTTTGATCAATTGAAGTTAATTCTGTATCTGTCGACTGTAAATGCCACTTTGTGGAAAACTTAGCAAGGAGTTTACCTTTTGAATCTCTAAGTCTTACTGTTAGACTTCCATCTTCTACGCCTTCATCATATCTAAACTTTCCATTTGATTCAGAACCTAAGAGAAGCTTCCTTTCAAAACTTGTTTTACCTTCTAAATCTACAGTTCCAGGAACTCCTTGTGTTCTACCATCTGGAAGTGAATAAAGTAGTTCATAATCAAGAGAAACTGCTTTTGGAAGTGTGATTTTATCTATTTTTAAATTAATATAACGCCCATCTTCAGTTGGAGTGAGCATCGCAACTGGGCGATCTGCAAATGCAACTTCAGCCAAAGGTGCATTATCATCAACCACTACAGCAGTTTTTTTGTTTTTAATTAAGACAAAGACTAAAACAAGAATTAAAAGTCCAACACCTAGAAGTATCAATGGGAGAAATTTTTTTATTTTATCAATCATATTGTCACTATCCATTTATTCATTTTGCAATTTTTAATAAGAGGATGTCAAGAACCAAAGCTTATTGTTGCTGAGTTTTTGACAAAAGAACCTGAAGCAATTGGTCATTTCCGTCTATAACAAATGAGGATATCGCCTGCACTTTGACAGTTGAATTATCTAAATATGAAATATATATATTATTATCACCTTTGGTCTCAATGCTTTTTATACTATTTAACAATATTTTTTTATTACCATATCCAATCCATTTTAGAATTAGTTCTGATGATGTAACAACCACTGCAGGGCCAATCCAAGAATATATATGTTGAACCCACAATCCTAGTATTAGAACAAATACAAACGAGATTTCATTACTAACAAAAATGTCCACAATTGGCCTATATGACATTAAAACAAGTAAAGTCGAGGCTAGATATTTATATTTATTTGACAGATAAAACCTCTCTTCCATATTTATTTTAGTTTTTCTTCAAAATATACCAGAAGTTTTGTGATTTCAATTCTCTCTTGTTTGCCTGTATCTCTATCTCTCACAGTAACTGAATTATCTTTTTCTGTATCAAAATCAACAGTTATACACCATGGAGTACCTATTTCATCTTGCGCAGCATATCTTTTGCCAATATTGCCTCTCTCATCCCAAACTACTGAAATGTTTTTCTTCAAATCTAAGTAGACTTCCCTTGCCTTATCTATAAGTTCTGGCTTGTTACCCAGAAGTGGAAATACTGCAACCTTATATGGTGCAATTTTTGGATTGAGTTTTAGAACTGTTCTTCCATCAATTTCTGAATACGCATCAAAAAGCACAATACCTGTAAGTCTAGATAGTCCAAAGGTTGGCTCGATTACGTGTGGTATATATTTTTCATTTGTTTTTGGATCTACAAAGCTTAAATCTTTGCCTGAGTTGTTTGCATGATTTGTAAGATCAAAATTTGTTCTATATGCTATACCAAACATTTCTTTAAATCCATATGGATATTCATATTCAATATCCGCTGTCTTTTTTGAATAGTGCGATCTTTCAGTCTCTTCATGTTCTCTCCATCTAAGTTTTGATTCATTAATACCAAGATTAAGTGCAAATTGCCACATTTCATCACTAAATTTTTTAAATGTTTCAGACCAATCTTCTTCTTTGATAAAATATTCAAACTCCATTAAGTCAAACTCAAATGATCTATGTACGAACTGGCCCATGGTTATTTCATTTCTGTAAGCTTTTCCAACTTGGGCTATACCAAACGGAACTTTAACTCTGGTTGAATCAATTACATTCTTAAAATTTAAAAATATACCCTGTGCAATTTCTCCTCTTAGATATGCAAGGTTTTTACCTTCTTCTAATACTCCCAGCTTAACTTCTACCAGTTGGTTAAATTTACGAATTGGGGTCCAATTAAACTTTCCACATTTTGGACATTTAATCTTGTTGTCATTAACAATCTTTTCGAGTTCTTCAAACGACATCCCTTCAACTTTAATACCTAGATCTGTATTCTCAACCAGATGATCAGCTCTTGCTCTATTTTTACACTCTTTACAGTCAATGAGCGCCTCGTTAAAGCCTGCCAAGTGCCCTGATGCACCCCATACTTCAGGTCGAAGAATTGAAGCAGCATCAATCATAACCATGTTGTCTTTATCTGTTACAAATGTTTTTACCCAAAGGTCACGGATATTGTTTTTAAGAAGAGTTCCCATTGGGCCAAAATCCCAAGTATTTGCTAGTCCACCATATATTTCAGATGAAGGAAAAACAAATCCACGACGTTTAGCAAGACTAGCAATTTTCTCTTTGAGTTCCATTCAGGTAATTATAAACCAAATTCTACAACTTGCATACAGATATAATGCACCCTATAATAACCAAATGTGTGAAATTTTTACTAGACTAAAACAATTGGGAGTAGTGCAAGGCAAGCAATGTATTTTAGAAGCGAAATGCGAAATAAAGGATACTCCACCCGACGACCGCAATCCATTAATACATTGTTCTGTCGCTTCGCTAGCGTCCATGCAGGAAACTGCAATGGCAGAGCTATCAGCTGAAGATTTAATTAAGTTACATGAGTCTACTCAGAAGTAACGCCGTCAAATTCTTCTTCACTTGTAAGGGCTTCTTCTTTTGTTTTATGAACAGTTTTATCTTTGTGATGTGGTGGTCCATAAATTGTATAGAATTTTAAATAATCAGATTCTGAAGTATTTATTACGTTGTGTTTTGAACCTTTTGGAACAATAACAGAACTGCCATCTTTTACTGTGTACTCGTTGTCATCAATTAAAACTTTTCCATCCCCACTCTCAAATCTAAAAAACTGATCGTTATTGTTGTGAATTTCAAAACCAATATCTTCATTTGGTTTTAAAGCCATGACTACAAGTTGAAAATTTTTTGAAGTATGCAACACTTGTCTAAAATATGAATTGTTTAAAGTTAACTCCTCAATATTGCCATTAAATCCTTGCATTAACTCATTATACACCTCACTGCAACACAATCTTACCAACACGTACAGAACTTAGTTTTCTTTCAATTACCTCTTCTAAGACGATGTCTGCGTCAACAAGATCTTTTTCTTCTGGCCAATATCCCATTTCTGTTAAAAGATCATATATAAATTTCAGTCTCAACTTTTTAAGTTCTGTTTCAACTTCTAAATTTTCGAGAGCATTAGACAGCAATCCATAGACACTTGATGGATTTCCATCTTCATGCGTAATTTTATTTACTACCTCACAGAAATAATAGGCAAGTGATATTTTATTTAAGTTTGACCTGACACCTGCAAAATCATTTATAGTTTCTGTTTCAGTAATAATGTCCATTCCCTTGCCGTTCACAGCTGAGAATTTTACTTTTGAAAAAATTTCTAGATGACCTCTTTTTTTTGATTTTATCTTTCTAATTCCTTTAGCTAGAAGTGTTAGTTTCCCAAAATGTTTTGAGAAGCAAATCAAAATCCTATCGGCTTCAGCATAATTTTTGCGGGACAAAATTATGCCTTCTGAAGTATATGTCCTTTGTTTCATAGTTTTAAACTGAATCTCATATGAAGAATTGTAACACTCAATTAAATTTTTAGACGAATTTCTTTGTCAGTATTGAGAAGAAATTCTTCTTCAGACTTTGGGGTTGTTACCACATATAGCGGAGCATCTGTTCCAGGTTGTTTTTGAATTAACATCCTAAAATCATCAGATTTCTTAAAAGGTAAAGTATAATTAAATGTAACTTTAGAAACACCTTCAGGTCTTAAACTAAAATAACCTGAAAAAACAGTTTTTCCTGACTCCTCATGTGTATCATATTGTTTCTGTAAACCTTCAACATCAATTAAGGTTGACCCTTTTGGAACGTATACTCTAACCCAATTTGGTAAAACTGAGTTCAACCAACCATCGTGTTTTTCAGGATTTTTATATGTAATTGTTAAAGTCTTTTGAATTGTTCCGTCTTTATTGACTGACAATTCTTGTTCAACTTCTTGTTTTACATATAAATTTGATTTTCTTCCTCCCAAGTTCGAATCACTAATATGAAGATAGTCACCGGTATAGTTGTCATTTATCCTACCTGCAATGCCAAACCCTTCAACTGCCTTTTGTGCAGTTTCATCGTTTAGATAGAAAAGAACATGTTTTTCAATTACTGACTTAAATATTGAATCAAGCAAAAGTGGCATCTTTTCTTTTGGTTGTGCCATAGCGTTGGCTAAGATTGAGTTCATAAGCGGACCAATGATCTTTTTTCTATTATCTGAATTTGGTGGCCTCAAAATTATCTTTCCAGTAATTGGATCCCAAATTATTGGACCTTCAACATCTGCAAAGCTTTCAAGTTCATATACAACCTGAGGACAATTACATTTTGGTTCTGTTTTTGATGAAAAGTTTCCAAACCCTGGAACTCCAATTTCTCCCAAGGCATCCAACAAATTAACCAAAAGTTGGGTATCAACAGCAATTATTCCGTCAACATCCTTCATTCCAACCTTTGCAGCTTCTTCTGAAAACATGTCCATTGACACTTTAAAGTCTGGATTATAATTCATATCACGAAGTCTGATATTCTTTGAAAGAATATATGGGCCTTTGATGAGATCAACAACTGCTTCAGGTGCTTCAAACTCTGGCTTATACTTTGCATCTAAATTGTAGATATCATCAGAGGAAACTGGTTCGAATTTTGCTTTTGACACTTTCATTATCGAGTAAGCTGTCAAAAAACCACCTGTTGGTCTTAACTCTTTGTCATTTTGAAAAAGCACAAGGTAATTCCTGTCTTCCTCCATTCCTAACAAATAGGGTGCACTCTCAAGAAGTGGCTTACTTTCTGAAATATATGATGAGAGTTGAGCAAAAATATCTAAAATTGATTTTAATTTTTCTCTAACATTTATACCCCTAAAATCTTCTGGATATTTATTTGGATCTATCTTTGACAATTCTGCCTCGGCTTCTGTAACTTTCTTTGAAATTTCGTCAGCCTTTGGCAATATTTCAGGTATGGAGTTTACAACAAAATCGATTCTTTCTTGAGCTGATTTTTCTGATGTTTCAGTTTCTGTCCCATCCTTTTTAAAGCCTAGTTCCGAAAGAAGAGGATCAAGTGTTACAAAACCTATTTCACCTGCTTCAAAAACTTTAGTAGAGGCTGTTAAACCATGACCCAAGTCTGCAACATAAGTACCTGCAAATGGCACATATTTCATCCACGAAATTAAAGAATAAGACCTTTTGAGTTCAGCTACAGAACTTTTAGCAACCATAAAATCAGCTTTTACTTTTTCTATGTCACTAAATTCAGTTGAATTAATTATTGGAGCTAACTTTTCTGAAACCTCCCTAGCTTTATTGACAAATAACAGTATTGGAATTAAAAATACTGCCAACAAAAAACCAACGGCAGAAGCTGCAATTATATATTTAGGTTTAATTCTTGTCTTGGTTTTCTTAATTGGTTCAGGATTTGAACCAGCAACAGCATTTTCATTCTTAATTGGATCAATCTTTGGGATTAAAATGGCAGGTTGATTTTCCATAGTGGTATCAAAAAAATTATACAGCACCACGAGCACTTATCATAGCCCAAGGGGTCTTTAGAAGTATCAAAATATCAAAAATAATTGATTTCTTTTTGGCATAATAAGCATCCATTTCAATTCTCTTATCAAAATCTACGTCACTTCTACCTTCAACTTGCCAATAACCAGTAATACCGGGTTTTACTTTGTGCATTTCTCTAACATACTTTTCTGTACCTGGATATTTTTTTTGTTGCTTATCTAACTCATCTGCATGATATGGCCTTGGTCCCACTAAACTCATGTCCCCCATTAAGACGTTAAAGAATTGTGGTGTTTCATCGATTGAATATTTACGAATAAACTTTCCCACCTTTGTGACTCTTGGGTCTTTGTGAAGTTTAAACCCAGAAGCCTTATATTCTTGATATAACTTTTTATATTTTGGATGATTTTCTAATGCACTGTCAGCACTTACAAACATTGATCTGAACTTAAACAATCTAAAAACTTTTGCATTTTTACCTAATCGTTTCATATGTGAATTTTCAGGTTCAACAAGAACTGGGCCTTTTGAAGTTAATTTAATTGCTATAGCTGTTGCCAACATGACAGGAGAAAATAAAACAATTAATAAAGTTGAGGCAACTATGTCTATCAATCTTTTTATTATTTCAAAATACATATATTTTAAAGAAGCTCGGTTCTTTTGTTTTCTTTTAACAATTCTACGACCTTTTTAACATTTTGGGCCTTACTTTTTGCACAAATTAAAAGAGCTTTCGGAGTATCCACTACGATAATATTATCAACATCAATTATTGCAATCATCCTACCGTCTTTATGTATTAAAGCGTCAGAAGTATCAATATTTATTATATCTCCTCCTTCTTCGTCACCATCAATCACAACATTACCGTTTTCATCTTTTGAAAGGTTCTTCCAAACCTCATTCCAATCACCAATGTCAGTCCATGAGTAATCAGATATTATTGTAAAAAAATTTTTTGATTTCTCTGCGATTGCATACTCTACTGAGATCTTCTCAAATTTCTTATATTCTTGCGACATAACTTTCATCTCGTTAAATTTACCTAAACTTTGTTTTATCATTTGCATACCTAGATCTAAAACCTTTGCATATTTTTCAACCTCGTTCATAAAACTATCTGCTCTCCAAACAAAATGACACGCATTCCAAAAATACTCACCGGACTCAGTATATTTCTTTGCCAGCTCTAACTGAGGCTTTTCTACGAATTTGTCTAACTTATATATATATCTGCCTTCGGAAACTGAAAATTTTTTACCTCTTTTTATATGGCCTAAACCGGTATGAGGATATGTAGGCTTTATTCCTGTTGCCACTAAGCCGCCTGTTTCAAATGCAAATCTGCTTGCAGATAGCATAGTGTGTTTAAAATTTTGTAATGGGGACACAAAATGATCTGCTGCTGTATTAATAATTACTGCATTTGGATCTCTTCTTAATATATGTATCGCACCCAAAGCATGTGCTGCAGCACTATCTTTTCTTTCTGGTTCAACTATAACATTTTCATCTTTGACCTTAGGGAGCAGTCTTTTTACCTCCTTACCATATGGCACAGATGTAGTTACTACATAGATTCGATCCCAATCTAAAAAATTATTTAGCCTATCAGCTGTTATTTCAATAAGTGTCTGGCTACCGAATATTTTTAAAAATTGTTTTGGAGTATCTTCAAGACTCTTGGGCCACAATCTGGTCCCCCCTCCGCCTGCATATATTATTGCATACAAGTGATCTTTGTAGTTCTCTTTTGAATCTATCTTTGCCAAATCTTTTTGCATTGGTTATTAAGTATCTACTATCAAAGCTCATTGTGTCAAATTTTTTAATAGCACTATTGAGACTTTGTTTTGTTTGCTCATTAAACATCACTCCTGTCTTCCCGTCAACTACCGTATCGCAACTTCCACCTTTATTATACGCAATTACAGGCACACCGTAGCTTTGAGCTTCAACTGCAGTAATTCCAAAATCTTCAAATTGTGGCATTAAAAATGCCTTTGCGTTTGAATATAGTTTGACCAATTCATCATCTGTTGGCTTTTCTATAAATTTAATATTTCTAAAATTCTTTTTTGAGTATCTTTCAAATTCTGAGCCACTCCCTGAAACAATTAGTGGCAACTTGTTTTGTTTAAAAGCGTCAATTATCAAATCTAATCTTTTATATGGTTCAAATCTACCATGTATAAGGTAGTATTCCTTTTTATTGTGTGCTGGTTGTTGAATGCTGGTTGTTAAACTAACTGGTGGAAATATTATTTCGGAATCGCGACCATAATACTGTTTAATTCTTTTTTGAACTTCTGTTGATATTGCAATATATTTATCTGGTCTTTGTGAAGCAACCTTATCCCACCACTTTGCATAAGTTAAAAATGGCCATGAAATTATTCTATAAAAAGGAAATATCTTAAATATTTTGGGAGGATTATTTAAGTAAAATTCTCTCCCACTCCATAGATATCTAGTTGGTGTAAGGCAATAACAAAGATGAAATGTTTTAGTACCTGTAATTATTCCTTTAGCAGCTTCTGACGTGACACTAATTACTAAATCATATTTATCAAAATTAAATTGTTCAAATGCCATTGGCATTAACCAACCAAGAAGTTCATGATGATTCCTCAGAACGGGAATGTTTTGTAAAAATGATGTGTAAACCTCAGGGAAAACATCTGCCCATTTTGCATTTTCTTTTTTGTATACGGATGTATACAACGGTGCATCTGGAAACATTTCATGAAGTGCCAAAAGTACCCTTTCAGCTCCACCAAACTTATTTACTCTGTCATAAACGATAGCTACTTTTAAACTATTTAACTGAACCTTCATATACTTTTAGTGTTTCTTTTGCCATTTTGAGCCATGAATATATTTTTAAAAAGTTTTGTGCATATTCAATTTTCTTTTTTCTTTCTTCACTTTTAATTTCTATAACTTTTTCTAATGAATTTGCAATAGAATTAACATCATATGGATCAAAATAAGAAACTGAATCTTTATATACTTCTTTCAATACTGGTATATCAGAAATAATTGCAAGAGTTCCTGCTTCAATTGCTTCTTTAGGTGGAAGGCCGAACCCCTCAGAGAGTGTTGGGAAAACAAAGGCAATAGAATTTCTATACAATTCCTTAATTTTATCATCGGGTATATAACCTAAAAGTTCTATATATTCTGTTGCATTATTTTTTTTGATTATATTTTCAAGTCTTTCAGTAAATACACCTCTGCTAGAAGATATTTTTAATTTCACTGGCCTTTTTTGATCATCAAATGACAAGCTTCGCTTATTAAGTAAAACTAATGCCTGAACTAACCTCTCTAAATTTTTGTGTGGATAGGCATTTCCTGTATATACAAAATAATTAACCTTCATATGTCACCTCAACTTTCTTAGGATTAATTTTGTAAAATTTAACGACCTCATCTTTAGCTGCATTACTTGGAACAATTATCTTTTTTGAACCATAGACTGCCTTTGCAAAAGCAATGTGATAGCCTAAACGCCAAATTTGATAAATAGGGAACTTACGAGTTGTTGCAGATCCGTCTGTGAATTTATGCATTATTAAATCATGGATAGTAACTAAATATTTTCCAAAATATAAAATTGGAACATTAAAATGTGGAAAATGTACCAAGTCTGCTTTTAATTTCATTAAAAGAATTGGCATTTTAAACTGTTCCTCGAATGTATAATGTTTGAAATCAGCTAATACTTTAGTCCAATTTTTAGGAAAGCTCAGCGACACATAATCACTTTGACGAAGCAATATTAAATATTTGTTTTCGGAATCTATACTTACTAAATTTTCTACCAGTTTTTGAGTATATCTCCCAATTCCTGTATCTTTTGGCCCATAAAGTCGAGCATCAATTAATATTTTCATCTTTTTATTGTTGCTTGAATATATCTAATTAATTTTAACAATTTGATTCCTAATAAGACAAAGTAATTAAAAATAATTGGATAATTGCCCCACAAATTTTTTCTATAAAAGTATTCCATAGAATTAATTCCCTGCATCTTTCTCATTATTCCAGAGAAGTTATTCTTAGATGCTTTTTTGATATGGGTTATTGTAACTTCAGGATAGTAAATAATCTTTAATCCTAATTTTTTTACTTGAAACGAAAGGTCAAGATCTTCACCATCAAAAACAAACTTCTCATCAAGCCAATTTACTTTATCTAAAATATCTTTACGAGTTAAAAAGAAGGCTCCTTCTATTGCATCCACTTCGTGTGTTATATCTGGCGATATATTCTCGTACCAATAGTCTTTACCATTGTTTAAAAAAAGTCTATTAAAAGAAATCCATGGTGTTGGAAACCTTCTTCGGGCATCTTTATCAAGACTTCCATCAGGTAATACCAATTTACAAGTTAGGGCACCAATATCATTGCGGGTTTCAAAATATTCTATACACTTTTTAAGTGTGTTTTTGTGTACTAACGTATCTGAATTTAACAATAGTACATATTTACCCTTTACAATTTTTCTTGCACGATTATTGCCATTTGAAAAGCTAATATTAGATCCTTCAATTATCTTGACCCATTTAAATTTATTTTTAATTGCACTTACGCTCTCATCAGTAGATGCATTATCTGAAACAATAACCTCAAGATCTAACTCATTTCTTACTTTTTCAATAGACCTTAGACAACCTAAAGTTATTTCTTTAGTGTTGTGACTTAAAATAATTATTGAAAGAATTGGTTTTTTCATTTTTGTTTGGTTAAATTTTGACGTAACAAATTCTTATAAACTTTTTCCAAATCTGTAACGATAGACTGCCAATCAAAATTTGTAGCCACAAATTTTTTACCTTCTTTTGCTAAACTTGCAGAAAGTTTTTTATCCATTAATACTTTAACTGTCATATCTGCAAGTTCTTGGACACTAGAAGATACAAGTGCATGCTTACCTTTGACAATACTTAGCCCAGCAACACCAACTGGGGTTGAGACAACAGGCAAGTCAGATGCCATAGCCTCAAGGACCTTAAGTCTTGTTCCACCAGGACTCATTATTGGAGTCACATGGACAGAGGCAGTTTTGAATACATCCCTATTATCTTTTGGTGATTCACTGACGATAATATCTTTATCTTTTTTGGCTATTTCAAGGATCTCCTTTGGTACAGACCTACCAGTGATCCATAATTTAACGTTCTGAGCTTTATCCTTAATAAGTGGCCAGATATCTCTAATTAGTATATTTACAGCCTCGACGTTTTGCATCCACTTATAATCACCATGATATAAAACTCTTTGGGGTAGATGTCTTTTAACTTTTTTCTCCTCAAAATAACTAACATCAACACCATTTGGAATAATCCCCACTCTAATATTTGGAAGTTCTTTCTCCATTATCTCTTTATCCTCTTCTGATACCGCAAATACTCTATTAGCTTTTCTCCAATAATATTTCTCCCACCACTTGAGTTTTATAACGTCAAACAAATAAATAAACTTGAAAATAAACGGAACTTCGTTGTCGACATAATGTTGATATACAGAAAATTCAATTGTTGGGTCAACTAAAACAATTGGGACATCTGTTTTGGGTATATGTGGCATAACATAAAAAGTTTCTGCATGAATCATGTCGTAATGATTTTCTTGAAGTTCTTTGGCTATAGCTTTTCTTTCCTCAAGCGAAAAATTTCTCATAACTACAAGCGGCCTAAATGTAACAAGCGTTAGGAATAAATTACGAATTGTCCAAGGAGATTTTGGTCTATCAAAAACCATTATCTTTTCACAATATTTTTCTATTTGTGGTAAATACGAAAGTTCTTTTTCTTTGTCTCCTCGAATTAAAGAAACAACTGTAATTTTATGATTTTTGGATAGAAATTTAATTAAATGATACCAACGTGTTTGCCCACCAGACATTTGATCAATTGGTAGAAATGGTAGGAGCATTAGTATCTTCATAACGTTAGTTGTATCTCATTTTACAATCTCCTTTTTATTTATCTCATTATGTAAATCAAGAATTATGTACTGGTTTGTTTTTGTAATTGTTTTGAATCTTTTTGAAAAGTTAACAGTATCGGTGCTTCCAAGATCTATTGAAACATAATAATCTGCACCACGTTCAATTATATTATCAATTGAATCGTCAACAGCTGGCCAGCCCTTTCGCTTTGTTTGGTATAAAAATGCCGTGTCACCATTATATGGAATTACAATCTGCGCATCTTTTGGTAATGTTTCATCTACAATTTTACCGATAGTCATTAATTCTGGATGGTTAACTTGGTAAAAAGGTTTGATTCGATCCCAAGAAATCAAAAACATAACGATTAGACTAAGAACTAAAACCACTTTTGACCTCTTCCACAAATACGAGCTCCCTATAGCAAGAGTCATCGCAATTGGCGGAATAATAAGTATTTGGTAATAGTCATGTCTGACATTTGCTGTAGCTACAATAACAAGATAGGAAAGTGCAGAGAGAACAAAATAGAAATTGAATTTGTTTCTTAACTTACGTAATAAACCAAAGGCAAACGGAACAAGACCCCAAGTCCCAAGAATTAATATGCCAATTCTTTCACCAAACAGCCACCTAAAATATGCTGGATGAAATCTTATTCTATCCCCATTAAATGCCCACTCATAAAATGGAATTCCTTCAGGGTGTTGTCCTGTCCAGAATCTCCAAATTACAAAAGGAGCTAAGGCAAGAATTCCAAATGGTAATGCGTTTTTGATTGTAGGATACCAATCAAACTTATCATCTTTCCATCTTAAAAAATGAGGTATTAAAGGTATAAGGTAAACACCAAAAAAAGGTTTTTGCAAAAAGGCTAAGCCAAACAATATTCCTGAAAGATAAGTATTAACGCCAAAAAAGTAGAGACCTGAAACCATGAACAAAACTCCAAGCGGATCAGGTAAAATTACTCTAGAAAAATATATATTAAATGGTAAAAACAAAAAGAAAAATGCTGTTAATAGCCCTACTCTTGACGAATAATGTTTTCTTCCAAGAAGAAACAAGAATACAGAAGTAAGTAGAGTTATTATAATAGTTGTGATTCTTCCCCATTTTTCAATTGTGAAATTGCCAAAAGTATTAAATAAAAATGTATGAAAAGCATTATATATTGGAAATTCAACCATTCTAATACCTGTTGGATTTTCTAAACCGCTTTGAATACTACTGATATCATCATATGTCGGATACAACATATTAATACCATAATTAATAAAGTTCCTTGAAACTGCTGCAGTGTCGGCTTGTCTCCAAGAATGCCAATCAGCGACTGGATTATCAATTTTATAAAGCCTAACAATAAAACCTAGAACTAGCAGTATTGATAATAAAAAGTATTCACTTTTCACAGCTGCTTTCACAAGATTAATTAATTTGTTCATATTTGTTTTTTATACTTCCTACGACAAGACCGGTAACCAACCAATAGATAATAGCAAACTTTGATGCTTCAAATATATCAATAAATAAAGCTGTAGCTATTATACCAACTGTTGATCCAATAAATCCTGCAATAAATATTGATTTCATACTACCATCAAAAACATAATTTTTAAGATGCATATATAGATAAATGAATATTAACAAGAATGAAAGTAATCCAAATACTCCAGTCTCTCCCAAAGCACGCAGATAATCATTGTCTGTTGCTAATGTAATTGATGAGTATCCGGTTCCTAATATTGGATTTTTTGATAAAGCACGTATTGCTCTTGGCCATTCAACATTTAAACGAATAGATGTCGATCTGTCTTCGTTAACATTACCATTTTCTTGAGCTTGTACAATAATCACACTTGATATTTTTTGCTTAACTACGTCAAATATTCTTTTGTATCTGACTTGTAAATCAGGAGCCGTGCCAAAAATTAAGACACTAATAACTCCAACTAACACCAACTCCCTATATTTTTTAAGCAAAAACAGCGAAACAGTTGTTGCCAGCATAAATGCGACGATTGATATCCTAGATACAGCAACAGATAACAGCCAAAAACCAAAGAGAGTTGATACCCCGAGTACTATTTTGGAAATTTTGTCTTTCAACACAAAAAAAGCAGTAATAAATGTTGGGATAATCAAAACCATAAATGAGGCTAAATCATAGTGCCCTGCGAATGTAGAATTGATATGTGCACCAGGAACCCAACGCAAGGCAATTCCTTTTGAATATTCCTCATTTTGAGTAACAATTACAGGAAATTCCAAATATTTTTGTCCTAACCCATACGCAAAAACTATTAAATTGACAATTAAAAGAATCTTTAAGACATAATCAAATATATTATTGCTATCATCTTTACTATTTCTGAGATAGATAAATCCAATAAAGAATAATGATAAGTACTCAATTCTTCTTATCCAATGCAATAGACCGATTTTAGGGTCAACAGATTGAGTTAGATAAATTCCAGAAAGAAGCGAGACTAAGCCAATGCCAAGAAATAGAAGTATTGATCTTGAAATATTATTTTTAATTAATACTTTTATATTTTGCAAAAGAGGAATTGCAAAGAAAGCCAGAACAAAAAGCAAAAGAAAATCTTCAAGCCTAACGGCAACATATGTTCCAGGAATTCTAATGCTTGGAAATTTTGGAAATAAAGGGACTACAAGCAAAATTGCAGTAACTAAATATTTACCTATATTTGTGTCAAATAATTTTAATAGCTTTTGCATATACTTTAACCAAATTTGGCCTAAACAAACTAAAGACAATTATACGCAACAAACAACCAAGTTTTATAGTGAGAGATAAAATAGGTCTTTGCCATTTTGGATAGTGTTTCTTAAAAAAGAGGCTCAGATTTTTAAGCTCAAAAATCAGCGAGTTTTCACCACCATACGACTGTCCACCAAAATGAACTATTTTCCATTTAGGTAGGTAGTAAATCTCTAAACCCAATTTCTTAATACGATATGACAAATCTGTTTCTTCAAGGTAAGCATCGTAATCTTCATCAAATCCTCCAACCTTATCTAAAACTGTCTTCCTGACCATGTAAAATGCACCAGTAATCCAATCTTGTGGATGAATACTTTGATAATATTGACTGTTTTGTCCAAATGGTGAAACACTATGCATTGGATGCATTGAATCGATAAATTTATTTAGTAATGGAATATCATCTAGAAACGTCATCCAAGCAAAGACATTAAATAAATTTGGAAATGCACCCCCTGTGCCCTGCAGTGTTTTTTCATCTTCATTTAAAAGACTGCAAGTTGCAGCACCAACCTTGTCATTTTTATCCATCCACTCAACAATATCCTTTAGAATGTTACTATCTAAAAACTTCATATCATTGTTTAAAAATAAAACATATCTGCCTCTAGCCTTTTTTAAACCATAATTATTATTGTCACCAAAATGATGAATCTCAGATCTTTTTAAATAAACCAAATTTGATACATATGACTTTGCCATTTTTAATGTACCATCATCAGAGGTGGAATTATCAACCAATATAACCTCAGAATTAATCTTCTTTAACGCAGAGAACATTGATTCAAGCGTAACTTTTAACAAATTCTTAGTCTGATACTTTTCAGTATTTAAGTTGATGATGATTACAGATAGATCAATTTCGTTTTTTTGCATTTATATATTCTAAAAACAACAAATAGCCAAAGATTGTTGCTCCAGCAACAACAGCTAATCTTACCCAACTATTACTTGGTATATACCTAATTATTATTTTCTGGCTATATCTAACACCTTCATAGTATTGAGCATATTGCTCAACTGTAGGAATAAAACCATTGATATATACACTTTCTCTAAGTGGATGGACAATTTCTTCAAGATATGAACTTTTCGTTTGATCACGTATCAAAGCAGGAGCCTCTTCAGGAGGGTAATTAAGCCTAGGAGTGTAAACATTAAAACCCTTGTTGAATTCTTTTTCATAATGACTGATTACTTCTTGTCTATTTAAATTTGTGTAGTAGCCACGTCTAAGTGGTGATTCAACGTCTGCAGGTTCAAATGACTGAACTGATCCTTCTGGAGGTTTAGGAAAATCTGGACTGGCAGGAAAAACATAGACAGAAAGTGTGATGAAGAATAATATAAAGAATATCTTTAACAGTTTAACCATTTGTTATAACCCTTTCTTCACCAACGACAGTAATTTTATTGTCTTCAACAATTATTTCCTCACCATTCTTTAATAAATATAACTTCTTACCTTTATACAATGATTTTATTTGATCATATAGATGATCTTCGTAATGTGGATATATGTCAAAATCAACTAACCCAAATCCAGGCATAACACTTCCGCCAGTTTCAGTCTCACCGACATACCATTCAACGATATCTAAGTTGTGAGAAGTAACCATACTACCAGCACTCGACCCAACATATACACTATCTTTTAAAATTTCATTTATATTCTTGTCAATTTTGCACCGACGTGCCCAATACATTAAATACCCACAGGCTCCGCCAGCAAACCAAATAATGTCTTTATTTTTCAATGCTTCAATAACCAATTCGTTTCTGTACTCTTCCAAAACAACTGGTGTAACCTCAGCCCCAACAGTATTAATGTAATTCCATGTAGAACTATCTGTCCTCCATTCATCATATGGATTTTCACCGTTATTAGCAGTTGGAATATAAGCTATCTTCTTACCTTTAAGTCCACCTACAAAATCATTGAGTTTTGCAATTGTATCTGGGTGTTTTGCCTCTGAAGCTAAAAATAATTTCATAACTATTGAAAGAGTCTGGCCCTCCCAAGTTTATAATTTGGATTTTTATTCTTTCTCTCTCCAATGGGCTTGGCAGGTACACCACCTACTATTGTAAAAGGTTCTACATCTTTTGTTACAACTGCACCACCTGCGACGACAGCTCCTTTTCCAATTGTAACTCCAGGCATGATTATTACTCGTGGACCAATAAACACATAATCCGATATAACCACAGTTTCTGATATTGCTTCAAATCCTTCAGACTCTAAGTTGTGCTCACTGTTGTAGATCATAACCTCAGAAGCGATATCAACATGATTTCCTATCTTTAATTTCTCTCTACCATCAAGAAACGTTTTATAACCAACAATAGTATCTTCCCCAATTTCAACTCCATTTGGTTGGAAAAATCTAACACCCATATGGACTGTTGATCCAATACCAATTTTTACCCCACAAGCCCTAAACACAAACTGCCTAATTATGTGAGAAGGTACAATATCTGTAACAAAATGTATAAACGCCAATTGAAAGTCTAGGTACCAGTTGTAGAATCTGACAAAAGCTCTTCTGAATGCTTCAGTTAAATCTAAGTTGTTACCATGTTTGTCAGTAAAAACTATGCCTTTTTTAGTAAAATGGATGTTATCTTTATATAGCATTTTCAAGTGTTTCCATAGTCCCCTTGGCACATTTCTCCCAAGAAAACTTCTTTGACTGGTCAATTCCAGCCGTTATTAGATTATTATATTCTTTTTGGTTCATATTTAAAACTTTTTTAATTCCATCAACGATACTATTAGTATTGTTGTGATCAACTACAATACCTGCATTACCAACAACTTCTGGCAAACTTCCAACGTTTGAGACAACTACAGGAATCCCCATGGCCATAACAGAGAGCGTGTCGATTGCAAAACCTTCCCAATGAGATATTTGAACAAAAACTTTTGCCCCTTTTCTAAGTGCCGGCTTATCAACCTCTGGCAAATAATCCGTAAAAATAACTTTGTCTTTGATGTCTAATTCTCCAACTAATTTGAATAGCGACTTATACATCCAACCTTTTTTACCAGCAATAACAAGATTAAGTTTAGAATACTTATCAATTTTGACAATTTCAGCAAAAGCCTTTATCAATCCATCTATGTTTTTACTTGGTTTGAGTGTACCAACATACAAAATATAGTCATCTACTATAGAGTATTTATTTTTAATGCGTCGCACATCGACATCCGTGACCTCAAAATCTTTTTTATCTAAATCATGAGAAAGGTGTGTAACCTTTATTTTTTTTGAGGCAAAAGGGTAATGTCGTACAATGTCCTTTTTGGTAGCTTCTGATATGGTTAGTATCTGTTTTGAGGCAAAAATAGAAATAGCAGTCCAGTACTTCAACTGCCAAAGCACCATTTTTGTAAATTGTCCCGAAAATTCGAGATATCCTAGATCCATTATTGAACATACTCGCGGAATTGTCAAGAATGGCGATACATAGTGACTTAGAGAAAACATAATTTGTATTTTTTCTGGATTTTTAAAAAGATAAGGGGTGAGCTTAGTTATTATCCACAAACCACTTCCTCCTAAAACTTTATATTTGAAATTTTTTGTTTCCTTTGGGAGATCAGAAAGTGGCGAATTTTTAAGATAAACTATGAGACTATTTGGGTTTTGACTTTTTTCGTTCAATTTGTGAAGCTCACAAAGAAGTTTAAAGGCATAGTTATTAACCCCTACCCTATTTTGCACATTTGCTTCATTACCATCAATTCCAATGATAAGTTTCTTACTAGAAGCTTTGCTTATTATCATAAACACACCTCCTTATATACTTTCAATGTTTCTTCTGCATTTTTTTGCCAGCTGTAATTTGCAACGACTTTCAAACCTTTAGCAATTAAAGTTTTAGGTTTTGAAAGTGCTTCTTCAATACCTTCTGCGATTGAGTTTGGTTCATATGGATCAACTAAAATTGATGCACCACCTGAAGCTTCTGGCATACTTGAAATATTGGAGGTGACAACAGGTACTTCACAAGCAAAACTCTCAAGTATTGGCACACCAAAACCTTCGTAGAGTGAAGGGAAGACAAGAGCTTTTGCACCTGTTAAAAGTGGGGACAAATCCTCTGTTGGAACAAAACCTAAAAATCTAACTCCCCTCTCATCCTCTAATTTCAAACCTTTATTTTCGCCAATAATTAACATTTTTAAATTTTTTCCATGCTTTGCCAAATGGTATGCTTTCACAGCTCTCTCAATGTTTTTTCTGGGGTTTGTTCCAATCATTATGATGTAATCCTCATGAATGTTAAATCTCTTTTTAGCATCAACTACCTGAGCTTCAGTTGCTTTTACAATATTTGGAGCTTCGTAAACAACTACTATTCTTTCTTCGTTGAAACCAAGTTTAACTAAATCCTCCTTGGTTGAATTACTTGGAACAATAATTTTTTTAGATTCTTTCTGAACCCACTTAAGCCTTTCTTTGTGTGTCTCTACAATAATTCTTGGTGTAAACCTTGGAAGCACGATAGGTACAAGATCGTGAATTGTAGTAATTTTGGTCATCTTAGATGGTGGCTCTGCCCAGTCTGATGTATGAACCAAATCAACTTGTCCTACGATTTTTTCGATTGGCAAGATATGCATCTTATTCCAAATAATATTAGCTAATCGTGGTGGGATGGGATAGGTTTTAGAGCTTGCAGAAGTTCCCTTAATAATTTCCTCTATTTTTGATCTGAGTTCAGGCAAACGACGCATTGAACCACCATATAAAACATATTCATTTTTAGTATCAATTTTTAACAGATTTTTAACCAAATTAATTCTATAATTTGATACACCTGTACCATAGATAATTGGGGACATGTCAATTGCAATGCGCATATTATTGTTTTGTATATTTCCAAAAGACCACACCATTAAGGCTGGTCTCTCCTGACCAATTATAGCCTAAGTTTTCAATATATTTACGAGTAGAATCGCCTGCATCAAAAACATCCCAAACATATCTGGATAACCATATCTGATTATCTTTTGGTGTCAATTCCTCTTTTGGAATGACGTTATCATCAATTTTATAATAGACCAAGGCCTCCTTTTGTGAGGTTGTTGGTAAAATTATTGGATCTTGGTCAACAATGTTTGCCAATTCACGCCAATTCTCACGATGGAAATTAGAATTAAAAAGATACACAGCTGAGGTCGTTAGATTAACAGCCAATACCAAAACCACAATTAATTTGTTGGCATTTTCAGATATTAGTAAATAGAAAGCAGGCAGTATAAACAAGTATCTGAAATAAGTGAGTGTTGGTATGAAAAAGGATATTAACACCCCTAAAACAAAACACATTGCAAACCATGACCAAACCAATTTGTTTTTAGCTCTAACTATGAAATATCCGTACAAGGCTAACAGTACAAAAACAACAACCATATAAATGGTTTTGTCATCGATGCTCACACGTCCAATTATAAATTTGATAGGTATTAAAATTATGTTTTTAAAAGAAACTGAGCCCAGTATTCCCCACCAACCAGACATTGTCTCCTTAACAGACAGACCATTTGTAAGTTGCTTTACAAATGTAGGTAACCAATAAATTACTGCTAATCCAAGTGGGGCAAAAGAAAGCACCATCTTTCTCAGATTTTTTTTTGAATAAAGAAAAGCATAAATAAAAAGGACAGGAATAATTAAAACAGATAGATAGTCAGTCAAAAACAAAAAAGGCAGGGTTAGCGAAAATAAAAACCATTTTTTCTTCAGAAAAAACAGAACAGTCAAAAGTACCAAGAAAGTAGCCATGGCATACATTCTTGCCTCCTGAGAATAATAGATATGAAGTCCTGAGGTTGCCAAAAACAAGGCTGGAACAATTGGCCATTTTTGTTTAAGTGCTTTTGCAAGCTCATAAACAACATAAACAGACAAGACTCCAAATATAACTGACGGCATTCTAAGTGAAACTTCAGAGATACCAAAAACACCAGTCCACAACATAGAAACTAAATAATGAAGTGGTGGATGAAAATCTGCAGGCATAAAACTTGAAAAAAAGTCTATGAATGGCATTTTTGCAACCAATGCAGTTGTTGCTTCATCAAGCCAGAGTGATTGGTCTAGGGACAACAATCTCAAAACAAAACTTATAAATAATGCAATAATTATCATTTTTTTATTTTTCATTTGACAGGATGTTTAGTATCTCGGTGGTAGTTGTAATGTATTTAGTACGATCTGGAATAAAATTAATGCCTAGATCCTTTGAGATATGCTTTCGTCGCTTATATAAGCTATCAGTCTCTGGATGTGTAAAGACATGTGTCGGATTTATCTTTTTATACAATTTATAAAAATATAGATCTGAATTAGTGTCACCATGTTTAAATATCTTATCAATTTGAAATATGTAATCTACAAGCGATATTTCAGATAAAAATTGGCTTCTCCTGTAAAAGTTATTAATAGGCCTAGATTCACCCTTCGTTAATTTTAAAGTTTTATCATTATCCAAACCAACTATTAAGATATCGACATATTTTTTTGCCTGTCTGAATAAATTGATATGTCCCAAATGGAGAACATCGTATCCACCAACAACCAAACCGACACTTTTGCCATGCTTTTTCTCTCTGTTTGATATTTCAGCTATTTTTTTAACTGAACTGATAATCTTCATTTTGATCCTTGTTTAGTAAATACATATTTTAGTATTCCAACAAACACACCAAAATCATAAACAACCTTAAAAACTAAAAACATTGGTTGGCCTGAAAAGAATGACTTTACTAAACCAACAATCAAAGAAATCGGCAACGAGCTTCTAATTAAACCTACAACATACCCAAAAAGACCAAATTTATACTGTCTTTTTCCTACCCACTGTGCATGTTTGAATATTTCTTTTAGGTTATCAGGATTTTTATGGAAAAATATCGCCTTTTCAGCTAGAACTGCCTCGTAGCCAAGTTTTTCAGACAAACTCCAATCGTCATTGTAACCACCTGCCGTAAACCCTCCAACACGATCGAATTCTTTGTGTAAAATAGCTCTAAAAACTTTTTGTGTGTCAGGATATTTTTTAGGATGTCTTTTTTTGTTTTCCCAACCTTCATTTAAATTATAAGCTCGGGATAATGGTTTATCCCAATTGCTAACATATTCATCTTTTGAAAATGTACCCATTGTTTTTCCTGCAACAATTGGCTTAACTAGCATTTTTAAAAAGTGTCTGTCAAAAGTCATGTCACTATCAACAAAAACAAATATATCTCCTGTTGCACTTTTTGCACCTAAATTTCTTGCAGCTCCTGCACCTTGGTGGTTGCCAAAAAGAATCTTTAATTTGTAATTTTTAACTTTAAACTGTTTTAATAATTCGATAGTCTTGTCAGTAGAACCATCATCTACGACGATCACTTCAAAATCATTCAAGGACTGTTTTTCAAGTGATTGTAAACAGTCTAAAATTACACTTTCTTCGTTATATGTAGGTATTATTATTGAAATTTTCATATAGTTATTTTGTTTTTATACTATTCCCTTAATTTTGTTAATCTAAACAGAGAATATCCCTCTCCAATATTTTCTATGTTTTCTATATTATAAGGCTTAAAGACATTTAATTCCCAAGGATTATTATTTTTGAAATCATAGTTAGATTTAGACAATGTATATATTTCATCGACATCTTTATAATACACGTCGTTTTTAGGGTTCTTTCCATAAACATGTTGTACAAAGTAACGAAGTGTATAGCCTCTAGTATCAAAATCGTATAGTGTTGCAACATTAAAATTGTCACCAGAACGATCAGATATAATTTTTGAGGCATATTTTAAGTCTTTATATTTCAAACCATTTTCCATACCTACAGGTTTATTAAAATTGATTAGAGTAGAATTAATATTTAAAAGAAAATAGATAGACAACACCATCAAACCCACATATTTATTTTTGTTGTAAATTGTATAAATTACAAAAGACAGAAGAAGTAAACCAACAGGCCAAAACATTAGAAAATGATAATATGTAAAACCAGCATCGCTACTACCAGCAAAAGTGTCAATCGCATATTGAAATAAAGATCTTAAATGATAAAAGTTATGACGTAGATCGAAAAATACTTGAGGAAAGTCCCCAATTGCACCTCCTAATATAAACAGTAGAGCATGCTTTACTCTTTCTTTGGAGCACTTTAATAAAAAGTAAAAAATAATTAATATTGCAATTAAATACAAATACTCAAGCCCAAAGCCAATTCCTGACAAAACACCCAAAAATAAAATGTCGTAGATATTTGATTTGTGTTTACCACGAAGTGGCAAGCTTTGCTTATATATTTTCCAGACTAAGTAAACACTAACCATTCCAATTAACGGAAGATAATTTAAAACCCAAATGAACATTGAGTGATAAATCATGTAGGAGTTAAACAAAAATAAAAATGTGGTAATTAATGATATTGTTTTACCAAACATCTTTTTAGACAAGATATAAACAACAACAGCAGTGAGTATGTTTAAAAAAGTGAAGTAAATTGTTATTAGATATGGGTCATATTTTGACACGACAAGCAATGGAACCAAGGTGTAGTTAAATAATGCACTTGTATAAAGCTTATGACCCAACGAATTAGCCCTGAAATATTCTTGACCTAAAAGTGAAGGTTTATCTTTAATGTAGTTACTTGATACCATCAAGCTTCTTGCTTGTTCAGGTCCAAACGTAATCCTATTCTCATAATTATAGAATCGTAGAAATAAAGCTAACGCAAAGATACTAAAGAGTATTAAATAATTCTTCATATTGTTTAGCGATTACATCCCAATCAAACTTTTCTGCTTGCTTTCTTGGTTTGGCTCCCCAATTTGTACTTAAAACTTTTTCAATTGCACGCGCGTAGACATCAGTATCTGTTGGATCTACGAACAAACCAGCATCACCAACAATCTCTCTGCGAATTGGATCATTATTTGCAACAACAGGGAGTCCACTGGCCATTGCTTCGACTAAAACAATGCCAAAAGATTCATATGGCTTTGAAGCAAGGGTAAAGACGTCTGCATTTTTATAAATATTAGGCATTGAGTTATGATCTGTTTCAATTATTTCAAATCTTTTTTCACCAAGCATTTTTAACCCCAAATCACTTAATTTATTTTTCAAATCTCCACCGCCACCTACTATAACTAACTTTACATTTTTAATTTTAGAAACTGCATTAATTACTAATTCATGTCTTTTCTGTTCTGTAAATGCACCAACGGACAGAACAGTTTTCATTTCTTTTTTAGACTTAACATTATTTGGCCTAAACATCTTAAGGTCAACACCGTTTGGAATATAAACTGATTTTACAAATGGATTTCTTTTATTAGACTGTTTCAGCGCATGTGATGATAACGCAACAAACGCATCAGGCATGGAATAAAGATTCAACCTGTCATCAAGACCAACCCCAGACTGACCTGAAATAACCATTTTTGCACCAGTTAACCAAGAAACAATTCTTGTTAAAAATGCTTGACTCCTGCCATTGGTTGGAATTATCAAATCATATCGATTTTTAAGTAATTTTAAATAATCTATTTTATTTATTACATCAACCTGATGGTTTTTAGAAAGTCTATTGGATAATTCCCTGACAAAAGTTTCAGCTCCTCTATTTACCGAGTCTTGATATTTATTTAATATTGCAATTTTCATTGGTGTTAGTTTTTCTGACATAATTCTACTTTTTTATCTAAAATATTGCAGGAGTAGAATTTGTCTACAAAATCATATAATTTTGTATAATTGTTTTGTCTTTCACCAATTACTATTATTTCAACCACTTCTGTTTTTAAATTATTAACCATCAAATCTATATTGTTATTGTAGCTTAAATACCATGGGATATATGGTATTAATGGCTTTGGAGGTTTGGTATCAGTAAGTGCATAAATATTATCCCAATAATTTATTACATACAAACTTTGTGGTTTATCTTTTAAGCTATTAATTACAGAAACTGTTTTGTTTACATCACTTTCAAAGAAACGTGTAGTATTTCCTAAACTCCTAGCGATTCCAATAAATAAAAATAAGGAAATTAAAATACCAACAGCAAATTTAAGTAACAGATGTTTTTTTGAAAATATAAATATTGATAAGGCAGCTGCAATAAATGGCAATGCAGGTTGAAAATGAAAAAGTTCCCATCTTGGATAAACCCCAAGTAATCCGACCATGGCAAAAATCATCAGGAAATACTCAGCACTAAGCAATGATAAAACAAATGGTAATAACGCATAAACAAATTGCTTTAAATTAGGAAGACTTATTTGTCCTTCAGCATTAGGCAGATAGAATATACCAAAATTAATTGCCCAATGGTAATAATCATCCAAGATACCTAGTGCATAAAGAATAATTGCAAAAATTAGAAATATTATTCCAGCACCAAAAATGAGCTGTTTTGATCTCTGTGCTAGGTGCTTTGTGCTCTGTGCTGTTGCAATTACAATTGGAATTGCAAAATAAACAAATGTTTGTTTAGTTAAAAACCCTAATGCAAAGAAGATACCACTCCAAAGGTAATTTTTGGTTTTAAGCGCATAAAATAAAAGTAGAGCAAACGGAGTCAAAGCTAAGTCAAACCACAAACCATTACCCTGATATACGATACAGAGCAATAAATACAAAAGGCTAGCAGCAATTGAAATCTTTTTTGACCAAAAACTTTTTACTACAAAGAATGTAAGAAAAACATTAATAGCAATTAAAATCCATGTATAAATTTTTAATTGTATGATACCCACTCCAAACAACTTAAAAAATATAACCAGATCCAAAAGCAGCAATGGGTTATGTGCAATTGCAATATCTCTATATGGCAACCAGCCTTGAAGCATTAAATATGGCCAAGCCAGCATTTCTGGCCATGCTGTGAAATTAAACATTTAATATCCCACCTTTCCTTCGATTATTTTTCTTTTTAGCTTCTTGACCGGCGTTTCAATCAATGCTCTTATTTTGTATGAATTTGACATTGGTTTCCATGGACTTGGAACAAAGTCT
Source organism: Microgenomates group bacterium (assembly GCA_049301455.1). GTDB lineage: Bacteria > Patescibacteriota > Microgenomatia > UBA8517 > UBA8517 > JAUYMM01. The sequence goes on from JBAQKY010000009.1 coordinate 31,387, forward strand.
GGTCTAACTTTAAAAAAGGCTTCTGGATAATAGAAGTTTTTTGGAAATTCATTACCAATTTCATATTTTAATTTCTTTGCTCGTTTAGGAACTAAAATATCAAATGATCTGTCTTCACCTCTTGGAAGAAATGTTGTATGCAAATAGGATACATCTACAAATTTAAAAGTATTTCTTTCTTGAATTTGTTTTTGTCCATCTGACCAGCCCCAAACACCATGACGTCCAATTGAACATAAACCTTTAATATTTCTATTAATCGCACGTAATGCATAACTCCCCTTTAAATTTCCAAAGGTATACTTACTGGCACTTTCATCAAAATGATGATAGATATCACCAACCAAGTTTATATTTTTAACAACTATGGATTCAGTTTTGGAATCAATAGTTTTAATTTCTAAAGTTAATTTTTTAATTGAATCTTCCCACCATATTTCATCACCATCAACAATGATGAACCAATCAGCATCTGTTGCATCCAGCATCGCTTGTCGAACCTCAGGGAATGTCTCAGGGGTCACTTCACCATACTGTCTTAGGTCTATCTTTTCTTTATATTTTTCCTTTAGTGCTAGGGCTATTTCCCATGACCTATCAGTTGAACCAGTATCCCAAAGGAGAAGTTTATTAACTGAATCTATTACAGAAGTTACAGAGAACCACAACCACCTTTCTTCATTCTTAAAAAGTGTGTGTGCCCAGATTTTCATCACTTTAATTTTAACTCAAAATAGCTAAAATAACACTTATATGTGTGGTATCTCAGGTAGAATAAATTTTAACAAACAAGATGTAACTGGGTACCAACTCCAACAGATGGCTTCTAAAATTAAACACCGCGGGCCTGACTCTACAGGGTATTATATTTCCAAAGACAGATCAGTTGGCTTTGGACATAATAGATTGGCAATTATTGACTTATCTAAAAAGGGAAACCAACCCATGAGCTATCAAGATAGATACATCATTGTTTTTAATGGTGAAATATATAATTTCAAAGAGGAAAGAGTAAAACTTGAGCGATTAGGTTACAAATTTAATTCAGATAGTGACACAGAAGTTTTGTTAGCCTTATACGCTACCTATAAAGAAAAATGTTTAGATCACCTTCGTGGGATGTTTTCATTCGCCATTCATGATACACACGAGAACACACTGTTTATTGCCAGAGATAGACTGGGTAAAAAACCATTTAAATACTACTCAGATGAAAATTGCTTTATATTTGCATCTGAGTTGAAAGCGATACTCACCCAACCAGAAGTAAAATCAGTCCCCGACTACATAGCTATACAAAAATATTTTCTATATGGATATGTCCCTTCACCACTAACTGGATTTGTGGGAATTAAAAAGCTTGAAACAGGCCATTATATGAAAATTGATATAAACAGGAAAAGAATTTCAACAACACAATATTGGGCTCCAGAATTTAACCAAAAACTCAATTTAAGCGAAAAGGAGTGGTCAGACAAAATACTTGAGACACTTGAGGAATCAACAAAAATGAGAATGATTGCTGATGTACCTATCGGCGCATTTTTATCTGGTGGCGTTGATTCATCTGCAGTTGTTGCAATGATGGCTATGTCTTCAATAAACAAAATAAAGACTTTTACAATTAAATATGAAAATAAAAAATGGAGTGAAGAAAAATATGCACAAAACATATCCAGAAGATACAAAACTGACCACACAGAAATACTTGCCAAACCAACAAATATTAGAGACCTTCCAGATATTGCATATCAATATGAAGAACCATTTTCTGATAACAGCGCTTTGGTATCGTTTATGGTTTGCCGAGAAGCAAAAAAACACGTAACAGTTACTTTAAACGGTGATGGTGGAGATGAAAACTTTGCAGGCTATCCAAATAGATACATGAGACTTAAAAGAGATGTTGATTTTGAATCTTGGATTAACAACTTAAGACCAACTGCTGCTGCAGGAGCTAAAATCTTAAGTTCAATATCATCTAATCCACTCTTAAAAAGATGTGAGGACTTTATCAAAAAATCAGAATTACCGTTGTATGAGAAATTTGTATCATATAACCAGATATTTCCGCTTAATGAAATATTTTCGATGTCAAAATCCCCACTCAAGGAAACATTAACAAATGATAATGTTTATAAATATGTTAAAAAAACCTTCTCAGAATTCTCAGGCAAAGATTTAAAAGATGCAGGATTAAAATTTGACTTAACATATTTTTTGCCTGATTTATTACTTACAAAAATGGATATTGCTAGTATGGCCAATAGTTTAGAAACAAGATCTCCTCTACTTGATCACAACATGATTGAACTAGGTTGCAAAATTCCATTTAATTTAAAGGTCAAGCATGGTGAAAGCAAATATATTTTCAAAAAGGCACTAGAAAAAATTGTTCCAAAAGAAAATTTGTATAGACCTAAAATGGGTTTTACAATTTCACTTGAGGATTGGTTTAAAGGAGATTTGTCAAAATATTTTGAATCAAAGGTAAAAAATAAAAATTCAAACATCAGTAAATTTATTGACATTGACAATATCAACTTAGATACAAACACTAAAAAGTGGAATTTATTAATGCTGGAGTTGTGGTTTGAAAGATATTTTTAATATTATTTTTCAAACCAATAATATTTAATGACAATAACCCAAGTATAAATTGCAAGAATAGCATTTGAAATTGCAAGTGTATAAACAGGACCCATGTACCCGTAAACGGGTATAAACAAATAATTAAATCCAAAAATAATTGCAAGTTGGGCAAAAGAATAAAGCCCAATATATTTTGGATTATTCATTGCGTAAATTATTGCAGTTACAGAAGGTGCAGTAAAAATAAATGGAATAAGAGCAATAATCAAATACTTATAAACAATGATTACATCAATGTAGTCTGGAAAAAAGTATTTAATAAATGGTCCAATAACAACAAATGAGAGTATTGTTATTAAAGCAATTGGAATAGCTCCAAGAGTTGATTTTATTAAATATTTTTTTTCTTTTTCCTTGTCTCCAATTGATGAAAATCTAGGAGCCAAAACTGCTGAATAGCTTGAGGTAAAAATGATTGCAATAGATGAAATTCGTGAGGCCATTGAATAACCTGCTGTTACGTAGGCTGTTGATAACACTGCAAGCATCTGAAGATCAAGTCTTCCAGATATTGCAGATATTATTCTATTCAAGCCTACCCAACCTGAAAACTTAATTAAACTTAAATATATGTCTTTACTAGGCCTGCTGGTTAAAAATTTAAGTTTTAGAAAAACAAAACTTAAAATCAAACTAACAACAAATCCAAATAAAGCTGTAGAAAATGCGCTATACAATGTTAAGCCTCCAAAAAATATAAATGGTATAAGCCCTAGAAATCTAAAAAGGTAATAAATATTATCAACAGCCATTGATTCCATAAATTTCTTTTTAGCCTGTAATACATATGGAAAATACATTGGAACAAATAGCGCAAATGAAATTAAAGAAACCCATACTGAGATTAGTGGATCGGAACTGGCAAGTAAGGTCTTTGATATGTATGGAGCAAACAAAATAACAATCAATGAAAGTATTAAGACTACTGATATTTTAATAACAAGTCCTGCTTTTTGATATTTCAAAGATATTGCTTCATCATTCTCGCTATCAGCTTTAGCAATAAAATTAACAAGTCCAGAGGTAATGCCAAGGTCAGAAATTGAAGTTAAAATAACTACTAAGTTTAAGGCTGCAGAAAATACTCCAAAATCATCTCTGGAGATAAACTTAGCAACTAAAAAAACAAAGAGGAATCCTAAAACGGCAGATATCATGTTGCCCACAAACAAAACATAAGTATCTTTTGCTGTTGCTGAAAAAAGTATCTGCCTGCCTCTATCAATGTATTGTTTCATGACTTTTAGTTGAAATTCATAACCTTTGGTTGAATCTCACACCTACTATTGTAACTTAAAATGAAGTTATTTAACAATGATTTCACTAGTGTCGTAATACCCCTTGATACAACCCAAGACCCAACCTTTATTTTCAACAAAACCATCAAGTTTGCCTACAGGTTTTAATTCAGGAACCTCAACCTCAGCACCGTCAGATACATTAATTAGTTTTGTCTCAATAGCATCCCAACCATTTGCATATGTTCTTAGTTCTTCATAGACACCTCCCCATAATTTGTTTGTTTGAAAAATTAACATCAAAACAGTGACCACTAATATAAATTTTGGAATTGATAGTGCAAGGTATTTAGAATAAATTTGAGATAGCGCAATAGAAAAAGGTATTAACGCGTATAGAATCATATAATTTACAATTGTCATTACTCTCATTGGAGGTTCCCAGTTCATTGCTTGATATGTAAGCCCCACAACAACAAAAGTGATTCCAATAATAAAAGTCATGGAATATAAAATTACACTTTTTGGATTTTCAAAGTATTTTATTTTTGTGTTACAGAAAACAAAGGCAGAAACAATTATTGTGACGACAGAAAGAATAAATTCCTTAATATACAAAAGATGAATTAAATACCATTTTGAGTAGCTAAAGGTTTTAGTAATTAAATCCATTAGCCCGTCAGGATGACTTACTGTAGCACTCCTTGCTGCATTTCCGGGTGCCAAATACATAAAAACTAAGGAAATACCTATTGCAGCTAAACCTGTGAGAATAATTTTTTCTTTTTTATATCCATTCAAAACAAAAAGTAAAAACACGAGAAAAACGAATGTGGCTACGGCAAAGCTTTCTGAAAAACCTGCTGCAATAAACAACAAAATAAAACCAATCAAATTTATGTACTTTTTACCACGAAGTGGCAAGCTTTGATTATTCTTTCTAAATAACAAAGCTAAATAAAAATTTAAAAAGATAAATGGTGCAAAATAGTTTAACGACCCAGTCATCCAATAAAAAGATTGAATAATATTTGGTGAGTTAATTAAAAATATTACAGACAGAAGCAGCGATATTTGCAAACCAAATATTAAACAAAACGAAACAATAAATAACACAAACAAAACAATTGGTAAAATTTGAGCACCCATCAAACCAAATAACTCAACCAAATCTAAAAATGCAATGTATGAGTATCTTCCTGTCCAACCCTTCCACCAAATTATCTGTGACTGCCAATAACCGTTGTTACGAAGCAAAACTGAGGAACAAAAATCATCTGCCCAAAATCTAACTAAACTGCTAGTTGTTATTACATACATGCTTGCCACCAGCGACAAAACTAAAATTGGAATTAAGATGTACCAACTTATTTTTTTCATAGCATTTATGCTGAATCTCATTCAGCACGCATCAGAAGTACTGCTCTACCGTTTTCTCTTTCGTAATTATTTTCTGATTTAAATTCATACTCGCCTACAAATTTAAAATCAGGGAGAATTGTTTGTTTTTCAGGACTTTCAAAAATTTCTCTCCAAGCTTCGCCCATATAGTAATTCTCATCATCCATTTTGTATGAAGTTAAGTAAATTGCATCGATATTGTCTTGAACCGGTAAAATCATACTAGGATCTAATGGGAACCAAATAGTTTTTCTTTCGCCATACCAGCTACCCCAAGTATCAAGATTTGTGACAATAACCATATCTTTATTTGTAATTTCTTTTAACTTATATGACATTTCTACATAAATAGGAGCTTTGTCAGTGTTTTTCATCTTTCTTTCAAATCTAGAATCTAAAAATAGAATACCTAAAGTTTGGCCAACAGTAAAAAATAATACTAAAACTGTTGAAACTACACCCACGGCAACATTTTTTGATTTGATATCCCAAGTCGAAACAAAATAATTAATAATATCCACAAGTGTTGCAATAGCAACAATGTAAACAAGCGGAACAACTGGATGAATGTATCGATAAAATGGAATTGTTAATGCTGTAACGAAAAAAGTAAGTAAAGTTACAAACAACACTGATATTTTAAAAGAGTTTTGTAGTTTCACTTTGCTCCAACTTGATAATCCAATTACAAATAGCCCCCACATATATGGGTTAGCTATATCAGGAAGTGCTTTATAAAAATTATATAAGTTGTAGAAAACTTTCTTAATTAGTATTAACAAATTAAAATCAACACTGGATCCACGCAATGAATCAGAAACTGCTATTCCAGGCAAATTTTGTGTTACAGCAATAAGTCCTTGTTTTGAAAAAACTCCATAAATAAATGTGCCAAATAAAAATGAAATAAAAGTATAGAGTGTCGCCTTCTTCCAACTAAAATTCAAAATAAAGTAATATAAAACTAATCCAAATATATAGATTATTGCTTGTGGTCGTGTGAAATACATCAAAACCAAAAAAATAACACCCAGTGTGTTCCCCCACCATTTTTTAAGTGATAAAAAGTAAGTTCCTGCAAGAAGTTCAAAGATAAATGGTGATTCTGAAGCTCCACTCGTTGCATAATTAATTAAGTTGTAATTTGAACCAACAGCAATTATAGATAAAGTAGAAGTTAATTTGTTTTTATATATCTTCTGAGTCAGAAGAAAAACAAAAATAAGTGATAACACAAAATAAAAGAAGGATGTTGCAATAACAGCAAAATCATTAATTCCAAAAATTTTAAAAAAAACTGAAATTGAATATGGTGTTACGGGTAAAATCCAGTCAGACATTTTATAACCCCAGAAACTAAATAAAGAATCGAAATTGTTATTTATAAATAAGCTTCTAGCTACATCTGCATATTTGCCTGAATCTGAAAAATTTATAAAGTAATTCACAATATATTGTAACAAAAATAAGTTCAATTAAAATAGAACTTCTATAATTTTTCTAGCCTGCATTTTGTTTTCCTTTAATATATGACTTGCCGTCAACAGCTGATTGTAATCATTTATGTTGATATTATATCCATCAATTTGGTAACCATAGGCTTTGTTATTTTTAGCCAAGTCATTTATTGTATATATTATCTCTCTTTCTTTGCGAGCTGGCTCAAATGGAGTTTTTTTAATACATAAAAATATTTCAGGCTTAAATATAAAAACTCCACATCCTCGTAACAAATATGGTGGATTTTCAGGTTTCTCAATGATATCAATTATTTTACCGTTCTTGTCTAGCTTAGCTGAGCAAGTATCTCTTAAGACGTCCTTATCGACCTCCTTTATCATTCCTTGCATTACGACACCCCCGCTTTTAAAAAATTTTTGAGTCATGTCTGGTAACGAGTCCGATATCGTACAATCATCTCCATACATGACTAAAAATGGTTTATTCACATATTTTTCGGCACTTAATATTGACTCCCCTGTCCCATTTAAAACTTGTTGTTCAATAAAATGAATATTGGCTCTTAGGTCAAGATGGATACGCCTAAAATATTCTATTATTTTTTCTTTCTGCACATTTACAACAATATAAATATCTTCGATCCCTATGTTCTGCATTTGATCGACGACATGATGAATAATTGGACGATCATAAAGTGGTAACATTGCTTTAGGCAACATATTAGATAAATATCCAAATCGTTTACCTGCTCCAGCAGCAGGTATCACGCCCACAGTTATCTTTTGATCTTTCATGATACCTTTATATCATTTCTGATAGCTATTGCAATAGGATTAGCAAATAGATAACATGCAACTATACTAGATCGATCAATGCGAAGATTTATTAATAACCAGTTAAATACTGCAATACAAACTTTCAAGAGATTAGACTATTCTATTTCAAGTAAGTTAGTAGAAGAATGTCTCTCATGTGTCGGAAATGGAGGCAAAATTATCACTACAGCAATTGGTAAAAATGCACCAATATGTGAAAAGTTTGTAGGCACATTAAATTCTCTAGACATATCTTCACATTTTTTAAACTCAAACACAGCGTTTCATGGAGATCTCGGCATAATAAAAACTAATGATCTAGTAATAATTATGTCGAAATCAGGTGAAACTGGTGAAAGTATAGATATCGCAAAAATTCTCAAAAAAAGAAAGATTAATTGCTGGTTAATTACATGCAACAAAAACTGTACAATCACTAAACACATACACAAATCAATAATATTACCCATCAAGCATGAAGGAGACAAATGGGATTTAATACCAAACAACTCGACCTTAGTATTTTTAATATTTTTGCAGTCATTAGCTTTAAAACTATCTCACAAATTAGTTATCAATATCGACATACTTAAAAAGAATCATCCAGGTGGTGGGATTGGGAAAAGACTCAAAAAAAGATGAAATACAAATCGACATTAATATTCGCACTAAGTTTGTATTTCGCAACGCTTGCAACAAAAAGTATTTTTAATGTTGTTAGAATTAACTTACATACATTTACAGACAGAGTAATAGGGATATCAATATTGGAAGGGATTGATATACCCTTGAGATCAATATTATATGTAAAGGCTATTGTCGTGTTTATTGCAACCTACTCCTTTACAAGCTATGTGTTATCAAAATTAAAAAAAAATATTCCAGTCTCGTTATTCCTTAATTCTAGGCTAATCGTCAATATTATTATTATATCGTCACTTTCAGCTTCATTGACAGTAGCCTTTAGTTTTCTATCGCAAGCAATTATGGATAATAAAATAGCCAACATATTAAGCACAATAACTTTTTTAGGCATATCATTGTTCGTCGCCAAACATATATTTATTAAAGTCGACAAAAAAATTTTTGGATATTTAAGCAACAGCGGCCTAGTTATGTTGAGTTTCTTAATACCTGTTGTTGTCTTTTTTATTAGATGGGCAATTATTAAGGGAGATTACACATTTAAAGGCGTCTATCTAACAGCATATATAATTATATGGTTTATATATTGGACTTTTTTTTACTTAATTTCTAAATATATAAAGGGTATAAATCAAAAAGTAATCATTTCAGGAATATTATCAGGAGCAATACCTTTTTTACTGATCCCAGCATCAATCATATTTGCAAACGAGTTTCAGTTTACTATATCCAATACCGATTTAAACAAACCAGTATATTTTTACGTGAACTCATTAATATTTTTTCTTATTGTGTTAAGCATACTAATCACTTCATACACTATATTCCAAAAGAAGATAGTCAGTTGTTATAGATGTGTAAAGTTCGTATATTTACCAATATTTGTCGGCACAATTACATTATTTAAAGTTCACAATAACTATATCGAGTTACCAATAATCGTTGATATGTTTCATCACGGCGAAAATTTAATATCAACACAGCAATTATTTATTTTTGGCAAAATACCATTTTTAGATATTTATCCAACACACGGATTATCATACATGACGAGTCAAATTTTATATTCAATTATTAATGGATATAAACCGTTTGAACCTTGGCTTTGGGAATGGACTACTAAGATTTTTGAAATGTTGTTACTTTACGGTTCACTATCTATTGTCTCTAACCCATATCTAGCCGCTATTACTATTGCTTTTCTTCCAATTATGGATATGTTCGGTGGAGGTCGATTTATTTATGGTTATGACACAAAACTATTAAATACATATTATTTCATGTCATTTTTACCTAGTATAGTACTTGGTTGGACAATAAATAAACCTAGTACAAATAGAGTTGTTCTATATTCCATAATCTGTCTATTCATGTTCTTATGGAGAATTGACTTTGGAATAGCTAGTCTAATATCTGGAATATTTATACTTGGGACAATATTCTTGGGGCAAAAATTTACAAATTACAAACACAAACTGAATATAAAACTATTCATAAACGTATTTCTACTGCTGACGATATCTACTATTGTTGTATTCTACATAACGACAAAAACAACAAACACTTCAATGATTCAGATTGTTTCGCAAAATATTAAATTCGTTCTATTCCAAGCTGACGCCCAAGGTCTTATAAATATCTTTGGACAATCTCCGTCATTGGCAGCTGTTCAATATTTGATTTACCCGTTGATCGCAGTTGTTTATATAGTCCACTTTATAAACAAGGTGTTTGTCCTACAAGATCGTAGGATTACATCAAAAGATATATTACTAACTTCTATCTCAGTGTTTTCCATTATTATGTTAACCAGATCAACACAACGACAAACTCTTGGAATATTAGGGTTAAATCAGTATCTATTTACATTTCTTGGTCTTTGCTTACCATTTTATTTCATAAAATCAAAAGGCCTATCAATAGCCTGCTTTCTATTTCTACTTTTTACTTACCGAATATTTATACCACTAAACAACATATATATGTTGAAAGACAAACAACAGATATCTATTCAAAACTGGTCGAATCACGAGAGTAGAGTAAAAATTAACGACGTACAATACAAAAACATCAGTGACTTTCTAATTAACAACCTGTCAAACGAACAAACTTTTCTAGATCTAACAAGTTCACCTTTGCTTTACATAACAACAGACAAAGAATTTCCAAATTACTTTGTTCCTAATGCATATTACACGTCAGAAACAATACAGAAGAATATCTTAACAAATATTGAAAATCTCACGAAACAAAACAAGATACCTATTGCTATTGTTAAGCAGCCAATATCTGCCGCAAATAGTATCGACGCAGTACCAAATGAAGTTAGAAGCTACCGAATATACGAATATTTATACAACCACTATCAACCAATCGGCACAGTTGACGGATATGAAATATGGACACAAAACAAATTTAAGGTCAAGCATCCTCAAAAATTGATTCCAATTAAATATCAAGTCTCTGAGTTTGACATAAAGAAATTGCCTTATGCCTGGGCCAAATTTGATGATTACAGATCTCTTCAGAATACAGATACACAAACACAATTAATTAATTCGCCTGTCAATATAAATAAAAATAGTAAAAAAATATTTAAAGTCATTGATAAAATTAGTAAAAGCAATGGGAACTATATTTACATAAGAATTAAATCGTCAACTAATGGAAACATGACTATTAATTACGGTAAAATAAATGATAGAATAGAACCTAGCGTTAAGTTTGAGATCATTTCTTCGAATCAATCCGAAGACTACATGGTCAGGATCAGCACACAAAAGGAATGGATGAACAAAGATCCTGATTACATATCGGTTACATCCAACATTGATATTAAAATTGAAACATTAGAAATTAGAGAAGGAGATTAAAAATGAAAATATCATTATGCATGCTAACACTTAACGAGATCGATGGGTGTATGCATGATATTCCCCTAATTAAAAAAATCAGTAAAAACTTTAATGAAATCTTTGTAGTTGATAATGGAAGCAAGGATGGAACGATCGAATATTTAAAAAAACAGGGAATAAAGGTTTATTTTAAAGCCGGTATATCTTACAACGACATGCACCATCTTGCTTTTAAAAAAACTGAGAGCGATGCAATAATCTTTTTTCACCCTAAAGGAACTATCCCTGTGAAAGATACTTTAAAATTTAATAAGTATTTCGACCAAGGATACGATTTTGTTGTGGCCAGTAGACTCATGAAAAATTCAAAAAACGAGGAGGACAAACAACTGTTGAAACCAAGGAAATGGCTAATAATTATTTTTGCTGCAATAACACGTGTATTTTGGAAAAGGGAAGGAAATATGATTTGGGACATCTTGCATGGTTTCAGGGGGTTGACAGTTAACGCATACAGAAAAATGCGTATCAATAAAAACACTCAAACCATTGACCTAGAAGAAATTGTTCAATCCTACAAAAATCATATAAAACGAATAGAATTTCCTACCAAAGAGGGTTCGCGTTTGGGTGGAGAAACTCACTTTAAAATTATTCCCTTTGGCACTAAAGTAATTAGATTTCTACTTCGAGAAGTATTTAGTACTAAACAAAGTTAGTAATATGTACGCCGATATTGGAATTAAAAAACTACCAGATCTATCTAACGACTGAGTTACTATACTCCACCAATCTCCTTGGAATGACAACATATAAAACTGGACAAAATAAAGGGCTAAACTTGATAAAAGCACTAATCCTAAAAATAGCAACGCTTTGTCATTAATAATCTCCTTAAATCTAAAAACCAATGCCAATAATGTACATAAATGTATAAAGAATGGTATACCCCATGACTTTGCCATTGTTAGTAAAACAACAAATGGGGCACCAGTAAACAGCGCTACAATTGGATCTATTAAAGTTAAATAAGAAAAACTTAAAAAACTTGGATTTCCAGCTATAACTTTTGTAAAATATGACCATGATAGATATCCCAACAGCGAAACAAATAGTATCAACATGCCTGGCCAAGTTTTTTTAATAACATTTTTTTTGGAGATCATTGCGACCATAAAAGATAGTGAAACAATTAACCATATCGGTTCCAGTAGTCTAACCCAGACAGAAGATGAAACTAAAAGCACACCAAAAAACAACTTCCAGTAATTTTCTGTTTTCAAAAAAGAAAATAGCGTAAAGATACCTGCTAATAAATATAAATTAAAGGGCAAGTTAGTATATTCCTTTATTACTATATTAAAGATACTACTATTAGACACAGTCAAAAAAACCAATATCGACAAAATTGTTTTTCCACTGTGCGGTATCAAAGATGAATAAATTACCAGCAGCAACAAAACTAGAATAATTGAGTAATAGGTTCCAACTGGAAAGTTGTTAGACAACACACTAGTATTCCAAAAAAAATGGGCGATCGAAGTATATGGTGGGTACAGAAGATAATAATATTTGTTTAGATTATCATATTGTGAGAGATTAGGCATCTCAGAAAATTTCACGCCTCCTTCTAAAAACTTTGCGCGGGCATCGTATAATGCTACAGCATCCCAATGAATAGACTTTTTATTTATATTTAATGAAAATGAAAGCAAAACTATAAAAACTGACAACAGACCGAGAAAAACACTTAAAAAATTTTTTTTGTCGTTACTTGTCTTTATCTTATTCTTAGTATGATAATAATCTTTTACAAAAGCTATTATCCCGATTATAAAAAGCGACACGAAAACAATTAACTCAAAATTTCCTATAAAACTTTTTGAGTATACACTTTCAATAGAGTAGAAAAAAGCTTTCTCAACAAGCATTAAAGATATTACTACCAGTAAAACAATAAATTGCATCATATTAGAATAATATTCTATAAATTATACCTTCTTCAGATTTATATATGATATCAAGTTTTTTAAATTTTACGCTATTTAAATTATTAAAAATTATCTCATTTTTTCCATTATCAATAATTGGCCATGTAGGTCTGTCTTTATCACCAATGATTTCAACAAAATAAGCAACTCGAATCTCAATAGTCATACTGTCATCTAAAATTATGGCTCCACTTACTAAACCCCTAGGAAACAGAAAGTATCTTGCTACAGGTTGATTTCCAATAGCCGGCCACAGATCGCCTTGCGGCGGATGTATAATTAAAGAATCACTTGGTGTATGCTTGGAGAGCAGTTTAAGGTATTTGTAGTCTTTTCCTACCTTATCTTCATAACCTTCTTGAGAACTTCTAATCATCTTATTAATGTTAAAAAACATAAAAGTAGACATGGTAAACAAAGCACACAAAGTAACAATAGCAATCATGTTTGATATGTTTCTCAATGTAATTCTGCCACCCACTGGTAGGATACCACTTAACATATTGGACCTTGATATATTTGATCTTTTATATCTAGACGTTGACCAAGATGATCTGACAAGCAAGAATGTGATAAACAATATTATCTGCAAAGTTGAAACAAAACTGTAGAACTGAATTTGGGTTGGTGTAATGCCGTAATTCGAATATATATAATTAGGATAGTTTACAGACTGTAGACTTGATAGTTTCTGAAAGATAAAAATTGATATTGCTGACATAGTTGATATCAAAATAAATACGACTTTATGCCTACTATTTAATTTACCTATCATAAATTCTTTAACCCAAACTATCTGGACAATTAGCACTAAAGCCGATATCAAAAACGGAAAATAATACATCATTGGTAATACCCCTGGTATGTCTAAGTTTATTTGACTAGGATTTTGCAAAAAAAATAATCTTATTGGACCTAATATCGGAGATAAAAAGAACACCACCCAAGAAAGTAGCAAGACGTACGGTTTTGATAGAAGTGTATATAGTTTATGGAACATTTTATCTTGATTCTCTAATTTCCCAGTAATAAACAAGCTGCTGTTCTAAAAGAGGAGGATTTAAGATCGTAGCAATTGGTTTCATTTTGAAATACGATCTAAACAGGATTGGATCAATTTGTGGGACAATATATTTTTGCGAATCTATGATATTTTTACCTTTATCTATGTCAAACTCAATAAAGTAATCAGAAGGGTATCTTGATACTATATATTTTAGTTCGGATTTCTCGTCTTTCAAAAGGTTGATTTTAAAATCTCTTCCATGAACGTATTTTTGATGAATTGGTATCTCATACAAATATTCCCAATTATTAATATTATTTAGAGCATTAATAGAAACATCTGAATCTTTGTATTTAGCGATTGCGCGCATTTGATCACCTTCAAATTTTGTGAATGTACTAAACCAATTAGCATAATTTATTGATCGCGCTAAATTGACAGGTAATCCTTTAAAAAACATATTAAGTAATACAAATATTAAGAGCATATCGACAAAATACATTTTATTTTTCAAAAAAGGAAAAATATTTCTAATATAACTCATAAAATTTTTTAGAGCTTCGCTAAATATAATCGCAATTACAACACTAGCTGAAAAAATTCCGATTAGATGGTATCTATCTAACACATGTCTCCATGGTAACAATATTCCAACAGACAAGACTGTTAATGAAATCCAGTAAACAAACTCTTTAGTAAGAAAAATTTGCCTTGATTTTTTAATTGCATACAAAACTGGCAAAAGTAGAATTGATAATTTTAAAAAGGGAGACATCGAATTTACAAATATTGTAATAATTGATACAAAATTATTAAAAATCACAATAGGCGAGGACACGTAGTTACTTGTATACTCAGGGATATCTAGCGATATAACTGAAGATAAATATCTAGTAAAAACAACCCCAATAATAATGATTATACAAGGAATTGCCAAGAAAATTGTGCTTTTAATATCTAGAAAATTAAATTTGAATTTGTTTAAAACAAACTCTGTCAGGATAATTGCTAGTACGATAATCACATTATTTTCTTTAATCAAGACAGTCCAAACTAAAAGCAGTAGCACTGGGATAAAATTATACGACAACAAATGTTTAATGTTCCTACTGTTTAAATAAACCAACGAAAACAAAGCTATGAATAATATCTGATAGGGTTCATTTGTTCCCAATCTAACAATATTTTCAGCAAAAGATGGTGTTGAAATAAACAAGGCGGAAACAATTGATGTTACATACCAAGGTACACTTTGTTTCAATAAAATTATTGATAGTAACAATACAATCACATAACCTACACCATAGG
>JBAQKY010000010.1:0-16730 GCA_049301455.1 Microgenomates group bacterium
ACCCTGTAGTATATCACGTAATACAATTTACTTCTTGAAGAGTTCCATTAAATATGCGTCGTAAAATATATTACCGATCTTAAATTCAGCCTCAAGGTCCCCCACCTTTTTGAATCCGTAGCTCTCATACAAACCAATTGCATTAGTCTGAGAAATATTAACTATTAGCTTCAATTTTTTAATTTTTTCATTGTTAAACGCTTCATCAATTCTGGTCTTAAATAACAGCTTCCCTATTCCTTGTCCTCTATACTCCTTTTTGACATATATTCCACTTAAATGAGCAATGTGATTAAACTTTAAGGCTTTGGCATATTTAATTGATCCAATACCTACTATTGAATCGCCAGCATATGCTCCATACCAAACCTGGCTTTTTGAAGATAATTGTTTTATCCAAAAATTATCATTCTTTTTATCCAATACTTCGTATGTATCACCAAAAGCCTGCGGTTCAAGCCGCAATGCCTCAAGCCTTATGGACCTAAACTCCTGCAAATTTTTAGCGGTCAATTTTTCAATTTTCATTTTTGTATTTCTCTAACTGCATGAATTAATGCCTCGACAACCAAATCTCTATCAGGTCCTTTTTCTCGCAATTTTCTAGTTATACCGATTTGAAATGTCTGAAGTTTCTTACCAAACATTTCATCTTTTCTTAAATCAGCAATCACTTCATAGCCACTGCATTCATGAGCCAATTTTGTTTTTTCGCCAGCCAAGACAACTTTATATTTTATCCCCACTTTTTCAGCAATTAATTGTTGCAATTCAGCTAATTTCTTTGAATCAGCAGGAGCATAGTTCGTTGCAATAGCGATATCGTAATCTCCGCTGGGTGGGTCAATTACACCATTCAAACAAAATCTATAAACATAGTTACCTAACTTTCCAGTTTTATCATCTGTCCAGCCTGAATAGCCATGCACTTTTTCAAATGCATATTTCATTGCGCTTCTGGCCTCCGTAGACTTTCTTCTTGCGACATCAACTACTCTTCTCTTTGCCTTTACCATCATTGATGTTGCGTTAGTTTCGCTTGCTACGCGATCCACAATTTCTGGTATTCCGATCTCATCAAGTGAATGGTCCGCTTCAATTACTGCATGAACATCGGGATGGCCAATTTTTAAGACAAAAAATTTTTCTATTTGAAGTTCTCTATGCTCAACTTGGCCTATATCATTATCAACCATTTTTGTTAAATATTTTTTTGTGTTCTATTACTGTTTCTTTTAAATCTAAGATTTTTATATTCTTAACTTCCTTTGGTAAATATGCAGAATAATCAGTATCTTTTGAGTTTCTTGTTAACACGACTAAAGTATCAATTTTTGTTTCATCACCTGAGAAAAACATAACATCTCCTTTTATCTTTTTAAGTTTTGTCATAAATGTATTTACCCAAATTGATTTCTTAGATGGAACTGGAGAAAAACCAATTTTTGTTTTGTATTGAATAAGCCCCGGATTTAAATCGTATCCATATAAATTACCATCTTGGCCAAAAGATGCTTCACCATAGCCTAATCCTTGTGCATATTCTAAAAATTTATAATCCATCAATAATGTTAACCCGCCATTTAACTCGTTAAACCTTTCAGATACTCCGTATCCGATTCCTAAAATTTTATTCTTCTCTAAAAATAATTCTCCTCCGACAAGTTTATTGTTTTGAGTAGCAAAAATACCACCGACCACTTTCCCATCTATTTTTTTCTTCTCAAACCATTTTTCATTCAAGGCCAAATGTCCACCTGGAATTCTTTCAATTAACTTTTTATAAAGTACAAACCATTCTCCAAACTGCTTCTGATTAATTTCTTTTACCACCTCTATTTCAATTCCTAAATCTTTGATTTTGTTTAGGTCTGATGTGATCTGTTTTCTTGTACGATTAGCTCTTATTTGGTCCATTATTGGGCGATTATCAATATTCATTCTCCAAGCAATATTTCGAGGTCTTCTTATCCCCTTTCCTTGATCTTTTACAGTATTTACAATATCTGCTTTTTTATAATTTACATCTTTTTTGACATTTTTAATTCTTTTTTCAGTTAGGATACTAACACCGTTTTCTTCTACAAATCCCAATTCTGCATCGACTAATCCAAGGGAGTTGTATATTCTTTCAATAATTAATGTTGCATCCCTTCTAAAACTACCGTCAGGATTTAACATTGGACCTTTTCTAATTAGTCTTAGCATTCTCTCGTGAGGATCGTAGATATTACCTACAGTTTTTGCGATATCCTCTGTTAATAAAAATTCATCGTCATTTTGAATATCCCATGTTGCAAAACCAGGTCTTACAAACTCTAGGGTGTCACCATCCATTCTATACACTCCTGCTCTAATCACATATCTATCCACCATAAACTCGGTCGAACGGTTATAAATTAATATCTGACTTGCTTTATAATTCACTTTGTAAGTCTCATCTATCTCTTTAAAATCAATTTCATAATCAGAATTTAAGTGCTCTAAGTTATGAAATACTTGCATTGGAATTGCACCTGCTTCCATTTGAAGCATTGTAATAAGCGGAAAAGCATCAGTTTCTCTTGGATTACACTCCACTGGCCAAACTTTGCCGTTATCATCAACAATTAGATCTAGACCAAAAATACCTCTATAGCCTTTTTTATATATATAATCTCCAAATTTCTGACCAATTTCTGTGGCTTCCATTTGTGATTTATCACTAAACTTTTTAAATGACCAATCATGCCCCGCAAAGACACCTGACCTAGTTGGAAGTTTTGCGCCTACTTCAGGAACATCTACAAGCTGTGTTTGAATCGATCCAGTTAATGTTCCAAACCTTGTAGCACAACATGGAATTGAAGACGATACACCTTCAATAAATGGCGCGATATTAACAGTATCAATTCTTTTTTTAGTATCTTTTAATTTTGAGTATAGCTCTGAAACACGAGCATTATATTTATTAAAATCTTCTTCTGTCTCTATAAAGAAAGTTCCCGAACCGCCACCCCAAGTTGCTTCTGCAAGCTGTAAAACAACCTTTTTTACATTAAATTTTTCTTGATATTTTTTGATTGTATCAATCGTTACATCAGGAATTGGCAAATTGTCTCCAGGTATGGCATCAATCCCTAGTTCTCTAATAATCTCTTTAAATATTTTTTTATTTTCAAATTGATCTCTAACCTCCATTTTATTTCCCAAAAAAGACCAGCCATTTTCATCACACACTTTTTCAAATCTACCCATGGATTTATAAATTAAAAATTTAAATGGTTCATTCAAACCTTTCAAAAACTTTTTAGCAATATCTGTTGAAATTATATTTCCCGGAGTTATTGGCGAAATCTCTACATTCTTATCAACTTGTTTTTGAGAATATACAGGAATTCCTGCAAGCCTAATCAGTTCATTATCTTGGCAGTCATTAGAGCATAGCATTTTAAACTTTGGAAAATAATATCCACTGATTGCTCTTGGCCATGCAGAGGGCGCTATTCCAATAATCATTGGAGATTTATTAATTGCATCTGCTATCGATTTTGGTAATTGTTTTATTTTAAACATATTTTTTAAATCCACTTAGCTTTCACTAGTTTATCTTTTTCAATTTCAGGACTAACTAAAAATCCCTGTAAATCCGTCCGGCCAATTAATATACTGTATCGAAGTAGTTTCCTATCTGCAACCGTTACTTTTGTCTCCATTTTCTTTCCTGCCAATTTCAGTATTAATGAAATAACAGGTCTTTCCTCTTCACCCAAGGAAGATAATTTTCTTCTGGTGGATATTATTTTGTTTTTACGAAGAAGACCTAACTTTCGAGCCAGCCCAATATCAATTGAGGATGACCATGCACCAGTGTCAATTTTGGCAAGGAGTGTTTTCCATTTACCTTCACTATCCTTTATCTTAATTTCTTCAACGGCTTTAACTACAGGAGTGGATTCTTTGAACCTTACCCTGTCTATAAACTTACTTGCAAAAAGCGATTTTGCAATTTGAATACCATGCTTTGCGTCAAGTACCACCAAATCATCAACTCTCTCAAGTCTTTTCCTTAGTCCATCCATATTAGCAAGTTGAATTTGAAGCCCGGGTTGCGCATTTAACTCAATAACTTGTGGACCTTTGTCAGGGTTTAAAACAACATCTACTCCGGCATAATTTAGACCAGAAGCAATTTGAGCCTTAACTGCAGTCTCTAGTATCAAATCCCACTGTGGTATCTTTATCCCATGTAATTTGCGATTAGTATTAGGTTTGAACATAATTTGTCTTCCGTGTTGTATCGCTTTTGTGGTGATCCCAGACACCAAATCAATACCTAACCCTAATGCCCCTTGATGCAAGTTTGCACGACCATCCGACTCCTTTGTTGGAAGCCTTAGCATTGCCATCACTGGTATTTTATTAAAGACAATCACTCTGATATCAGGGGTTCCACGAAACGAAAGTTTTCTAAATGCAGGGTGTCGTCCAACATACTCTTGAATAAATGCAACGTCCGGATCGTTACCCATAGAAAAAGCCCCTTCTAAAATATCGAAGACGTGAAGTTTCAAGTCATCAACCGTAATTTTTTGTTTAGATGTAGTTAACCATTCACTTTCTGAAATACGTTTTTTAACAACGATTATTCCATCACCCCCTAGCCCTCGCGAGGGCTTTAGTGCAAACGAAGAAGGTAAACTCATCCAGTCAAATTCAACGGTTTCTTTAGCATTTCTAAATTTTACCAATACATCAGGGCGAGATACTCCTGCAATTCTCAAAACTCTATCAGTTTGTATTTTAGAATCTGCATTTTTTTTAGCAGCGCGACTATTATATTTTGAGGTAAACAATGCACCTCTTGAATTAAGTCCTAAAATTGAGGCGATTTTCATAATTTTAAATTGGATTTCATAATTTTAAATTGAATTTCATAATTTTAAATTGAATTTCATAAGCGTAGCTTGTATATCATAATATTTATTGAGTTTTGTATTACTTAGAACTAATCAATTTTCTAAATCTCCAGTATTCCATAAATCTCAAACCTATATATTTTCCAAGAATTATGTCTACGACAAAAGTTGCAAGTAGTGCTATTTCAGGATTTAGTAAAACAATCTTTTGGAATGGTGCATAGGTCAAAAATAGATATGAAATTAAAGAAAGAATCAAAGTCTGGTAAGTTAATCCGATAGCGGTCTTAAAAGATTTTCCAAGTTGAATTCTAGTAAAATCTTCAACTAAAAGTGTCAAGACAAGAACTGGGAAAATAGATACATTCAATAGTGGTTGATATTTAATCATTGGAGATGCAAAAAGAATTCCCAGTATTCCAAATGAGACAAACCAAAGCATAAGCGCCATACGTGGCAAGTATTGAAGTTTTAACTTTAATTTTCTAGTTATTATACGTACAGTAGTTGATATAACAACTATAGCCATAAATAATAGTATCCCTAAAATAGGTCCTATTGCCACAAAGGTAATTGATAAAGCTGCGGGTAAAAATATACCAAACCCACGAATACCAATTATTTGTCGTGTCCCCGCGATAACAGTTGCCACAATTGGCAGTAACAATAGTAGAACTATTGTATTTTCAGGCACACCAGAAGCGATTGAGGCAACAATAGCATTGTAAATAGGACCACCAGAGAAAATAGGGTTCATATTAAATAATTAAATGGTAGTTGCATTATATCAAAAAATAATTAAAATAACCTATATATGGTCAAAATAAAAGGTCTTAACAGGAAACGATCAACAGCAGAACGTAAGGCTGAACCCGTAAAACAAATTGTTTCAGATGTGACAGATGAAGTGAAAGTCAATACGCCAACACATCCACAGGTTTACAAATTTATTGAGCGTATTAAAAAGGGTATGGAACTGAATCCATCACTTGGATTACTCATCCAAAACGAACGCTCCAGATAATATATTATTATAAAGATATTAGTGTTATAATCAGTTCCCCATGTTAAAAGTTTTGAAAACTTTCTATGTTTTTTTGCTTAAAAGATGGCCAACATTCATTGGCTTTCTTTTGCTGGTTATATCATCAAATATCTTTTTTGCATTAAACCCTGTCTTCTACAAACAATTTGTAGATACAATCCCCTCTTTAAATGAACAGGTTTTATTAAAAATTTTGTTTTTATATATGGCTGTTAGAGTATCAGGTGTTATTGCTGATCTTTTGGCTTTTTGGATTGGTGACATTGTTTCATTCAATGCTGGTGTAGATGCAAGGATTGCAATATTCAAAAGGGTACAAGATTTAGATTTTGCATTTCATAGCCAGAAATCAACAGGTTCATTGATTTCTGCTTTTAAGCGCGGTGACGGCGCGTTCTTTTCCTTTTTCCATGACATACATCACAAAATGCTTGGAGTTTTAATTAACTTCATAGTCATGCTTTATTTCTTCTCAAGCCTTGATCCTTATATTTTAGCCATGGTAGTTGGTTCACTTGTGGCTACCTTAACAGCTGCAAAATTTTTAATCACTAATAATGTAAGTAAAAGAAAAGTTTTTAATAAAGAAGAAGATGAAATATCAGGAATAATTACTGACAACTTAATTAATTTCGAAACCGTTAAACTTTTTGCAAAGGAAAAATGGGAAGAAAATAAATTAAGATCTAGCTTTGTTACATGGATGAAATCTCTTTGGACATATGCCAACACCTTCAGGCTTATTGATGGAACAATGGGAACTATAATAAATGTTAGTATATTTGTAATTCTCTACTTAACAATTAAGCAAACAGTCACTCTGAAATTATCTGTTGGAGATTTTGTTTTAATTACAGGATTTTTAGGAAACTTCTATCCAAAACTTTGGGACCTCATTTGGGGATTTCGTGATCTTGCCAAAAACTATGCAGATATTGAAAAATACTTTTCACTTCTAGATTATGATGTTGAAGTCAAAGAACCAGAAAATCCAATCATCAAAGCAAACGTTACAGGACAAATTGAATTTAAAAATGTATCACACTCCTATAAAGGTGGAACTAAGAATGCAATAAAAAACCTCTCACTTAACATCAAATCTGGCGAATCTGTCGCCTTTGTTGGTAGAAGTGGAAGTGGAAAAACAACAATTACAAAGCTTCTTATGCGTTTCTTTGATCCTGTAAAAGGACACATATCAATTGACGGAACAGACATTAGGAAATTTACCAAAAGTAATCTCAGAAGTTTCTTTGGCGTTGTCCCCCAAGAGGCTGTACTATTCAATAATACTATTGGATACAACATTGGATATGGACTTTCAAACCAGAACAAAGACACAAAGAAACAAATTAAAAAAGCTGCAGAACTTGCAAACATTTCTGAATTTATAGAATCACTCCCAGAAAAATACGAGACTAATGTTGGTGAACGTGGCATCAAGCTTTCTGGAGGTCAAAAACAACGGCTAGCAATTGCTAGAATGATAACCAGCAACCCTGACATTATTATCTTTGATGAAGCAACCAGTCACCTTGATTCAGAATCTGAAAAATTGATACAAGATGCATTCTGGAATTATGCAAAAGGAAAAACAACAATTATCATAGCTCACAGACTTTCAACTATTCAAAAAGCAGATAGAATTGTTGTTATGGATAAAGGGGAAATTAAAGAAATTGGAGATCACAAAGAATTACTTAAAAACAAAAAAGGTACCTATTCAAAACTTTGGGGAATACAAAACGAAGAATAGTTAATTTTTCAACTACCACTGCTATCTTCCTGATCATCTTCGATAATCTTTAAAGAATCGACATAACCTTTGCCAGTCTTTTGGATTATTGTAGCACCCGACTTCCTATTAACTCGACCTATTGCAACGGCTGGTGTTGACCTTCTTACCTCAGTACCACCATCTTCTTCGCTTAATATTTTTGCAATTTTGGCTGCACTGATTGGTGTATCAGAACCCTGAACAATATCCTTAACCCTCCTCTCCTGTTTGGAAAGTGGGACTGGTAATATATTCCACCAATTAGGTTTATCTGTCATATTTTGTATTATAAATGAGAAAGGCACCGAAATCAATTTGATTGTAAGAATTTGAGATTTGGTAATTAAAATAGTACGCTATAGGATTCATAAACTTTATGAATTTCTTTGAAATTCCAATTTATTTAAAAAAACTCATGATTTAGAGGAAAACTATAGATTTTCCTACCTTATAGCCTTTTTTTCTGATCCCCTGAAAGTATTTCCAATTACGCTTGCTTTATTGGTAGTTGTGCTAACAGACTGAAACAGGATTTACGCAAAACCATTCTGCATCACTTATCTGTTTCGGTGGGGACGAAACAGATGTCGAACATTCACTTATCGATATTCCCACTAAAACGAGTACAATAATCAACCGAACCCTCTTCGTCCTTACTCCATTTGGTCGATGTCAGCTTTTTATACCAACCACACGGCTGGTAACTGACTAAATAATTTCAGCGTGCAAATTAACCGAGAGCTATGGGACACTGCTAAGTTATTCTAAAATCAATTATTCCTCAACAACTGGAGAATTTGTGGGTCCTAATACTGCTGATTCAGTTGAGGTATTTTCTTGTTCTAAAACAGGAATATCTTGTTTTGAGTCTTCATTAATACTAACAGCACCAACTTCAATAATTTTATTTTCCGATGGTCTATAAAGAATTGCTCTTTTAGCATTTGGGTAGATTATAACTTTGTCTCCAACAACTGCTTTTTTAAAAAACTGTTGGTTCTTTAATTTTTCGACATTATCTAATGATGTAACAGCAGGTATTTCATCTTTTGGTAGATCCATCAATTTTTCTACCTTTTGTATGACACTATCTTCTTTAATTGGTTGATTAAACCAATTAACAGGAATGTTTATAAAATCTGGCCTATACTTTTCAATACCATACAAGAAACCAACCGCAAAAGAAATTAAAAATAATATAATAATTAGTATTTTTACAATTTTCATCATTAGTCTTCCAATCAATTTCAAACTATACCCTTTAAAGGTACTGCTTGCAAGGTCATACCTTGAAAGTTGAGGCTGGTCAAATAAAATTATGCGAGAATTCTCACAAAAAGGGGCTTGCAATCTATGACGTTTCAAGTTATGTTTAATATATGCCTGCCATAGCTGCCAATACAGACCTTGAAGGAAAATATTATCACATCAGTAATACTGGTAGAGATAATATTAAACTTTTTAATGATGATAATGACTACGATACTTTCATTGGATATCTAAGTGAGTATCTAACTCCTCCGGCTGACCCTAGTACTAATAAAAAGATGTTCTCTGTCCAAGGAAAGATCTACCATGGTATTCCCCACCAACCAAAGAACTTTCATTCCAAAGTAAATCTTGTAGCTTATGGGCTAACTGAAAACCGTTTTAACTTAATGCTAACTGAGAGCACTGATGGCGCTGTTCAATCGTTTATTAGGTCACTATGTACTAGATACTCCATCTATTTTAATAAAAAATATAAACACAAGGGATCACTTTTTTACGGTCCATATAAATTAGCAGTTATTGAAAATCCCACAGTTGTTTCATTACTAACCTACTATCTACATAAAACTGGGGTAAAATCTTCTTTAGACAAATACCTAAACGCAAGTGTTCCCCGTTTTGGATTAGATCAAAAAGGTATAAAGACATATGACGATTTTATTCAAAAGTTTGCATTAGACGAAACACAAAAAGACTTACTTCAATCAGTTTTGTTTGGACAAAAAGTAGTGATCCAACAAACACAGATATTAAAACCTACGATTCCAAGCAGTGACGACACTAGTTTCGAAAAAGGACGTCAAAGTGTCTCAAAATATCTATTAATACATCAAAGACCACAGGAATTACTTGTTGCTACTGCAGTTTTTATGCTTCTTTTAGCTTTTGGATTGAAGAATGTTTTAGTCACCAAAAAGCAAAATTCTCAGGTCATTAACAATGCTAATGCACAAGTTATTGGTGTATCAATTGAAAGTTTAGATGAGGTGTATGGCAGCAATTCTGATCAAAAATATATGGCCAGAGTTAAGTCTACAGATGGAGTTGCTATTAACGTCTATAATGATATAGAGGCTTCTATTGTCTATAAAAAGGCAGCTATTAACGACGAATTTGAAGTAATTGCCATGAATGACAGTTGGTGCCAAGTAAAACTAGAAGATGGCAATAGTGGCTTTATTGAAGTTAAAAATTTAGAAATATTTGAAGAATGAAAAAAACTTTATGAAAAAAACTTTATGAAAAAAACTTTATGACGAAGACTTTATCATACACAGGATTAATTATCGCAGCTTTTTTTGTTGTTGCACTTTTTGTTACTTCTAAATCATATACTCAACTGTATACAGCGATACTACTCTACCCAGTCTTAACATACATCATGTTAACAGTTTTCCCTAGGCACGACCAACCAGAAGATATACACCAACAAACAAACAACATTGGTGTTGGTGAGGTGGTTTCACAAAAACCTAACAAAAGTCTGGACGTTGTCATACCAAGAGAAAAAGTAGAAATTGTTGATATTGACAAAAGAACGTTCTTAAAATTAATTGGAACTGCTGGAATATCATTCTTTTTGTTTTCAATTCTAGGCAGAAGAGCAGAAGATTACATATTTAATAAAACACAGGGCTTAGGACTAAACCCTACCCAAAATAACACTCCCAACATTAGCATGAGCCCTCAAGGTGGATCGCTACCAAGTGATGAATATAAAATATCAGAAATTGATGATGGAATAATATCTTTCTATGGATTTGTCAATAAAAGCGGTAGTTGGCTAATTATGCGTGAGGATACACAAGAGAATTCATTCAGATATTCTAGGGGTGAAACCAATTTCTCAAGAAGCTGGGCTGATCGTAGCAATTTAAAATATGATTACTATCACAATCTATTTTAATATTTCTGTTTCCTTTTTAACATTAATCACTCCGTGGAACAAGACTGCAACTGAAATCATTACGGCTAAAATAATTAAACGGAGATTAATGGGTGCTGTGTGTGTTGATACTTCATATGTAGGTGTGGCCATAATTAACAACCAATTTTGATCATTTAGTCCTATGTTTGAATAAGCCAATAGATGTTCATCTGACTCAAGCTTTCCTTCTTCTTTATGCTTTAATATCTTCTCAAGATGGCTTGAAAATTCATGGCCGTCTGGAAGTGTATTTGTAGCATTATTTTTATAAATCACTTTACCAGATTGGTCAAGCAAATAGACCTCTGTCAAATCTGAGACTTGCATTAAATCTATATAATTTTTAGTCAATGAATCTAATCTAACTGAGGCAACTAAAACACCTTTTAAAACTCCATTGTTATAGATTGCTGAAGCAACAGGAACAATCATTCCACCTTTACTGGCACCCAATCTACTAACAACAGGTTTACCAACAAAGTACTCTGAATCCTTAGGCTTTTGCTTGGCCCATATAAAATAATCCCTGTCAGAAAGAGAGATTCCAGTGTCGTGAGTGCCTTCGATATTTGAGTTAAAAAGAACGATACCTTTGCTGTCAGTTAACGCAATTCCGCTAACAACTCCACTATCTCTCCATTGTTCAACAAAGATGTCTAGATCTTTTGCAGTATTTGCATCCAATTTCCAAATTGTTGGTAGCTGCGAAAGGAAAGCAATAGAATCACCAAAGACTTGGAAAAAGGATGTGATATTACCAGATTCAGCTCTAACTAAAATTTGTTGCCTTTGCAATATTGCCCTTTTTACTGTATTTGTTGCATTTCGCGCAACCAAAAAATACATGCCTAAACACAAACCAATAATGAATAGGAAAATATATAGAAACTTTCCTTTTGATTGTAGATAGTGAAGCATGTAAATATCTTATGGTTTTAAAAAAGATTAGTCAATGTGCTACAATGCCAAAGTATGTTATCAGCCATAATTCCCGCCTACAAAGATGAGTTTTTATACAAAACTATTGACTCACTTTTAGACAATGCTGTGGGTGAAATTGAGGTCATAGTTGTTCTGGATGGGTATTGGCCAGACCCTCCAATTAAAAGTGATGAAAGAATTAAAGTTCTTCACCTTGGTAAAAATCGTGGCATGAGAGGTGCAATTAATGCAGGGGTTGAAATTGCCAAGGGAGAATTTTTGTTGCGTTCTGATCAACATTGCATGTTTGCAAAAGGGTATGACAAAGTATTAACAGAAAGTTGTGAACCAAATTGGATAGTTACCACAACAAGATACTTTTTAGATCCAATTAAATGGCAGGTTATGGACCTCCCACCTGTAAATTTTGAAAAACTGATAATCCAAGGAGGTATAAAATTCTCAGGCAAACCATGGCCAGAACGTGATGTTGAGATGAAGGACGTACAGATAGCAGAAACAATGGCCATGCAAGGATCAATGTGGATGATGCCAAAATCATGGTGGGAAAAGACAATAGTTGAACTTCAAACTGAAGGTTATGGCCAAATGTATCAAGATTCTCACGAAATGATATTTAAAACTTGGAAAAACGGCGGCAAAATGATGCTTAACAAAAACACTTGGTATGCACACAAACATAGAGACTTTACACAAGGCAGGCATGAAGGCACAAAAGAAAACTCATCACTTCGAGGAGAAAGTGGACTCTATGCCTTAAAAGTCTGGGGTGATTATTACCAAAACGAAGTCAGACCAAAGTGGAAAATATAAAAAACGACATGGAATCAAGCGATTTAACAATAATTATGTTAACAGCCAGCAGAGTTTCTGATTCTTGGGCTAAATTTCACAAAGAAAAACTGATTGAAGCAGCAGGATCATCCCCTATTATTACAATTTCAAGAAAACCATTAGACTGGGGAATAAATTTAATTGACAGCGAACCATATCACATATCAAATATTTACTTTCAACTCTTAAGAGGTGCAAAAACTGCAACAACGGATTTTATAGCAGTTGCAGAAGACGACACACTCTATCCAAAAGAACATTTTGAGTATCGACCTGACCAAAATGTATTTGCCTACAATCAAAACAGGTTTGGTATATTTTCTTGGGGCAGGCCAACTTACTTCTGGAAAGATAGAATAAGTAATTCCACATTGGTTGCATCTAGAAAACTTGTAATTGAAGCTTTGGAAGAAAGGTTTAAAAAATACCCACAAGGTACTCCTACAGGATTAACTGGTGAGATGGGCAGAAATAACATCGAAGACAGACTGGGCATAACTAGAAGGAAATCTGTTTGGTTTTCGACAGAAACATCAGTTGTTAGAATTGACCACGAAAATGGTGTAGATAAACTTGCAAGGTCACACAGAAAAGGTATGGGTATTTTAAGAGCATATGATATTCCACATTGGGGTAAAGCAGAAGATTTGGTTAATATATTTAAAAAATAATATAGATAGAACATAAATATGAATATTAGATATAGCAAAAGCTGGAGTACACACAACACTATGCTTTTTAAAACTATCACTCAAACAAAGGGTGAAGTGTTAGAGATTGGAGCAGGACTATTCAGCACTCCTCTACTCCACTGGCTTTGCAAAGAATATAATTTGCAATTAACTACGCTTGAAAATAATCCAGATTTTTTTAAATTTGCAAAACAATTTCAAAGCAACATGCATCATATACGGCTAGTTGATAATATTGACGAATACAAATCAAATAAACATTGGGGTGTGGTCTTTATTGACCATGATTTTTCCGACCAAACACGTGGTAAAGATGCTATAAAATTTAAAGACAATGCAGACTTTGTTATTATGCATGACACAGAGGCAGAAGAAAAATATGGATATGATAAAGTATGGAAGCATTTCAAATACAAATACGACTGGAAAGAATGTAGGCCTTGGACAAGTGTAGTTAGTAATTTTATTGATTTATCATTTCTAGACAAAAAATCTTAACAACTAGATTATGGATGCAACAATTTTATACTATACAAGTAACCGTGAGGATGAAGGATTTGAAAAAAGAGTCAGAGAAAACATTTTGAAAAATTCTGGAGGCCTTCCTATTATCAGTATTTCTCACAAACCTATAGATTTTGGCAAAAACATCTGTGTTGGAGATGTTGGAACATCTGGTTTTAATATGTTTAGGCAAGTTCAAATAGGATTAATGGAGGCTACAACAAAATTTATAATTTCTGCAGAGGCAGATTGTTTATATCCACCTGATTACTTTACATTTAGGCCAGAAAGAACAGACAAAGCATACAGAAACAGTAATCTATACGTCATGCCCGACAAGAGAGCATTCTTTTTTTACAAAAAAGAAGGAGCAACCCACGCTCAAATTGTAGGTAAAGATTATTATCTTGAAATACTAAACCAACTATTTAAAGGTGCGCCGCAATGGTCAGTTGATGAAAAAAACTTTCCAAAAGAAAGATTTAAAAAAGCAGACATTTTTGATGAAATTTTATACTGGAAAAGTGAAAATCCTGTTTTCCAGATTAAAACTCACAAAGGAATGAGGTATTATACTCATTCAGACAGAACACCAATTGAGTCACTTCCCTACTGGGGTGATGGCAAAAAGGTAAGAGATTACTATTTGCATGGAATTGGTAAAATCTAATCAAATTGAAATAACATAAAAATTAAATATGAAACTAATCGATGGAATAAAACATAAAGGTTCACCATTTGAAATACCAGATTGCTCACGCAACGATCTGCCTGATTTTTTTGTCAAAATGGGCTTTAAAAAAGGTGCTGAAATTGGAGTCTATAAAGGTGAATTTAGTGAAATCATAGCCAAATCTGGCCTTAAATTATATTCAATTGATCCATGGAGAATATATAAAGATTTTAATAATCCAAGAGGTCAAGCAAGACTTGATGAACAATATGATAATTGTAAAAAATTACTTTCTAAGTATAAAAACGTAGAAATCATCAGAAAAACATCAATGGAAGCAATTGAAGACTTTGAAGATGAAAGCCTTGATTTTGTTTACATCGATGCAAACCATGATTTTAGATATATTGCAGAAGATTTAACTGAATGGACTAAAAAAGTTAGAAAGGGTGGAATTGTTTCAGGCCATGACTACTTCTATACCAAGACAGGAACAAACGATGTAAATTGGCATGTTGCCTATGTTTTAAATGCTTATTTAAAAGCATTTAACATCCCAAATTTCTATCTACTAGGTAGCAAAGAAACCAAAGAGGGTGAGAAACGTGACAAATGGCGTAGTTGGATGTTTTTAAAGCCTTAAAAATGAGCGATCTTACAATAATCTTTTTAACAGTAAATTTAGTGCCTGAAAAATGGGCAAGGTATCACAAAAAGAAACTACTTGAAGCAGCTGACAGTAGCAACATAATCACAATATCAAAAGAACCACTTAATTGGGGCCAGAATTATATTCAAGATGAGCCAGTTAGCGAAAATAATATATATAAACAAATACTAAACGGTTGCAAAATAGCAAACACTCCATTTGTTGCAATTGCAGAGGATGACACTTTATACACCAAAGAACATTTTCACTCCTTTAGGCCAACCCATGACAGTTTTGCCTACAATTTATCATGCTGGGGACTTTTAACATGGGGTCCACCAACATATTACTGGAGCAATAAATTAAGAAATTTATCACTTATAGCACCAAGAAAACTTGCCATTGAGTCGCTTGAAGAACGTTTTGCAAAATCTCCTACCTTTTATGGTGAACTTGGCCACCCAAAAATTGAATCTCGTTTAGGGTTAGAGCCAAGGAAACATATGACTTTTTTTAGCAAACAGCCAATTGTTTACTTTCAACATGATCATGGACTTGATAGATTAGAAAGAGAACATAAAAAACAAATGAGCAACCTTAGATCATTTGAGATACCATTTTGGGGCAAGTCAAAACAATTAGTCAAAAAATTCAGATGACAAAAGGAATCATATATTACACAGACAACAGGTTAAGTGAACCAATTTTTTCTACAGTTCAACAACAAATTTTAAGAGCGAAGCTCCCAATTACTAGCGTTTCACTCTCCCCTATTAATTTTGGCAACAACATAGTTCTAGATCTAAAGCCAAGCTATATTACAATGGTAAAGCAAATAACAACTGCATTGGAAAACAACACAGCTGACATTGTTTTTTTCTCTGAACATGACGTACTATATCCTCAATCTCACTTTGAGTTTACCCCAGTAAAAGATAATATTTTTTACTACAACTCAAATGTCTGGAGGTGGGCTTTTCCAACTAATCAATTAATAACTTATGACAGATTAATTAGTTTATCTGGCCTTTCAGTTAATCGCCTTTTTGCGCTCAATCATTACAAGGAAAGGCTTAAAAAAATTATTGAATTACAAGGAGATGACGACACTAGACTTCACGAACCACTTTGGGCAAGACGTTGGGGTTATGAACCAGGAACTAAAAAGATAAAAAGGGGTGGATTTAGTGATGATGATTTTGAAACATGGAAATCAATAGTGCCAATTATTGATATTCGACATGGAAAAACGTTTTCTCAAAGTAAAGTCACCATAGAAAGTTTTATACATAAACCTGAAAATTGGCAAGAAACTACCATTGAAAAAATTGATGGTTGGAAATTAAAGGAACTTTTCAAGCTATGAAGATGTGCTACAATTAGCCGCAACAATTACTATGTCAGCAAAAGATCTTTCAATTTTAATCCCTGCCAGAAACGAGATGTTTCTTGCAAAAACCATCGAAAGTATACTGGAAAATATCGAGGCAGATACTGAGATTATTACTGTCTTAGAT
>JBAQKY010000011.1:0-24880 GCA_049301455.1 Microgenomates group bacterium
ACAGTTGCTCAGGTTTCTCCAAAACACGCCTTAATACTCACAAACCCTAATGGTAAATCGAAATTTGATGATATTAAAAAGCTGGCCGATTCTATAATTTTTGATGTGTATAAGTTGTTTGAAATAAAATTGAAACCTGAGGTCCAATATATTAATACCTAAATTGATTTGGTAAATGATATGTTAAAATAACTAATAAATATATGAAAAATGTAATTATACTTTTTGGTGGTGTATCTCCTGAGCATGAAGTTTCTATTATTACTGGTCTTCAGGTTATAGATAAAATAGATAGGTCGAAATTTACTACTTTTGCCATTAAGTTAACACAGGACGGATTGTTTAAATATTATGAAAGACTGTTTTGGATGCAGGACTATTCGAAAATAAAACCTAAGAGTATCAACTTCGGTAGGGATAATAAGGGTGCATTTTTCAAAATAGCAGGTATATTTGGAAAGAAAGTTTATATAGATATTGCGTATCTGGCATTTCATGGTGGTCTTGGAGAATCAGGCCAGATCCAAGGTTTACTAGAGACTCTACAAGTTCCGTACACTTCGTCAAATACTGAAGGGAGTGCAATTGCTATGAATAAAGTATTAACTAAAGAAGTTCTTGAATCATATCAAATCAAAACAGTACCTTGGGTCCGGGCTTTTAGTACAGACATTAGACATAATCTAGATAAGACTGTTAGTACTGTTATCAGTAAGTTGGGTTTGCCTATCATAATTAAACCTTCTCATTTAGGGTCCAGTATTGCTATAAATGTTGCCAAAACAAAAGCCGATTTAAAGAAATATCTATTGGAGGCTTCTCAGGTTGATTCTGAGATATTAATTGAAAAATTTATGACTAATTTTGTCGAATATAATATTTCAGTAAGAAAAATTGGAGATGAGGTCGAAGTGAGTGAAATCGAAAAACCTTTATCAAAGGATGAAATTCTATCCTTCGCGGATAAATATCAAAGAGGAGGCAAAAAAATGGGTGGCATGGCTTCTCTAAATAGAGAATTACCTGCAAAAATTAATAGTAAATTAAAAAATAAAATTGAAGATGTTGCCAAAAAATCATTTGCTCTTATCAGAGCAAAAGGTGTTCTCAGAATCGATTTTATGTATGCAAATAATGAAATATATGTAACTGAGATAAATCCAATTCCCGGAGCAATGTCCTTTTTCCTTTGGGAAGCATGTGGAATAAGTTTTAAGAATCAGATAACGGACTTGCTAAATCAAGCTGTATTAGATGAAGAAAATCGTAGATCAAAACTGTTAAAATATGATTCAGATATCTTGAAAGGTTTGGAAGAGGCTAGTTGTTAATAATATAAATCGTTAAGTTCTGGTTGCATTAATACAAGATACTTTTTAGGATCAAACTTTTTAATTTCTTCTAATGCTTCTTTCATTGAATTTGCCTTGATAATTAAAGATTTGTTTGTAACTCCTTTTTCAACATCCTTTGATAAAATTGATTGCAAAAGAATAATCTTTTGAGCCTTATTTTCTAGCATTTTTCCTAAATTTATATTTGCATCTTTATTTTCGCTTCCTAATTCTGGTATTCCTGCAGTTATGACAATAAGTTTTTTGTTAACTTTTTTGGATAATGCTACAGCATAGTTGATACCAAATTTTGAAGTTGTTTCACTTATGTTGTACGAATCGTCAATTACGTCAAAACCATTTATTTTAATTAAATTTCTTCGTCTGTCTGGAGACTGTAAATTTTTAATAGAGCTTTTAATAATATCTTTTGGAATATTCAATATGTTTGCTACTTTTAATGCATACTCTAAATTAGATTTGAGGTTTTCAATTTTTAAAGCGTCATCTTTGGCACAATCAAACACTTCATTAAGTGCAATTCTGAGATTAGCTATACTGCCAAGCCTTTCAAGGTGTTGATCTCCAACATTTGTTAATATCGCAATATCAGGAGGTGTTATTCTCAAACTTCTACCAATTTCACCAATAAAATATGAGTCTACTTCAACAATTAATAATTCAGACGAAGGATCAAATTTAGTTAATATCCAATTTGCGATACCTGTTGGAGTATTTATATTCCCAGGTATCATCTGAGTTTTGTAATTATATTTAACTAATTCGTAAATGTAGTTTTTTGTTGTTGTCTTTCCGTAACTTCCAGCCACAGCGATTACTTTGGTTTTTTTATTCTGATGTCTGAAATAGATTGATGCTCTCTTTTGTATTTTTAAACGTATAAATTCAAAATATGGTGTGGTTATAAAATTAGAGATGCCAATTATAATTGGTATTAATGGAGGCATTAAGATTCCGAAAGGAGTTGACAATAAAAAAATTATTTTAATTCTTTTAGTAAATATTAGCTTATCTCTCTTTTGTAAATTTCTTCGCCAAAAAAAGTTTTTTAATCTTTTAAAATATCGAATATTTTCATACTCTTCTAGTTGAAGAATATAAAGGAAATCAAGAAATGGAAAAATGTTATTTAATATTCTCGGTAAATTTTTTGACATAGCTATAAAATAAGTTTGGGTTTTCCAAGAAGGAGTTGTGTCCTGCACCATCAATAATTTTTAATTGTGATTTGTTAATTAGTTTATTTATCTCATAACTAATTCTTATTGGTGCGTCTACATCATTTTCTCCCCAAATTAGTAATGTCGGTACATTTATCTTTCTTAGGTTTTTTGTTTGATCATATATAACAGTTTTCCTAAACGTAGTTTCAAGTCCCATTTTTTTTGCTTTTTTGAGATCTTTTGGAAGGTACTTGCCTTGGAATGACCTTGGAATAACTAGTTTTGCAATTTTAGATAGGATTATTTTGGCTTTAGTTTTAGTATCCGGTCGATATATGCATGGAGCTCCAGATAAAATTAATCCCTTTAGCCATTCTGGTTTGTGGCTAGCAATTTCTGCTGCGATTCTTCCTCCGAATGAGTGGCCAATTAATATTATTTTGTCCTCCTTTTGTTTGATTTTATCTTCAACCCACTTGGCATAGTCAGGTACACCCCAGTTTGAATTTATAATTTTTTCCTTCCCAAAACCAGGAAGGTCAATTGCTTTTGATTTTTTTCCTAGCTTGTAAGCTAAATCTTGCCAGAGTCCTTTGTCTTGGCTCCATCCATGTAAGATTATAATTTTCACAGCCATAACGGTAATAGTATGATATATTATATAATATAAACAAATATGCAGTTTGGAAACACATTTTCACTTGGTTTGGGGCTTATAATTTTCTCCTTTTTAATTAACTCAATTCTGATTGTCCCTTTTATCGATTATCTTTATAGATTGAAAATGACCAGAAAGAAAGAAGCAGGTAAAGGAAAGGCAAACTTGTTTGATAAGATCCACGATATTAAAGCAGGCACTCCTGTTGGAGGTGGTAATTTTATAATTGCCATGACAGTTTTGCTGTTTGTAATTATTTTCCCAATTTCTACAAAGTTGGGAATGTTCGTTCAGTCTGCATACGACTTGAGAGGTGAGTTGTGGGTTATATTTATAACATTCATTGGCTTTGGAATATTAGGATTAATGGACGATCTTATTAAAATTTACGGCAAATCAGAGCAGGGGGCTATGGGAATGTGGGTAGGTATGAGAAGGGGCCCAAAATTTATGCTTCAAGTGGTAATCGCATCAATAGCTGCATTTATTATGTATTTTGATTTAGGCATTAGTATTTTACATATTCCACTTGTTAACATTACTTTAAATTTAGGTTGGGGTTATATTCCATTTGCTACCTTTGTAATTGTTGCATTTTCTAATGCCTTTAACATTACAGATGGTTTAGATGGATTGGCTTCAGGTTTACTTCTGATTTGTTTACTTGCTTTTAGTGTTATTGCTGCAGGCAACCTAGATACACCACTTTCAGTTTTTATGGCAATCTGGTCTGGAAGTTTGATTGCCTTTCTTTATTTCAATGTTTACCCAGCACGTATCTTTTTAGGTGATGCTGGTGCAATGAGCTTTGGAGCAACTCTAGGCCTAATTGGTTTACTCACAGGTAATGTTATCGCTCTTTGCGTAATTGGAGGAATTTTTATAGTTGAAGTTGCATCATCTGCAATTCAAATCTATGGATGGAGAAAATTAGGAAGACCAATTTTACCATTAGCCCCACTTCATAACACATTTATGGTTAAAGGCTGGCAGGAACCAAAGATAGTCATGAGGGCTTGGATAATTGGAATAATTCTTGCAATTTTTGGTCTATGGCTGGCTACAATCTGATGATGTCTGACTTCATATAACTTTGGTACAATTATTCTGCGAGATTCAACTATCGTTATGAAAAGAAGAAGAGAACTAAAAACTAGAACAATTAAGCCTCAAGTAGACAAATCTCTTTTGTACTCAATTCTCACCTTAGTGACTATTGGACTTGTTTTCATAGCAGATATATCAGCACCTCAAGCTTTAAATTTCTTTGGTGATAAGTTCTATTTTCTAAAACAACAAGTTGTTTGGGCTATTGTTGGAATAACTGCCATGATTGTAGTTAGTAATATTAACTACAATTTTTGGAAGAAATTAGCTGTACCTATCTTTTTTGTCACAGTTTTACTACTTGTTGCTGTTCTTATTCCCGGGATATCTTTAAAAGCACTTGGTGCAAGACGTTGGATATCGATTGGTTCAATTAATTTTCAACCGTCTGAAGTTGTTAAGCTGGCCTTAGCACTATATCTTGCAAAAGTCGCAGACAGTAATATCAAAAAACCGTTGGCATTCTTTTTACCACTAGCCTTAGTTTGTGGCCTTATTATGTTGCAACCAGATTTGGGTACAACGCTTGTAGTCGGGTTCATTGGTATTGTCCAAATATTTGTTGCTGGAGTTCCAATTGTTTATTTTTTAGGATCGCTTGCAGCAGGTATTGTGGGAGTTATTATTTTAATTATCTCTTCACCTTATAGAAGGGATAGATTAATGACTTTTTTGCAGGTTGGAGCTGACCCGCTAGGTAAGGAGTACCATATTAGACAAATTTTATTAGCAATTGGTTCAGGTGGTTTATTTGGTCTAGGCATTGGCCAATCAAAACAAAAATATTTATTTTTGCCTGAGGCTTCAACTGACTCAATATTTGCAGCTATTGCTGAAGAACTTGGTTTTTTAGGTTCATTAGTATTAATTTTATTATTTGCATTTTTTTTGTATAAAGCTTTTAAAGTAGTGGCAAGTGCGCCTGACCAATTTTCAAAGATTTTATCTTTAGGTATTGTAGCTTGGATTGGAGGTCAGATAATTTTAAATATCTCTGCAATGACAGCATTAACCCCATTAACAGGTATACCATTACCATTTTTCTCATATGGTGGAACTAGTTTGTCGATGATTTTGGCATCATGCGGTATACTATTAAATATTAGTCGATATGCAAATACAAAAACTATTACTCGCAGGTAGCCATGCAGGTTCAACTGCCATTGCTGTAATTGAAGAAATCAAGAAAAGAAATCTAAATTACGAAATTCATTGGATTGGAAAAAGATTTGCTGAGGAAGGCAAAACAACAGAAACACTAGAATATAAAAACCTTTCAAAATATGGGGTCATTTTCCATAATTTAGAATCAGGCAAAATTCAGACAAAATTTACAAGATATACAATACCTGCACTTTTTAAAATCCCAGTTGGACTTATTAAAGGTTATAAATTAGTTAAAGAAATTAAACCCGATCTTACTTTTTCCTTTGGTAGCGCAGCTGGTGCAGTTTCTGCCTTTTGGTCAAGCTATTTAGGTATTCCAGTAGTAATTCATGAACAGACAGCAACTGCAGGAAGAGCAAATATAATTTCTAGTTATTTTGCAAAGAAAATTTTAGTAGCCAGAGAAAGTTCATTAAAATTCTTTAGTAAGAAAAAAACTGAAGTAGTTGGTAATCCACTTAATAGTGAATACATTAAATACATAGGTATGAAGCCAAATGTCAGAGTCAAATCAATTTTAATTACTGGTGGTTCAAGGGGATCAACATGGTTGAATGATGCAATTGCACCAATTTTACCTCGTTTACTTGAAAAATATTACATCCTTCATCAAACAGGAGAGGCAAATTTATCTAAGTTTGAGTATATAAAAGATGAGAAATATTTATCATTTGGCCAAACAACTCCAAAAAACATGGCCGAAATTATTGCCAAGGCTGATATTGTAATCTCACGATCTGGTGCAAATACAGTTTCAGAGTTGATTGCTCTAAAAAAGCCATCAATTTTAATCCCAATTCCTTGGACCTATAACGACGAAGCTACAGAAAATGCAAAATATATGGAAACTCTTGGCCTTGCTCGTATTTTACTTCAAAAAGAGTTAACAGCTCAGAAACTTCTTTCTGAAATTGAAAAATTGATTCATGATTATTCAAAGATTATCAAAGTAACAGAGGATATCGAGAGTGAAGACCTTCAAGCCGCTGAAAAAATTGTTGATATTTTGGCA
Organism: Microgenomates group bacterium; assembly: GCA_049301455.1. Taxonomy (GTDB): domain Bacteria; phylum Patescibacteriota; class Microgenomatia; order UBA8517; family UBA8517; genus JAUYMM01. Next base: position 6,463 of record JBAQKY010000011.1, read on the forward strand.
AGTCTCACACATGAGAAGAAATAAAGTTCCTAAATCCTATTTTTCATTTGATTTTAATATTTTTAAAATACTCTCAATTGTTTTGATTGTTGTTTTTATTGCACTAATTCCTTTGGTTGTTAAAAAATCTATAAAGATTTCAAAAATAGATTGTCAGTCACAGTTCGGGCCATGTCCTCAAAACTTTGAGTTTGATGAATATGAAACTAAATCCTACGATTATAAATTTGTTAGAGATCAAATTGAAATTAATTTAAAAAACGACATATCAGTAAATTCATATCTTATCCAATATAAAATTCCCAATGCGATTAAAATTGATTTGAATATTAAATCTCCCAAGAATGCAATATATTCTATGTCTACTAATAAGTTTTATTTACTTAGTAGTGATGGCATTGTTTTATCGATTGTTGACTCTACTGATTTGCCAAAAATATCAGTTGAGAACTTAAATTTAGAAGTTGGTAAACAAATTGGTGAAAAAGAAATGTTTGCAATTAAAGTTTTAAGTTATATGTCATTTTTGTTTTCAATAAACGAGGGGATAATCGAAAAAAATGATCTAAGATTTGTGAATTCAGACGGTGTAAATATCATTTTTCCAACCGAAGGAGATATCGATCTTTTAGTTGGAAGTATAAGATTAATATTTTCACGCTTGAATGATGAGACAGAAGGAATTAGAATGAATGAAATACGAGAGATTGATTTAAGATATAAAAATCCAGTATTACGTAAGTTTAGTTAAAATATATGAACAAAAGTAAAATTATTGCCGCAATTGAATTAGGCAGCAGCAAAACAGCAACTGTAGTTGCTCAAGTAACAACAGAAGAAGGTTCATACCAAGAAAAAATAAATATTATTGGTGTTTCTCAGGTTCCTTCAAAAGGTGTTAAAAAAGGACAAATAGTAAATATTGAAGAGGCTGTTGAGTCTGCAATTTCTTCAGTAGAGGCTGCAGAAAGAATGGCTGGACATAATCTTGATTCTGCATATGTCTCATTAGGTGGAGCACATATCCATTCACAAAATTCACATGGAGTTGTTGCAGTTTCTGGATCAACAGGAGAAATTATTCTCTCAGACATTGACCGTGTAATTGAAGCTGCTTCAGCAATATCACTTCCAGCAAGTCGTGAAATTGTGCATGTTTTACCCCGTGAATTTGTAGTTGATGGCGAATCAGGAGTTAAAGATCCTGTTGGTATGAGTGGTGTAAGGCTTGAGGTTGAAACCCATGTTGTAACTGCTTCAAGTGCTGCAGTCAAAAATCTTTCAAAAGCCCTTTCTGAAGCTGGAATTAAAATAAATGACATTGTATTTTCCGGTCTTGCATCTGCACATTCAGTATTGACAGAAACAGAGAAAGAATTGGGATGTGCCTTAATTGATATTGGAGCTGGTACTACATCTGTTGTTGCTTATGTTGATGGCTCACTTGCATACTCTGGAGTTATACCAGTAGGTGCAAAAAATGTAACCAATGATATTGCAATTGGACTTCGTGTTTCACTTGATACTGCAGAAAAGATAAAGATTTCACTTTCAACACCCAAAAAACAAGACAAAGAACAAAAAGATGAGTTAGATCTAACTTCGTTAGGTATATCTGAGGTCAGTAAAGTTTCAAGGAAAACATTGATTGAAGGAATTATTAGACCAAGACTAAATGAAATATTCACAATGGTCCGACTAGAGTTAGAAAGAGAAAAAATTATAAATAGAATTCCATCAGGTGCAATTATTACAGGAGGCGGATCAAAAACTGTAGGGGTTACAGATTCTGCAAAAAGAATGCTTGCACTTCCTGTTCGTTTAGGCGTTCCTTCAGGTGTTTCAGGTCTTGTTGATGACTGCTTGGATCCAGTGTTTTCTGTTCCACTCGGTCTTTTATTGTATGGCTTAAAACAAGACGAAGTTGAACCTGTTGGAATGAAGTTTCCAATGAAAATTAATTTACCTGGTAAAGGCTTTTTGCATAAAATTATAGAGTCTGTCAAGGATTTACTGCCATAGTTATTTAAAATTCGCTTTGACAAGTACAAGAAAGTATATATAATGCTTTTTAAGTAGTCTGCCCCATAATCTACTAATTTTGACCTTGATTTAAATTATTAAAAATAAATATGGCTTTAGTTAAACCTGACTCAGCAAGAATAGCAAAGATAAAAGTTATTGGTGTTGGTGGTGGCGGTGGAAATGCAGTTTCTTCAATGGTTGAGAATGGACTCATCACAGGTGTTGAGTTTGTGGTTGCTAATACTGATTCTCAAGTTCTATTAACTAACAAGGCTCCAACCAAAATTCAAATTGGTGAAAAAATAACCAAAGGTTTAGGAGTTGGTGGAAATCCAGAAATTGGTGCACAAGCAGCAGAAGAATCAATTGAAAAGTTAAAAGAAATAATGATTGATACTGATATGGTCTTTGTCACTGCAGGTATGGGTGGTGGAACAGGAACAGGAGCAGCTCCTGTCATTGCAAGACTTGCAAAAGAAGCAGGTGCCTTAACTGTTGGTATTGTTACTAAACCATTTGCCTTTGAAGGCACAAGAAGAACTGTTGCAGCAGAAGATGGAATAGAAAAACTTCGTGAAGTTGTTGATACCCTAATTGTTATCCCAAACCAAAGGTTGATGGATGTAATTGATAGAAAAATGAGTTTGGTTGATGCCTTTAAAGTTGTTGACTCAGTTTTGGAGCAAGGTGTTGGCGGTATTGCAGAAATTATTACAACTCCTGGACTTGTCAACGTAGATTTTAATGACGTCAAAGCAATTATGAGTCAGGCCGGCACAGCCCTTTTGGGTATTGGAACAGGTGTGGGTGAGAATAGAGCTCAAATGGCAGCACGTGCTGCAGTTTCTTCACCACTTCTTGATTTATCAATTGAAGGTGCAAGGGGAGTACTTTTCAACATTGCAGGTGGAAAAGATTTAACCATGTATGAAGTTGATGAAGCTGCAAAAATTATTTCATCAGCCGCAGATCAAGATGCAAACATAATTTTTGGAGCCGTAATTAAAGAAGGTTTGTCCGATCAAGTTAGAATTACTGTAATTGCAACAGGATTTGATGAAACAAGATCAAGAATTGCACAGATGAGACCATCAAACATGCGCCCAGTTGTTTCAGGTGTTGTTTCAGAACCTGTCAAACAAGAAGAAAGTAATACTGAGGAATCAAGACAATCAAATTCAGATGACTATGGAAATGATGACACAGACAATTCAAAAGATGATGATGTGTTTGGGGAGAAATTTGAAATTCCAGCCTTCTTGCGAAAAATTCACTAAATTAGTATATAATATTTGTGATGAAGTCCTTCACGAAAAGAGTACCTAAAAAGATTGGAGTATTGCCTTTTTTGTTTGTTGTCCTGATTGTCGTTGGGGGTTTAATTAAAGTGTTTGGTTTTTCAAATAAACTAAATAAAACATCTGATTCAAATGAAAGATTTAAATCAATTTCAGATACATATTCTGAAGATTTAGTTTCAAAAAATAGATTTCAGTTTAATATCCCAGAGGGTTGGAAAGCCTTTAAAGATAATTTTGAATACCAATCCGTATATAGTGAATTTGTTATATATAGTCCTGATTATAAAGATTTAGGAGATGGAGGATTCGAAGGAGCCAGAATAAACATGTCTATAAGTGTTCCTCCTATGGGAAATAATGGCTTTTTAATGACAACCACAGAGCAGTATGTTGAAGACATGAAAAACGACGATTTTGCCAATAAAATAACAAATAATAAAAAGATGCTCACAATTGACGACACAGTTAGCGCAATACAGATTGATAGTAACTATGAGGGTTTTGGTACTTATACAACCTTCATTTATCGGGATAAAAAATACGATATTCGTATCTCTTATCCAAATAAGGAGACCGTTAATCTTACAGATCCTAAATATAAAATTTATAGAGACGCATATGATAAGTTAATAAACACTATATATTTACTTCCAGAATATTAATTCTGTGTTATAATAATTCAAGGCAATACAGAAATATCAATTCTGTGCTAAAGGAAGAACGCTTTTAAAGTTAGTAGAACCTTTCGGGTAAGCCCGTAACAGCAGTAACGAGAAACAATAAAGGTGGTACCGCGCTTCAATGTCGCCCTTTACAAATATATTTAATATATAATTAAAGGCGTTATGACTAACAAAAAACAATATTTTAAAAGTTTAGATCCAAAACCTGATTTTCCAGCAATGGAAAGGGAGTTATTGGAACATTGGTATTCTGATGGAATTGTTAAAAAATATTTAGATAAAAATAAGAAATCAGATAAATATTTTTCATTTCAAGACGGTCCAATAACTGCAAACAATCCAATGGGTGTTCATCATGCATGGGGAAGAACTTATAAAGATTTGTGGCCAAGATTCAAAAGCATGCAAGGATATCGTCAAAGACATCAGAACGGTTTTGATTGCCAAGGTTTGTGGGTTGAGGTAGAAGTTGAAAAAGAACAAGGTTTTAAAAGTAAAAAAGATATTGAAGCCTTTGGAGTTGCAAAATTTGTTGAGCTTTGTAAAGAAAGAGTTAAAAAGTATTCAGGAATTCAAACAGAACAAAGTAAAAGATTAGGATATTTTGCAGATTGGGATAATTCATATTACACATTGTCTGATGATAATAACTACATGATTTGGCATTTCTTAAAAGTTGTTAATGATAATGGATGGTTATATAAAGGTAATGACTCAGTTCCGTGGTGTCCAAGATGTGAGACTGCTATATCTCAACACGAAATGTTGACTGAGGATTATAAAGAGGCAACTCACGAATCAATTTATATGAAGTTTCCGATTGTCGATTCTGATGAAAATTTACTTGTTTGGACAACAACACCATGGACTATACCTGCAAACATTGCAGTTGCAGTTGATAAGAAACTTGATTATGTGTTGGTTGAATCCAATGGAATAAAATATTGGCTTGCAGATGAGGCCAAAGAAAGAGTATTTAAAGATGTTGTCTTCAAAGTTCTTAAAAAAGTAAAAGGTAGTGAACTGACTGGACTTAAATATTCAGGTTGCTTTGATAACCTTCCAGCAGTATCAAAAGTTGCAGAAGAAAATCCTGAAAAATTCCATATTGTAGTTGCAACCAACGACTTAATCATGCCAATAACAACAGTTGATGGTACGGGAATGGTTCATACTGCAGTTTCTGCAGGTACTGAAGATTTTAAATTAGGTCGTGAATTAGGACTTCCAATGATACCTGTAATTAATGATGATGCCTCATACATGGCAGGTTTTAATGAATTGTCAGGTCAAAATGCAAAATGGCATCCTAGAATAATACTCGATATTATGGAAGAAAAAGGTTTTGCATTTAAAGTTGAGAAATACACACACAGATATCCAGCTTGTTGGAGATGTAAAGCAGAACTTGTATGGAAAGTAACAGATGAATGGTATATCTCAATGGACAAGCCTTCGCAGAAATCTGCTTCTGGTGAATCAAAGACATTAAGAGAGAGAATGAAGGAAAATGCTAAAAAAATAAATTGGATTCCTGAATTTGGTCTTAAAAGAGAACTTGATTGGCTTGATAATATGCATGATTGGTTGATTAGTAAAAAGAATAGATATTGGGGTTTGGCTTTACCAATTTGGGAATGTACTAAATGTGGTAACTTTGATGTTGTTGGTGGCAAAGAAGAACTAAAAGAAAAAGCTGTTTCGGGATGGGATAAAATGGATGGCAAGTCACCACACAAGCCACAAATTGATGAAGTAAAAATAAAATGTTCAAAGTGTGGAGAGACTTCATCAAGAATTGAACCAGTCGGTAATCCTTGGCTTGATGCTGGAATCGTACAGTTCTCAACAATTTCATCAAACAATAAAGCAAGTAATTTTGATGTAACTGACACAAAACCACTTTACTTAACTGACAAAAAGGAATGGGAGAGATGGTTCCCTGTTGATTTCATCACTGAAAGTTTTCCAGGACAATTTAAAAATTGGTTTTATTCGATGATTGCAATGAGTACTGTTTTGGAAAATAAAAATCCATTTAAATCTGTCTTAGGATATGCAAGTTTACTTGCTGAGGATGGTAGGCCAATGCATAAATCGTGGGGTAATTCAATTGAGTTTAGTGAAGCAGCAGATAAAATTGGAGCTGATGTTATGAGATGGATATATGCGAGACAAGATCCTTCTCAGAATATTTTATTTGGATTTAAAATAGCTGATGAAACTAGAAGACAATTCCATTTGAAGCTTTGGAATATATATAACTTTTTTGTAACATACGCTAATACAGACGGTTGGGAACCTTCAAAATCTATTAAATCTGATGACATTCTAGACAGGTGGATTCTAATCAGATTAAAGGAAACCATAAGTTCAGTCACTGATAGTATGGAAAAGTTTGATCCATACAATTCAAGTGGAACAATTGATAAATTTGTTGATGATTTATCACTTTGGTACATAAGAAGGTCAAGAGATAGGAAAGATAATAATTTTTACAGCACTACATATGAGGTCTTGGTTACATTGTCAAAGTTGCTTGCACCATTTATACCGTTCCTCTCAGAAACAATTTATATCAATTTAACAAAAGAAGAGTCTGTCCATTTGTCTGATTGGCCTGTTGCAAACAAATTAAACAGTGAAGATGAAAAGATACTTGCAGAAATGGAAGGTGTCAGACAAGTTGTTGAGATTGGGCATTCTTTGAGAAAAGAAAATAACGTTGCTGTTCGTCAACCACTTTCAAAATTTGAGATTACAAACAAAGAATTTGAGACTAAAGGATTAGAACAAATATTACTTGATGAATTAAATTTAAAATCTGTAGTTTATGCACAAAATGAAAACAAATTAGATTTGGAAATAACACCAGAATTAAAAGAAGAAGCAGACACTAGAGACCTAATTCGTAAAATACAATCTGCAAGAAAAGAATTAGGTGTAGAAATGAATGATAAAGTTAATTTATCAACCAATTGGTTACCAGAAAACAAAGAATTAAAAGATTGGTTAGTTAAGAAGACACTTGTTAATGAAATAACCACAGGTGATTTTGGTGTATCATTAGTTACAGATGAGATTCAGCTGTCGCTATGAAATTTGATGCTTTATTGGTCTTACCCATATTTCTGCTTTTAGTCTTTAGTATTTTTATTTTAAATTCTGTTAGTCCATCCCTTTTCCCTTCTTACTACTGGTATTTTGGTTTGGGTTTATTTGCTTTTGTTATGTTTTCTTTGTTTGATTTTGAAGTTGTATCTGCATTATCTAGATATTTTTACATTATTAGTATTATTTTACTATTAATTACACTTGTAATAGGTCAGGTGACAAGAGGAACTGTGAGATGGATTCCAATTGGTTCTATTTCACTTCAACCATCTGAAATTGTTAGACCTTTTCTTTTAGTTTTCTTTGCCAACTATTTGAGTGAACAAAAGTTAACATTTAAAAGGCTTATAAATGCCTTAATTTTAATGGCAATTCCATTATTTTTAATTTTAGTCCAACCCTCACTTGGAGTTACTGCACTGACTGCAGTTGGTTTTTTAGGTTTATTATTAGCTTCAGATTTAAACAAAAAATATTTTGTATACATAGGACTTTTAGCGCTTATTCTCATTCCTCTTGTTTTTGTTTTTCTTGCCCCATATCAAAAACAAAGAATTACAGCATTTTTAGACCCAACAAGTGATCCGCTAGGCGTTGGTTATAATGCCATTCAGTCAACTATCTCAGTAGGTTCTGGAATGTTTTTAGGTAGGGGACTTGGAAAGGGAGTTGGGACACAGTTGTCATTTTTACCTGAAAGGCACACTGATTTTATTTTTGCTTCAGTTGCAGAGGAAATGGGCTTTGTGGGGGCAGTTGTTCTTTTACTTTTAACATTTCTACTTTTATATAGAATTGTTAGTTATTCAGAACATGCAATAAATATACCAGCAAGAATTTTTCTTTCAGGATTATTTTTAACATTTTTTGCGCAAGTTGTTATACACACAGGCATGAACATGAGTTTGTTTCCCATTACAGGTATTCCATTTCCGCTAGTTTCTGCAGGTGGTTCATCACTTCTTGCCACTCTAACTGCACTGGGTATTGTAGTTGGGACAAGACGAGGCTAGTTTGCAAGCATCTTTGACTTGGAGTAGAATCGCAATAATGACAATAGAATTCGAGTCACCTGAGCTAACTGTTGATGGCCTTCATCCAAAGCGATTTATTCAAATACATATAGGTGAAAATGGTTGTACAAATGACACAATACTTGTAGAACAAATTTCAGGAGGCGGTTTAGTTCATATAGATATTGATTCATCAGAAGATGGTATCGGGGACATTTATATTTGTAGATATAGTTGTTCCAAACACGGTGTCCAAAGCGCTCGCTTTGAATCCCCAATACCTCCAACAGAATAAGTCTTGCGATTAATGCTTCTTGAATGTAAAATACAACATATGGACAAATTTGCAGTAATTAGAATTCAAGGTAAACAATATAGAGTTACTGAAGGACAAGAAATTTTGGTTGACAAAATGAATGATCTTAAGGTCGCTCCTGAGGTTTTATTGTTTGTTGATGGTGAAACTGTTGAAGTTGGAACACCTGTACTTGAGAAGGCTAAAGTAACTGTAAAAGTTCTTGTTGAACTTGAAAAAGGTGAAAAAGTAGACATCTTTAAGTACAAAGCTAAATCAAGAGAAAGAAGACACGTAGGTTTCAGAGCTCAATATACAAGACTTCTAGTTGAAAAGATATCAAACTAAATCTTTTTGATCTCTTGACATCCGTGAAAACCTGAGCTATATTGCGTTATAGTAGCAGTCTTTAGAAATATAAAAATATGTCAACACACAAAGCAGCAGGAAAAGCCAAACAGCATGTATCACCAGCAGGTAAAAGACTTGGAACTAAGGTTTCAGGTATGCAAACTGTTGCTTCAGGTGAAGTTCTAATTCGCCAAAATGGAACAAAAATTGGTGCAGGTAAAAATGTAAAAGTAGGAAGAGACCACACATTATATGCAGTTGCTAGTGGTATTGTTCAATTTTCAACCAGATTAGGTAAAAAATTAGTAAACATAGTCACAAAATAATATGGCAGAAGAAGTACTACAGTTTGATATAAACCAACTTCAACCCAACCCATTACAACCAAGAGGAGCAATCACACCAGAAAGTTTAGTAGACCTAGTAGATTCAATCAGAGAACATGGAATTTTAGAGCCTCTTGTTATTGCAAAGACTCCAGCAGGTTATCAAATAATTGCAGGTGAAAGAAGATGGAGAGCGTCAAAGCTTGCAGGACTTACTCATGTTCCAGTTATTATTCGTGAAACAACTCCAAAAGGAATGCTTGAAATGGCAATCGTTGAAAACGTTCAACGTGTTGATTTAAATTCTCTTGATCGTGCCAAAGGTTTTGAAAGATTGATGGATGAATTTGGACTTACAACTTCAGAAGTTGCAGTCAGAATTGGAAAATCAGTTGCCTATGTCAGTAATTCCTTAAGACTATTAACTTTGCCAGATGCATTAAAAGATGGACTTCTTTCAGGACTTATCTCTGAAGGTCATGCAAGGGCATTAGCAGCCATTGATGACGTGGATTTAATGGTTGAAGCTTATAAAATAATCTTGCGTGAATCAGGTTCAGTTAGAAGAGCAGAAGAATTAGCAAGAAGAATGAAAGCAGAACATAATGAGAAGCCAAAGATGAACCTTCCAAAAATGCATATAGTTTCTGATGAAATTGACAGAATGAAATCAGATTTTGAAAAAGCTCTTGGAGAAAAACATCAAGTTAGATTGGCAAGATCAAGAAGAGAAACAAGATTAACATTCGTCTTAAAAGGTTCACTTGATGAGACAGAAAATACACTTCAGTTAATCTACAAGGCAATTGCAAACTAGTTTATATATTTAATTAATTATCCTTTTGTGTTTTTCTTGTATATTTAAATTAATAATTTGGAGCTTTTATCTTTCCTGCAAGGTTAAATGGATAATATATAACCCAAGCTTTACCTGTTATGACTTTCTTTGTAATTGGTCCCCAAGCTCTAGAATCTGATGAGTGTGGTCTATTATCGCCCATGACAAAGTAGTTACCCTCTGGAACTGTATACCTTTCACCCTCAGACAAGAAGCTACTTGGATTTGTGTCTACCTTAATATAGTCTTCTTTAAGTTGTTCGTCATTAACAAAGACTTTGCCGTTTAAGACCATTACAGTTTCACCAGGAAGTGCAATTACTCTTTTGATAAATTCATCTTCAGAGATTGGTGGTTTAAAAACTATGACGTCACCTCTTTGTGGGTCGTCGCGGTAATAACTTACCTTTTCTGTTAAAAGATACTCACCATCAGGGAATGTAGGATGCATTGATTGACCTTTTATTTTGTGCGGCCTTAAAATTAGAAGATAGACGATTAAAAATATACCAACAGCCAAAACAATCACTTCAAGTATATCCATGAAAAAAGCACCGAGTTTACCTAGCATTATTCCATTATATTAGTATTTAATGAGTCTTGTACAGTAGCACATCATGGGATCCACTTTCTTTAACTCCCATGGTTGTTATTCTAACGAATGAAGCCTTATCCCAAAGCTCTAAAATATCTTTTGCTCCTGAGTAACTAAATCCTGATCTAATATTAGCACTGTATTTTTCAATCAAACTTGAAAGTGATCCTTTGTAGGGAACGATTGATTCAACTCCTTCAATTTGTTTAACATAATGTTCTTCAACTTCACTCCTATTAAATATTGAGTGTTTTTTCTTTTCTGCAAGTGATGTGGATGCGTTATACACCTTATATTTAATTCCGTCTTTTTTAACCATTTTTCCGGGAGCTTCATCACATCCTGCAAAAATACTACCTGCCATGATTGCAGATGCTCCAGCTGCAAGCCCTTTAACAACATCACCAGAAGTTTTAGTTCCACCATCAGCAATTAAAAACTTCTTATATTTCCTTGCAGCTCTTGCAGATTCAATAATGGCTGTTATTTGAGGAACACCAGATCCTGTCTCAATACGAGTAGTACAAATTGATCCAGGTCCAATTCCAACTTTGACACAATCGGCACCAGCTTTGAACAAGCTTTCTGCTGCTTCAAAAGTTGCAGAGTTTCCGGAGACAATATCAACTTTATCTCCAAACATTTGTTTTAGTTTGGTTGTTGCGTCTAAATTTTTTTGCATATGTCCATGTGCAACGTCAATGAATAAAACATCGCAGCCTGCATTTACCAGTGCTTCTGCACGTTCTACAATTCCATTTCTAGCACCAACTGCTGCTCCGACAGTAACACCTGATTTTTTAACATCAAATACTTCTTGTGCTTGCATTTCTATTGGTAAAAATCTAGGTATAACTCCAAGTCCACCAAGCTTGCCTAGTGCAATTGCCATTTTTGCATCAGTTACATCACTCATGTTTGCAGAGACAAGGGGAATATCTAAAGTTATTCTTTTTGTGATTTGTGTTTTTAATGAGACATCATTCCTACTATTAATATCAGAATACTGGGGAACTAGAAGAACATCATCGTATGATAATGCTAATTGTATGTCGTTAGAATTTGTCACAACAATAATCAATTTAAATTAAAACAAAACATATGTCAATTCTGTGAAAAAAATTAAAATGATGGTATTATTACACTAATATAAAGGTCAGGATTCGTAGCTCAGTTGGTTAGAGCGCAGCATTCACATTGCTGAGGCCACAGGTTCGAATCCTGTCGGATCCACTAATAGATATGCCAGATATACAAACTATCAATTTACTACAAAGAATTACAGGTATTTCTGCCTTTGTCTTAATTACGCTTCAAATCTTTTTAAGTTCAAACAGAAAGTTTTTGAAATTTCACATGTTAAATGGAATACTTGCGTATACTTTTGTTTTTATTCATCCAATTTTGATGATTTTATATAGATACTCATATTCAAGTGATTTTGATCCGTTCTATGTCTACACAGATGTTTGTGTTTTGTGTGATGGAATATATGAACATTATATAAATCTTGGAAGAATTGCTTTTTACCTACTTACAATTTCAGTTTTTGTAGCTAAGTTTAGAAAAGGTATATCAATTCTTGGAAAAACAACTTCTGATTGGATTGTAAATAATTGGCGTAAATTACATGTAATTAATTATTTAGTTTTTTATATTATTTCAATCCATGCATATAATATTGGAAGTGATTCGACAAAACAGTGGTTTATTTATTTATTTTGGTTCTGCCAAATAGTCGTTTTAGGAGTGCTTCTCAAAAAACTTAGAGAAAAACTTATGCCAGTACAAAACGTCTAGTATCCTTTTACTCTTTTTTATTTTCTCTTTTTCTGAACTAAAGCTTATATTATATTTATCTGTTTCATTGCTTTTGATTTCACCGTTAAATTTATTTTGATTCACATTACCATTTACATCGTAAAGGTAGCTATTTAATTGATATTTTCCTTTTGGACCGCTTACTAGAAGTTTATAATCACCAGTTTCTGGCTTTTCAAAAAGAATTATTTTTACAGTTTCACCACTTTTGATGTTTGGATTTGTAAGACCGTTGATTGGTTCGTCAATATAACTTTCTGCTGGAATTAATAATCCATTAGAATCTTTGATTTCAATATTAATATCAGGATCAACAACAAACATCATATATGAAAGATCAGAATGTGTTGGGGTGTAACTATTTATTGCAAGATATGTGTTTCCATAGGGTTCAAGTGTGTTTCTGCTTGCATATCCGGGATCGTTAATTAGATAGCTGTTATTTGTTTTTCCTGTAGCTACCACGAAGTGCCCATTTTCTTTTAAGATTGCAGGCCTGTTGCTATTCAGTTCATTGTCTAAGTCACCTTTGGTTGGTTCTAGTCTTTTGTATTCAAGTGTCGGAGAGTTAGTAGAATCATGTAGTTTTGTATACCTACTAACTGCAAGCCAATTTATTAAACCATTTCTTATATAACCATCACTTTGATTGTTGAGCCAATTATTTAATGTGTCTGGTAAAACAATATGCCCATGATATTGTAAAACCATAACTGCAGAAGTTAAGGCGCAACCAAATTCATGAATTGTATTTTTGGTATGATCATATATTTTATTTCCCCATGGTGTACTGTATTGTTTTAAACTTGGAACAGATAAAACTGGTAGGACAGGAGTTGATGTTGGTGATGCAGTTGGCTCAATAGTTGGTGTTGCTGTTGGCACTGGTGTAGGCGATGTGGTTGGAGAAGGCGTTGGTATAACTGTTGGAGTAGAAGATGGAGTAATTATGTTTACCTCAGCAGTGTTAACTTCGTTTGTATAGTTTCCTGTCCAACCACCCTGTTCATAAATGAAATTATTCCACGATGTTAATGCCATACAACAGTTTGGATGAATAAGAGAGTTGGTGCTTGTAGTCCAAGAGTTAATAGTTCCTATTATTCCAATTTCTGCAAAATTTACTTTATCCATCAGTGTGAAGGATGGGCTTATATTGTATCCACCAGCTGAAACTACTAAGTTTTGGACTTTTGTTACACCTGATCTGTACACAGGGTCAGGTAGTGGGCTTTGTATTTCCCATTGCTCGACATTACCTGTTACAAGGTTAATTTTTGCCTTTTGTACTTCCGAAAGATATGTTTCACCTAGAGTTTTACCACCTAATACAATTATGTATCCGTTGTGTTCGATAAGGCCAAAACCAAGCATTTGATGGGGTAGATAACCTGCAATCGACCATGCGCCCAGTGTTCCATCGTTGTTGATCTCAGATTTGTATATTTCTGATTTAGAATTAGAACTTGTCTCGCCATTTGTAGACCCGCCTGCGTAATATATTTTATTGTTATATACAACAGCTCCACCTAAGGTAAGCGATAAAGGTAAGGGTGTCGTTTCGTTCCACGCTGAGATGTCTCCATTGGAATTTATCTGAGAAATATACACCTTATTCATATTTGCTCTGTTGGAATTAGCCCCTCCTAATGTATATATAAAATTATTATTAACTACCCCTGAATGCCAGAAAATATTCTGCCTATTTGTTAAATTAACCCAATTGTTTAAAGTTCCATTAGTATTAATATTTGAGTATTCCCCTGAGTAGATAGTTACGGAATTTGCACCCCCGATAGAATAAATTCTATTTCCGTTGGTGAAGCCATACTGGCTTGCAACAGAATCATTAAGAGTATTGTTTAAGCTCCATGTTCCTATGGTTGATGAGGAGAGGGATTTTTTGGGGAAATAAATATATACTACTAAAGATATAGCTAAAAATAAAAACAATACGTTTGTAAGTTTTTTATTAAAAAGCACTACATAAAATATGAACCATAATGATCTAGTCTGTCAATACTCAATTAAAAATGACCCAAATACTCCTAAATTTTGGGACAACAAAATTGTTAAAAATAAATCATGTATACAAAAATCTCCAATCTACATGCTTAAGAATAGTTATATTATCAACAGGCTAAAATACATGTCTGGAAATTTTTTAGATGTCGGTATAGGTTATGGTTTCTTGGAAAGTGAAATACTAAATAAAAAACTCAATTTAAATTTATTTGGAATTGATATTTCCAGTGTTGCTGTGACTAATGCAATTAAAAACTTAAGTGGCGAATTCAAAAAAGCATCAATATTATCAATACCTTATAACAATAATTATTTTAATTGTGTTGTTGCACTTGATGTAATTGAACACTTATCGGTTGAGAATGGAAAAAAATCTGTGAAAGAAATTTATCGAGTTACCAAAAAAAATGGTTTAGTTATTATTTCTGTTCCAACAAATGAAAAATACAGTGACAGGAGCAAAAATGGACACTTAGTTGGATATGATGTTAAAAGCGTGTCGAGTTTGCTGGTAGATAGCGGTTTTACTATTGAAAAAATTAAATTGTTGACGGCTTTTAGAAAATTGACTTATATTAAGAACCTTATAAATGATCTTCTCAGAATAAGAAAACCTAATCTTATAATTGTGTTTGCAACTAAAAGATAACCATGAATATACTTTTCATATCACATCACAAATGGCCACATATTGGTGGGGTTGAAAGACATGTGAATGCTATAAGTAACAAATTAAATCATCTGGGCCATAAAACAGAGATAATTTCGGAAGAAGACATCAAACCTCCAAAAATTAAAATACTAGGACTTTTATATATTTGGTTTTGGTTTTTAAAAAATATTAAATTAATTAAAAAAGCAGACATTGTTCATATCCATGATGTTTTCATTTGGTATATACCTTTTGGATTTTTATTCCCAACAAAAAAAGTATACATAACTTTCCACGGTTGGGAGGGAAAGTTCCCATTAACTATGTGGTCTATTTACAATAAAAGAATTGCAAATAAACTAACAAATGGAAGTATTGCAGTAGGTAGTTATGTTGAAAAGTGGTATGGAATTAAAACTGACTTCATAATACATGGAGGAATAGAAAAATTGGAAAAAAATAAGCAAAGCTTGCCACTTCGTGGTAAAAACTCTATTGTTTGGTTGGGAAGAACAGATAAAGATACTGGGTATTTAGAATTTCAAAAGTGGTTGAGTACTCAAAAAGTAAACTACAAAGTCACATATGTTACAAATGTCAAAAATCCAGAGAAATATTTAAAAACTGCAGAATACTGTGTCCCATCAGGGTATCTCTCATATCTTGAAGCAAAAAGTTATGGTTGTAAAATAATGATCTTTGCAAACAATCCTTTAAAAGAGGACTATTGGAACGAAATTAAAAAACTTAAAAAAATACCTACTTGGGATGTTATTGTAAAAGTCTATATAAAATTGTGGAAAAGTGATATATTTGAAAAATGAAAATATATTTAATTACTTCAAATCCAGTTATTGGTGATGTTTTAAAAGTTGATCTTGAAAAAGTTGGTGATTTTGAAATAATTGATGGACAAAAACTAACTGCTCAAGAGGTTATAGAAAAAGCGAGTGATGCAGAGATATTGATTGCAGGATCTTCAGGTTTAGAAAAAATATCTGATGAGTTATTAAGTGGTCTTCCAAATTTAAAATATATCTCCACATTAACAGTTGGTTTGGCGTGGGTTGATATTGAAGCAGTCAAAAAACATGGAGTTAAATTAAGTAATGTAAAAGGTGCAAATTCTGAATCAGTTGCAGAACATACTTGGGCTATGATTTTAGATTTATCAAAAAGAGTTACTGAATTTGATAGAGATGTGAGAAACAAGAATGCGTTTAAATTTGCAGAATATACAGGCAAAGAAGTATTTGAAAAAACAATTGGAATAATAGGACTTGGTGATATCGGTCAAAAGATTGCAAGAATTGCCAAGGCTTTTAATATGAAAATTCTAGGAGTAAATAAAAGTAATAAAGAAGTAGAAGGAGTTAAACTCGTTGATCTAGATACTCTGTATAAGGAAAGCGACATTATCGCGATTTGTACTCCATTAACTCTTGAAACTGAAAACTTAATTTCCGATGAGGCGGTTAGCAAAATGAAAGATGGTGTAATTATTGTTAATTCAGCGATGGAAAAGATAACAAACAAAGAATCCGTATTTAAAGGTTTGGAGGGTGGAAAAATATTTGGATTTGGAATTGAAACAGAAATTTCACAACCTGCTGATCCATCATATCTAAATCATCCAAGAGTTATAGTTACACCTCACAATGCATTTAATACAGAAGATGCAAACAAAAAGACATATGAAATGGCAGTAGAAAATGTAATGAAGCTTGTTGAGGGTAATCCTATTAGATTGATAGTTTAAGTATGCTTCATAAAAATAAAAAAGTCACTGTTTGTGTAACTATATTCAATGAACCTGAGGAAACTGTTAATAAACTTCTTAATGCTTTAAATAATCAAACATTAAAACCTGATGAAATTATAATTATTGATGCCAAAGATTATGATAATTGTTCAAGATCTAAAGGTCGTAACATTGCAATCAAAAAAGCAAAGAACGAAATAATTGCAATTACTGATGCAGGATGCACTCCTCACAAAGACTGGTTGGAAAAGATAACAGATCCATTTAAAAAAACTGATAGTGAGGTTGTTGCAGGTGGTTACCAAATGGTTGCACAAAATAATTTTGAAAAGGCAGAAGCAGTTTTCTTGGGTGTAAAACAACAAGATATAAAATCAGATTTTCTACCCTCTGCAAGGTCAATGTCGTTTACAAAAAGCATATGGAAAAAAGCAGGAGGATTCCCTGAAAATTTAAATGATACTGCAGAAGATACTGTTTTTAATATGAAACTAATTGATGCCGGTGCAAGGTTTGTTGTTGCTAGGGATGCAATTGTTGATTGGCAAATGCCTAAAACAATTAAGGAATTTGCAAATAAAATATATAGATATGCAAAAGGTGATGCAGTGTCTGGTATTTGGTGGCATCCACTTAAAAAGTGGAAAACACACAACATAAAGGTGCTTACGATATTTATGAGGTATTTAATTCTAATTTTATTATTTTTATTCAATAAACAACTGTGTTTTGTATTTTTTGCAGGATATATTATCTATGCTTTTAGAAAAGCTGGCCTATGGGGAATTTGCTTACAATTCATCTCAGATTTTAGTTGTATAATTGGATTTAGTCATGGGATACTTTCAAACCGCATTAAGAGGTCTTAGTTGGATGGGTGCCTTGCGTGTGGTTACACGCAGTCTAGCCTTAGTTAAAATTGCAATTCTTGCACGTATTCTGGTTCCAGCTCAATTTGGTATATATGGTATTGCAACTTTGGTCTTAGGTTTTCTTGAAATGTTAACTGAGACAGGTATAAACATCTTTTTAATTCAAAAGAATAAAAAAGTTGATGAATATGTTAATTCTGCATGGGTTGTTTCAATTGTACGTGGATTTTTGATTGGGATATTAATATTTGTTTCTGCGCCGTTCATTGCAAGTTACTTTAAAAATGAAAGTGCTACCTTTATTTTATATTTAGTTTCTGTGGTTCCTGTAATTCGTGGTTTTATAAATCCTTCATGTGTTAAGTATCAAAAGAATTTGGAATTCAACAAACAATTTAGATATGATTCTGTGATATTTTTTGTTGATGCCGTCTTTGCTATTGGATTAGGAGTTCTTACTAAATCAGAAAATAGTTTTATCTATGCAATGATAATATCAACTGTTTTAGAAGTTATACTCTCTTTCATCTACTTTAAACCAACTCCAAAGTTTATTTTTGAGAAAGAAAAAACAATGGAAGTTATAAACCGAGGCAAATGGATAACAGGAGCTGGTGTGTTTAATTATTTATTCCAAAACTTGGATGATATTTTGGTTGGTCGAGTTTTAGGAACTACAAGTCTTGGTATTTACCAACAAGCATACAAAATATCAACCCTACCAGTATCAGAAGTGGGAGAGGTG
>JBAQKY010000012.1:0-4588 GCA_049301455.1 Microgenomates group bacterium
GCTCTCAAGCCTATATACCTGAAAGAGAACTAAAGCGACAAGTTATTGAAACATTAGAAACAGTCAAAATTCCACAAAGTTTCGTTGAGTGGGCAATTAAATGGCTAAAAGAAACAAACGATAGTCAAAAAGACACCCGAGAGGCAAAGTACAAAGCACTTAAAGGCTCTTACGAAGAATGTATCTCAAAGCTAGATGGTCTTTTGGACTTAAAGTTAACAAATTTAATATCTGACATAGAATTCTCTGAAAAGAAAGATAAATTAACAACACTTAAAAACTCAATACAAGAGCAATTGCTGAAGTTAAATACACATATCGACGAATGGTCAGAGCTTACTGCAAAAACCTTTGATTTTGCATCAACAGCCATGGATAAGTTTGAGACAGGCGATACTGCAACAAGAAGAACAATTTTGATGGCTATTGGGTCGAACCTCACACTATTTAACAAAAAGTTGGCATTTGAAGCACGAACACCATTTTTTAAGATTCAACAGAAAGTAAAGGAAATAAACTCGATTAACTGGCTCGAACCTAGAGAAAACACCGAAAGTATGGAGAATAAAGGCATTCTTTACTCTCAAAATCTCATTTGGGGTGGCTGACGCGATTCGAACGCGCGACCCTCTGCTCCACAAGCAGATGCTCTAACCAACTGAGCTACAGCCACCGAGTAAAACTAGGTGAGTGCGAAGCTTGCTTACTACGAAGTAGCAAGTTTACTTACAGCCACCATGTACTGCTATTTTACTATTTAATTTAAAATATAGCCATTAGTTATGCCAAACTAGTGGCATTTACGTGAAATTGAGAAGCAATGTTGGTCGTTTTAACTATAAATCTAATTAGATAACTTGTGGTGACAATTGCAAAAATTATTTTATAAAAAATATTTGGATCAGAGTAAGCTGCAATTCCTGTAATAAATATCATAAAAATAGCAAAGAAATTGTGGAGTTTGGCTAGTAGATAAGTAATTAAATTTAGAAGTTTATTTTTATAAATAATAAACTTATTTATAATTTTTATTGGATCTAGTGGAACTGCAATGTTTGCAATTGTTTCATTTTCTTTCTCAACTCTAATTATCTCTTCAGGTATGTAAATGCGAGAGTACTTATCATTTGAAGAAACAGCAAATAATTTGGAGGGAAATTCATATCCAGCTTTTTCAGCTTTAATTTGATAGTCATCGGGCACTGGATTTACTTCATATTGTCCAAAATCATCACTATAGCTAGTCTTTAGATTGCCTGATTTTGAAAAGAATATTAAGAAAACTCCCTTAATTGGTTTTGAAGTCAAACTATCAAAAACATTACCTCTTTTTTTCCATTTGGCAAACGTCAAGCCAAAAAATGTAACTCCAAGTGAAGACATTGACTGCATTAATTTTTGTATTAAAGAAACTACTAAATCATAAGGCAGAGCTAATAATGAACGGCTTGTGTTCTGATAGACAGGAATTAGCGCACTTGTTGTGACAATAGATGTTGTAACTATTCCAACTGTTGAGATGGCAGCAGTAGCACCAGCTCCTACTTTGACCGCTGTATCAGTTATCTTCACCGCAGCAGCCGCCACAACAGGCGAGATAACCTCAGAATGTGTTTCTGGGCTATTAACACCTATCTGTATAGTTATTCGGGGTTTATTGTCAGATATAGTTATTTGTTGAGTAAAGGTATCACCGTTAATCGACATCGTTATTAGATAATCCCCACTAGGTAAATTCACTTCAATCTCACCTTTGTCGTTAGTTGTGATGCTGTGTATTTCAACAGGGTTTGGTGTCGAAAGTGAACCAGATATACTGGCACTCGACGAAGCCTCTGAGAGTTGACTAACTGGAACAATATCAATTGCTACACCTGACAATGGTTTACCATTACTGCCATTTATTTCAATTACTGTTGTTGTGTTTTGTTCTTGCTCAGGACTTGGAGTGGGTGAGGAAAATAAATATGATTCAGGAGCATCTGTTGGTTTTAATGTTAATGCACCATCTGAATCTACTGTCATGTAATTTGACCATGGTCCAGTTGCACATTCATTTCTTGCTTGTATTTTAAATGCATATGATTGGCTAGGATTTAATAAATTAATTGTATAACTTAATGCACCAGTAGAAGGTGACTGCAGATAAGTAACACTAAACTCATTAAGATCTACACCTGAGCCATAGATAATCGTATATCCAGTTGTCCTGTCATTAACTGGTGTGTATGTCAAAATTACTGAGTCGCTTGAATTACCATTCAGTCGGAGGGCGTTAAATATATTAGGAGCTGTAAGTGGTGGAAGAGCATTACAGATGTCAGTAGTAGGAGTGTCGTTTGTAACTATTGGTGTTGATGTTGGGGTTGGTGAAGGTGTAGAACTTGGGATATAAGTTCCCAAATCAAAAAACTGAATTCTAACTGCATAGTCTAAAACGTAGACCAAGTTGTTAACTGGGCCATATAGGACATCGTTCGCACCTTCAAACTGTCCTGAACCGGTCCCAAAACTTCCCCATTCTTCAATGAAATTAAAACTACTATCAAAAACTTGTATTCTAGAATTATCATAGTCAGCTACGTAGATGTTTCCCGATGGATCAAGTGATAGGCCAGTTGGATTTGAAAATTGGCCCTGTCCTGACCCTAATGTTCCAAATTGACTAACATATACTCCGTCCTGTGTGTATTTTTTGATTCTGTCATTACCACTATCAGAAATATACACATTACCAGAATTGTCTATGACAATATCAGATGGGGAATAAAAAAAGAAATTATTATCTCCTGATCCGTTTGTTCCCCATTTGGTAATAAAAACACCATCATTGGTAAACTTTTGGATTCTGTCATTATATGAATCTACAACATAGACATTACCTGTTGAATCAACTGCTATTCCACCCATACTTCCACTTGCATAAAATTCTCCATCTCCACTACCGCCTGTACCCCATTTTGTTACAAAAGTGCCTGAGCTGTTAAATTTTTGAACACGATTTAGTGCCATGTCGGCAACAAAGATATTGCCATTTGAGTCTATTGCTATACCTGAAGGTGTCCCAAACTCACCATCACCTGAACCTGATTGCCCAATCTGCATTAAAAAATTTCCTTGTGAATCATACTTTTTTACATTTCCAGTATCCGATCCCGGGAGGTAGACATTTCCAGATGAATCTGCAGCTATGTATATAGGGAATGAAGTAGTAACGTCGGACACAATGTCTGTGTTTATGCTGACAACTGTTGCTGATGCATAAACTGTTTTTAAACCAAAAAAACAAAAGGTGATTACTAATACGATTGTGAATAAATAATATAAATTGTTATTTTTTGATTTATACATTTTACCCATATAGTCATAATAGGCCAAATTGCCATGCTACTTCAATATGCATTGGCTATATTTTTAAGAAAAAGGTGATGACTTGACAACACTTTATTGGATTTTTAAACACAAAAAAAACAAGGATGAGCAGTGGGAATGATTGAAAGAATACTTTCTAGCTACGTTTCTTGAGCGGGTAAGGAGAATCGAACTCCTACCGAAAGATTGGAAATCTCTCGTTCTACCATTAAACTATACCCGCTTCTAATTAATAGTATCAAAATCTGGTCGGCCTAACTGGACTAGGATTGAACTATGTATTTGCCGACTTAAACAAGCTTATTTTAACATATCCAAATTACAAAACACAGTTAAACGATAAATTATGAATTATTTATAAACTGCTTATAGAGACCTGTAGCTTTCTCGGAGTCTTGAATTGATCCTGTTAAAATAATGTCATCGTTTATGTCAAGTTCTTTGAATAACCTTTCTGATCCGTCTTTGTCTAATGGAGATAAACCAAGAGAGTCTATTAAATCTAGGATTGTCTTTGATGAGGAATCTGATTCTTCAGTACTAGATAGTTTTTCAAATTCAATATATGAGTGGTTTCTTGATTTAACCAACGAAATTATAACTCCATCCTTACCCTCAAAATTAAAGGTTTCTCGTTGCATTACAAGTATTTTGTCAGCTGTAATAGTGGCAAATAAATGTAAAAAATTTTCAAAGTCCTTAGAATCAATTTTTTGAGTTAGCTCAATTCTGTCGTGGGCGTGCTGAGCACCTTTTTTGTGAACAATTTCAACATCAGTCTCATTGGTTAAATAATCTTTTGTTGTTCTTAAATATAAAATCGATTTTTCATCATTTTTACTTAAAAAAACCATCAGAGAAAATCGTGATTTATGGGATTTTAAACTTGCTACAGAATTTATCTTTTTATATATAGAATCAAATTCGTTGAATGGAGTTTCAACTCTATATTCAATTTCTATTTCCTTCATATTTTTATGCTTGGTCCATGTATTCGATCTTGCTCGAAAATATTACACGGTACAAAGCAACTAAATTACTTTGCAAATTATATTTTAACATGTTCGTTTGCATTCTCCAAGGGAGGGGTCAAAGGGGAAGGAATTGGAGAATGCTCGTATCGAAACCTCCCGCTCACCCCACTCCGTGGGGTTCGCTCAAACTCCAAAACGAAACTCTCGCTCCAGCCACTTCGTGGCTTCCGCTCATGCTCTTT
>JBAQKY010000013.1:0-2773 GCA_049301455.1 Microgenomates group bacterium
TCGCAGATCTGAGGGTCGAATTGTTGAACAATTTCAGGTTGCCTGTCCAAATCAGACGATGTCCTGTATTCATATTCTGGAACTGACCCTAGAATCAATTTACCATACTTGTTAATGGTTTCATCAAGGTTTAAAGACCGGAGAATTATGAGATCTTTTTCTGGTTTTATAAATACAAGAATATCTTGATCAGAATCAAGTCTGGGGGTGGATTCAGAAATAGTCCTACTTCCGTATTCAACTAATCCCAAAAATTCGTTGGGGTATTTGAATTTTAGAAAAATAGCAAAAATACATGCCCTTACGATCATCTCTAGTCTTGATTTGTTTTTTGTTTCCCCAACCCCAATTATTGTCTCAACTTTTTTCCTTGAATCATATCCGTCCTGTTTATTTCTTGTTAATAAATCATCACATCTTGCTACAAGTTGATTGATTTGTTGACTGGAAGCATCCGCAATTTCTAGTGGATTTATTAGTTTTTTGTCTAAAATTCTATTTATAAACACTGCTTCTTGAAAAGCCTTCTCTTTATTTTGTTGTAGAAATTCACCTTTATCCATATATATGAGTATATATGGATATATAGTAGAATTAAAATATGGGACTATTTAGCAGAAAAAAGGAAGAAGTGGAAGAAGTTGATGAATTAGAGTTAGAAACTCCAAAGAGAAAGATCCGTGATTTAAAACCAGAAAATAAACGCGCCAGAAAAGAACCAATTAAACCATGGGGAGCAAAAGAGAGAATAGTTGTCCTAGCAGTTTTGCTTGTTACTGTTTTAACCTCTGGAGTTTTGGCTTTAACTGCAAGAAACTTTAAACTACCTCAACTTCCAAGACTTAAGACATCTGATATTTCCATTCTGAATCCATTTAGAGAACAAGTTGTTGTCGTGGGCAATAAAGGCAGCAAAATTTCACAAGAAAAAATTGAGAACACAAAAAAGTTGTTTAAAGAAGCTACAAATGATTATTCTGGTCTTTATGCCTTTTATATATACGATATCAACGGTGACTATTATTACGGATACAATCACCAAGAAATAATGCAAGCTGCCTCACTAATAAAACTTCCTGTAATGTATCTGGCAATGAAAAATGGAGAAGACAAGACACTAATTGAAGCCATGGGGAAACGTTCTGATAATGGCGCCTTTAATAAAATGGTTGCTACTTTAGGAAAAGAGAATATCAATCGTGCCATTCTTGATTTAGGTATGAGTCATACTTCACTTTCTGAAAATGAAACAACACCAGAAGAGATTGGCATATTCTTCAAAAAATTATATTTAAATGAGATTCTGAATATAGAAGACTCGTTATTATTCCAAAGTTATATGACAGATACAATTTTTGAAAATTGGTTAAGATCCGGTATACCAACTGATATCAAGGTTGTTCATAAATATGGCAGAGAACTACACAGTGTAAGTGACGCAGGTATAATAATTTCAGATAAACCATTTGTAATGGTAATAATGACAGATGGTGTTATTGAAAAGGAAGCAGATGAACTGTTTCCAAAACTAACAAAATTATTGTATGATAATCATATAGCAGAATAATTATGGAGCAAAACGAAATCAAAAGCCCAATTCAATATATAAAAGAAGCTTGGGGGATATATACCAAAAAAGAAAATTTCATTTTCTTTGCCAAAATAATGGCAGTTTTAGTTCTTGTAACTACAACCATCGGGTTTGTAACTGGGTACTTTTACCCTGAAGAATATTTGAAAAATGGTGATTTTTCAAATACCCCAATTCTTGTAGGCTTTGTTGTATTGTCTTTGGTTGCGATAGTTACAGGTTTATGGACACAAACAACAACAACTCTTGCGGTGATAAAAATGAATTCGAATGAAAAAGAAATATTTAAATTTGGTTTTCGCTACTCTTGGAAATTTTTTGTGGCATCGTTTATCGTTGGATTTTTTACAGTACTAGGTATACTCCTTTTTGTTTTTGCAGTTTGGTATAGTTTCGCACCCATGCTTGTTATAGACAAGAATTATAAAGTTAGCAAAGCATTGGCAGAAAGCCGTGAAATGGTCAGAGGAAAATTTTGGAAGATATTAGGAAGATTTGTAGTATTTGGATTATTTAGTATTATCGTTACAGTTTTACTTTCGATTATTCCATACGCTGGAAGTTTGGCAGTATCATTTGTTGCCCCATTATTTTTGCTTCCAATGTATTTACTCTACAAGGACCTCAGTGCTAGCCGCGGGCTCTAATATCTTAGGACAATTTAATTGATTTTCTTCCAAAAACCACTCATTTCTGCCAAAGCATTCTTTGTTTGTTAAACCATCTGGAATTGGCCATTCTTTTGCAGATTCATCGTTTATTAATACTCTCATAATTTTGTTCCAAATTGGCGCCGCACCTGTGATACCAGATGCAATTCTGCTCATTGGTGATCCGTCATTATTTCCAACCCAAACTGCAACTAAAAAGTCCTGATTAAATCCTATTGTCAAATTATCTTTCAAATCATTACTGGTACCTGTTTTAACTGCGACTTCTGGATGATCTGGAATAACTAACATTGAATTTGAACCAAAGGCAGGGGAACGGGCTATGTTATCTTTTAGAACATCAATGAGTAGGAAGCTAATCCTCTCATCTAAGACCTGTTCTGAAGCATCGTCAATTTTATTAATATCAAATATTACTTTGCCATCATAATTTTCAATTTTTGTAATATCTTTAATTTCATTTTTAATACCATTATTTGCGATGACTGAATAAACAGTAGCTAAATCAAGA
>JBAQKY010000014.1:0-15114 GCA_049301455.1 Microgenomates group bacterium
TATATATATTTTTGCAGCAGACGGAGGGGAATCACGGCCATCTGTAAACAAATGTAAGTAGACATCATGAAAATCATTTCTGCTACAAAGTTGGATAATTGCAAAAAGATGTTCAAGGTTAGAATGAACTCCTCCTGCACCGACTAAACCCATGATATGTAATTTAGAGTTATTTTTTTTAGAGTGTTCTATCGCACCCAAAAGTGTTTCATTCTTAAAAAAAGTTCCTTCTGCTATGGACATGTTAATTCTCATCAAATCTTGATATACAATCCTACCTGCACCTATATTTAAATGGCCTGTTTCAGTGTTACCTGCTTCACCATGTGGCAAACCGACAGACTCACCAGATGCAACAACTTGAGTATGAGGATAACTAGCAAGGTATCTATTTATGTTGATAGTGTTTGCAAGTGAAATAGCATTTCCTGCAGAAGGGGCAGAAATTCCCCAACCATCAAGAACTGCTAGTATCGCGAACTTAGGATTAGAATTCAGCTTCATTTTTCTTTGTTCTGGAAGTATTCAATTTCAAGCTCAATTGCTGTTAACCTATTATATTTAGCAACTCTTTCACCTCTAGCAGGTGCACCAAATTTTGCATAATCAGATGCAATTCCAACAGCAAAATCTGCTATAAAAGTATCGTTTGTCTCTCCACTTCTGTGTGATGTAACAATTTTCCAACCTGCATCTTTGGCCATTTTAGCAACCTGTAATGTTTCAGAAACTGTTCCTATTTGATTTGGTTTGATTACAGCCGCATTACAAGCCTTTTCATCAATTGCTTTTTGCAATCTTTTTGGGTTAGTAACAAGTATGTCGTCACCAACAATAATTGCTGTTCCTGATAGTTCTGAGTTTATTTTCTTCCATGAATTCCATGCATCTTCTTGAAATGGATCCTCTAAAATTGCAAGTCTATATGTATTAATTAACTCTTTATAATATTCAAGTAATTGATCATCAGTTAGCGAAGATGATCTGTCTCTGATTGTATAATCACCATCTTTGTAAAAACTGTTAGCTGCAATATCAAGTCCAAGAAAGACATCACGTCCAAGAGAATAATTTGTTTGTCTGACGGATTCGACAAAAACTTCAAAGGCATCAGCATTGGTAAACAGGTTTGGAGCATACCCACCTTCATGACCCACAGAATGAATTGCACCGCGTCTTGCTAAATTTTCACCAATAGTTTGATATATCTCAACACCCATTTGAAGACCTTCTGAAAACTTTTTATTTGTAGCAGGAATCATCCAGAACTCTTGAAAATCCAAATTACCAGCTCCATGCAATCCACCATTAATCATATTAAGAAGTGGTGTTGGGGTTTTAATTCCCTTAGGCATTCCACGCTCGACAGCCAAGTCATTAACCCAAGCATAAAGGGCCTTGCCTTGTGCAAGAGATGCAACTTTACAAACAACTTCTGAAACAGCAAGTATTGCATTTCCACCATATTTTGATTTGTTTTCAGTACCATCAGTAGAAATTAATTTCTGATCAATTTCTGCTTGATTAACAGGATCCATGCCAGCAACAGCAGGCCCTAGAACAGTATTTATATTTTCAACTGCCTTTAATACACCTTGTCCGTGATACCTGGCTGCATCATTATCACGAAGTTCCAATGCTTCATGTGAGCCAGTTGATGTTCCCGCAGGAACTGAAGCAGTAGCGAATCTGCCATCATCAAGTTGACAGTAACATTCAACAGTAGGAATTCCTCTACTATCTAATATTTCTCTAGCCCAAATTCTTTTTATAGTACTCATTTTATTGTTTAATTAAATTTTCTTTTCAGCTTCGTGGATCATTCCTCGCACTCTATTAACAGCATCAGGATTAACTGAAATTGATGTTATACCTGCATTAACTAAGATCTCAATCATGTCATTATAAGTTGAGGCAGCTTGTCCACAAATTGATGAAGTTACTCCATGTTTATTACATGTCTTAATTGCTTTTTTAATTGCCCAAATAACTTCTGGGCTCATCTCGTTAAATTCTGTTGCGACAGTTGAGTTATCTCTATCAGTACCTTGAATAAGCATTGTTAAGTCATTTGAACCGATTGATATTCCATCAATACCGACTTTTATAAACTCTTCAAGCATGATGATATTAACTGGGAGTTCTACCATCATCCAAAACTTGAAATGAGGATCATCAAACAAACCAGCTGAATGAACAATTCTTCTTACCCTTCGGAGCTCTTCAGGACTTCTGACAAATGGAATCATAATTTGCAAATTAGGATATTTTTTTCTAACTTCTTTAATAGCTTGCAGTTCAAGATTAAAAACTTCAGGATCTGATATATACCTAAATGCACCTCTAAAACCTAACATTGGATTACTTTCAACAGGTTCCCAATGTTTCCCTCCTTCAAGACTTCTGTATTCATTTGTTTTGAAATCTGTTGCACGGTAAACAACTTGCCTTGGGTAGAAAGCATCACAAAATTCTGTTAATTTTTTGACCATTTTGTCAACAAATTGACCCTGAATATGTCGTTTAATTGCCTCTTTTGGATGAATACCAATATCTGCAATCATAAATTCAGCACGAAGAAGACCAATACCATCAACATCCATTTTAGAAACTTCTTTTGCTCTATCTGGTTCTGCTAGATTTACATACAATTTAGTTGCTGTCTTGTAGTTTTTAACCTTTTCAGCTTTAGTTTCTGAAGCTTCTGATTTTGATTGTTTGGACATTCCTCCCATGTAAATTTCACCTGTTGAACCGTTAACAGTAACAATGTCACCTTCGTTTAGTGTTTTAGTTCCTGTTTTTGTTCCTACAACACAAGGAATACCCATTTCACGAGATACAATTGCAGCATGTGATGTCATACCACCTTCGTTTGTTACAATTGCAGAAGCCTTTTTCATTGCAGGAACATAATCAGGTGATGTCATTGGTGCAACAAGCACGTCACCTGTTTTAATTTTATCAATCTCTTTTGGAGACTTTAGTATCTTAACTACGCCAGAACCAATTCCAGGACTGGCTGAAATTCCTTTAAGTATTGGGGCTGTTTCTTGCACTACCGTAGACTTTGCTTCATTGTTTACAACAGTTGTTTTTTCAATGGTTGTAATTGGTCTAGTCTGAACAATATAAAGTTTCCCTTTTTCTAGTGCCCATTCACTATCTTGTGGGAAATAATAATGGTCTTGTAGTTTTTGAGATATTTTACCTAAAGTTATGATTTGATCATCAGTTAACTTAACCTTGTCTTGCAACTTCTTTGGAACTGCAATCTCTTTAGTCTCTTGCCCATTTTTAACATATTGCATTTTTTGGTCATTAACTTCCTTAGATAGAATTGCGAAGGTATCCTTCTGAACAACATAATGGTCTGGAATATATGATCCTTGGACAATCATTTCTCCTAATCCCCAAACTGCATCAATGATTATTCTATCTTTTCTGTTTGTTACAGGGTCAATTGAAAACATAATTCCAGAAACCTCTGATTGAACCATTTTTTGAACTATGACAGAAATGCCAACCTTCTCATGTTTTATTTTATTCTGAACACGATAATAAATTGCACGAGGTGTAAATAGTGAAGCCCAACATTCTCTGACAGCAACTTGTAAATTTGCTTCACCTTTAATATTCAAAAATGTAGCTTGTTGACCAGCAAAGCTCATTCCAGGTAAATCTTCTGCAGTTGCTGAAGAACGAACAGCAACTAAAGCTTTACTAAATGTTCCTGACATTTTTTTGTATGACTTAACCAAATCTTTAAAAACTTGGTCAGGAAACCTTGCGGTATTAACTATCTTTTGAATTTTTCTTGAAGCTGATTCAAGTTGTGCAGGATCCTCAACATCAGTAACTCCTAAAATCTCATATATCTTTGTAGAGATATCATTTTCTTTTAGAAAAAGATCATATGCAGGGACAGTAACTGCAAAGCCCCCAGGAACTGGAAAACCAGCTTTAGTCATTTCACCTAGATTGGCACCTTTTCCACCAACTAATTCGAGTGAATCTTTATCTATATCTTTGAAGTCAATTACTAAGGGCAGGTTAGTCATGTAAATAATATAACATTTAATTGACACTCTTTGAAAGAGCATCTTTTAACTTTAGAATCCATGGTTCTGGACCGGGATCTGTATCATCTAACATTGAGATATAAAAGCCAAGCCATGCACAGTAATGTGCTAATTCTAATGACTGTGCAAATACAGACGAAGTAACAAGTGAATAATTATAAGTGGTTAGCCCTTGTTCCTTAAAAATATCTTTAGTTATTTGATATCGAAGTTTAACTCTATCACTATTAAAATTGCTTTCAAAAAACAGATACTTTTTTGCAAGAGCTGAACTAGGTTTACCAACAGCTTCTACTAGGACATGATTCACCTCAGGAAAGTCATAAAACTCTGTAAAATTACGTGATATTTCACACATTGCATTACGTCCTGCATTGAGCGCTCCAATAAATGGTCTTCCTCCAAACAAGACAGGAATTGAACCATGGAGGTTTTCTGCCATTTCTTTTACATTCCATGTTTTTCTAACCTCAATCAATTCTTCTACATGCTTTGATAATTCTTCTGTGGTAATTTTTAAAAGTCCGACTTTTACCATAGCACCAAATAATGCACCGATTGAAACACCTAAACCTGTCTTGGGGAAACCTGTAGGGTTTGTTTTTTCAGGGTCAACTACAACTCCGTAAACCTCGCCATTTCTAATCATTTCTGCAAGCTTTCCTCCTGTAGTAACCGCCAGAGTAATACAACCTCGTTTTCTAGCCTCAATTAGACCTGATAAAGTTTCTTCTGTATTACCAGAATAAGAATTAGCAATTACAAGAGTCTTATCATTACACCAAATAGGAAGACTGTAATCATTGTGGATATCAATATCATATGGCACCTTAAAATCAGATTCATATACACTTTCAAGTATCTTTGCTGCATTTGAAGAACCTCCCATACCTGAAATTAAAACTGCATCAAATTCTAGTTTGGGGATATCTGAATTTATTGCTTGTTTAAATGTTGTAATTATTTGGTCTGGAAAAAACGTCAAAGCCTTTTCAACTCCTGATGGATCCAATTTGGTATAGTCTTCGTTTAAATTCATTTATTCAATTCTAATAATTTATTTACGCTTTTAGCGAGAGTAGTTTCTCTATTATTTCAAATCCTCCAAGTTCTTCGTTTCCTTCAGTGTAGTAATCAGCTTCAACTGATTTTTTGTCAGTAGTGATTCCAATTCCTGCGGCATCAATCATAGATTTATCATTTATACCGTTTCCAGAGGCCATAGTTTGGTGAATTCCGATACCCAATTCCTTTGCTAAAAATTTAATTGATTGACCTTTGTCTAAAATTTTTGGAGCAATGTCAAAAGCTTCTCCATTCCAAAGACAATAAAATTCTTCTTCCGGATCGTGTTTTTTCATAATCTCAGCAACCTCAGGCAATTCGTGTGATGCATGAAGTGTTATTAAAAATTGTTTCAATTCAAAATCAGCCATTTCTGGTTTATCACCAACCAATTTTGCTAGATCGTTTCTTAATAATTTCATCTTTCGTAGTGCATTCGCATCAAATTTTTTGTTTTGTTTTAATTCTCCATTCATTAAGGTAAAAATACCTATTTCGCTTATAAGGGCAAAATTATCCCAAAGAAGATCATTAAAAACATCAGTTAAATAAAGTGAACTACGACCAGAACAAATTGCTACAAAATAATGTTTTTTAAGTTCACGAAGTTTTTCTTTCATTTCAGAGGTTAAATTATTTGTCCTGATTGTGAATTTAGTTTCTGATGGAGTTTTAATTTCTTCAATATTTGTTCCTTTTTTGATGGTTACGCCATCAACATCAAAGACAACAAGTTTCAAGTCTTTAATATCTTCTTTAGTTAAACTTGATAGAGGTTTCATCTAATATTCATTGTAGATGTTTTACTACAAAATAATCAAGCAATACTGATAATTTGGCGTCAGTTGTTTTTGACTTTATATCAATCTTTGCAAGTTCTGTAATCAAATCAGCATTTTTTTCTGACGGATTTTTAATATAATTTTGTTTAAGTTTCCAAGCGATCATAGAAAATATATATTCAAGAGGTTGTGTTTCTGTGATTTCATGCAAACTTTTAACTGTAATATTATCCAAAAATTTCCAAAGCATCTGTGGAAGTTCAAAAAGCTCAGTTTTATCTGCATTTAAATTTTTAAGAGTTGGTGCTGGAATTTTTGAATTGCTATAAACAACCAAGTTTCCATTATAATTTTTAAGCTTCAAAAGTGTTTTTTTGTCCAGTATTTTGTAATCATGAAGAACATAAAAACATTCTTCACCAAACAAATTTTGGTTTTCAATCTCTTGCATTGAAAAGTCAGTTACTTTCCAACTTCTTTTTTTAGCTTCATCAATAAACTTCTGAAGTCTGTTGTAACTTTTATTAGTATCATTGCCGTGTAATATTATTGTTTTCATACTTGTTAATAACTTTTTGAAGCAAAGTATCGCTCCACTAGAGTATCTAATTTATCATGAAAACTACCCTTTTTATGTCTAGTGTGTGCAACAAGTGCACCTGAGAAATTATGTGGGATATGTGTTAACTCATGGAGTAAAACTTTGTCCTGCTCTTTTTCACTAAGTTTATCAAAATGTTCTGAAATAACCTCAACTATATATGCAGGTTCAACGCCAAGTGTTCTCTGCCATAGTTTGGGTAGGCCCCAACACCTTGCATAGGCACGAGCTTTTGAATTTTGGGATCTATAATAAAAAATTCTACCGTAGGAGAGCCATTCAAGTTCTAAGGTTTTAATAAGCTCAAGTGAACGGCGTTCAATTTCAGGATCTAATTCCCAACTGACCGAGCCTAAAGACTTCTGCCCCTTTTTGTATTTTTTCTTTTTCTTGCCCCACATCTTCTAGTGATAATCCTATCACATCTCCTGATTTTGCAAAGGGAATATTTTGATTATTAACAAGAATTTTTTGAATTTTATTTTTGAATAATTCCTCACCATCTTTGTATACTTTTATCGTATCTCCAACAGATAAGTCACTTGAAAGCTGGACTATTAGAATATCAATTCCCTTATAGTAATTAATTACTTTTCCTACTTTAAACATTTTTCTTAATTGGATTAGTTTTTTCAGCTTGCACTTCGTTAATTTTCATTGCATGAGTCATGGCAATTGCTAATGCATCTGCCGCATTGTCAAAATGAGTTTTTTTACCTTTTTCACTTTTTACTTTGCTACCCAATATTTTTTTAACATGTTCCTGCACTACTTTTTTATTTGCTCTACCTGAACCTGTAATTAATTTCTTAATTGTTCCAGGTGCATATTCTGCAACAAAAATATTTAATTTACGAGCAGCTAAAAGCATTACACCTTGGGCTTGGCCTACAGCAATTACAGTTTTAGCGTTATTTGAGAAAAATACCTTTTCAAACACAAAAACATCAGGATTAAACTTTTCAATAAGTTTTAGAGTTTTTTCAAAAATTATTTCTAATCTTTCTTCTTTTAGAAGTTCTTTACTTGTTTCAATCAAACCCCATTCAATAACCTGAAGCCCTTTACCTGAAATTGCAGAAATGTCAGTTACCTCAATACAACCAAAACCAGTTGTTGCAGTTCCAGGATCAATACCAAGTATCTTCATTAGAAGTCATTATACAGTAACTGTTTCACCATTTGCTGGACAAGCAGCAGGGACTGATACTGAACCATCTTTTGAATATGCATGTCCACTTGATGTAATACTGCCGATCCCTGAGCACAAACTACATCCTGAACAATGTGGTCTAATAGCACTAATTATTTTATCAATTTGAATTTTTGATAGATCAAGCTCTTTACCACCACTATCAAACGCAACCAACGATTGAAGTTGATCAGATAATACAATCTCTATCCCCATATTATTTTTTCTTTGAAGCTTCTCTTCTGTTTGATCTTGAGTAGATCTTGTCAATCTCTTTTGTAGATTTTTCTCTTGTGTAATAAAGTTTTGCTTGTTTTACACCTCTTGTACCTTTTTTAATAACTTCAATCTTTTCAATTGTTGGAAGTGAGATTGGGAAAATTCTTTCAATACCAATGTTTGCTTCTCCAACTCTTCTGACTGTGAATGTTTTTCTATCAAGTTCACCTTTAATACCTAAAACCATACCTTCAAAAAAGGCTACTCTGGTTTTTTCTCCTTCTTTGATTCTTTGATAGACTTTAATTCTGTCTCCAACACCAAATTCTACTTCGTTGTGTTTAATTCTTAATGCCATATGGGTATTATATATCAAAAATTACTTTGGCTCAATCTCCTAAAATATTTTTGATTTCTTGCTGGAGTTTTTCATTCCAATTCACTTTCTGTTTAGCTATAATTTTCTTTTGACCCTTCTCAAAAAATAGCGTTATACCACCACTTCCTGAGTTTGATTCAAATAACTCTTTTAACTGTGTTAACTTTTCTTTTGGAGTGTCAGCAGGGATTGTAACTAAATGTGTTGAATCATGCTTAATTTCAACCATGTTTTCTGCCAAGAATGATATTTCATCATCTCTTGAATCTACCTTTCCAGTAACAATTGCAACCTTTCCATCTAGCAGCAAACTTTTAACATCTTGGTACAGTTTAGGGAATATAACCATATCAACTATGCCTGTTGTGTCTTCAGCCTTAACAAATGCCATTTCTGAATTGTTTTTCTTGGTCAAAATTACTCTAACCTCTTTTATAACCACTCCAATCTTAATGTTTTGTCCTTTTTGTTCTTCTGGATCAAGTTCTGATATATTATGCGTAATTTGGTCTTGAATAGGATCAAGAAGTTCTGTGATAGGTTTTGCAGAGATTGAAAAACCCAAAAGGTCTCGCTCAAAGTTTTCTCGTTCTTCATCGCCAAAATCATCAACAGAATTATCTACAATTGACGAATCAGAAACAAAGGCAGATATCTTTGTCTCATCTTCTTCGGAGAATAGTCCTGATTGGCCATTATTATCTTTTGGTTTAGCAAGTTTTGACTTTACTAAATCAATTGCATTTAGGAGAGCTGTTCTTTTGCCAAATTTATCCATTGCACCAACTTTGATTAAACTTTCCAAAACTCTTTTGTTTACTTTTCTGCCATCTACTCTGTTTATAAAATCCATAAAAGACTGGAATGGCCCAGCTTTTCTAGCTTCTAGTATTATTTCGATTGCGACATTTCCAACGTTTTTAATTGCTGAAAGGCCAAAACGTATTGCTTTACCCTCAATTGACTCTTCGTCACTAGATATTGAAAAATCCAAATCAGATTCGTTAACATCAGGAACTAATACTTTAATTCCCATTCTTCTACACTCATGCACAGCCTGACTAACTTTTTCAGAGTCAGAACTTTCTGCAGAAAGAAGAGCATTCATGTACTCAACTGGATAATTAGCTTTCATATAAGAGGTATAGTAAGCAACCATTCCATAGGAAGCAGCGTGTGCCTTGTTAAAACCATATGATTGGAACGGTTCAAAAAGTTTCCAAAGCTTTTCTGCAAAATCCTCAGTTTGACCATGTGCAATAATTCCATTTACCAGCTTTTCTTTTTGGGCAGCCATTTCCTCTGGAATTTTCTTTCCAACTGCTTTTCTGAATTTATCAGCTTCTTCCCATGTGTAGCCTGCAAGGTCTAAAGCACAGAATAAAAGATCGTCCTGATAGACAATCAATCCGTACGATTTATCTAAAAACTTTTCCATTCTAGGATCAAGGTATTTAATTAACTTAGGATTATTTTTTCGTGCAATATATTCAGGGATAACAGCCATAGGTCCAGGACGATACAATGCGACCATGGCCATGATGTCTTCAACTCTTTCTGGTTTTAGCTCTTTTAAGAATTTGGTCATACCACCACCGTTTAATTGAAAGGTTCCCATTGTTTCTCCGCGAGACAACATTTCAAATGTCTTTTTGGCTCTTTCATCTTTTATTCCATCAATCGGAACTTTGTGTAAATCAATTTCTTCACCTCTGGTGTTTTTAACAATTTGAATAGCATTACCTAAAATTGATAAATTCCTAATACCAAGAACGTCAAATTTGATTAAGCCCACATCTTCACAAGCATGCATTTCATATTGGGTAATTGTTTTTTCTCCACCTGTTTCTTTTTGAATTGGTGCAAAGTCAGTTATTTCAGTTGGAGCAACAACTACTCCTGCAGCATGAACAGAAAGATGTCTTGCATTTCCTTCTACTGCTTTGGCAAGATCCATAATTTTTTTGGTATCTGCATCGCTGTCATAGAGAGTTTTTAGATCAGGAGTTTCATTTAGAGCTCTTTCCATTGTCATTGGAAAACCTTGTGCACCTAATGGAATTAATTTGGCTATTTTGTCACCAGTTGCATATGGATAACCTAAAACCCGTGCAATATCACGGACTGCTGCCTTGGCAAGCATTCTTCCAAAAGTACAAATCTGGGCAGTTTTTTCAGCACCATAGGTGTCTGAAATATACTTTATAACATCATCACGTCTGTTATCTGATATGTCAAAATCAATATCAGGTGGAGATGGTCTGTATGGATTTAAGAAACGTTCAAACGGAAGATTATAAGTTAAAGGATTAACTGTTGTTATGCCTAAAACATATGAAACCAATGATCCTGCAGCTGAACCTCTGGTGTTCGTAATGATACCATTCTTAGCTGCCCAGTTAACCATATCGCGAACAATTAAAAAGTAAGGAGCATAACCTTTAGTGTTGATAATATTTAACTCATATTTTAATCTCTCAACTGTTGTATCAGTTACTACTTCTACTCTTTCAGGTAAACTCTCTAGAGCAAGCTCTTCTAAATAGCCTGCATCAGTCTTTCCTTCAGGCAGGTTATATTTTGGAAATGACCATGATCCAATTGGAATTTCAACGTTACACTTTTCTGCAATTTTAACTGTATTTTCTATAGCATCAGGTAGATCTGGGAAATTTGCAATCATTTCATCTGGAGATTTGATATAGAAATCTGGGTTATCAATATATCTTAAACGTTTAGTATCAGCTACATTTTTTCCTGTAGATATACAAACCAAAGCATCTTGTGCGGGGGCATCTTCCTTTTTAATGTAATGAGCATCATTGGTTGCAACTAAAGGTATACCCATCTCACGACTTAATTTAATTACTCCTGCCTCAACTAACTTGTTTCCTGTCTCCATTCTTGAAAGTGAAGCTTTAAGTTCAGTGTCAGTAATATTTGGTAATATTTTGTCATAGTGATGTCTTTGTATTTCCATGTAGAAATCATCCTTAAAGACATCTGCATACCACTGTGTTAATTTCTTAGCCTCCTCATAATTGTTATCAATCAAAAAGTTTGGGATTTCTGCAGCAGGACAGCCAGAAAAACAAATTAAACCTTGTGAGTGCTCCTTTAAAATTTCTTTTGTAAAACGAGGACGATAGTAATAACCTTCCATGTGGGCAATTGAAGTTAGTTTCATTAAATTTTTATAACCCTCATAATCTTTGGCTAGAAGTGTTAAATGAAAGTTGTCTTTAACTTTTTCAGTCATACTACGAGTAACATAGCCTTCAAGGCCGATAATCGGCTTAACTTCTTGTTTTTTGCCTTCTTTAAAAAATTCCACAACACCATACATGGCACCATGGTCTGTGATAGCTACAGCATCCATGTCATTTGCTTTAACATGTGCAAATAACTTTTTAACTTTGGACATCCCATCAAGAAGTGAATATTCTGTGTGGTTGTGAAGATGAATAAATTTAGACATTAAGAAGATTATGCCACCTCAACACGATTACGTCCACCTTGTTTTGCTTTGTAGAGTGCACTATCTGCCCTTTTTATCAACATGTCTGGTGCTGTATCGATATCGTTTAAAAAGGTGATACCAAAACTAGCAGTATATTCTATGTATTTCTTATTGCCGCCTTCGTCATGATATGAAGAATTGCTATGTTTTTGATGCAGTTCATCTTTAATCCTATTTACTCTTTGTACAAAAGAAGTTTCATCGCTACATGTTGTAACTATTACAATTTCCTCTCCTCCATATCTTGCAACAAAAGAAATGTTTTCTTCTCTTTCTGGAAATTTGTCTTTTAAAATCTCAGCAAATTTTATTAAAGTATTATCACCACCCACGTGGCCATATGTGTCATTGATGTTCTTAAACTTGTCGATGTCAATCATGACTAGAGCTAATTTATTATTATCGGCCTTACACTTGGCAAAAAAAACAGGAAACTTTTCTATAAAATATCCTCTATTATATAAACCAGTTAAACCATCCCTTGTTGAATCATTTCTCAATTCAGCCCAAGATCGTTTATCACCGTCGTCACCATTCT
Source organism: Microgenomates group bacterium (assembly GCA_049301455.1). Taxonomy (GTDB): domain Bacteria; phylum Patescibacteriota; class Microgenomatia; order UBA8517; family UBA8517; genus JAUYMM01. The sequence goes on from JBAQKY010000014.1 coordinate 12,379, forward strand.
GAGAAAAGTAGTTTCGGAGTGTATTTTTAATGTCAATTAATTTATCGCTCATTTAAAAATTTTCTTGTATTAGTTTTTGGCCTTTGTGAAGCGAAAAACTTAAAATCAGAATAACACTAATTGCAATTATGCTCAAGAGGGTTTTAACTCCAAAAAATTCTGAAATAACACCTGAAAAGATAACTGGAAAAATTGTTGAAATTGTAATTAAAAAGAATAGATTTCCAAAAACTCTTCCACGTAACCAACTTGGTGTATTTTCCTGAAGAAAAGTTAAGGTTGGTATATTAACTGTCACAAATCCAATTCCTATTAAGATTACAAAAATAGGTGCAACGATTAAATTTCCATAGACAAGTGCAAGGAGTGATAGTCCAAGTATTGCCAAACCAATTTCAATCATTTTTTTCTTTCTCCATTTTCTTTTTACTAATTTATTTATCGTAATCGATCCAATAGCTGCACCAATACCAGCAGGAACGACAATATACAAACCTACGAGTGAGACTTCAGTTTTTAAAATCTCTTTAGCAATAATAGGAAGATTCGATGTAATTATTGCAAGTCCAACTTGAATTGCAAAAAGCAAACCTAATGGGAATAATACTTTTTTATTCACTTTAATAAATTGATATCCTTCAAGAATATGGTTTAAGAAAATCTTAATTAACTCTTCAAAATTGTGAGGTGTCTTTCTAACAGGATTGAGTTTTGGTAGAAATGATACAGCAATAAAAGCAATGAAAAGTGCCACAGAACAAATTATTAAAGCGCCATTAAAACCAACCCACTTTTCAACTAATCCCGCAAATCCAAATCCAACAACTAGAGATAATTGTTGTGTTAAAAAGAACATACTATTAGCTTTTGCCAGTTTTGATTCTGAAACAATTGAAGGAAGCGCTGCCATCTCTGCAGGAACATAGAATTGGTTTAAAAATGAATAAGCCACAACAACTGCAAAAAGTAAAAAAATTGAATAACTGTGTGTAAAAATAAAGAAAAATATAACCAAACTTTGTAGCAGGTTTGTAATCATCAAAGTTTTTCTACGACTAAATAAATCAGCAAGACTTGCCCCAACAGGACCAAAAAAGATAGTTGGTAATGAATAAGAAACCCAAAGAAGCGATGTGGCAATAGTTGAACCAGTCGTATTAAAAAGTCTTGCTAGAAGCAGAAAATTCATGACATTTAAAGTGATTTGAGAGAGAATTTGTGATGACCAAAGTAGATAAAAATTAAGTGGCATGTATTTAGTATAACTTGTTATTTTTGCAGCTCTTCAAGTAATTTAGAACTTATTAGTTTTGGGTCTCCTTTACCTGACAGTATTTTTTGAACTTGGCCAATTAAAAATCCAATTACTTGTCCTTTTCCATTTTTGTATGATGTTACAATTTCAGGGTTATCTTTAATTACTGAGCAAACTGCATCATAAACTTCATTAGAATTTGCAAACTCAACAGTTGTAATTTCTTTAACTTTCTTGACCAAACCTGCAGGCTCTGGAAAATCTTTATCCATATTTTTATTGATCATCAAGTTGGCAATTGATTTTGTCATATCTGGAGCTAGGTTTACTGCTGTCTCAAAATAATTTGCACGGTCTAAATCTGAAACAAGTATTTCAATATAATCTTTTGGTAATTCATACTGTTCTTCAAATCTAGTTCTCTTTTGTTCTGGTAGTTCTATTAACTGTTCACTTAATATCTTGATATCTTCATTACTTGTAGTTATTGGTGGCAAATCTGCTTCTGGGAAGTATCGATAATCATGGGAATCAGCTTTTGTCCTCTGAGAAAATGTTGACTTTGTTTTTTCATCATAGCCTCTTGTTTCCTGAACCAGCTTCTGACCGCTGTTAAGTGCATCTGCTTGACGCTCAATCTCTGCAGCTAATGCTTTTTCTAAGAATCTAAAACTATTTATATTTTTTAATTCTACTTTGTAGTTAGGAAGTGAACCGTCAGCTGATAGTGAGATATTAGCTTCAAGTCTCATTGTTCCTTTTTCCATATCTGCATTACTGATATCAAGGTACTTTGCAATGAGTTGAAGTTCTTTCAAAAATGCAATTACTTCTGAGACATCATGAAATACTGGTTCTGTTACAAGTTCAATTAAACAACAGCCTGAGCGATTAAAGTCAATTAAGGAAACTTTTTTGCCTTCAACGACTTCATGCATTAGTTTTCCTGCATCTTCTTCAAGATGGATATGATTGATTTTTTTGCCCATTAATTCTCCACCTATACAAAAAGGGTCATCCTTCTGGCTTGTCTGGAAACTTTTAGGCAAGTCTGGATAAAAATAATGCTTCCTGAAAAATCTTGAAAAGTTATTTATTTTTGAACCCAATGCCAAACCTAATTTAATTGTTTTGTTAATTGCTTCTCTGTTTGCAATTGGTAAAGCTCCAGGAAGTCCTAAACATATTGGACATGTCTGTGTGTTTGGTTCTTTGCCAAAATGATCCTGTGGGCAACCACAAAACATTTTTGTGTTTGTATTTGGCTCAACATGCACTTCTAGTCCAATAATTGTTGTGTATTTGTTATTCATATATTTATTTCTATCTTAAAAGGCTGTTTTTGGCTTGTAATCTGTAGCTTTTTCAAAAAGTTTACCAATTTTAAACAAAGTTGACTCACCAAACCTAGGTGCCATTAATTGAAACCCAAGTGGTAATTTTTTGTTTGTAAAACCAGAAGGTAGAGCCAAAGATGGTAT
>JBAQKY010000015.1:0-2123 GCA_049301455.1 Microgenomates group bacterium
AACACAGATCCATCTGATATTAATTTAAAAACAAATGTATTAAATCTTCCTGATGGGACACTAGATAAAGTATTAGGACTTAGAACAGTATCATATGAATGGAAGTCAACAGGTGATGGAGCTCTTGGTTTTGTAGCTCAAGAAGTACAACAAGTATTCCCTGAACTAGTAGGAACTAACAATGATGGAACACTAGGACTATATACAACACAGTTCATTCCCCTTTTAACTAAAGCAATGCAAGAACAACAATTAGAAGTAAATGAACAAAAAACAAAACTTGATGAGTTAATTGCATATGTTGAAAGTGTGATTAATGGGTTTAAAGATAAGTTTGTAACCAAACAATCAATCCAAGAAGAATTGTGTGTAGGAACAGAAGAAAATAAAACATGTTTAAACAAAGAAAAGATTGATGTTATTTTAAATAATTTACCATCCCCTACTTCAACTGTCGCACCTACTGAATCACCAATTGAATCCCCATTGCCATCATCTTCCCATGAACCTATTCCATCAGCAAGTCCATCTTCTAGTCCAAGTGCCGAGCCAATAATCATTTAATCAGGCATGGTGTAGTGGGCAGATCTACCTTTGCCTTTACGTTCTATTAATTCTAAATCAATCAGCTTTTGGAAATCTAATGTTCTTGTTGCCTTTGCCCTATTTGTTAATTTTGAATACTCTCTATCATTAATAAATCCGTTGTTTTTAATATGTTCCAACACTGCAAGATGATAGGATTCTAGTTTTGTCTGTGGAGTATTTCCAACAACAGGTAATAACTTTTGCACACGAAGTAACTCATCAATCAGGCCACCAGTAAAGTATTCAAGCCAATTAGTAAAATCAATTTTGTCTTTCAGTTCATTATAATCACCATATTCACCAACTGTTTGAAAATATTTGGTTACATTTTGATTATAATAATTTTCAAAACTAAATAAGTTAAAAGTGTTTAAACCCATTTTGGCAAGTAAAACCTTGGTTGCTAATCTAGTTGTTCTACCATTACCATCAATAAAAGGATGAATAATGACCATTTGCTTATGAAAAATTCCAGCTAGAATGAGTGGATCAATCAAATCTTTATTATCTTTGACAAAAGCTATAAGTGAAGTGACCAGATTTCCAACTAAATCTGCATCAGGTGGCAAATATACTACTTTTCCTGATCGTGGATCATTCACCACAACTGGCTTTTGCCTTAATTTTCCACATTCATAATCAGGTAATAATAACTGAGTAACTTTTTTGTGAATATTTAAGATAAGGTCAGTCGAAATATCAAGTTTTTTTGATTCCGACAATCTATTTAAATCTTTCAAAGCAAGATTATAATTTAAGACTTCTCTTTCACTATCTCGAGCATTTGTTGGTGAAGATTTTAAAACTTTTTTAACCTCCGTCAAAGGAAGCGGATTACCCTCAATACTGGTTGAAGCGTATGCAGACACCTCCCTAGCATTCTTTTCAAACTCAACTAATATAACTTTTGGGAACCTGCGGTCATTTAAATCTCGTGTTAGTTTATTAATCTGAGTAATGTTACCAAGTAATTGATTCGTAATTGTATATTTTGGATTGAACATATTAGTCAAATAATAGTCGATTATTAGTCGATTGTCAACAGTCACACAACGGGCATTGACAGGGGTATGTCTTTGTACCAAAATGAATATAATGTCCAACCATGTCCATAGTTACAAAAGCAAATCAGGATTGACAATTTCAGAGGTGTCAAAACTTTTAGGTGTTTCAACAAAAACATTAAGACGTTGGGAAGCATCTGGAAAATTAATGGCAGAAAGAGGAGCTAATGGCTATAGAATATATCGTGAAGATTTAATAAATAAATTTAAGAACAATACTAGTAGGAATATTTTTCCCAAATGGTTATTAGCAACCAGTCTATGGTCCTTTGTAGGTTTTTATGGAAACTATGTTTTTCAAAATCTACAAATTACAAACCACCAACCACAAATCGCTAACATTAAACCTTCAGTTCTTGCAGCAACAACAGATGCTAGTGAGATATCAAACAAATATACATTTACAGTTAATGTACCAAGTAAATTTAATGAAACTGTAACCTTTCTTAAAGACATAGTAGCTCCTAATGT
>JBAQKY010000016.1:0-2698 GCA_049301455.1 Microgenomates group bacterium
CGTTTAAGTTTATGAATACTTATTTTATACATCTAAAGCTGTCCTAGCTTTGTGTAGTTTTCCAAATACCTAATTTCTTTTGTTTTGCTTGTTCTTGTACTTCTAGTAATTGAACTTGATGAATAAATGGCTTCCTTTTTTGATATGTAACTAACTCAGCCATACCTTTAGAAACAAGTTCAATACAAATGTTTTTGTTATCTATAATTGGATATGCAAGAATTCTTCCAAATTTGTCAGATGTATAGTTATCATACTCAAGTTTAATTTCTTTGCCTTCAACTAGCTCTTGATTTAATTTAGTAGCTTCTTCTGCAAATGATTCTCCTTCTTCTGGGGCTGTAATTGCTGTGTAACGAAGAACAGTACCGTTAAATAACTCCACAGTGTCTCCGTCTATCACTCTTTTGACAACTGCAGACTTGGGGAGTTTTGTAATGTCATGGTTTTCAATAGCTTCTCTTGAATCTAAAACTTTTCTAACTTCCTCCTCATATTCTGTATCTTTTGCTAAATCTTTTAAATTTTTAAGAAGTTCTACTGGGATTAATACAAATTTATTGTTTGACATCTTAAATTATTTTACATCAAAACTATTAGTGATAGAATACGGGCAATATGACATTCAAGGAAATTGACTTAAACCTTATTTTTACAAATAGTTTTTTTCAGATTATTGCTTCAGCTTTCTTCGGAGGTTTGTTTGCAGGATTGTTTTCAAACCATTTCGAATCAAAAAGAAGAGTGGCAGACAAAAGACGAGACAAATATTACGACCATCGAAACACAATTGTTCAAATCGAACATGAATTACTACCATCAAGAGTAAATATTTCAAGAGATATAACTTCACTTACGGACTCATTAACAAACACAAATGAGTTCAATAAGCGAATTGTATTGAGATTTTATAAACTAAAGATAACTACAGGTTTAAGTCTTAACCTTTTGGATATTAAATTGATAAATTTATACGCAGAAGTTTTTAGTCAATTTGAGACAATAAATAATGATATTGACTATATCAATCAAATGGTTATCTCTATTGTAGAAGACAAAAAGCATGATAGGGTCGATATGAATTTGGTTACAATGTATTTTCAGTTTTCAGAGTATTTACTGATTCGACTTAAAGAAACAGACCAAAAGTCACTTGAGCTTCTGGCTTATTGTAAATTAGTCCTTAATAAGAATGAGAAAAAGATACTTAAAAAATATATTAATGATGGTGGTCAAATAAAATCAGATTTATCTGAAAAATCAATTAAAGCTGTATCAAGACAAGTTACTAAAGAAGAAAACAGGCCACACAAAAGGAATGAAGCACATCCTCAATTTATTACACCCTTTCTTGATCTTAAAAAGTCATTATTCAAAATTAAGTACGACTTTAATAACCAACTGGAGTTTCAACTGGAGTAACTGTTGGTTCTACTGTTGGAATTGCAGTTGGAGTAACTGTAGGAACAGGAGTTTCTGTTGGCCTTGGTGTTGGAGTTGTTGTTGGTATTGGTACTGGTGTAGTTGATAATACTTCTAGGTCTTGAATGTCCTCTACTTCTAACACTTTGTTTTTTGAATCATATGTACCTACAGCAAGTATTCTTTTTCCAACTAGTGTATTTAAATTAAATCCAACTGGTATTTCTAAGGTAACTGCTTCTGTTGAGGTGGTGATTAAATAGAATTTAACTGGATTAGTATTTGTTTTTGTTAGTGTTCCTTTAAGTGCAGTATCTTTAAGTAATTCAGGTTGTGGAGTTTGTGTTACTGTTGTTACTATCCCACTATTAAACTTCATCCAAGGAAAGAACTTAGGAAAAACTAAACCACCTAAACCAAAAACACCTGAGAATAATATAATAGCTAGTCCAAAGACGGTAAGAGGTTTTGCTCTAACTCTCATATCTAATCCTTCATTAGCAAGTATTCTTTTCCACCAGTATTTGATATACACAAGAGGGTTAGTTACTTTTAGATTAACTAAATCCGGAGGGTTAGTTGTATTTACAGAAGTAGGATTATTTACAGTTACAGATATTGGAGGCAACTTTGTAGGGTCTTCTTTTGGAACAAATTTTCCATCAGAATCTCTTTTCTGATTCTTTGCAATACTACTTCTAATTGGATCAATTACTTCGTCCATATTATTAATCTTTAATTAAATATAGAACTAATATTAAGTGTTTGCAATCAAGGTCATATAAGACACTTAGAGTTTAAAGCATCAAAAACATAGAGAAGCACTAATAGTTTGCCAAAGTTCCGCTAATTTGGTTGACGCCTTTTTCAAGGATACAATTTCTTATATATGTTGTTGATCCTACCTCATTTTGAATATCATAAGTATCGCAACCTGAAATGTGAACATTATCTAGCCACATAGTTCCGCCTGTATATGCACCAATTTTGTTCACTCTAGAATTTGATAAAAGAGTACCTAGGCACCATGTTTTACAGCCTGAAACATCTGCTATAACTTGCCCGCTAACATCATGATAATTACCGTTTATTCTGACTATTTCACAGGCGTTGTGTCCTGTTGAAGCCTGATCGCTTGATGCGTTTGACGCATTACTCATGTCACAATCGATCTCTATTACACGAGAAATAACTGTATTTCTGACATCCATGTTATTTCCATCACCTCCATTTGAAATAGTGCAATTTTTCAAAATACATTCTGTTACACCCCATG
>JBAQKY010000017.1:0-30041 GCA_049301455.1 Microgenomates group bacterium
GCCTAATAGACAGAATTGCATCAAAGATTAAAAATGAAGTTGCCAGAGTTAAAACAAAGCCAACTCCCCTTGCAGCTCTTAAAAGAGCAATTGTTTTCTGGGATGAAACAGTATAAATATTCATTGTAGATGACAAAACATAAAGCCCTAAACCATAGAAAATAACAATTGGAATACGTGTATAGATGCTACTTGGCAGTAAAAACCAAAAGATACCAACTCCTAAAGTAAAAAGCATAGGGAGAATTAGTGATAAAAGTGTCATATTTTTGCCCAATCCTTCAAAAAATGACCAGACAGAAAAAATACCCGTCAAGATAACCAGTATTCCAATGGCTATGAATTTATATGTATCATCAAGAAACTGAATCCAAACAAAACCACCAGAAAGTATTAGTGAGGAAAGTATAAACCTTAATCTTTTAGACATAATTATTGTTTCGAATTAATTCATAATTTAAAAATTATGATATATCCTTTGAACGTCGTCATGCCCTTCAAAGCTTTCGATGAATTTGGTAATTTTTTCAATTTGAGCATCATCTGTTACAGTAATGTAATTTTTAGGGAGCATGGTCAATTCCATTCTAATAACCTTAAATCCAGACGCTAAAACCTTATCAGATACTTCTTTTAACAAATCGGGTAAGGTGTAGACCTCTATTCCTTCATCAGTTTCTTCAACGTCATCAACACCAAGATCCATTAAAGATAAAATCTCTGATTCAACATCAGTCCCCTTTTCAATTAATAAATAACCTTTATGTTCAAAATTGTATGCTACTGAATTTGGCCCTCCCATATTTCCCCCACCTTTTTCAAATAAACTTTTAATTTCTTGGGCAGTTCTATTTTTATTATCTGTTGCAGTTTCAACAATAACTGCCATACCAAAAGGTCCAAATCCTTCATATGTAATTTCTTCAATACTATCCATTTTTTCTGTAGCAGATTTCAAGATTCTATCGATATTATCTTTAGGCATATTATTTTCCCTTGCCTTATCAATCGCCACACGAAGCTTAAAATTCATATCTGGATTTGCGCTTCCGCCTGCTTTAATCGCAATTGAAATCATCTTTGACAACCTACCAAAGATGTTGCCTTTAGCAGCATCTTTTAATCCCTTTTGTCGTTTAATTGTTGCAAAGTGTGAATGACCTGACATCGAGTGTATTATACAATATTGACATCTACTTTCACACCCGTATACTTTAGAATTAAAGTATTATGGACATTAATTTAGCCGATCAGGCAATCACAGCAGCCTTAAAATGTGATTGGGATTTGGCAATTCGAATCAATAAATCAATATTAGACAAAGAACCTGATGACATCGATGCCTTAAACAGGATTGCAAGAGCATACTTTGAATCTGGCAATTCAAAAATGGCAAAGAAAGAATCTTTAAAAGCACTTGAAGTAGAACCAACAAACAAAATTGCACAAAAAGCACTGCAAAAATATAGCAAGAATAAAAACGGATCAATTGGCTCACTAGACCAGAACATTGATGCATCTGATTACATAGAAGAAATTGGGACTACAAAACAGGTATCGCTTATCAACAAATGCTCTAATGACACAGTATCAACTTTAGATTCAGGTGATGAAGCCACACTTTCAACTCATGCCCACCGCGTTACCATTACAACATTGAGCGGAAAGTATATCGGTAAACTTCCAGATGACCTGTCCGCTAGACTACGAACACTAACTAAAAATGGTTATAAGTATAAGGTCATAATCAAATCTGCAGATTCAGAATGTATAAAAGTCCTCATAAAAGAAATTGGAAGAGGAAAAGGTTTTGAAAACAAGCAATCATTTCCAAGAGAAAATTCAGAATCGATCAGCGAATTTAGCGCCTAATTTTATTTTAACCACATCTGACGCTTTGTCCGAAGAAACAACACAGTCAAATACGTTTGCAAATATGAGTCCTATTTCACGACTTTTAGTTGTAATACTACAGTCATAATTTTCTTCATAGCCTTTATTGTAACCTGATACTTTAGTGCCTAAGGTGCCGACGATTGAAGAGACTTTATTAATCACACTTTGGCTACCTGTCAAATCTTCAACTTCAACAACAATACTTTTTTCTTGAATATTATCATCAATAAAATTTATTAAAACTGAATTATGTAATTCGAAAGTATCCCATATTCCAGAAGTTTCTACATTTTCAATCTTTAATAACTTTGTCTTAATTTTTTGGTATATATTTAAGTTCGAATTCTGTCCATCGTCCCATAGGTAGATAGGTGCAAGATAATTTGAAGCAATCGATTCAGCAACCAATTTACCACCCATCCCCTCTTTTTGCCCTAATACCCAAAGGCTCTCAAGTTTGTATTCTCCAAACCCTCTTGCACTATTTAACACTGTCTGAGGTTCGATTTTATACTTAATTAACTTATCACTTTTAGAGTCAACAACCACAACCTCAGCCCCACCGTCTGAATGTTTATTTACATAGCTAAATTTTGGAAGATTTGAAAGTTTTATAAAAAAAGTGACTAATATAAAAGTTAAAACGACTAAAAGTGTGGAGGTTATTAATATTGGAACAATTGACTTACGACTTTGTTGTTTTTGCAAACGAGCTCGTCTCATATTCTATCCAGTATATCAGTTAGATCTTGAGGAAGTGGAGAGCTAAATTTAACTTTTTCCTTTGAAACTGGATGTATAAATTCTATTTCACCTGAATGAAGAAATAATCTCGGACACCATTTTCTGTCTTTCTTAGCGGTTTTACGACCCGCGTAAAATTCATCTCCTACTATTGGGTTTCCCAGATGCTTTAAATGTATTCTAATTTGATGAGTCCTACCAGTTTCTGGCTTTAATTCTAACAAACTATAATCATTATTCTCAAAACTATAATTTTTTAGTTTCTTATATCCAGTTATAGCTTCTCTACCTTCAGGTAAAACTCCGAATCTATCTCTTCTCCATGGAAGCCTGCCGACTGTTTCATTAATTACTCCTTCATCTGGGGTAACATTTCCATGCACCAAAGCTGTGTATTTTTTATGAACCAATCTTTCTTTAAATTGTCTTTGTAGTTCACCAAACGAATCATTGGTTTTGGCAACTAACAATATTCCGGATGTTTCTTTGTCTAATCTATGGACGATACCGTTCCTATGTTCAAAATCATTTGCTTCAAAGCTATAATTATCAGCAATCCATTTCTGAATGACAGGTTGGTTTGATGTAGTATTCGAACTATCTGTAATCCAGCCTGAAGGTTTATTTACAACAAAAAAAGACTCGTCCTCATGAATTATTTCTGGATTTAAAATTACGTTGGGGCTCATTACATTTCTTTTTTCTTTGAGCAACTAGCACAAAGTGTTGCTTCTGGATAAATTGCTAGTCTATCTGTATCAATCATTTTTGAACAGCTTTCGCATATTCCATATTTTCCTTTTTTAACTCTTTCAAGCGCTTTTTTAATTTGCTTTGCTTTTTGATTTAATTCGTCTTTAATAGCAATGATACGTGCATGCTCAAACTTTTCTTCAGCCTCAGTATCCATTGCAGCGCTATCAAGATCTCGGGTTTTATTGTTAAATGGGTCATCTGAAGCAACTCTTTTTCTTGTAATCCTCAATGATTTTAGCTTCTCAACTAGAAATGCACCTACTGGTTTTAATAAATTACTTGGAAAACTTGTTACCGTTTTGTTTTCTTTAATATTTTTCTTTGCCATTTTTTTATTTAATCAATCACTACTTACTGACAACCTATATAGTAGCAAGAAAAAGACAAAAGCAAAAGTACCTGAAAGATAAATTTCATAATTTGGAATAAAGGATATCGTTTGTGGATATATCAAATATAAAATAACTCTTGATAGAAAAAATAGCCCAGCGGTTAAAACGCCAGCAAACCCTACCCTACCAGACTTATACCAAGCAAACTTTCTATATTGTGAATCTAAAAAGAAAAAGAGAAAGATAAAAATTAAACCAACCCAAAATATAAGAAACGATGAAAGGCTAGATTTATCAATAGCGTCAATTAGAAAAGTAAAGCTAAGCCAAGGCAACAAACCTATTACAGTTGAATCTAAACTTTCAAAAAACTTCATCTTTTGACGGATGAGGCATAACCCAAAAGTTATAACAATAGATGTAATTTGAATCCAAAACCAGTAAATTGGAAATTGTTTTGATACAAAATATCCAATTATTACTCCAAAAAGAATACAGAATGATAAATTAAATATTTTTTCGTAATGATAGTCATCCTTTAAGCGTTTCCACAAAAGGAAAAAAAACAATGTAACTCCTAAAATATTTGCAATTAGCATCTGAAACATAATATCATACTAATGCTATGCTAGAAACACCACATGTAGCCTTAGGCGCAGCAATTGCATCTGCCATCCCAAATCCGTTACTTTCTATTCCTTTAGCTTTTGCAAGCCATTTCTTATTGGATATGACCCCCCACTGGAACCCACACTTAAACACTGAGACTAAAAAATATGGCAGGCTGACTAACCAAACCCTATTAATAATTGGTTTTGATCTAGCCTGTGCCCTATTATTAACTGCCTATCTCTATAAATATGGCAACAGTAATCCTAATATAATATTTGGTGCTTTTGGTGCAATATTACCTGATGTTGTAGAAGGTCCATATTTCCTCTGGGGTTATAAAAATAAATATTTAGATATCTGGATGAAGTTCCAAAAATCTATTCAAGCAGATGCAAACGTCTTTTGGGGTCTTTTAACTCAAATAATAACACTAGGAGCCACACTTTATTGGTTTTTTAGTCTGCTTTAGCTCTCTCTACATACTCTCCTGTCCTTGTATCTACTCTTATTTTTTCACCTTTTTTGATAAACAATGGAACTTTAACATTCAATCCATTCTCCATTGTTGCAGATTTTAAATAATTGCTTGCAGAATTGCCCTTAACTCCAGGGTCACAATCAACTACTTCTAATGTAATTTTTGGAGGTAAATCAACTGACATGGCACGATCTCCCCAGAACAAAATGTCACACTCCCCACCCTCTTTAATGTAATTGACGTCATCTCCTAAAATAGAAAGTGGAACCTCAATTTGTTCATACGTTTCATTGTTCATGAAATATGCAATTTTTTCATCTTTGTATAGATATTGAAGTTTCTTTTTATTTAAAATAATTAATTCAAATGAAAGATTTGAAGAAAATGCATGTTCAACGTTAGCAAAAGTCTCAAGATTAACACAATTAACACGAACGGTTGCGCCACCTCTACCCATTTTAATTAATTGGTATTTTGTAACTTTAAAAGGTTTACCTTCATACAAGAAAGCAATTCCTGCTCTTAATTCTGTTGCATTGATGTTTGCCATACTGTGGCTATTTTATCCCAACAAGTGTTAAAATACTAGATATAAGGCTGAGTGGTGGAATGGTATACACGCACGACTCAAAATCGTGTGACTAAAAATCATGGAGGTTCGAATCCTCTCTCAGCCACAAACCAAAAATGGAAAAGTCTAATCAAGAACTTATAAATTTTCACTATTACGAAACAGACCAACGTGAGTTAAAACGAGTATTTCAAAAAGTCATACAAACACTAGCTATTCCAAAAATTGATCCAACAAATGACTATATTATCAACATTGGTTGCGGAGAGAGTCCGGATCAAATTGCACTACAAGCGTTTAGTTCAAACTCGTACACACAACTGCCAATTGTAGGTGTTAGCGTTAACCTAGCAAACCCAGAAGATATTCCGAAAGTAAGATTAAAGGTTAGACATTTTGATGAAGTAGAATTGGTTGGTGGTAAAGCAGAAGACGAAATCCCTAAAATCATATCAAGAAAAGGTAAGCCAACAATCATGGTTGCACGAAATGCTGATGTTGTATACAAACCACTAAAAGGTAATACTAACCCCCTACTTAACTCCAGCTGGAAGGATGTTATCCAAACTGTTTACGACAACCTTCCTGATGAAAAGCCAGGTTATTTTGTTTTAACATGTAAGAATAGCCAAGAGGAATTATTCGCAGAGATTTTCATGGCTAGAGCTGGTTTCATTACAACAAAAATTAATAATCCTAACACAGAAAAAGGTTTGAGATTATTATTCGAACCTCCACCAGATGTTGAAGATGATCAATTTATTGTTGTTGGTATTAAAAACATTCCAGATCACTTACTCGAGAGGATGAAAATAACTCAACCTGATATTACAGAAGCGTCAATTAAAAAAGCGTTTGAGGAAGCTAAAGAGGCTGAGAAACAATTTAAGAAAGAGATTAGTATCAGTAAAGCTTATAAAAGTGTAAACAAAACGTTTAAAAGTCTAGATAATAATAATGCAGTAAAGAAGTTAATGGAATTTGTGATGCGTCTTGAAATTGATTTAACGGATGAACAAATTATGGCTTTAGAAAAACTTGCAGATAGTAAAGAAAGATTAATAATAAATTTTTCAAACATGGAAGATTTTGAGCCTTATAGTAATCAGCCTGACACAAAATCTCAAAGAGGGAAACTTTTTAAACGAGAGGTAGATGGAAGAAAACGAGTTTTCATTGCAAACGACGCACCATTAACAATAGGCTTAACCTCATATCATGATGCAAAACAGACGACAAATATGAATATTGTGAGAGTATTTCTTCATAAAGGTGCTGAGGATGGTGCTCTACTAACTATTAAAAAGATATTAGATTTTGGATCGCATTAACTACAATTGTTTTTCTATTAATTTCTTTTTACATCCCTTGAGAAGAATTTAATTCTGTCACCTTTGAAGAATAATGGAACTGAAGCAAGTGCACCGTTTCTATGTTTTGCAATATCTAACATCATATTTTCTACCTTTTCATCATCTTCTCTCCACAAAAACATTACAATATCAGCATCTTGTTCAATTGAACCAGATTCACGAAGATCTGAAAGTTGTGGTTTTTTGATGTTTCTTGATTCAACACCACGAGAAAGCTGAGACAAAGCTATAACAGGAATTTTAAGCTCTCTTGCTAAATTTTTAAGACCCTGAGAAATTTCTGAAACCTCTTGAACCCTATTTTCCAAGTTTCTACTTCTTGCAAGCTGCAAATAATCGACAATTATTAAGTCAAGACCATGCTCTACTTGAAGTCTTCTTGCTTTTGTTCTCATCTCCAGAATTGAAAGTGCAGGGGTATCGTCAATATAAATTGGTGCCTCAGCAAGAACACCCATGGCATTTGATAATTTTGTGAAATCTTCTTCTGTTAACTTACCTGTTTTTAGTCTCCAAGCATCAATATCAGCCTCATTTACCAAAAGTCTATCAACCAATTCCTCCTTGCTCATTTCAAGGGAGAAGAAACCAACATGCTTTTTATTTGTTACAGCAGCAAATTGGGCAATATTCATTGCAAAAGTTGTTTTACCAACACCTGGTCTTGCAGCAAGTATTATTAAATTGCTTTTTTGAAGTCCTGCTGTTGCATTATCTAAATCGGTAAAACCAGTTGCAACACCTCTCAATCCCCCTTCTTGTTTGTGTAGTTCATCAAGCCTATCAAAACTCTCAGCAAGAGTATCTCTAACAGAAGTAAATGCTTTTTTAACATTCTTCTGGGAAAGTGAAAAAACTTCAGATTCTGCTTTATCCATTAAATCAGCAGAGCTCATTGCTTCATCAAGTGAAAATTCCACAAGTCTTGAAGCTGCTCTCATCAACGACCTCTTAATACTTAGGTCTTTAACAATTCTTCCGTAGTGTTCAACATGTGCAGCAGTTGGAACCCTATTAGCTATATCGGTTAAATATGAAGTGCCTCCAACTTTTTTTAAATCTTTTTGTTTCTTTAACTTCTCTGTTACAGTTAAGACATCAACAGGAGTTCTATCTTCATATAGAGAAAGAATAGCCTCATAGATATCTTTATTTCTTTCATCATAGAAATCTTCAGGCAATAAAAATTCTGCAACTGCAATTACTGCATCTTTATCTAAAAGTAAGGCTCCTAAAACACTTTCTTCTGCCTCCTTTGAATGGGGTGCTACTCTAACTTGATTTATATCTGCCATTTTTGATTAGTACATAGTACTTCTTAGTGCAAAGTACAAAGTTAGTATAAAAAACTTTGACTAACTATTAAGTACAACTATTTGGGCAGTTGAGTCCTCAATTAAGTCTTCTTTTTTCAAAGAAAACTTATTCATCTTTTCAACAACTAATGAACTTTCTTTTAAGAATTTATCTAAATCCTCATCACTTTCAAAACCAAATGGAATTACATAGTAACTTTCAATCTGTTGCAACATTTCAATTGAATCAGTTGCCTTTGGTAGTAACAATATATCAATATCACCAACTTGAGATATCTTGCTATCTGACAACTTTTTATCAAGCGTGCCAAGATTACAAATTCTTAAACCATCTACTTCATAGACAAAAACAGTTGCTGTCTCAACTCTAATTCCAATAACTGAAATACCACTAACTTCATACTCACCTGCTCCTTTTAGTTCTTTTTTTGAATTGCCATCTGGAGACTCAATCATAACCCCATCAGGTCTTGAGTAAAGGACTCCGGTCTTGCCTTTGATTCTAAATTCTTTGTCTTTATATGTGATATCCATATGTATTGTCATTCTAACTACTTAACCCTTCCTTGACAAGATGGTAGTTTTTAAGGTTTAATTGCGTGACACATGCGAAAAGAAGTCCTCTTTGCAATTATTGCAGGCATATCCATCGGCCTTATCCTTGCGTTTGGCGCTTGGAAAGTTAGTCAGATGATCAAAAGGCCAAGTATTTCACAATCTGACAAGAAAAATATTCCTCCCCAAAACAAGATAGATTTAAGCATAAGTAACTTATTTGACTACGACATAATAACCGACTCACCTTATATACTATCTGGTATCTCAAAACCAAAAACAGCAATTGTTACGTCTACAATTGAAGCAGACTTCTATAGCCTTTCAAATGACGATGGATCATTTGAAGTTGAAGTTGATCTTCCTGCAGGGCTTTCTGAGTTATTAATTAATGGCAAGAAGTTTTCAGTTGTCTATTCAAGTGAATTTGAAAAATATTTAAACTTGGACCAAGAACCAGAAGAAACAGACGCAACAGAATCAGCTGAAACAAAAAATGCTGCTGATCTAATCAGAGAAAGGCTAAAGCAAGAGGTTTCTTCAAAATCATTAAAGAAAACTGCCTATGTGGGTACAATTACAGATATCTCTTCAGGTAATATACAAATAAAATCTGTTCAAGGTGATATAAAACAAATGTCACTAAACGAAGACACTAGCTATATAAATACACTCAAAAAGAATGCTGAGATAAAATCTACAGATCTTGCAATTGGTGATTATATTGTGGCTATGGGATTTGTTAATGGAAACAAGGTTTTGGATAGCAAAAGAATTTTAATTGCAGAACCTGCAGTTAAAAATAATTTTGAAACTATTTTTGGAACAATAGATACAATATCAAAAACAAAATTAGTAATTAATCGTGACAACGGTGAAGTAATCGAAATCACGCTTCCAAAAAAATGGGTTGGTCCAAATGTATCAGAACTTGAGGAAGGACAAAGAATAATTACAATTGGTGAAATGAAGGAAGAAATATACTCCTTAAGAACGATCTTCACACCTGTAGATTGATATTCAATATATGATATTATTGTAATTAATTATGCAAAAAGGACCTGTTACACCTAAAGGATTTGGTGATGTGTTCCCTGAGGACGCATCGAGACGAAGAGAATATATCAATAAAATTTCCATAGTCTTGGAAAAATATGATTTCAAACCATTAGAAACTCCAATTATTGAATTTGCTGATACCCTACTTGGCAAATATGGTGAGGAAGAAAAGTTAATTTATACCTTTGAAGACAAAGGTGGGAGAAAACTTGCCTTAAGATATGATTTAACAGTACCACTTGCTCGTTTTGTGGCAAATAATTTAGGTTTACTTTCCCCTACTTTTGCAAGATATCAAATAGGCCAAGTGTTTAGAGGTGAAAAGCCACAAAAGGGCAGATCTCGTGAATTTACACAGTTTGATTGCGATATTGTTGGAAGTAAATCAGTTGAGGATGATGCCAAAGTAATTGCCGCAGGAATTGATGGAATAAGATCGTTAGGATTTAAAAAGGCAAAACTTGCAATTAATGACAGGCAAAATTTTAAAGACTTATCAATTGAAGATATCAGACTGATTGATAAAATGTATAAAATTGGAAAAGATAAGATGCCAGCAAATCTTTTAGAATTTATTGAAACTTCTACACCGACAGAAAGATTAAAACAAATATTTAAAGTTTTAGAAAATAATTACAAACTAAAAGAAAATGTTGATTTCTTTTTTGATCCAACCTTGGCCCGCGGCCTTGATTATTACACCTCAACAGTTTTTGAAATGAAATTAAATGGAAGCCCAGAAGATCTTTCAGTTGGCGGTGGTGGTAGATATGACAATTTAATTGGAATGTTTGCAGGAAAAGAAATACCAGCCGTTGGTTTCTCTTTTGGAATTGACCGAATAATTGATCTCACAAAATAAAATGAATTCTGCCCCAAAACATTTTTTAAATCCAAGATTACGTGCCTATTTAATGCTTATTGCTGTAGCTGCTATTTGGGGTATTGCTACACCAATAATTAAATTTACATTTGAAGGCTTCCCTACTGAGATGTTTCTTGTATATCGATTTTTTATATCAACCGTTGTAGGTATCATAATTTTTGCAATAACAGGCATACACATTCCTAGAAACATTGGGTTACTTATGACGGTGATTCTATACGGATTTTTAAACTCAGTTGTTTCCTTGTCGCTTCTATTCTTCGGCATGGAAAATACCACAGTAATTGAAGCAGGGCTTATTAATCTAGCTGGTCCTTTAATTGTGTCAACTGCTGGTGTCTATTTTTTACATGAACATATTACAAAAAGAGAAAAAATTGGAATGGGAATTGCAATTTTAGGAACAATTTTAACAATAGTTGGCCCACTAATTACTAACGGTCACTCATCTATTCGTTTTTCAGGAAATATTCTTGTTTTTGGATATGTAATATCATCTGTTATTACTACATTAATTGCAAAAAACATTCTCAAAAAGGGTGTTCACCCAATGTTTATGGTTAATGTGTCGTTCATTATTGGCTTTATTGCATTTGCCATTTTAAACTTACAAACCAACACCATTAGTAGTTTGGTTCAACAAATTTCAGCTGTTCCAATTAAATATCATTATGGTGTTTTCTACATGGCTATTCTTTCAGGCACACTTGCCTTTTATCTTGGCAATAAGGCGCAAAAAACAATTGAGATCGGCGAACAGTCACTATTCTCGTACTTAAACCCAGTTTTTGCACTTCCATTAGCCATTCTTTGGCTTGGAGAAAAAGTAACTCCAATTTATATAATTGGAGGAATAATTATTATTATCGGAGTAGTTGTTGCTGAAATCAAAAAGAAACGGTATAATCACGTTTGATATATGAAAGCTCAAATTCATCCAAAATGGTACAAAGATGCAAAAGTAACTTGTGCATGTGGAAACACATTCACAACTGGTGCTGTAATGGAAACAATCTATGTTGAAGTTTGTTCCGTTTGTCACCCATTCTACACAGGTCAAATGAAATATCTTGATGCTGCAGGACGTGTAGAAGCCTTTAAATCAAAGCTTTCAAACGCATCTACTAAAGTAGTTTCAAAAGCTGAGAAGAGAAAAATTAAACAAGAAAAAAGAATTAAAGAAGAAATGGCAAGACCTGAAACACTTGCTGCACTTCGTGCTTCAAAGTAATATCAGGTATTTAATTTTATGAATCCTCAAAACCAAACAGCATATATTGAAATTCGTGGTGCTACAGGTGGTGATGAAGCCAAACTTTGGGGACAAGATCTACTTCGTATGTACTCACGCTTTGCAACCAAGCGAAATTGGAAACAAGCGCAAATTGATGAATTAACATTGAAAATTGTTGGACCAGAAGTTTTTGACCTATTAAAAAATGAATCAGGAGTTCATAGAGTACAAAGAGTTCCAACAACTGAAAAAAGAGGTCGAATACACACTTCAACTGCAACAGTCGCAGTACTACCAGAAGTTAAGGAAACAGACG
Organism: Microgenomates group bacterium; assembly: GCA_049301455.1. Classification (GTDB taxonomy): domain Bacteria; phylum Patescibacteriota; class Microgenomatia; order UBA8517; family UBA8517; genus JAUYMM01. The sequence goes on from JBAQKY010000017.1 coordinate 12,129, forward strand.
TTCAAATTAACCCACAGGACCTTGAGTGGCAGTTTACAACTGCAGGTGGTCATGGTGGACAGAATGTAAACAAAGTAGCCACAGCAGTTAGACTAAGACATGTTCCATCTGGAATCGTAGTCCAAGCAAGAGAAGAAAGATTTCAAGAACAAAATAGAATAATTGCCCTTGCCCTACTCCGTACAAAACTATTTGAAAAACAGGAAGAAGAAAAATTAAAAACAATTGCAGGTTATAGATCTGTTATTGGAAAAGGAATGAGAAGTGAAAAAATTAGAACCTACAACTTCCCACAAGACAGAATTACAGACCACAGACTTGGGAAAAGCTGGGGAAATTTAGAAGTAATTGTAGATGGTTCACTAGATAAAGTAGTTGAACTTACAAAGACTATTGTTTAAACAACATACTTCTCCATCCATTTTCTATTGCTTTGTTACAGTTTTCTTGGATATCATCAATTAACAAAACCTCGTGGCTTTAAAGCCTGTTTTCTTCAAAGCAATATCAAATAACTCTCTCTCTCTGGTTTCACAAATCCATAGTCACATGATTTTATGACATAGTCCCAATCTATTTGAGGCATTAAGTCACTGCGTACAACCTTTTCAAACACTTCAGGATAGATGTTTGTAATCAAACCTATTTTATAACTCTTTGATAGTTGCATTGCCAGATCATGACCTTTTTGAATTTTGGAAAAATGTTCAACCCAAAAATCTACAAAATTCACATCTTCCCCTTTATAATTAAAAAATTGTTTAGCTTCATTCCAAAAAACTTGTGGTTTTAACACTCCTCGACAAATATCCTTGTCTTTACTTAACCAATAGCTTTTAACTTCGTCAATGGGTTTATCAAATAATTTAGCCAAGCTTTCTAGACCTCCAGAAAAAGAAAACAAGACATTTCCAATGTCAAAATATACAAATTTAACACCATCAAAGTTTTTAGTTGTATCTTCCATTAAACAAATTATATCAAAAGCTAAATTCGATCGTTTATGATTTATCGTTGTCTATCCTGGGATCTCTATAAATCATTTTTCTACCTTGATCTTCGTCAGGCGTAATCACCATTGGACGACACTTTTTAACTATCCTTTTAATGCCTTCCTTCACAGGCTTCAACATGGAATCCATTATTGATGGAGATTGTATCCAGCCAGCTATTTTATTTATTATTGAACCTCTTTCGTTCATGTAAATATTTATTCGAATTGTACCACGTCGGCAAAATGTATATGTTTTTTCTTCACACAACAAAACAAACGGACCTACAAAAACGATTTAATAAATTGATTTTTACAGAGCAAAAGAGTATATTATAGGACATGATCGAGCAAGGAACACAAACTCTTAAACTTGTTGATACACATATTAAAAAAACTGGAGGAACGTCTTTACTAAGCAAATATAGTGAGACTTTCCATCCTAACAAAATATATGTATATAACACAAACAACGATAGATTTGTAAAATTAGATGACAAAACACCAACACATAAAGTTGTTGCTGACAAAATATACCATCAAGCCCGCATACATGGTTCGATTGGAATACTAATAAAGTTAAGGCAAATATTTTCAAAACGTAACAGTTCAGGATTTGGAATAAATGAACTACCAGCAGATTGGGAGGTTATATCCGGACATTTTACAACTAAAAAAGTTTTTGACGTATTACCAACAAGTGAAAAATATTTATTCACGGCTGTCATTAGAGAACCACTCGAAAGAATGATCTCCCATTATGAATATTGGCTACTGTGGGGAAAGGACAGAAGTAAAACAAGCTTTGAAAAGTTTGCAGCAAGTGAAAAAAATAAAAACTTTCAAACCAGATCAATTGGAGAATTTGACCACAGAAACATGCTTCTAGGTACAACATGCAATTTAGACAGTTTTATAGGTCGGGTATTCGAGCAGATGAACATCCACCCATCTGAACCCGTAATCCTGAGGAGACTAAATAAGAATCCAAATCCAAAGACGTTAGCAGACTTAGGTGTAGCAAATGCACAATCCTTTAGAAATCAGTTTGAGAAAGAAAATTCACTTGACTACACACTATATTCCAAAGCATTGGAACAAAACTAACAAAATTAGTACTTCAATAATTTAACAGCTTCTTGGAGTTGTTCGTCTACTTCAGTTTCTTGATTATCTACAACTACTACATTTGGTTCTAAACCTTTTTCATTAACCCAATTTCCTTTAGGTGTTAACCACTTTGCAGTTGTAATGTGAAGACTACTTCCTTTATCAAGTTGCAATGGTTCCTGTATTGTTCCTTTTCCAAATGTTTTTTCTCCTACTAATTTATATCCATTAATTTCTGATAGTGCTCCAGCAAGAATTTCGGATGCTGATGCGCTTCCTGCATTAACCAAAATAACTACTTTCATGTTTCCAAATCTACCTGTTCTATCTGTTTTGAAATTGTTTTTTGTTAAACCTCTGTCTTCTATAACAACAACTGAATCTTTTTTAACAAATTCTCCTGCAATATCGACTGAAGATTGCAAATATCCTCCAGGGTTATTCCTTAAATCTAATATAACTTTTGAAACTTGTGGTTTTTTAGAAACAACTTCGTTTACTGCCTTTTGCCATTCTGATTCTGTATCTGCACCAAACTTTAAAAGCTTAATGTGGGCTACTGTGTTGTCTTCTACATAGCTAACTATGACAGATGGGACATCTAGTGCTTCTCTGGTTATTTCTGTCTTAATTGGATCAGTTGATTCACCACGAAGAAGTAACAATGTAACTTTTGTTCCTGCCTTACCTCTAATTATTTTGACTGCATCGTTTAAAGTAATTCCAGATGTTCCAATATCAATTTTCTTTTCAGGGTCTGCAATACCAACAATTAAATCCCCTGCTTTTACCCCTGCTTTTTCTGCAGGTGAACTTGGAAGTGGAGCTATAACTGCTAAATTCTTTCCTTTAAATCCAATTTGAATACCAACACCTTCAAATGAACCAGAAAGATCTTCTTCAACTACTTTGTTTTCTTCTGGAGGCAAAAATGCAGTGTATGGATCCCCTAGTGCTGCAACCATTCCAGAAATTGCACCATAGACCATTTTTTGTGGGCTTATCTTTGATTTATCATAGTAGCTTGCATCAATAGTATCCCAAATTCTCCAAAACAAACCAAAATCAACATCTCTATTATCTGGAACTTCTCTTGAAATTTTAATTTTTGGAAAACTACCTGAATCCAACTTAAATCCATTGCTACCCAAACCATAGCCTGAAGTGAAAATAACCCCAATAACAATTGAGTAAAGAAGTACTTTTCGAGCAATAGAAAAATTAAGGCGATTAACAGTCATGTGAATAATTAAACCACAAAACTTAGAATGGTAGAAGGGCTAAAAATCTTGCTCTTTGTACTTCCATGCTTAATGATCTTTGATGTTTTGCACAAACTCCACTTCTCTCTCTTGAATAAATTCTACCTCTGTCTGACAAAAACTTAGAAAGAACTTCATATCCTTTATAAGTAGGAATTGTTTTTGTTTCACAGAAAAGACATTTTGTAGAAATTGGTCTTTCTTTTAATACTTTTCTCTTTGTTTTTTGTTTTGCCATATTTATTTTTTAAATTTATATTCTTAATTAAAAAGGAATATCGTCTGATGATACATCCTCGGTCTTTGCTTTTGCAACCTTTTTTACTTTTTCTTCTTTTGGTTCAGCCGCAACTTCATCTAAATTGTCTGGAACATCAAAAGTGTCTGGACCTTCTGCTGTTGTTCCTTCACCTGCGCCTCTAGAGTCAAGCAAAATCATGTCATTTATAACAACTTCTGAAATATACTTTGTAACTCCATCTTTATCTTGGTAGCTTCTATTTGAAAGTCTTCCTTCTACATAGACTTTTCTACCTTTTTTCAAAAGTTGTCCACAGATTTCTGCAAGTTTGTTCCAAGCAACTAATCTAGTAAAATCAACTTCCTCTTTCTTTTCACCACTATCAGTTGTCCAACCTCTGTTTGTTGCTATGGTAAAAGTTGCAACAGCCATTCCTGTACCTGTGTACTTAAGTTCTGGATCTCTAGTTAGATTTCCAATAAGTTGAACTTTATTTAATGATTTCATAATTTTAATTGAATCTCGTTATTTTTGTGCTTCTGTTCGAACTATCAAATATCTTAAAATGTTCTCTTCTGCTTTAAGTTTAACTTCAAATGGTTTAATTGATTTTGCATTCATTTCAAATGGCATATGAAGATATAAACCTTCTTTAGTCTTTTTGATTTCATGGAATAATTCTTTTACACCCCAGTCTTCAGCTTTTTCAATTTTGCCTTCAAGAAGTTTGATTACCTTTTCCAAAGATTCCAAAACAGCCTTTTTCTTGGCAGCTGTTGTCTTGCCTTCTAAAATTATTGTTAGTTCATATTTATTCATAACCTGCGTTAGTATATCACGGCTGATTTGGTTTGCACAATAGAATGTTAAAAAATGGATGTTGCAACTTCTTCTGCTTGATTACAAACACTCGCTATCTTTCCACTACCTATTTTTTTACGCCATAACCGCAACGGTAAACATACCGGTACGGTTTTATGTTCACTATCGTTATGGATTCCACCTTCAAACAATTTAACCTCATCACGCTTACCAGAAGGGCTTAGATGTTCAATTTTGCAAAAAGAATCGCCAGTATTAGGATCAACACCGACATGTTTACAAGTATTTATTTGAATTAAACTCATTAGCCAGATAATACAACCTAGGAATCTAAAATCAACTCCCAATTTTAATTTTTACTTGGTCTGGACTTACTATCGACAATTTTATTCCATTCATACCACACCTTTTGCATTCTAAAATAACCAGGCCTACCAAGTACCCAGTGTGAATGGAAAACACTAAACAACCTAGTTTTTACAATATTGTATCCTCTGAAAATCATTTCTTTACCCCAATCGTAATCTTCACAACCAGATAACGATTCATCAAAGTTGTACATTTCCCACATCTCGCGTTTAATAATTGAATTAGTGTTTGTCATCCATGGTGAATAATCACTTCGTTTTCTTTCAAATAGGAGGATAATTCTGCCAAAAAACCTGTTAAGATAACCGACTGCAAAATCCGGGCATGGACCACTTACGCCTGCCACATTAGGTTCCTGTAAAATTTTAATTCCAGACTCTAAAAAATTATCAAAAATTGGAAGACTATGGCCGCTGATTATACATATATATTTACCTAATGATTTTCTTATTCCATAGTTCAGTGCATACCCATATGTGAAGTTACTTTGTTTTATTTTTAAAATTCTGACTGGGTATTTTTTTACAATATCTAAAGTGTTGTCGCTTGAACCAGAATCAATAATTAATACCTCAAAATCTCTAATTGTTTGTATTTGTAGGGTTTCCAACACTTTGCCAATTAGCAAGCTCTCATTCTTAGTTCTGATAATAAAACTTACAAGTGGCTTCTTATTCATGAATATTAACTTCCGATCTTAAATTCAATGACATCTCCATCTTTAACAATATAATCTCTACCTTCGCTCCTAACCTTGCCCAATTCTCTATTTTGTTTCCATCCTTTGTTTTCTACAAAATCATTAAAATCACAAACATCTGCCTTAATGAATTTAGCCATAAAATCAGTATGGATTACCCCACTGGCTTCTTGTGCTGTAATACCTTCATTGATAGTCCAAGCTCTAACTTCTTTTTCTCCTGCAGTTAAAAATGTAATTAGTCCTAATGTTTTAAATGCACCCTTAATCAGTTTTTCAAGGCCTGAGTTTGTAACACCCAAACCATTTAGATATTCTTTTTGGTCACTTTCAGGAAGATCTGATAATTCTGCCTCAACTTTGGCAGAAATTGCAACAACCTGATTTCTATCAATTCCAAGTTCCGTTGCATATTTTTCTTCAATTTCGTTAGCGTTAGATACTTCATTTTCATCAACATTTAAACAAACTATGAATGGTTTCTTTTTAAATAGTGGTAGCTCATCTGGATTTGAATTCTTTTTCTTCATGTGTTGTTCCATAGTTTGTTCATCAGCCAAATCAAGCTCAAGCTTTAAAATTTCAAAATCACTTTTTGGATCTTTAACACCTTGGCGTATAACATCTGGATCACTAAAAGCACGCAAGACAAAACAAATAGCGTCTACTTGTCTTATATGATTCAAAAATTTATTACCCAACCCTTCCCCTTTAGAAGCTCCTTCAATTAGTCCTGCAATATCTACAAACTCAACAGTTGCAGGAACAATTGGTGCATTGTTAAATAGTGGACTTAAAACAGTAAGTCTTGCATCAGGAACTGGAACAACACCAACATTTGGTTCAATTGTTGCAAATGGAAAATTAGCAACATACGCCATTTGTTTTTTAAGAAGTGCATTAAACAATGTAGACTTTCCTACATTAGGTAACCCCACAAGACCACATTTTATAGATGACATGTGTGTATTCTAACATTTTGTAGATTTTAAGAAAGGCTGTTCGTTTTTTTAATATTCTTCATATACCAATCAACTGTTCGTACTATTCCGTCTTTTACCCGAGTCTGTGGTTTCCATCCAAACTCTTCATTCAGTCTTGAGTAATCACCATAAATTCCAAACTGATCTGATGGTGTGACCCCATTTACTTCCACTGGGTATGTAGCTGAGTCTTTACCAAATGCTTGTATTAAATGGTCTTGAAGCTCCTTAATTGTAGTTTTTTGACCTGAACAAACATTATAAATTTTACTTTTTATTTTTTTTGCTTTTAATAACATTAAAAGTGCATTTACCACATCGTCAATATATACAAAGTCTCTAAATCTTTCTCTCGAGCCTTTTGTTAATATTGGTTCGTCGTAAAAAATATAATGTGCAAATATACTTACAATTCCTTGTTTAACATTTTCAAGGTCCTGACCAGGGCCGTAAACATTAAAGAATCTTGTGTTTATTATTTCAATGTTTTTAAATTCGTCTAGATCACTATATATTTCGGTCATTAACTTACCCAAGGCATATAATGATTTAGCGTGCGCTGGCATGTTTTCATTCACTTTTGATTCTTCAGGATCACCATATACAGCCATCGAACTAGCATTAATAAATCGCTTAACACCTTCTTGAGAACTTATCTTCATCAGATTCAATGTAGCTTCTATATTTGTTTTTACATGCCTGGATGGATTCTCATAAGTCAATTCTGTACTGGAAACTGCCGCTAAATGAATCACGCAATCAAAATTATTTTTTTTAAAGTAGTTTCGAATAAAAATACTATCAGTTATGTCTGCTTGTGTGAAATTTATTTCTTTGTCAGATACATTGCTTAATTTCCCCGTTGAAAGATCGTCAACAACAAACACTTCATTGCCACCATTGACAAGTGGGTCAATCAATTTGGATCCTATAAACCCTGCCCCACCAGTGATTAAAATTTTCATAAACTAATTATAACAACCCTGTAAAATCTATGTCGTTCTAAACTACATAGAGTGTTGATGAAACTATTCGTCCTAAACTATCTCTCTCAATGATCAATCTTGATTTTTTAGGTTCTGGAAGTTTAAATTTGAAGTAAAAGTCAAAAGTTGGGACAGTGAAATGAAAATCCCAATTTTTAACCCCATGGCTAGATTTTAACATATTTATACTTATATGTTGATACTCCAAATAACCCAATAAACAAAACAGTAAAGGCTAAAATTATTAATGTATTATTTATTCCTGATTTATCTAGCATCAAACCCCATATCGGCAACACCATAGCTGTACCGAGACTTTTAAGCATGCTACCTGCAGAAGCGATTGTACTTCGTTGTAAGCTAGTTGCTTCAATTTGTTGAAGATTATCCAACACATTTAATCTCAGTCCATGTGACATGAAGAATGTTACGATGAAACCTATTATAGAACTCATGTGTGTATTCTAGCATTATTTTAGTTGGCGATGCTCTACCCATTTTCTCTTTAGCGTAAGCTCATTCATGCGTACTGATGAATCTACGTTTTCTAAAAATGCTTTATACTCCAGCGCTTCCTCTTTCTTCCTTCTGAATTCAGCTTGAATACTGTTTATCGCTTCTAATTTTTGCTCATCATTAAAATCAGATACATCAATTGTAATCTTTTCAGAATCATTTGGGTGTGTTGATAACACTAACTTCAATATTTTATAGTTATCCGCTGGAACTTCATCAGCTATCCACTCTGAACCTTCAAAACCATTATTGTAATGACCCATCCATTTAGGAAGAATCTTTGGTTCACGGATCTCTAATTTCTTGGTGTCAACTTCTATGACTAAGCCACAAACAGGAAGGTCGATTCCAGTTACTTGCCCTCCATCTTTATAATGTCTAGGTGTTTTCACAAAAGCGTTTTCGACTCTTCCCTTAGATGCATATACTTTCTCGACCATTGTAAGGTTAGTTGACATATAAACACCTAGTTCATTGCCGTCTCCAATCCTAGTAGAATCTTCAACGTCCTGTGAGCCAGGAATTAATGGTTTGTTAAACATTCCCAATGACAAATCTTCTGGATTAACTGTAAAAGCTCTATATAGCGTGTCAGGTCTCTGGTGTATTACTTCGACATTGCCTGTTGTTTCTATGCCTAATCCTTGCATTTCGACCACTCCTCGTTTCGACATTGCGTTTGATGCCGGGGGCACCACCAAAGTCTTTATTAACTTAGTATCGTTATGTTCACCCTCCAAACCTTCCAGGTCGCCCATGGATAAATGATAACAGTAATTTGAGATTTGACAATCTGTCCAACTATTCCTTTGGAGAATCAATCTGCCTTTATTTGGTTCAGGAATTTTAATTTTTAAGTAAAAATCTAAAGTTGGGACAGTGAAACTGAACACTGAATAAGACAAAACTGATGTTTCAGTTTTAACATAAATACATTTCAATAAAGTACGCCTATTAACACAGTAGTTTACGTTCCAATGTCTATCACTGCTCCATCATTTATTCTAGATTTAGCAAACTCACCAAACTCTTTCCCCGCAGGTAGTATTTCGTATCTATCTTTGTTATCGCCACCAACAATACCATACGAACCTGCTTGGTTTTTTTTCCTTTCATTAAATGTATAAAGAAATAATCCTACATCTGTATGGTTTTTCAAGACACCAAGATACTCAAGCAAGGCGTTTTTTTGGGCATCATAATCCGGATCTCCTTCCAATTTAAACCCACCACCACCCCACGCAAGACCCTGCCCATGGGGTACCGTACCAAATTCAAAAATATTTAATTTTAATCCACTTGCGTTTTGAATAGCGGCTTGTATGTTTCGCTCGTAATGTTCAGCTGGCCTTGCTTCATTGGTAGATAAATCTCTTTCCCAATATAAATTTATTCCAGCTTCAATGTTTCCCAAACCCTGACCTTTTACTTTTTGCCAATCTACATTCTCATAAGCAAATGCAGCATACGATAGAGTTCCTTTCCAACCAGCGGCTCTAGCAATTTTCATAAGTTCAATCACTTTATCAGTCATATCAGGTCTTTCACCTGATTGAATCATTTTGTGTATTGTCTCATGTCTTTCTAGACCTGTTTTTAAAATTGTTCCAGTCGCGTCTTCACAATCGAAAACTAATTCATTTGCTACAATTAGCGGTCCTTCTTCCAAACCGTAATTAATAGCTTTTTTACAATAGATGCTCAACTCTTTTTTTGTTTGCTCGAAGTTTGCATAATTAAATCTCGGAGACATCCATGGTAACAATCCATTTTCCATTGCTATTTTCGCTGAAACTATTGCTCTCTCTGTTTTCGCACCGGCTATACGAACAGAATCGCAATTCAGATCATCATGAATGATCCGCATTTCTTTGCCAATCTCCGTTCGATCGACCGGAACTAACTGGTCAATCACGCGATGTCGATCGCCTACTAAATAATTAATCCCAGTAGAAATCCCATCAATATCAAGCCCACCTTCACTCATATTAGTTTAATAGTACAGTTTCTCAAATTGTTTTCAATAAGCATGATTTGTGTCTGGAACTTTGGAGTGAACAATCCGTCACAACTTGTTCCTTTGAAGTATTAAATGTTCTTTATTGGTCTTGGGAAGTTTTACCCGGAATTTAAAATCTGAAATTACTTATGTCTGTTTAGTTGGGTACTTTTGAACTCCATCTTCGCCTTTATGCACAACATTTATATAATCACCAGATCATAAGATAAATATCTTATTTTAGATTCGCACTCATATTGTATAATACCTAAATTTATTTAATATTATGTACGAAAGGATATCTAACCCAGTTCGCCTTGCTCAAACTGCGTTAAATCTTGTACGTAACCCACTGGATACTTTTGTAGAGTTACAAAGTACAAGATCTAGTATCGTGGAGTTTGAAGTTTCAAATACGGCCAATAGAGTTTATCTAATCTTTGAACCTAATTTAATAAACAAACTACAAACTCAGCACACCAATAATTTGGAAAAAACAACCCGTGATATGCAGATATTAAGAACCCTGTCAGGCGACCAGATGTTTACTGCCCCACACAGTGATAGTGAATGGATATGGAGAAGAAAAGGTCTACAAGAAGCTTTCCATCGGGAAAAATTAAACTCATATGCTCCAACTATTGATGATGAAACAGAAAATATTGCTCAAAGGATGATTTCTGACAAACTACACGGAACAAGTAAAGATCTCTATTTTTACACAACCATATTAACGGCGAGAGTCGCAGCTAAAACATTGCTTGGAACTGATATCAGATTAGAAAAGGAGACAGAATTAGTAAGCCAGATATCTGGTATGCTAGGATATTTTAGCGATTGTGTGAGATCTGGAACACTTTTATGGAGGCTAAATTGGCTTCCAACTAATTATAATAGACAAGCAAAAAAAATGGTTCGAGATCTGAAGAATTACTGTAGAAGTATTGCGTCTAAAAGAATCCAAAACCCAACAGAAGAAAATGATCTATTATCGCTAATTGTAAATAGATATTCAGAACACTTTAGTGGAGAAAAACTGGAAGAAGAAGCTGGGCACGAAGTAATGGACTTTCTACTTGCCGGCCACGAAACAACTTCAAATACGCTCGTGTGGTCACTAATTTTGCTTTCCCAAAATCCAGAATTTAAGGACAGGATTAGAAAAGCAGATGATACTGAAGCAAACAATCTTTGCCGAGCAGTGTTTGAAGAGGCACTAAGACTGTATCCACCTATCTGGTTGACAACAAGAAGAGCATCAATTGACATCAGTCTTGAAACCCAAGATGGACAAAATATTGTAATAAAGAAAGGTGCCTATATAGCTTTCCCAGTATATGCAATCCATCACAATACGGAATTATGGGGCGTCGATGCAAACACTTTTAAACCTGAACGGTTTCTAAATCACGAAAGGCCGGAGAAAGGATCATTTATACCTTTTGGGTTAGGAACTAGGTCTTGTATTGGATCTGGGTTTGCATATTTAGAAGGTCCAAGGGTATTAAAAACCTTAGTTCAAAAATATGACATAACAACAAGCAATCCTCATCCCCAAAAATATGCCACACTTAGACCGGACAAGCTAGTAGACTTCCAGATCAAAACTCTAAGTTGAGATTATTTTATTTTTAAGTATCTGTTCATTATGTAAGTACATACCTTCTTCCAGACACTTCATTACATATATTTCAACATCTACATTTGAATTGTTTAACTTTTCTTTAAATTTTTCTAAGAAGACTTCTCGTTTAAAAATACCAGGAATTATAATTATTTTAGTTTTTGAGGCAGGCATTAAAACAATTGTATCAAAAACTTTTACATTAAAAATTGATGTTCCAAATGAAGCTTGGCTTTCTAAGGCCAAACTTCAGTTGCTTGAAACTTAAAGTTTTGCTTTGATATCTTTTTTAACTTCTTTAACTTTCTCTTTCCCAGTAGCTGTTAACTCATCTGCTTTAGTTTGAATATCATTAAGAACTTTTTGTCCTTTTTCTTTAAGGTCGTTAAATTTATTTTTGATAAACTTTTGATTTTTTTCATTTGAAAGTGCAACTGCACCAGCACCAACTGCTGCTCCAATTACTGCACCTAATATTCCTGCTCCTGCAACTTTAACGTTGTTATTATCTTTTGTCATTTTTATTCACCTCCTTCTTATTACTAAACATACTCACCAAATATGTAATTCCACTTTTAATTATGTCTTTTAAACTTTCTACATCTTTTGTAATTGAATCAACTTTACTAAGTATTGAAGTTACCTCTTTTAATGATTTTGATAAGTTGTAAAAGGCAAAGGAAATAAATCCAACTAAGACTATAAATCCAACACCTAATGAGTAATTTAGAAAAGTTACAGAATCCATGCGTTCATTTTAACTTAACGATAATATTCTATATGTAATATGAATAACTAAACTTTAGTAATTTGAACTGAACTATCAAACTTCTGAAACTTTGTTCAGAAGTTCATCATCCCAATATTTCATACTGTGATCTGGGAAGATGTAGGCTTTGGTAGGTTTAAGTTCCTTCATAAATTCTGGTTCGTGAGAAACAATAATCATAGTTCCTTTGTATTCTTTTAAAGCTTCTAAAATAATTCGCTGAGACATAACATCAAGATATGTTGTTGGCTCATCCAAAATCAAAAGATTATTATCTTTTCCCGTAAGACATGCAATTGAAAGTCTTGTTTTTTCTCCACCTGAAAGACTTCCTACACGTTGTAATTGTTTATCTCCTGCAAACATAAATTTACCTAAAAAACTTCTAGCCATTCCTTCATTCATTTTTGTAGCTTCAGTAAATGTTTCCATAACAGATTTATTAAAATCAAAAGTCTCAAACTCTTGTGAATAATAACCAACAGCAAGTTCACTATTTCTTCTAACTTCCCCACTATCAGGTTTAATCATATCCATCAAAATTTTAATGAAAGTTGATTTACCTGTTCCATTTGAACCGATCAGTGCAATTCTCTCTTCCCTTAAAATAGTGAAGTCAACACCTCTTAATACTTCAAGATCTCCGTATGACTTTTTAATATCAACTGTTTTAATTGGAACTTCTCCAATTCTTTTTGGTTCAGGAAGTCTAATTGAAATTCTTCTTAATTCTTGTGGTACTTCTGGTAATGCTTCCCTTTCCCTTTCTACCTTTCTTCGTAGAATTGACTTTGTAGCAACTGCACGGGAATTATTATATCTTTCTTCAGTTCTTTTCAAATGTCTCATTTTAATTTCTAACTCTTTCTTCAAATTTTGTTCTTTGTCAGCTTTTAGTCTTTGATAATCTGAATAATTTCCTTTGTATTCTTCAATCCTTCCATTGTATGGTGTAACTGCCAATATTTTATCTATTGCAGTATCCATCAGTTCCAAATCATGAGAAATAACAATTACAGCTCCATGATAATTTGCCAAAAATCTCATAACCCATGCTTTACCTGACACATCCATAAAGTTGGTAGGTTCATCAAGCATTAAAATATCAGGATTTTCAAAAAGAGCTCTAGCAAGTGCTAATTTTGTTTTTTGACCACCTGAGAGTGTTTTTGGATCGTGGTCAAGAGCGATTGAAAGTTCCAAGCCTTTAAACATCTTGTGTATTTCAAAATCTGCAAGTCTATCTTCAGGATCAACATATTCTCTTACAGTTTTTGAAGCATCCATTTTAGGATCGTGTTTTATTTCTTGGGGAACAAAACCAATTGTCCCATCAACTTTAACTTTTCCAGTAAATCCATGTTCTTCACCTCTTATAATTTTAAGAATTGTAGATTTACCTGATCCATTTGGACCAACAAGACCAACTTTTTGTCCCTTTGAGACACGAAAATTAACCCCTGTATAAAGAGGTTTGTCACTATATCCAAATTGTAAATCAGTTACTTGAAGCATGTGTTTTAGCTTTCAATGAAGTTTGTATTATATATCAAATTAGGGCCTAGCTGTTAATCTAAGGTTTATTTATATATAAAATAAATGCAATAAGTTAGTAAACACTATTTTAACTTCAATTCATCTATATAATTTGCATCACTAGGAGTAGTTTTACTCCAGCCTCTATGTCTTTTGTCCTCAGTTATGGCCTTAAACATTTGTCTAAAAATAATACTCCAATTACTCATGTCATGAGCAACAGTTTTTCCATAATTAATAAGTCCAGTTATTGCGCCTGTGGGGTGAAAACTTTTGACCGAATCAACTACATACCACGCAGATTCTGTCGCCGATCTTTCCCAGTTTTTAGCTTTGTAAGCTGAATTAAATGCATCAGAATATTTTTTACTTAAATCATCATATTGTTCATTTGATTTATCTCTCTTAAACATAATCCTTGCACTCTCATAACTTGCTAGTGTTTTGGCTGTAGTTTCTTCTGAATTCTTTGCAATTTCATTTAGTATTTCAGCTGCAATATTTAATAAACTTGCATCTCCAGTCAATGATGACAACGTAATAAGATATTTGGCCTCAAGCCTGCCAAATTCAGCTTTGAAATCATCTGGATTACCTTCAAAATTTTTCTTTAACACATCAACAGCCTTCCTTAGGTTTGGATTTTCGAATATTAAATCAAACATCTTTTTGGCAAGTTTTAATCCATTTGCAACATCTGGCGCTTGATCAGAACTGTTTGCCAAACTGACTCCTGCGGTTCCATGTATTCTCAAGGCAGCAAGAGCGAGATTTTGTTTATGTGCATCTAGTTCGTTCGGATCTTTTAGTGTAAGCGCAGATTCAGTTAATTTAGCCGCAACTCCGTTTGCACCCTTTTTCCTTTGTTCTTCAGCCTCACGAATTAATTTTGGTGTTATCGGAAAGTCAGCAGCATTTTCCATTCATCAATTATATCAAACAATCTATCTCGCCTTTGAAGTTTTTGAAATATTCTGTACTGCAATATATGTAGTTATTGGAACAGCAAGAATTAACCCAATTGACCCAACCATTGTGCGAACGATCTCATCTGCAATAATTTCATAATTAATTACTTCTGAAAAAGGATGTGGATTGTTTACAAAAAGTAAAAGTAATGGAAGAGAAGCTCCTGCATAGACTAAAACCAATGTGTTAACCATTGATGAGATATGATCTTTACCAACATTCATACTTCTTAAAAATAGATCTTTTTTTGAAAGTTTTGAATTAGCCTTTTTCAGCTCTTCAACCACAGATGCCTGTGACACAGTAATATCATCCATTACTCCAAGTGTTGAAATTATAATACCAGCCAAAAGTATACCTTTCATGTTAATGACTCCACCCAATTGGTATTGTAAGAAACCAGCTTCCTCGACAGCAAAACCAGTTAATTTCGCTAGATCTACAAAAAGTACAGATAACAAACCAACAATTATCATGGAAACAATTGTCCCAATTACTGCATTTATTGTTTTTCTGTTTATACCATGGGATAGTCCAAAAGTAACAGGAATAATAAACATTGACCCAATTATTGCAACAACAACAGCATCATATCCTTTTAGTATCATTGGCAAAATGAAAACAAAAATAACATAAAAAGAATAAGCCATTCCTACAATTGAAGTTAAGCCCCACTTACCTGCAATAGTAATCGCCAATATTAAAAATATAGCCAACAAAAGAAACAATGAAGGTCGTCTGACATAATCTGTAATCATTCCATCTGTTATTACTACTTTGTCTCCAACTTTATATTTAATATTGAAGGAAGTGTCAAACAATCCGTTTTCAATAATTTCTTGCTTTTGATTAGAAGTTACTTCAAGTTTTTGATAATCCCCTTCCTCTTGAATTATCTTTGTAACTTCACCTTCAAATGTAACAGCTTGAGCATTAACTGCATTAGTAGAAATGATAAAAAGTAAAAAACTTAAGATGAATATTTTTAACTTAATCGCCATGTGGTAATAATAACATTGTAGCAATTATTATTGCTGACCCAAGAATAAGCGGTAAAATTGATTTTAGTTTGTTTTTTCCTTCGGAATTTATCTTTGGTAAAAAGTCACTTGCCCCTAAATATAAAAAGATACCTGCTGAAATTGCCATCAATGTACCATTTAATGTCTCACTATGACTAAAGAAATATACGGTAAATGCACCAACTATTGTCATTAAAGCAGAAACTATATTTACTATTAATATCTTTGACCTTTTCCATCCTGCCTTAAGCAAAATACCAAAATCTCCAATTTCATGAGGAACTTCGTGTAGAAATGTTGACAATGCAACAATTAATCCTAAGTTTGGATCAATCAAAAAACCTGCACCAATTGCCACTCCGTCTATGAAATTGTGGATTGTGTCCCCAAATATAACTAAGCCAACTGATGAGGTTTTAATATTCTCATGATGATGGCCATCTTCATCTCCATGATGATGTATACCAAAGAAAAGATGCTCAAAAATATAAACACCCAAAAATGAAAACAGGACAATCCAATGTGCGAGTTCTCCTATCTCATGTTCTGCTTCAGGAATAAGTCCTAAAATTGAAACTGTCACAAGAACACCTGCTGCAAATGGAACAGAATATTTCTCAAGGATTGAAGACAACTTACGGTTATAAAGAAAAACAACACCTCCAAATAAAGCAATTAAGCTTCCAATTAATGCTTGTAATAATAAATAAAGTAATTCCATATATTCACTTTTTTAACACTTTAGACAGTGACCGAAAAATTCCAGATTATGACTTTCAATTTTAAAATCTTTCCTTTTGGATAATTCATTTAAAATTATATTTTCATCCAACTCAACATCTTTTATCTTTCCACAATTTTTACATATCAAATGGTGATGATGATTTAAACTGGTCAACTCGTACCTCTTCTTTCCATCACCAAAATCAACTTCAGTTATTTTGTGTTCACCAATTAATTTATCAATTTGTCTGTAAACAGTTGTCTTGTTCACCTTTAGTTTATCAACTAAATAACCGGCATCAACAGGCAAACTTGATTTTGATACTAATTCAAAGACATTCATCTTAATATGAATATACGCAACTTAGTTGCAGATGTCAAGATGTCACTTTTGAAGATCACCAATTTTCATACCTTGAAGAAGTTTTACTGCCACTTGTGAATGAACTCTTCCAATTGTTGGATGTTTGCCAGTAAAATAATCAGTTGCATCAACACCACAGGCATTTAGTATTTTATCTCCACCTTTATGAATACTTATGAATTTGGTTAAATCAAAAACCTCACCATTTATTGTAGTCCAACAATCAGTCTTAGTTTTATGTTCTGATATCTCAGATAAAGAAATCATTTTTGATTTTTCTTCTGCAACAACAGCCTCATTGTTGTTCTGTGTGTTATTAGAATTTTCTTTGTTCGAATTTAAATATAAATATCCAGCTGTAGCTAGCATGACGAACCCTATTAAAGCAAAAACAAATAAACTAATTTTCGGTTTTGCAGATACTTGACTGTTTGACGACACTTCTTGCATGTGTTTAATATTATTAGTTCTCTAAATAAATGTCAAAGGTAAAATTGAATCAAAATTACTTAACAAAAAACATTAATCCAAAAAGAAAAAGCAGAAAGATAAACAAGGACGCTGCCGTATAAACAACAACGCTTAAGGCCTCATCCCTTTTACCTGAAAAAAACAGCTCATACGGTTTTTTGAAAACTATTAATGCACAAATTAGTGCTGATACACAAAACATTGTTAAAACAAAGATTGGAGTTATAAAAGTATCTCTTTCACCAAAAAATTTACTCCCATTCTGCATTATTGTGCCAATGGTTGTGCAATACAAGGCAACACCTAATGCCTGAAAAATACCAAATTTTAATTCTTTTTTCATATCTGAACTTACAATGCTAACGCTAAAGATATTAAAACCATCACTATACCAAATCCAAAACCAACAATTGTTGGGAAATCTGCACCAGTTTCTGGAACTGGGAAGGCTGTACC
>JBAQKY010000018.1:0-13820 GCA_049301455.1 Microgenomates group bacterium
CATTTGAAGTGCTTGCGACTTTCCCATGAGCCAATTATATATCAGATATTACTTCTGTAAAGATAGGTTTTCTAAATACTTGCAGACAATAATAGATTTTCAGCCAAACAAGTAATTGTTACAGGACCAACCCCTCCAGGAACTGGAGTTATAAAACTTGCTTTTTCTTCACAGAGTGGGCTAACGTCTCCAACAGGAGAACCAACATCTATTAAAACTGCTTCATTTTTAATCATGTCAGGAGTTATTAAATTCATAGTGCCAGTTGCAGACACCACACAATCAACATTAATTGTTTTAAAAATTAAATCATCTGTATCTTTGTCACATTCGGTAACTTCATATCCCAATCTTCTTAGTTCGTGGACTAGTGGCTTACCAACCATTCCGCTTGCTCCAACAACACAAACTGATTTTATTTCAGTTGCAGTTTCGTTTGCTGCAAGTGACATAATTTCAGTTACTGCCTTTGCTGTTGGGTGAACAAATTTAGAATTATATTTTAACCCATCAACATCTTTTTCCATCTTGATCAAATCAACAATTTTTTCTTTTTGATCTGTTAGATTTTCAGGTAATGGAAATTGAACCATTATCCCATGAACAGTACCATCTTCATTTAAAGTATTTATTAGAAGCTCTACTTCCTCAAAACTAACTTTTGAAGAAAGTTTATAAATATCCAATTGGCAACCAATAGATTCTATAAATTTCTTTTTTAGTTCAACATATAAATGACTGGCACCATCATCACCAATTAAAATAGTTGTCATGTGAGGAATTATCCCCTTTTCTCGAAGCAAAGTTGCCCCAGCCCTTAATAGTTC
This sequence comes from Microgenomates group bacterium, assembly GCA_049301455.1. GTDB lineage: Bacteria > Patescibacteriota > Microgenomatia > UBA8517 > UBA8517 > JAUYMM01. The sequence goes on from JBAQKY010000018.1 coordinate 828, forward strand.
CTTTTTCTTTAATGAATATGTTTTACCATCAAAAATTATTGCCATTTGAAGCTATTATGCCTTATTTTATCTAATAGGTCGAGTGTCAACTGATCTAAACAAACCAAACCCGTTTCCCTGCGCTTTTCTGAGCATGATCAATCTTTCGCCCCTTTGTAAAACATCTAACTCTGTTGCAACAATAATTCCTAATCCTTTTTGCCAATCTTTCATCGGAGATTCTCCTACTTTTGACTTTCCAGAAAGATATGTACCACCAAACAAGCAAGCCCACGTATCAGCAATCAATTGAGGAACGGCTGTTATGTGATTCCATTGAGACATATCGAAACTAACAACCGAATCCCCTACCTTCAACTCACTCAACTGAACCTGACCCTCAAAAACTTTTCTTTCCATAATCGATATAGTACTATAAACCGACTGAATTACAACAGATTAAACATTAAAAGAAATTATTATCTCCCAGTGCTTCCAAAGCCACCTTCTCCACGTGAGGTATCTGATAAATCTTCAACAATTTCAATTTTTGCTTGTTTTGCAGATTGAAGTATTCCTTGTGCAATTTTATCTCCAACTTCAATTTTATAATCAACTCCACTTAAATTAATTAATATAACTTTCCATTCTCCTCTATAGCCTGCATCAATTACTCCACCCATTACATGTAGACCTTTTACTGCCATACTACTTCTGTCTCTAAATGAAACAAAATAATCATTTGGAATTTCTGAAGATATGCCAGTCGCAATAGCATAATATTCCATTGGTTTTAAAAATTTTTCTTCTGTTGAATATATTCCAAAACCAGCATCATCTGGATGATCGTATTTAGGAACGACTGCATCATTGTGAAGCTTTTTGAATTTTAATGTTGCAACCATCAAAAAACATTTTAACACTTTACCTTGAAGTATCTATACCTAATTATTTAAGAAACATTTGAAGAATTATTTTGTAAAACTTTTTCTGATTTAAATAATGATCGACAATTATATAATCAATTCCTGCGTTTGAAGCAAAATCACTATCAGTTTTTGAATCACCAAAATATAAAAATTCATCCTTTGGTGCGTTATATTTTTCGATTAAATTAATCAGACAGGTTGGATCTGGTTTTTCAAAACCTTCGTCTTTACATGAAATTAAATCATCAACATATTGTGTTAAGTTGTTTCTTTCTAGAACTAATTTTAGCGAACCATATTGCCTATTACTTGTAATTGATATTGTTCTACCCTTTTTCTTTAATTCTGTAAATAAATTATGAACATCTTCAAACATTGTCATGTTACCAATATTTTTAATATGTATTTGCTCATTTTCCTCCATCATCTTTTGAGGATCTGCATTTAACTTAAAATGATTAATTGCATTTTCAAATTGTAAATTCATGGCTATACCACGACTATTAAAATGCAACTCTCTCAAGTAGTTCTGGTCGATATTTGGATCATATGGAAGAAAGGTATCAACAAACATTTGTTGATTAAAATCATATGAATTAGTCAATGTGTCGTCGCAATCAAAAATAAAATGATTTTTCATATTTAGTAGTGACATTATATATCTGTTTAGTTAAAGTAACAACAATTTCAATTTAACTCTTTATTTCGTTAATACAAACTGATAAAAATAGGAATGCACAAACTGGTTTGCATAACAGGTTTGACAGGCTCTGGTAAAAGTGTTGCTTCCGACTACTTCGTCAAAAAAGGTTTCAATTTCTTGAGATTTGGACAGATTACACTAGATGAAATTAAAAGATTAGGGCTTGAGCCAAACGAACAAAATGAAAGACCGATTAGAGAAGGTTTTAGAAAAAAGTATGGCATGGCCGCATTTGCAATTTTAAACTTACCAAAACTTAAATCACTTCTTAAAAAAGGGGACACGTTAGGTGATGGACTATACAGTTTTGAAGAATATAAAGTACTTAAAAAGGAATTTGGAAATAGATTTAAAGTAATTGCAGTCTATGCTCCACCAAAGATCAGATATGAGAGATTAACAAGTAGAAAATTACATAAAAATGATACAAACCTTCGCAATAGACCGTCCACACAAAAAGATGCTGAATCAAGAGACTATTCAGAACTTGAAAATCTAAATAAAGGTGGAACAATTGCAATGGCTGACTATACAATTTTAAATACTAAAGATATAAAATATTTTAATAAACAACTTAAAGAAATCTATGAAGAAATCACAAACAATTAATCAACAAAAATACATTCGCCCACCTTGGGATGAATATTTTTTAGAAATTATGAAGACAGTTTCTACAAGAGGGACTTGCGATAGAGGTCGTGCATCATGTGTATTTGTCAAAGATAAACAAATTCTAGTTACTGGATACGCTGGATCCCCTGTTGGCTTACCCCATTGTGATGATGTTGGACACCAACTCAAAAAAATTATTCATGAAGATGGAACAATTACAGAACACTGCATGAGAACAGTACATGCAGAACAGAATGCAATTTGCCAAGCTGCAAAAAGAGGTGTTTCACTTGACGGAGCAACAGTCTATGTAAACATGACACCTTGCAGAACTTGTGCAATGCTACTCATTAATTCTGGTATTAAAAGAGTTGTTGCAGCCAACAAATACCATGCAGGACAAGAAAGTGAAGCCATGTTTAAAAAAGCTAAAATTAAATTGGAGTTTGTCTCTTCAGAAGTTGTTACCTACAAAAAGTAAATTATTCAGTTTCTTTTTTTGGAAGTTTCCAAGTGGCGTATTTACAAGATGGATAATTACTACATCCAAAAAACTTTCCTCTTTTTGATCTTTTAACAATTAAATCCCCGTCTTTACACTCTTCACATTTAAATCCTGTTTTTTCTACAAACTTTTCTATATGTTTACAATCTGGAAACTTATCACAACTGATAAATTTACCAAATCTTCCAACTCTAATTACTAACTCGCCTTCTTTACAATCTGGACACTTTCTTCCTATTTTTTCTGTTTCTATTTTTACTCTTTCTGAAGTTTTTTCAACTGATTCTAACTTTTTTGAAAATGGTTTCCAGAACTTTGCCATTTCTACTTCCCATTTTATTTTACCCTCTGCAATTCTATCCAAGTCTTCCTCCATCTCTGCTGTAAAACCATATTCCAGTTCATCTGGAAAGTTCTTCACAAGAAACTCAGTAACTGCAAAACCAATTGTGGTTGGAAAAAACTTTCCTTCTGCTTTTTCAACATAACTTCTTGCTTGTATGGTTGAAATAATTGGCGCATAGGTTGATGGTCTTCCAATTCCTAACTTTTCTAATGTTTTAATGAGTGATGCTTCATTAAATCTTGCAGGTGGCATTGTAAACTTCTGATCACCCCAAACTTTTTCTTTAATTAATTTTTCATTCTTTTCAACTTCAGGTAAAATAACAACTTCTTTGTCAATATTAAATAGTTTTCTCCATCCATCAAATTTCATTATTTGGCCACTAGCACGAAGTAAATAAATACCAGCTTCAACATCAATTGTTGTTTCAGAATATACAGCTTGAGCCATTTGGCAAGCTAAAAACCTTCTTCTAATCAAATCATAAAGTCTGTCCTCACCATATTCGCTATTTATTGACGACTGTGAAAGGTTAACATCTGTTACACGAATGGCTTCATGTGCTTCTTGGGCTGATTTACTATTTGTTTTCCAAACCACAGGTTTGCTAGGAAGATATGGCTTGCCATACTCTTCCGCTATAAATGCCCTCGCATGATTAACAGCATCGATAGATAAGTTTAATGAATCAGTTCTGTGGTATGTGATTAGACCTTCTTCATATAACTTTTGAGCTGCTGACATTGTCTTTTTTGCAGACCAACCAAACATTCTGGCAGCCGCCTGTGTCATAGTTGAAGTTGTAAATGGAGGAAATGCATTCTTTTTAACTTCTCTCTTTTTGATGTCTTGTACTTTATAACCAGACTTTTCTAAATCAGCAAGAATTTTATCAGCAGTTTCTTTGTTATGTATTTCTTGTTTAATCAGTGTTGCAGTAAATTTATGATCTTTGTTTTCAGATCCTAGTAAGTCAACAAAAATCTCCCAATACTCTTCTGGCTTAAATGCTTTAATCTCATTTTCCCTTTCTACAATTAAACGAACTGCGACAGACTGGACACGGCCTGCTGATAATCCTCTTCGTACTTTTTTCCAAAGAAGTGGAGATAATTTATAACCAACTAACCTATCAAGTACTCTTCTTGCAATTTGTGCATCTACTAAATTTTGGTTAACTACAGATGGATGACTAATTGCTTCTTCAACTGCCTTTTGTGTAATTTCATGAAATGAAATTCTACTTAATTTTGTTGATTTCTTTTTTGCTTTTTCTACAACTTCTTGGACATGACCAGCAATTGCTTCTCCCTCACGGTCAGGATCTGTAGCAATATAAATTTCATCAGCAAGTTTTGCTTTTTTCTTTAGATCTGAAATTGTTGATTTCTTTTTATCTATTGGTTGATAATCTGGTTTGAAATTATTATCAATATCAATTGATAATTTACTTTTTGGAAGATCAAAAATATGGCCCTTTGTTGAGTCCACTAAATAATCACTTCCTAAAAACTTAGAAAGTGTCCTAGCTTTTGTTGGTGACTCAACGATAATGAATTTCATAGGTATATTTTTTTATTTATTGTTCCATCTTCGATGTGAATTTCATCTTTTTATTTTATATAGTGTTTAAATAATCTACTATCTCCATCGGACTTTGTACAGCAGTAGCTCCATTTTCAATCAGGTAATCTGTTGCTTCTGATCCTGCAATTGCAAAAACTTCTACTCCTTCATTTCCTGCATGGTTAGCGGTGGAGATTGTACCAGACCTTCTTTTTCCTTCAATAACCAAAACTGCAAGCGATAATTTTACAATTAATTGATTTCTTGCCAGAAAATTTTTCCCTTCAGGAAGTGTACCGTTTGGAAATCCTGACACGACAGCACCGTTTTTTGAAATATCTTCTGATAGTTTTTCATTTTCTGGAGGATAAATAACATCAAGCCCTGAACCAATTACTGCAACTGTTCTTCCTCCATGTTTTAGGGCTGTTTGATGTGCTACTGTGTCAACACCTCGAGCTAAACCTGATACTATTGTTATACCATTCTCAACTAAAACTTTGCCGTATTCCTCAGTTAATTTTTTACCCCTTTCGCTCATATCCCTAGATCCAACAACAGCCACAGCCCTTTTGTCTGATTCTTTCAACTCTCCTAAAATATATATGTCGTTATTCATTTTCTTTCATTGTTTCTATTTCAAAATATTTGTCAAAAACTTTTCTGGCAATTGGTCCTGCAACCTTTGATCCTTCACCTGATTTTTCAACCATGACTGTTAATGCAATTTCTGGATTTTCAATTGGCGCAAAACTAAAAAACCACGCATGAGTTTTATCATCTTCATTTGTTTCTGCCGTTCCTGTTTTACACCCAACTTCTAAATTGTTATGTTTCTCGGCGAAATCAAAAAAAGTAAATGCAGTTCCACCTGTTGCACATGCCTTTTTCATTCCCTCTTTTACTAAGTTTATATTATCCTCTTTAATTTTTAATGAAGTACAATTTGGTTCACCTACAATTTTTAAATCACAGTTTTTGCCACCATTAGCAACAGCTAAATCTGCTCTATGTATTCCAACTGCAGTTAAAGCTAGGTCTCCTTGTCCAATTGAAAAATGATATGTATTACCTAAAAACCATTTTTCTTTTTTTGTCTTTTCTTTCCAATCTGGTGATGGAACAAGTGATTGAACTTCTCCTCCAATATCAATGTTTGTGAGTTTGGTTAAGCCAAATCTTTTGGTCCACTCTACAAGGTTATTAATTCCAACTGCCTCACCTACTTTATAAAAAAAGGTGTCAGTTGACCTTGCCAATGCTTTTGTTAAATCAATCTCACCTTCTTGCCCACCATATTGTGTGTAATACCAATTAGTGTATGAATAATTTCCATATGGACTCTCAACTGTAACAACGCCGGTATCGTTATATCTAAAATCTTTATCTATTTTACCCTCTTCAAGTGCAGCAATTAAAACAAGTGGTTTAAATATTGAACCGGGGTGGTATAAACCCCCAATTGCCCTGTTAAATAATGGAAGTTCTGGATCTGAAAGGCTTTTTGTAATGTTGTTTGGATCAAACATTGGTGAAGAAAAAAGCGCTAATACTGCACCGTTTTTATCAGTAGCCACGGCAGAACCAGTTTTACCTTCAAAGTTTTTTGCAATCTCTATTTGCAAATTAAAATCTATATTTGTTTTTACGTCGGCACCAGCGACGGGATTCCTAACACCAATAGATCTTATTTTATTTCCACCACTATCAACTTCAATTAATTCCTCTCCATCAATTCCAGTTAATTTACAATTATAATATTCTTGTAACCCTCCACGACCAACAATTTGACCTAGTTTATATGGCCCTTTTTCTATACAGTTTGGATCAATTTTTCCAACTTCAAATTCGTTCGTCTCAGCGACGTAACCAGTTAGATGAGAAAACTCAGGGCCTGTTAAAACTTCACCTCCACGAGATAATATTTTCCCTCTTTCTGCCTTTATCTTTATTCTTTCAATTCTATTTCCTTCTGATAATTTTCTGTAATATCCACCTTTAATTATTTGAAGATCAAACAAACGTGCAATTAAAATAAAGCCTCCTAGAATTAAAACACCTCTTAAAAACCAAGACAGCCAAGACTGTTCACTTTTTGAATTTGCCAAAGTCTGCATGAGTTAATGATACCAGATGAAATCTAGATGTTTCGATGCTCTGGATGGCCTAATGGTTGTTGCCCTTTTTTAAGTCTTTCTTGATCCTTAGGCGACCAGTCTTCTAATGTGATTGCACCTGAGTCATAAACAATTCCTAACGCTTTAGCAGCATCTTGAACAGGAAGTTGGGGAAATTCTTCAACAGTAGACCCTACTGGAGGAGCAGAATGTTCTATAGCTACAGCAAGCTGTCTACTTTTAATTCTTATTGTATCAATTGGATGTTTAAAATAAAAAAATATATTATCCTTCATTTTTTCTCCTCTAATTTCTTAAGCAATTCTCTAGCTAATGGCAAATCGTTTCTCCCTTGAGCAATCGAGTTCAATTCGGCAAGTGAGCTTTTATCATTATCATCAACAACTCTTGTAAAGAGCATTCTTATATAAGATTCCCTCGCTTCGGCCGTCAAAGCAGGTGTTTCTGTAACAGTCATAATCCGTATTATAATCCTTTTGTAATTCTCAGTCTATTTAACATCAATGGATTTTCTAGTAGTTTTCCGCAACCTCTAGCAACACAAGTTAGTGGTTCATCTGCAATAAACACAGGCATTTTTGTAGCTTCTGAAATTGCTTTATCAATTCCATGAATTAATGATCCACCTCCTGCAAGATAAATCCCTCTTTCCATAATATCTGAGATAAGTTCAGGTGGGGTTTCTTCAAGTGTGTCTGATATGCCAGTAATAATTTCATGAATAATTGGTCCCAACGCTTCTCTAATTTCTCCATCTGTTAGCTTAACTGATCGGGGTAATCCATTTTCCAAATCTCTTCCTCTTACGATTTGGCTTTTTGGTTTCTCAAAAGCTGTTGCAGAACCAATTGAAATTTTTACAGCCTCTGCTGATGGCTGACCTAAAAGAAGTGAGTACTTTAACTTTACGTAATTAATTATTGCTTCATCCATTTCATCCCCTGCAACTCTAAGTGATCTTCCAATTACGATTCCACCAAGTGAGATCACTGCAATTTCTGATGTACCACCTCCAATATCAACTATGAAATTTCCTTCAGGTGATTCGACGTTTAATCCTGCTCCAATTGCAGCAGCCATTGGTTCTTCTATTAGGTCTGCTCTTCTTGCACCCGCATCAATTGCAGCGTCTGCAACAGCTCTTCTTTCAACTTCAGTAACACCTGATGGGATACCAACAACAACATGAGGCCTTGGAATACGAGGCATATTTCCACCTGTTTCATGAACCTTTTTAATATAGTATGTCAGGATTGATGAGGCTGCATCAAAATCTGCAATAACTCCATCTCTTAAAGGCCTAATTACTTCAATTGTTGAAGGAGCCCTTCCTAACATCTTTTTTGCAGATGCTCCAATTGCTAAAATTTCTTTTGTTTTTTTATTTCTTGCAACAGCTGAAGGTTCTCTAACAGCAATACCTTTGCCTTTAATATAGACAAGTGTGTTTGCAGTTCCAAGGTCAATTCCTAAATCTGTAGAAAAAAACCCAAGAATTAAATTAATCGGATTTGGTATACTTTTAAGTGAAAACATGATTCCAGTACTTTTTAACATATTATTATTTTTAATTCCACTCATCTTTTTCAAAAACACTTCTGAGTTGTTTGAATTTAATAAAATAATTACCCTTTATCTATTTACTATTTTAATAGTTGCTGTTTGGGCGTACAACAGCATAACACATAAAAGGTTTATATTTCGTCGCACAATACTTGATACCCCACTAATCCTTTATCTATTAGTACTATTTATCAGTACCTTATTTTCTACGGATCCTCGAACATCATGGTTGGGATACTACTCACGTTTCAATGGCGGACTTATTTCACAAATTTGTTATGCCCTACTTTACTGGGCCTATGTCTCAAATTTAAACAAAAAACAAACTATAAATAATGTATATTACGCTCTGACTTCTACAACGATTGTGAGCATCTTGGCTATTGGAGAACGTTTTGGGATATTTACAACCTGCGGGTTAATGGGTTTTGGATACTCCGAATCTTGTTGGGTACAAGATGTGCAAAATAGAGTTTTTTCAACACTTGGACAACCAAACTGGCTTGCAGCCACAATTACTGCGCTTATACCAATGTCGTGGTATTTTCTAATTTCAGACAATGATCAGTTCAAGAATAGGAATGCCATTTTATTTCCAAAGATATTTTGGTTTTTAATATCGGTTCTACTTTTTGTAGCACTTTTGTTTACCAAATCACGATCAGGGTTTTTAGCCTTTGGTATTGAAACAGTTGTTTTTTGGTCTTTGATACTTTGGCAATACAAATTTAAAAAGATCAAGGAGCTCGTCGGCCTGATATTTATTTCATTTGCATTAGTTTTTCTATTTAATAAACCTGTAAATATAAGCACTCAAACACCAGCAGTAGCTTCTCCTGTTCTGGAAACTGGTGGTACTGAATCTGGAACCATTAGAAAATATGTCTGGTTAGGTGCTATGAATATTTTCAAGAAATATCCGCTATTTGGATCAGGACCTGAAACATTTGCTTTTGTTTTTCCGAATGCAAAACCAATTGGACATAATTTAACTTCTGAGTGGGATTTTATATACAACAAGGCACACAACGAATATCTAAATTATCTGGCAACAACTGGTCTGTTTGGTCTAATAGCTTATGCAATATTGATTGTTTATTCATTAATTGCTATTTGGAAAACAAAGAATAAAACAATCATGGCTTCTTTAATATCTGGATACTTTGCAATTTTAGTAACTAATTTTTTTGGTTTTTCTGTTGTATATGTTTCGTTACTTTTCTTCATACTTCCAGCAATTGCACTTACTTTTGATCAAGAGCAAAATCTTCATTTAAATCATGTGCGTTTAGGAATACTTGAGAAAATATTGATATTAATCGTATTTTTACTAACACCAATAATTATTTTTAATATATTTAAATATTGGCAGGCAGATACTTTTTACAACAATGCACGTAATTCAAATAGACAGCAAGATTATGAAAACGCAAAAACAGAAATTGAAAAGGCTATCAATATTTCAAAAAATGAATCTATTTATTGGGCTGAATCGGCAGTGAGCTATGCAGAGTTATCACTCACTCAAGCTAAAAAAACAAACGAAACTGAGTCAAAGAAGATGGCAGAGAAAGCTGAACTAGATGCCATACAAGCAGTAGTACTTTCACCAAAAAATATTAATAATTTAAAAATTCTATCTAGCACGTACTATAAATTTTCAATTTTCAGCAATGACTATCTAACACTTGCAGAAGAACCACTCATCAATGCAATTACTGTTGCACCAAATGATCCAAAACTACATTATCAATTAGGTGTTTTAAATTTGAAAAATGGGAAAATAGATGAAGGATTATTTAATATCAAAAAGTCAGTTGAATTAAAACCAAATTACAAAGAAGGTAGATTTGCGCTCGGGCTTACATACATTGATACTAAAAACTACCAAGGAGCAATCGAAAATCTAGAATATATACTTCAAAACATAGATCCAAATGACGAGCTAACAAAAAAATATTTAGATAAAATTAGCCAGTAGATAGTTTTTTTTCGGCATAATCATCTAAATTAGATGCAATTATATACCTTATTATCTCTGCGTCGCCGTCCCCTATTACAACAGGAACCATGTGGTGGAATAAATCAGCGCTAGATCCTGTTGAAGCAGCTTTTGTCGGGGCTTCTACTACTTCGAAAGAGGCTCCAATCTCTATAGCGTGCTTCAAAGCATCTGCAGTATCCATATATCCATCCTTCAATCCATATGACGGTATTACCTGGGTAGCAACATAACTACCTATCACTCCCTCACCAGGACTTTCTTTTACTTCAAAGGAAATACTATATGGAGTACCTACTCCTCCTTTACGATTATTTATATACACGTTTACATCTACTTCACTTGCATTTGGATCGAGTAAGGAAATTGTTATATTTCTTGTTTCCATTATTAGAAGTGTACATTAAAGTTATTAGTTTATAAAGCATAAAATATTATGAGATTCAACACTCAAAGAATGTTATAATACAGCCATGGTACAAAAAATAATCCAATCTGGTAACCCAATTTTAAGAAAAGTTAGTAAACCGGTTCGATCGATTGATCGAAAAATCCTGAACTTGATTCAGGACCTCAAGGATACCCTCGAAGTACAAAAAGATCCAGAAGGAGTAGGTCTTGCAGCACCACAAATTGGAGTCAATTTAAGAGTTTTTGTTGTTGGATTTAAAAACTTAAATAGAGTTGTTATTAATCCAGAAATCATTGAAATTAAAAAAACTTCTGACAAAAAACCAAAATCCAAAAGTGAAATTCTAGAAGGATGTCTGTCACTTCCCCACTATTATGGACCATTAAAAAGAGAGGCCATAGTAAAACTAAAATATTTAGATGAAAATGGAAAAGAAGTTGATGAAGAGTTTAAAGATTTTAATGCGCAAATAATTCTACATGAGATAGACCACTTAAATGGTTTCTTGTTTGTTGATAGACTATTAGAGCAAAAAAAGAAACTCTACAAACTAGATGCAGATGACACATGGGAGGAAGTAGAATTGTGATATGCGAATAATTTTTTTTGGAACACCAGATTATGTAATTCCAGTTTTGGAAAAGCTACACAAATATCACGAAATCGTAGCTGTGGTTACGCAATCCCCAAAACCTGTTGGTAGAGACAAAAAAGTTACATATTCTGCAGTTGATGCTTGGGCATTCAAAAAACATATTCCTAGAAACTTTGACTACGTTGACCTTCCAGAAGCTGATATGGGGGTTTGTGCATCTTTTGGAATGATAATCCCTGATGTTGTTCTAAATATGTTTCCACATGGAATATTAAATGTTCACCCATCCCTTCTACCACAATTTCGTGGTAGCTCTCCAATTCAGGCTACATTAATTGCAGGCATTACCACAACTGGAGTATCAATTATCAAAATGTCAGACAAGCTAGATGCAGGTCCAATTCTTACACAATTTAAAGAGGAAGTTTTAGAATCAGACACAAATGAAACATTGAGAAGCAGATTATTTGAAAAATCAGCAGAAGTGTTAGTTGAAATGATACCTGCATACATTGAAGGCAAAATAAAGTTAAAGAAACAAGACGAGACGAAGGCAAGTTTCACCACCATGATTAAAAAAGAAAACGCATTCATTCCCCCAGCCTATCTTAAGAATGCAATGGAAATAAATAATACAAATGAAGAATGGAATTTAAATTTTTTAAAAAACTTCCCACTAAAACCAGACGCTAATACTATATATAGATTTATTAAAGCCATGAGTTTTTGGCCTGTTGCTTGGACAAACATAACAGTAATTAGTAATAAGTTGCCAGTAACGAAACGATTAAAATTAATTAAGGCTCATATAAATGAAGAGTCTGGATATTTAGAACTTGATGAAGTACAACTAGAAGGCAAAAACCCAACTTCATGGAAGCTATTCAAAGGATCCTATGGAATAGGAGGATTTTAGGTATTATGTGCGAAAATTACAACAGATGTGGTGTATATGCCCGAATGCTACACAAGACAACAGGATTTTGTCCATACGGATCAGGGGCATCAGACGAGACTTATATAAATAAGGATGTTGCAAAAAACGCGAAGGTTCCAAAAAGTCCGATTATTGAGTCACAAGCCACAAAGTATAACAAATTCGGAACCGGTCAGCCAAAGAGAAAATGGTTAAGATCACACAAGGATCTGTTGAAAATTGATTAAACTCAAAGATTAATCTTTTGCTCGGAGTTTTTTAATACAAGAAGTACATAGCTTCATGCCATGCCATTTTTGGATATTTGGTTCAAAAGTTCTTTTTGTTTCTTGAGCTCTTTTCTTCCATCTTTTTCCAGCAATACCACGTCCATGAGTTTGTGATGACCCAAAGACTGTTTTCTTTAAACAATTTTCACAGGTAAATGACATATAAATTAGTTATTTGCTACTAGTGACTAGTCGCCAGTGATCGATTATACTATATCTAACCTTAATTTAACAACATGATATTAATTTGGATTTTAGCCTTTATCATTGCAATCACTATTCATGAAGCAGCTCATGCTTGGACAGCTGACAAACTTGGAGATCCAACTGCAAGAATTATGGGCAGGATAACACTCAACCCCCTTGCAAGTGTTGATATTTATGGAACTATCATCATTCCATTATTATTAGCCCTTGCAGGCGCACCTGTCTTAGGT
>JBAQKY010000019.1:0-28374 GCA_049301455.1 Microgenomates group bacterium
GCTTGAGAGCATTGAAACTTTCCTTTTTTAGTGCATCTTCCGTATATAAAGGCTTGAGTAGTACCATTTTTATATTTTTTTGTTTTATATTCTCCAGTAATATGTGAATTGCATTCGCCACACATAATTGGAATTCCAGTAAACCAAAGGTCATGTTTCTGCTTTCTTGGTCTAGATCTTCCAGAAACAATATCTTGAAGTAGATCGAACTCGTCATTACTTAGCATTGCAGGATGCGTTCCCTGATGTAGTTTCTTCTCATACATAAATTTGCCTGTGTAGAATGGGTTTCTAACGACTCGAGCCATTTGTGCTTTGCTTATATCCTTATTAGCTCTATTGTTTTTAATCCCCATCATTTTAGCCTCGTTTACTAAATCACGGAGGGTATATCTACCTGTTAAGGCTAGTTCAAATAGATTTCTCATCAGCTTAAAATAAATTGGGTGTGCGGAGATGTCTTTATCGCCCTGCCTTTTCGCAGTATTGTTGATATAGCCTACAGGTGCCAGTATTGGAGCAAATCCCATTTCAACTTTTCTATTAACTCCTCTTGCTGTATCTTCCTTCAAATCCCTGATAAACCTCTGTGCCTGTGCACCCTCGACAGCCATTGTAAAATCAGAGTCAATTTCTCTATAAACTTTTCCTGGCATGACTATCTCATCGATTACTTTTGTCTGCATAATCCATTGTAATGCCCCTGTATCGATAGGGTTTCTTGATAAACGGTTTTGCTTCCAGCAGATAATACCCTTTATGTCGTTTCTATCTCTTATCAATCCAATCATTTCGTTAAAAACAGGTCTACCTGGAGCTTTTGCAGACTTGGATTCGGTAAAGAGTTTTAATACCTGTAATTCTTTCTCACTCGCTAGTTGTTTTAATATTTTGACTTGCTCCTCTACAGACGCAGCTTGTCTATCGTCTGATTCACTACTTTTTCGTGCGTAAATTACATAAAACTTTTTGGTGATTTCTTCAGATTCGTTCATTTCTTTGTAATCTTTAATTTTCATTTTTATAATGTTCCATAGCTTCGTCTAAGTCAAGTTTTGCACCCTTCTGATTGAACAAGTATTCTAAATAAACCTAATACTCTGTTAGCTTTTTCAAAGGCAATATCATTTTCCAACACAACGCCAAATTCTTTTCTGTAAATTTCGCAAAATTCCACGATAGCTTGTTGTGGCAAACCTATAAGTTTTTTTGAATTTGTACAACTGGTCATTTGCTACCCTCCCTGAGCTCCTTAATCGCATTCCAGAAATACATTGGGTGGGGAGAACTGGATTTATTAACTGTTTCATCCCAAATTTTATAAACAGCGTCAAAACCATATTTTTTAATTGTATAACTCAGAAGTAGACGAACATGTTTTTTAGAAGAAGTGGTGTTAAAAATAGGTCTAGTATTCCACTCAGCTATTTTTTCTATTAAATTAAGATGCTTTTCAGATAAGATTTTATTATTCTCAGTATTATTAGATACTGTCTTATTAGTGTGAACATTCTGCAACTTATGGTGATAACTTTTATTCTCATTTGTAGTGAAGTTTTCTTCACAAATGAAATGATATAAATTTGATTGAGAGTAACCTCTCCTCTTGTAATCAATATAACCTTTATTTCTAAGTGATTGAATCTGCTTATTTACTGATTCTCTGCTTTTTCCTCTAGCCCTAGCCAATGTAGCTTGTGAAGGAAAAACATTACCGTTATCGCCATATTTGTAACTTTTTAATAAAACATACATCCTAAATTCCGAGTCAGGTAATGACTTGTCTAGAATTATTTCGTTAGGAATTTGAGTAAAGTTCTTATGTAGATTCCCCATTTTTAATTTCTCCATTTCTTGAACTCTCTACTTTTTTCCAAAATGTGCTTATTGCTTCAAACAAGTCTCTTGCGGGTATGTGAGGTTCAGTTTTTGTTTGAAGTTGATCGATAAGTTCAAGAGCCTTTTCTTTTGGAGAAAATTCGAAGTAAAGAATTCGATTCTGAAGTGTACTACCTTCAAATTTTAGTAAGCCATTGAAACTACAGCCTAGAAGATATGGACAATAAGTCTTGTCATTCTCAATATGTAAATTTCTGTTTTCTAGCATATAGCTTAAGCCAATAAAAAACCGACAAATAAAAACCATTTGGCTTTCTTGTCGGTCTACGACTTTTCTGCTATATACTGCCCACTGCCAGAGTGAACTATATCAATTTATATCTTTCAGGCATTACTGTCAAGATGCCACTTTTTGAGTTATAATCTGTTTACAGTCTAATAGCCTAAACTTTGTTGCTTTCTGCAACAGGCATGGCACATAAGCCTTCACAGGAAAAAGCTCCTCATCGAGCTCCTGTGAAGGTTGTGATCCGAAAGGGTTACAGGTGACGCAAGTCATCGCGGTGGGGAGCTTTTTTATTTCTCCTCATTAGGACTGACATTATACAAATGAACGAATATGGAATAATTTACATTTGGCTCACAATTTTACTTCTTTGGAAGCGAAAAAATGAAGATCAAGTTAGTAATAAACAACCACTTCTCCTAAAGAATAACTCTTTTGCATTTTTGTTCAAACTAGCTCCTATTTTTTGGGTTGTTTTATCAATTTATTTGTTGTTTAACAACTGGCAGACATTGGTATTCACGATACCCATTTTATTTGTAGTAGACAGATACTTTAAGAAAGTTATGTGGTATTTAGAAGGTTTGGCACTTTATCCGCTTGTTGAGCTTTATAAATGGCTTATGCGAGATGATGGTCTGGTCAATTTGGAAACAGATTCAGTAAAAACAAAAACAGCTGTTTTGAAACAAGAAGTTAGTAAAAAAGGTGGTTGGAATTTGATTGATGTTTTGTTTTTTGTACCTCTTTTTGTATCTGTCTATGAACTTTTATTTTATGGGTTATTTGCTGAAAAACTTCAAATGGGGTTTGAAAATACAAAGCCTAGCTGGGCATTGGCAACAATTATCGTCGTTGCATTAAATCCTTACAAAGAAATCATTTATATTTGGACGGTGATATTCAGTGGTGTTTGGATAATCAAATCAATCTATAAACTATGGAAAAAAGATTAAAACCAAGAGCCTGGAGACCTGCCATATTTATCTTTGTAATTATTGGAATAGTAGCTCTAATAAATTCCTATAAGCTCGTATATGATATAGCGTTTGATTTAGGCAAGAATTCAATTTCAATAAACACCTCAATAGTAAATTCAGTCATTAAAGTTACCTACGAACCACAAGAGTTGAAAATGATAGATTTGGTTAATAAGGAAAGACAACATGTTAGTTTGAATAAATTAACAGAAAATGGATTGCTTGATGTGTCTGCACGAAATAAGGCATGTGATATGGGAAACAAAAACTATTTTGAACATATTTCACCTGAAGGCATCGAGCCTTGGCAGTTTATTAAAAATGCTGGATATTATTACCATTTTGCAGGAGAAAACATTTCCAAAAATAACGATGTTGAAAAAGCTATGACAGAGTTTATGAACAGCCAAGAACACAAAGACAATATCCTAAATCCAAACTATAAAGAAATTGGTATAGGTGTATGCGGTGAATACCTAGTTCAACACTTCGCTTCAAGGTAAATTTACAAATTCGGTAGTCCTCTTTCTTTTCTAGACTTTGCGATGTCTCTCGCTAGATTACTAAAATCATAAGTATTTACTTGCGAATTAAGTATTAACTGCTTTTCTGGTACAAAATATCCTAGTCTTACCATCATTTGTTCCCAATCCTTAAAGTTTCCATCAAGCATCTTTTTCAATCCAATCTTCATAAGGTCTCCAAAACCGAATCCCTCTTGGTCACATATCATTGAGGCTAAAAACTCATACTTTCTCATATTTTTAGATCCTACGACTGATGCAAGATGATATTGTTTTGGTACATCGTAACCATATGCTTTTATTGCAGACTGTGTTGCGTTGCCATAGCAAAGCCGATCTGTTTTATCAGAAAAATACTTTGCCCATAAATTAAATTTTATAGTTTCACTCATGGCTATATTAAATTTGCCGTAGTTATGCTGGAGTATGCTGTAATTATGCTTTACGAGCTCTCTAAGTGCCATTTTAAGCCACTTATGTGTATCTAGTGTATCATTCTTTGAAATTGTCATCAAAATATGATATTGCTAATACAATGAAGTGCGTCATTACAACCGAAGTACAATTAAAAATTTGGAACAGAGTATCAAGTGATGCTGGTCCAAGATACACGAGAGAACTAAATGTTGAGTTAAATATAAATGATTCTTTCGATGCTATTGGAAGAACGGATAAACTTTTCCAGGAAATTGATGACCTTAAAAAGGATGTCCGTAAAAATTTTAATTATTTAGATAACGAAAAGGATACTAAGTGTAAAAATATCAAACTTGTAAGGAAATACAATCGAATTCGACGGATGGGAAAAGCCTATTTATTACGAATGGATAGTTTTGGAGTGAACAAATCAAAAAAGATCAATTTAGATAAAATCAAAAATGATTCTAAAAAAATTCAGGTGCATATAGACAAGCTAAGTAATCTTATTTGGGATATAGAACGAAAAATCGAAGAAAAAAACAAACCTACTGATGGCTCACATACACAAACATGGGCAAACGATTCAGAAAGTGTAAAACTAAGAGACTTAGGCAATAGAGTTCGCAATTTTAGTTCCGCAATTAGAAGTCTGAGTTACTTTGCTGAAAGCTCAAACGCAAAACTTGTTAATGACCCGTTTCTATTGATTTTAGGTGAAGCTGGTATTGGAAAAACACATTTGGTGTGTGACATAACTAAAAGACGAATCGAAAACGAAATGCCACCAACTGTTGTTGTTTTGGGTGAGAAGTTATTAAACATTCGTGACATCCTCAAATCAATTACTAATGCGTCTGAAGTTCAGATAAGCAATAGCGACTTTCTAGAAGAGTTAAATACTAAAGGAAAGTTGCAAAATCAAAGGTCACTTATAATTGTTGATGCAATTAACGAAGCCGATCGATTGGGCTGGAAAGTTAGAATTAAAGCACTAATAAAAAGGGTCAGGAAATATCCATGGGTTGGACTTGTGATGACATGTAGAACACCATTTGAGAACTTATTGTTACCAAAAGATATAAAGATCACCACAATATATCATGAAGGTTTTAACGAAAATGAACTTGAAGCAATGACCGCTTTTTTTAATTTTTACAACCTAGAACTACCACAGGTACCACTTTTAATTTCAGAGTTTAGTAGTCCACTGTTTTTAAGTTGTTTTTGTAAAACAGCCAGCGATATGAAAAGCGGTAAAACCAAGATTGCTAAGCAAATTAAGGATATTGCTCTTGGACAAGTAGGTATGACTAAAATTTTAGAAGATTTCTATATAAATAAGGGGGCACAGTTGGGGAAAAAATATGGTTCAAAATATCAATTTCTTAAAAATAATAAATGGATTTGGGGGCAATTTATAAAAAATGCAGCAAAATATATGTCTCAAAGCGGAAATATCTATTTGAATAAAGTTGATATTATAAAAGTTATAAATGAGTCGACTGACAATAAGTATAAGAGCAGAACCTTAAACTTTATCTTAAAATTACTTTTAGGCGAAGGTGTGATAATACGAGACCTTTCTTGGGAAGGTTCAACCAAATCATATTTTGATGTATTCAAATTTCCGTTTAATAAATTTAGTGATCACATAATTGCCAGATACTTATTTAAGACATATTTTGACGCAAATAATCTAAAGACTAGTTTTAGTATGGGAAATCCACTAGGAAACTTAATTCTAAATACATCTGAGTCCATGAAGAATATCGATCTGATTGAGGCTTTAATGGTAGAATTTCCCGAAAGAAGCAAGGAAAACAACCAGCTTATCGATAAAGATTTAATTGACTTCATTCCTGTTAAAATTAGATATAACTCTGAGATAAGGTCGGCTTTTATCAACAGTATGTATTGGAGAAAGCCATCAAATTTTTTAGGAAGTAATCATAAGATTAAGAGATCAATACTTAGATATATAAATAAGGGTCTTCTTGGATATGAGGACTCAACTAAAGAACTGTTAGATTTATTCGTCGCAACAAGTACAAAACCATTCCATCCATTTAGTGCAAGCATGTTAAGTAAATATCTAAAAGGGTTTGATTTAACCAATCGAGATTTATTTTGGTCTGAGTATCTTAGAAAGCAATACGGTAGTGGTAGTATATACAAGCTTATATCCTGGATTGAAAACCAGAATTTAGACAAAATAACGAAGGATCAAGCGTCGTGTGTAATTCGAGTTTTAGCATGGGTCTTAACAACTAATGTAAGATTACTTAGAAATAGAGCCACAAAGTGCATTTATATTCTTGGTAAAATTCAACCAGAGGCTTGCTATGAGGTTGTTTTAGACCTCTTAGACACGAATGATCCATATATTACAGAACGATTATTGGCTGCATCATATGGAGTAGAAATGAGACTGTTTTTTGAATCTAAAAAAAGTTTTAATAAGCTCGGTATACACTTTGCAAAGCAAATATACAGACACTTCTTTAGTATTAAGGCTAAACATGCAACTACAAATGTTGTTATTAGAGACTACGCCAAGTGCATTATAGAGTTATCTGTATTTCATAATCCAAGCTTGATGTCTAACGACAAATTGAAAATTATTAAACCCCCATATGTAAGAGGAGGAATTAGACGATGGGGAAGGTCTAAAGATAAAGACCACAAAAGTTACAAAAACGGAAACTCACCGCTGGGGATGGATTTTGAAAATTACACCCTTGGGCGATTAGTAAAGAATAGAGGCAATTATGATTACAAAAATAAAGACTTTATAAAAACCAGAGAAAACATAATGTGGAGGATTTATAAGTTAGGATATACATTAGAAAAGTTTGGTAAAATTGATTCAGAAATAGCTTCCAATACTCGAATAGATAGAAATTCGGATTATGCAGGAAAGATAGATAGATATGGCAAGAAGTACTCGTGGATTGCATACTTCGAATTATATGGTCTGAAATCAGACAAAGGTGATTTAGACGATTGGCAATTATCTAAAGCGAATAGATTAGACGAGGATAGTATTGACCCGAGCTTTCCAAATACAAGAGTTAAATCTTCAAAACAAATAACAGATTTTGACATTTCCACAGAATTAAAGAACCTAAAAAAATGGCTTACTCAATCTAAAGCTCCGAACATTACTCAATATATTAAAGTTGATGAAGTTGATGGGTACAAAGGACCTTGGACACTTGTTCATGGAACAATTGATAAAAATCACGAAAAAACTGAAAGGCGTATATCAACCTTTATAACAGGTCTAATTATTGATAAAAAAAAGAAAATAAAATTAAAGGAAATAATAGAAAAGACAGATTTTCCAGGCGACCATCTAATCCCGTCATTACCTGATGTTACAGATGTTTTTGCTGGTGAGTTGGGTTGGCATGAAAAAACAGATGACGACTTGCAAAGAACATTTTTGGAAATACCTGTGGGTCACAAGCAAATCAAGTTGTCCCGTAAAGAAATGATGTATAGAAATATAAGTATCGTTAGCTATTTAGAAAACGGAGACAAAGAGCAAACAACAGTTGAAATTCCGAAGTATAGAACTGAGACTGTATACAAAAAGTTGTATGCAACTCCAATGGCGAGATGGTTTATTGGTAGAAACCTATCTTCTGTTGGTGCCGATTATGACGGGTTGGGATTGTTTATCCCTAGTCTAGAAATAATGAAAGAAAATAAGCTTTATATGGATTGTGATCTTAATATCAAAAATGAAAAAGGTGAAGTTGTTTCAATTTGTCATACCAATGGAAAACCATACGATAATCACGAACGCTTACTTTATTTCAGAAATGACTTTCTGAAAAGTATTTTAAGTAAAGCTCAAAAAAAATTATATATTGTTGCATGGGGAGAGCGTCATGGTTGGAATAAATCTGGATATGTTAAAGATAAACACCTAGATAAGATCTATCAGAGTTACAAAAACATACATAAACAAGTTATTGACCCAGAAGATATTAAAAACAAAAAAGGCGGATAGTTAATTATCAAGAATTACCCAAACCATACCCTTATCTGCCACAGAGTTGTCAATACCAACAGTTATATTTCTCGATTTAAGAGGGTTGTTAATTTCAAACTTTTCTATCCAGATGTTTCCGCAATAACCGCACCTCATCATTGGTTCATTTTCAATTTCTAGCTCCTTAAGTTTTTCGATAACATCTTTGGGTAGATCAGAATGAGGATATGAAGACACATTCGGGCTTGCTGCTGTGCAGTCATTAAATGGACATTTACTGTTATAGCTCATATTTTATTTAGGTTTATTAAAATAATTCTTCTTCTGCAATAAGCGGATAAATATCAAAAGCTACTTCCTCATATGGATGGACTTTTCTCATGGCTGATATCACTTCCTTTGCTTTGTCTTTATCACAAACACATTCAATTCTTTCTTCAATAACTTCTTCAAATTTTCCTACTTCTCCAATAAATGGTTTTGCTCTATCAGTTGGTTTATATCTTCCAACTCCATCAGAAGAATAGCTACAATGTGAGTAATTACCAATTCTTCCTGCTCCAGCATCACCCATTGCTTGTCTTATAATATCTGTATGCGTTTTCGGTACAAAGACAACTATTTTAACTTGACTCATTTGTGAAATACCTCCTCTACTTGTCCGTTTTTAATCATAAATACTTTTCCTGTGGCATCTTTATCAATGATTTCTAGAAATAATTTCGCAACTTGTTCAGGTGTTTGAGCTCCATCAGCATCTTCAGGAAAAAACCGTTTATACTCATCTGTTGCAGTATCTGAAGGAGAAACACAATTAACATTGATTCCTTTGTCTTTCAATTCCTCAGAAAGTCCAATCGTTAAGTCTTCAATTCCTCTCTTTGAAACATAGTAAGGAAGCCATCCTTTACCTCCGTTCTCGAATGTTCCTGAAAGGTTAATTATCGAACTCCCCTTTGACATAAGCGGTATAAAGCCATGAGATAGAAGTGTCGGAGCAACAAGCCCTACAGAATATGTATCTAAAATAACATTTTGGTCAAATGTTTCAAAGTCTTTTCCTGCATAAGCTTCATCTTTTCCATGCCAAATTCCTGCTACATTAACTAGAATATCTATTTGTTGTATTTCCTGTTTAATCGATGAAATTAAACTATTTATTGAGTTTATATCACTTAAATCTGCTTCAAAAACAATTCCATTTCCACCAGCTTCTTTAACTAACCTTTTTGTTTCCTCTAACTTTTCTTTACTTCTTGCAACCAATGCAACAGTTGCACCATTTCTTCCAAGTTCAATAGCTGTAGCTCTACCAATTCCAGTAGATGCTCCTGTTACAATTGCAAATTTATTTTTCATTTATCCTTTATAGAAATAGCTTATACCTATAACTCCTGCGATTATCACTATTAAACCTATAAAGTCTTTTAATTTAATTCTTTCTTTCAAAAATAGATATGCAAGTAAAATTGTAATTCCTGGATAAATTGCAGTTAGGGGTGAAACAACTGAAAGGTCTGCTGATGAAAAGGCTAACCACAAGAAAAATACAGTAATTATATTAAGCAAAGATCCAAGCAACGCAAACTTGTACTTTTTGAAATGACTAATGATATTTACAAATTGAGATAATTTTTGTTTTTCTAATTTCAAATAAATTAAGGCTACTGGAACTTGAACTATGGCTAGAGCAAACATAAAAGCTTCAACTGAGGTTTTATCAATTATGTTTTTTGAAATAGAATCTGCAAAACCTACTGAAACGGCAACTGCCAATCCCCAAAGTATAAGTGCTTTTTTCTTAAACTCTGCTTTATTAAATTTATTTGGTAGCGAAACAATTACTGTTCCTAAAATTGTTAAAATTATAAACAACCAATGGATCGGGCTTGGTCTATCACTATTAACAAAGAATGAAAACAAAACTGTATAAATTGGATAGCTAGAAAAGATTGTTGCGGTAATACTTAATTCTCCCTTACTAAAAACATAAAAAACAAAGGCTTCAGATAATATGGCTGATATTATTGCGTACAGAAAAACCATTGGAGCCTGATCAAAATTAAAACCCATTATTAAACTAAAAGGAATTAAAATAATTAAACCAAACATGGCATCGAATAAGAAAGCTACAGAGGGAGGTAACTCTTCGTAACTTTTCTTTAGGGCTACATAGCCAACTGCTTGAGAGAATGAAGTGATGAGAGCAAATATAATTCCCATATTCAACTTTATTTATTCAAAACCTTTTTCTCCCATTCTCTAACAATTGAAAGAGCTTCTTCTTCTAACTCGCTAATGTGAACAACCTCTATCGGTTCATTGAACTCACTGAGTAAATGGCTTAAATCTTTTGGAGTTTCATAATAATCTCCTGAAACTTTTGACTTACTAACTGCAAAAACAATTCGCCTAATTCCTGACCAATAAACTACACCTGTACACATTAAGCAGCTTTCTAAACCAATATACAAGGTTGCTCCCGTCAAAACACCATTTTTATTAAATGCTGATTGTACAGCTTTAGAATCTGCATGAAATAAACCTGGATAGGGAGAACTGACCTCAGATGATAATATCTCGTCGTCTTTTACAACAATAGCACCAGCAGGAAAGTTTCCTTCATCAAATGATCTCCTTGAATTCTCAATTGCAATTTTTAGATATTTAATATCTATATCTTTCATAATTATTTCAGGTTTACTTGGTATTTTGCTTTAGAATCTTTTTGATATGAGATTATATTTTCAATTGTCATATCGTTCATATTCTGCATAGCTTCTTTTGACCCATATGCTGTGTGTGGCGTAATTACAAACTTGTTGTCTGGAAGTGATAATAATCCCCATTTGTCATCTTCTTTCTTTGGAGCTGGTTCCTGATAATAAACGTCAAAGGCTGCGACTGCTAATTTGTTAGTATCAAGTGCTTCTTTGAGCGCTTTAGGATCAATAAGTTCTGCCCTTGATGTACAAGCAAGAACTGCATGTGGTTGCATCTTTGATAGTTGTGCTTCTCCAATCATATTTACTGTTTGATCATTGTATGAAGCATTGATAGACACAACATCTGATTTTGAAAATAGTGTTTCTAAATCAACTTTTTCTGCTCCTAATTCTTTTTCAACTTCTTCCTTTTTCTCTCTGCTTACATATAAAACTTTCATTTTGAAGGCATTTTGCATAATTCTTGCAATAGTTGATCCAATTGTTCCCATACCTACTATACCTATTGTTTTGTTTTCCAAATTCCAAGTTTGCCTTCGTAGCCATTGACCATCTTTTGTGGTGTTGTTTAAGTATGTAATTTGCTTAACAGCATCTAAAACCATTGCTACTGCGTGTTCTGCAACTGTATAAGCGTTAGCCTTTGGAGTATTCGCAACTGGGATATTTAATTTGTTTGCAGTTTCAACATCTACATAATTTTCGTAGCCTGTACCATAGAAGATGATTAAATCTAATTTTGTTGATTCAATAACCTTTTTTGTGGCTTTGTCTGTTCCGCCAATAATGTAGTAGTTACAGTCTTGAAGTTCTTCAATTAGTTTGTCTTCACTTAAATCAGCATCAGCCTTTTTGACTTCAACTCCATTTTCTTTGAGTATTTTGATATCTTCATCAGAAAACGAACAATTTGTGAATAATGCCTTTTTCATTTCAGTCAATTATAGTTTCAGAAACTATTTTGTACAATTGGCATTTGGGTTTGAAGTGGTAACTCCTGATAAATTAAAGCTTTTATTCTCTCTCGCTCTTTATTTTCTGCGGTGATATAATAGGTTCGTACATCGTTAACTAAGTGACCCCAAAGTATATAGATCGAAGTACTTTAGCTTTGACTATCAGCGGCACTCAGTATGGCTTGGATAAAATGATCACGCATTGTGACACTGCTTTCTTTCAAGTCACTCCTCATACCACTATTAATTTGTGTATGCATAGAGGCAGCACCAGTAATTATTTTTTTGCTAATTTGATCTAGGTCTAGATAAACTTGGCAAGTATTATGATCCACAGATAATTGTGGCGCATCAACATGTGGTCTAAAAGTATACTGAGTATCGCCATGACTAATAAGTTCATTGCCTTTAAATACAACAGTATAGAAAGGGACTTTACCTCTATCTGAATTTAGAGTTATTTTTTTAAATTGCGCCCCTATTCTTATAAATCCTTCTATTAATATTTGATTCCTAACACGATTAGATTCCTCATCACCCTGATCTTTAATACTAACTGCTTTTTGAAACGCCGACCAAAAAACAAAAGCTAGGGCTTTTTCATCACTATTCAAACCTAATTCTTTTGCTTTTTGCTCAAACAATCTATTTGGTGCAAAACCGTTAACTTCCATATCTAAATATAATAACATAAATAATAATGTTATTATTTTCTCTCAATTGTATAAAGGTATGAGAATAAGTGAAGTTTTCAGGTACATCTTCAACTAAAAATTTTTGTAAATCTAAATATATTCTTTACTGAACAAGAAAATTATAATTTTTCTTCTGAAATAAGTAAGTAAATATCAACGATAACTTCTCCATAATCAACTGATCTGCAAAAAACAACCCACTTTTATCTGTGGGTTGTTAAAACAAATTTAGCTATTTGTTTTTATTTCCTATCGCTTTTGGATTGCTTTGGACAAAACTTACGCAATCACCTTGATTCTTAAAGGTCGGATTACTAAATGTCGACCATCCATCGTCCTTACAATCATTTTTTGATTCAGGACCTGAACTAAATAGACCAATCCCTGTTTGAACATTATCGATATAGAAACCGTTACCTGCAACACCAGATGCTCCACTAGAGATTCTAAACAACAAAGTCTGAACAGGTACACCTAATGGATGTAATGTAGATTGGTAATTTCTGTAATACTGTTCCCAACTTGTATTCGTGTGAACAAGTGAGTCATTTACAAAATACCTAACTACATCATTTGATAGTCCATCAACGAATTTTAAATCTACTCCTACTGAGTGCCAATCTGTGTACGAGAGACCTGTAGCTATTACGCTAACATCATCGAAAGATCCATCTGACAAGACATCAAATGTAGTTACATTCAATCCTGTAGATCCATTATCTTCTATTGCAAAGAATGACTGTCTACCACCTTGTCCATTATCTGCGCTAACAGTAATTCTCAATCCAGGTTGAGGTGCTCCTGTTGATGACTTAAAATTAAACTTTCCAAAGAACTCTGCATTACCAGCTCCAGTTGAGCTTTCTCCTGCAAAATACTGAGGCAAACTGTTCACTGGATTTGTTACACTATCAGTAACAATTCCACCAAGTCTTGGTGCAAAAGGCATATCACCAAAACTGGTAGAGAATACAGAGTTAGATACGCGCCATACTTTATTTCCAGCATAATCTACAATATCCTCATCCCATTTAGAAGCAGACGACCACCCACCTTGCCCATCGACACTAATACCAGTGGTAAAACTTTCGAAATCAGTTAAGTTTAATGTGGCCGCAAACGCTATTCCCGTCGAGAATAAGAGTATAAAGACTCCAATTATTGATGAAGCTAACATATTTTTAATATATTTCATTTTTTAATCACCCCCTTTTACTAGATCTTTAACTATACACTCCCTGTCAAATATTTGCAGTTATCAGGCAATGTTAAGATAACAATAAATTTTAGATTTAAAAGTTAGTTACTTATAAATATATGATATGATGATATATGGGTAGTGACATGTTAAATAACATTTCTACTGATTCTGAAGGACTACTTCACCAAGTATTTGACCAATCCAGTGCTGGGTTTCAAATTATTGATCGCAATTGGAAATATGTTTTTGTAAATCCCTCAGTTATAAAACAAGGCAAAAGTAGTGAAAATGAACTTCTAGGAAGAACAATGATGGAAGCATACCCCGGAATTGAAAATACCAGCATGTTTATTCAACTGAAAAAAAGTATGGATGAAAAAGCTGTTGTACGCATGGATAACCATTTTATCTACCCCGATGGAACAAAGGGCTGGTTTAAATTATTTATTCATCCATGGAGTGATGGAATTATGATTTTTTCCTTCGACATTACACAGCACAAATATGATGAAATAGACCTCAATTTTAAGATTGAAGAACTTGAAACACTAGTAGAAACAGATGAACTAAAACAAAAGGTTGTAGAAATTAAAAAAATGTTTGCAGATATTCACAAACCAGAAATTAGTATTTTAAATTAATCTATGGTGTTACTTCCTTGTTATTGTATAAAAAGTAGGATGGTACAGAAATATTGCTGGAACGTCTTCAACCAAAAACCTCTGGAAGTCTAAGTATATTTTTTTTCTAGTTTCTTGATCAAGCTCGGTTCTACCATCTTCAAGTAATTTATCAATTCTTGGATTCTTAAATCTTGAGATATTTGTTCCTGTTTGAGTTGAATGCCAAAGGCTGTATTGGTCAGGATCTTTTGGAATGTCAACCGTGGCCAAAAAGGCCTCATAGTCTTGTGGCACTGAAGTAACAACTTCAATTTCAACTGTAGCTCCAACATTTCTCCAATCTTCTGCAATTTTTTCTGCAACTTTTAGAAGGTTTGGTAAAGTTGAGAGTTTAATTGATAACTCTTTTGCTTCATCAACCTTTTCTAAATCTTTACGATATTGTTTAACCTGTGGATTATAACTCCAAGAAAAAGGTGAAATTGGCCCAATTGATCTTTGCTCAAAAGTGTCTTTGTCTATTGCATAATTTAATGCCTGTCTAACAGCTTTTTCTGACAATTTTTCGGATTCTGTATTCAAAAATATTCCTACAAAATTGTTGTAACTAACTTCATTTTCAATGTTTACTATCTTCCATTTTTCAAATTCAGTTGCATCCTGCAATGATTTAATAATATCAATTTCTCCCAACTTAAAACCTAAAATCAATCTATCTTCAGTTGGATAAAATTTATAAACAAGCTTGTCCTTTTTCTCGTTTATCAAAGTAATACTTTGAACATACCCTCCTGTAAGTGATGCATTTTTAACACTCCATACACCAGTACCTAATAATCCCTTTTTAAATATTGGTTTAGTTAAAATAACAGGAAATGCAGAAAATTGATTATCTAAATTGAATTTAATAGTTGATTCGTCTGGTTTCTCAATTGTTGCATCGCTAAATTCATAATTAATTTCATTAGACAGAATCTTTTTTCCATCTTGCCACTTTGCGTTCTCATCGAGGTTAAAAATCCATGTTTTACCCCCATCTGTAGTTTCCCATGACTTTGCCAAACTTGGAATTATATTTCCAGATTCATCTGTGGCTGTTAGACCTTTTGATATCTTAGTTGATATCTCATCAGGTAAATTATCGACTGTATACCTACCCAAGATCCCAATTTTTTGCTTGGTTGAGGTCATACTTGGAAGGAAAAAAGTTAAGAACAAGAAAAATATAATACCAATGATAAAACCTATAAATATAATTCCTTTAAATCTTTTTAAAAAGGCCTGAATTAATCGATATATATATCTGGGTGACATATTTAAGTTGTTTTTAAATAAACAGCGAAATTGCTGACATTATTAAAAACAATGCAGCAACAATGAATGTTAGCCTAAAAACAAGCTTTTCTACGCCTCTTCTGGTGAAGGATGATGAATTTGAACTACGAGAGAATCCTGTACCTCTAACTTGAAGCAAAACAAAAATTATCAATAAAATTGCAGTTAACGATTGTATTATTTGAACTAGTTCTTTCATATCAAATAGTATACCTAAAATCAGAATAATTAGCCAGTTTAATGATAAATAGAATATTTATGTCTATTTGATCAACCAATATATAAATGAAGAGATTAATGAATGTAAGAACGAGAAAGCCAAATATGCTAAAAACCCAGCAAATACAACTGAAGGTAAATCAAACCAAACATTTGAGAAACCTGCATAGTTAAATCCAGTTATACTAAACCCAGGGACAACTAATGTAACGATATATAAAACAGCCACGGCTGCAACCCATCTAAACAATCCAAAGGTTATTAGATTTACTGGTAAAAGCAAAATATTGATGACAGGTTTAGCAATCAATGAGGCGATAGTTAATCCAAGACCTGTTAAAAGTAAAGTTTCAATACCCTTTTGAAAAACCATACCAGAGGCTATGGAAGATACTAAAAATATTGATACTGAATCTATTACAAAATGTCTTAAAATTCTTTTCATCTCTATATAACTCTATTATTTTTAAGTATGTATTATTTAAAATCATGTGTCAAGGTAACAAGTTTTTTGAAAGTAGTTTATGGTGAAGCCTTCTGGCAAATCTATGTGCTTCGTCTCTAATTCTACTTACTATTTGAAGTGGTAAACCAATAAGTCTTATTTTTTTACCATCTGGAAAAACTAATCTGTCTGGATGCTTGGCTATTCCAACAACTGGTATAGCAAGCTGTTTAAATACTTTATCAAAGATTTTGACTTGTCCTAATCCTCCATCAACAATAATTAAATCAGGTCTTCCCCACTTGTCTAGATTTTTAAGCCTTCTCTCGGATATTTCTCTCATTGAATCGAAATCACTTTGTCCATTTTGTTGTTTGACTTTGAAGTGTCTATATTCACTATTTTCTTTCTCTCCATCTATCAAAACAACCATAGAAGCTGTTGCAGAAACCCCTGATAAGTGTGCAATATCAAAACACTCAATCCTGCCGATTTTATCCAAGCTAACCAACTTGCCTAAACTCTCCAGTTCTTGATTTCTAACATCTTCAGTTAGGTTTGGATTTTCCAAAAATTGTTCAACTGATATTTTTTCCTGAGTAATATAATCTAAAGTTTTAATACGGTCACGTACTACTTTTGCCTCTTCATATTTTTGGAGCTTTGATAATTTATTCATCTCAGTTTCTAATCCATTTCTAACCACATTAAACTTTCTAGACAAGACTAATTTAATATTTCTAATATTGTTTAAATATTTTTTTCTAAGTACTACGTGCTGAGTACTTTGTGCTACTTCGTTAGGGCAAGGGTTACAAAGTCCTAAATGTGAATAAAGGCATGGTCTTTTGCCGACTTTGTGGTCAGAATATGGAAAAATCTTCCTGACCATTTTTAATATAATTTTGACATTAGTACTACTAGGAAAAGGACCAAAGACTGCTTTTGGTTTTAATTCATCAGAAATTATTTTACGAACTGCTAAAACTCGAGGGAACTCTTCATTGGTGATAACAATATATAGTGCATGCTTATCATCTTTTAAAACAATATTATATTTTGGTTTGTGTTTTTTAATTAAATACGACTCAAGAAGAAGTGACTCAAGATCAGAATTGACCTCAACATAACTAACTTCATCTGCCTCAGATACCATCTTTGCTGTTTTAATACCTAAAGTAATTGCCAGATAACTATTAAGTCTAGACTTTAAATTGACAGATTTGCCTATATAGATAGGATCCTTATCTTTCCAAAAGGTATAAACGCCTGCAACTTCAGGCAGTTTTAAGAAGTTTTCTTTATTAATTTTGATTGAAACGTTTGTTTTATTATTTTCCATATATTTGGTATTTTAGCAAATGTAAACTTTTTTAACCTAAACATGATGGTTAGGACCAAAAGAATTGCAACTAAAAATATAAATAGAAGATTATATATAACCACCTGAGTTTTATTTGTTGAAACAATTACTTCTTCCGTACCGACCAAAACCTTTACATTATCTGGAGTTTTTGTTGCTAAAAATGAAAATGGTATATCTACATATGTTTTATATGTTTGGAACGGTAAAAGAACATCAATACTACCATTTGTTGCCACCTCTTTGTTGTCAAAGAAGACTCTAGGCTGCATGTTATACAGAGCACTAGGTCCTGGGTTTGTAATAACAACATCTAACTTATTTGAAACAAGTGGGATCCAGCCTTCAAGATAGGCATCAATTTTAATTTTAGAATTGCGTTCCACAGGCAAACTGCCAAATGAGACAAAAACATCCTTTTGTGGGTTTGAACCTAATTTATATGAGCCTGCAGGGTATGGTTTTGTAGAGCTAGATCCATGCATAACAAATGCAAAGTGCCTTAGATCTAGTTTGCTGAAATAATCCACTCCTCCTGTAGTTGATCCCCAAGTAGGATCGACAGGAATCCATGCTCCTGCTTGAACATCATAATATTCAGGCCAAGCATGCAAAACATCATTAACTAGAGATAATGGTTGGATTTCTGGATTTTCAGTATAGGCAAAGCCATTAACCTCACGGGCTGGTATTCCTGCAGCTCTACTAAGAGCGATGAATAAATCTGTAAATTCCATACAGATTGCACTCTCAGGTGTTTGGAGAGCTTTAGTAGCTCCAAGTCTTTCGACATTTGGCTTTACCCTGTTGTAGTCATATTTTAATGTTGTAGATACAAAATTATATATTTCTCTAGGTGTTTTTAGTTCTTTAGCCTTATTTAAGATATCTGTGTTTGTTATCTCCCAATATGTTTGTTCTGTTAAGTTTTCATTTAGTGATTCTTGAGATGGTTTAGGAAAAGGCCTTAAACTTGCAAATATTTGTACATAACCTGAAGCTACAACATCAACTCTTTCTCTCGACTTTAAATTGTATTTAGCAATCCAGTTGCCATCATTATCAATTTCCATTGAATTTGGCCTTGGACTTAGATTTGTGTAGTGCATTTTTTGGAATGCAGTATCGGGTGGAAGTGTTATTTCTGTCTGTGACTCACGAGATAGTGGATTTTCTAAATGATAATTTAAAGTAAAATTAAAAACTTGGAATTGACCAAATCCTGCAGTTATTCCAGTTTTACTAACATCATCTTTATTAAATTTAAATTTTAAATAGCCATCACTTGTTGTTGACTCACGTGGAGTTGGAGAAATATATGCTTCTTGTCCAAAGCTTTCAGGAACTTCAAGATTAATATAATAACTTGAGAACTCTGCATTTTCTGAAAGTCTAGGGATTGAAACTTCCCAAACTTCACCAGTACGAATTGCAAATGATGATTCTTCAAAACTAATCCAGAAAGTTCTAGATTTATCTTTTCCAACAACAGGATTATCAAACTTAATTTCAATTGAAGTGGTTTTGTCTGTTACTGTTTTGTTAACAGACAAAGGACCATTTTCATCAAATGCTTTAACGTTTTGTGGTGTGATACTGTCTAAAATTACAGAATATGAAGTTGCATACAAATTACTAAAAACATTGGTAAGTGTTATTTTATTTGTTACTTCTGTAATTCCTGTGTCTTTTACTCTATATGTAACATCAAAATCAGTTGTAAATTCACCTGCTGCATTAGCCACATTTAGAAATGAAAAACTAAAGGAAATAAAAAGAAGAATAAATGAAGCAAAAAATGATATTAGTCTACGCATTATTCAATTCTAAAGTAGTTGATCAAACTTGACAAAACCTATAGTTGAATAAGTATTTACAAATACTTCCCTGTTACTGAATTTTTGTTGTTCTTAATATCCTTTGGAGTTCCTACTGCAACAATTTCTCCTCCACCATCGCCGCCTAATGGACCTAGATCAATTATCCAATCTGAATTTTTAATAATGTCTAGGTTATGTTCAATTACACAAACAGTATTACCTTTTGAAACTAATAACTTTAAGACTTGAAGGAGTTTTTCAACATCTGCAAAATGAAGACCTGTTGTTGGTTCATCAAGAATATAGAAAGTTTTTCCTGTTCCTCTTTTGCTAAGTTCTGTAGCTAGTTTTACTCTTTGGGCTTCTCCACCTGATAGCTGTGTAGCAGGTTGACCTAAATGCATATATCCCAAACCAACATCTTGTAGAGTTTCTAACTTTTCATATATTTTTGGATGCGATTTAAAAAATTCCAAAGCTTCTGATATTGTTAAACTCAAACAATCTGAAATTGATTTACCTTTATACAAAACCTCAAGTGTCTGAGAGTTGTATCTTTTTCCTTGACAGACTTCACAATTTACCCATATATCAGGCATAAATTGCATTTCTATTTTTGTTTGACCTTGTCCTTCACAAGCTTCACACCTTCCACCCTTTAAATTAAATGAGAATTGTCCTTTTTTATATCCTTGTGCTTTTGCTTCTCTAGTTAATGCAAAGACGTCTCTGATAGGATCAAAGAGTCCTGTGTATGTTGCAGGATTACTTCTAGGTGTTCTACCGATTGGTGATTGGTCGATTAAAATTGCTTTGTCTATATTGTTATCAATCCCTTCAATTTTTTCAAATTTTCCAATTTCACCTTTAAAGAATGGATTAAATTCTCTTTGTAAGGCAGGATATACAGTTTCAACAAGTAATGTTGATTTTCCAGACCCTGAAACACCTGTAATACAAACCAATTTGCCAAGGGGAATGGTGATATTTACATTTTTTAGATTAAACTGGCTTGCACCAAAAACCTTTAACTCACCATGGTTTACAACTGTTGCAGGATTAAAGAATTCACTTTTTGGTATTGGATTTGTGGTTATTTTTTTCTTTCCCGAAAGATATTTACCAGTTATAGAATTAGAATTTTTCATAACTTCATCTGGCGTTCCCTTGGCAATTATTTCTCCACCTAATCTACCCGCTTGAGGGCCAAAATCTGCAATGAAGTCAGCCTGACGCATCATTTCTTCATCATGTTCAACAACAACAACTGTATTTCCCAAGTCTTTTAAAGACTGAAGTGTGTCAATTAGTTTTTGATTATCCTTTTGATGAAGTCCAATTGTTGGTTCATCTAAAACATACAAAACTCCTGTTAAACCAGACCCTATTTGGGAAGCTAATCTTATTCTTTGTGCTTCTCCACCTGATAAAGTTCCTGCTACCCTATCAAGGGTTAAATATTCAAGGCCCACAGACTCTAGGAACTTAAGTCTACCTTTAATCTCAGCAAGTATTAGCTTTCCAATTTGTTTTTCTCTTGAATTTAATAAATCATGTAGTTTATTTTCCCAATCTACCAAATTTTTAACTGATTTAGTTGTAACTTCAGAAATTGATTCATTGTTTATAGTAACAGCCAAAATTTCTTTTTTAAGTCTTGCTCCATTACAGGTCTCACAAACTCTTTCTCTCATATATTTTTCGAATTCTCCTTTAATGTATTCTGAATCAGTCTCCTTGTATCTTCTTTCAATTCCATTAACTACACCTTCATATTTCTGCCAGATTTTAGTTTCCTTCCCAAATTTGTTTGTACCAGCTACTTCATAGATATCACTACCTGTACCATACAAAAGTATTTTTCGTTCCTCTTCAGTTAATTTAGCAATAGGTATGTGTGTGTTTATTTTTCTTTTCTCACACATTGCAATTACAGTTTTGGCATACCATGTTTCATGATCAAACATTGAAGAAAATGGAAGTATTCCACCCTCCATTATTGATAGTTCCTCAGAAAAAACCAAACTTGGCTCTACTTTTAATAATTTTCCAAGTCCTGTACAGGTTGGGCAAGCTCCATGTGGTGAGTTAAATGAAAAACTTCTTGGTTCTACTTCAGGAAGTGAAATATTATCTTTTGGACAAGAAAATTTTTCTGAATATAAATGATCAACATACTCTTTTGGATTATCTGGTATTACAAAACTAGCATCTTTAATTTCTGAAAGAATTACATAGCCATCTGCAAGCTTTAATGCTTGAGAAACTGAATCGAATAGCCTAGATTTATTAAGTTCTGATTTGCCATCATTTGAAAATTTATCAATTACGACATCTATAGTGTGTTTGTTGGTTTTAATTAAACTAAAATCATCATGTAGACCTTTGTAGTATCCATCTATTCTTGCTCTTGAATATCCTTTTGAAATCAAATTATCAAGAAGTGCAGAAAACTCTCCTTTTCTATCCTTAACTACAGGAGCAAGTAGGTAGAATTTACCTTTCTTTGACATTATCTTGTTAACAATTTCTTCCAAAGTCTGCATTGATATTTCAGTTCCACAAATAGGACAGTGTGGATGGCCAACTCTTGCAAACAAAAGTCTTAAATAGTCATATATTTCAGTAACAGTTCCAACAGTTGATCTTGGATTTCTTGAAGTTGTTTTTTGATCAATTGATATTGCAGGAGACAATCCAGTTATTGAATCTACGTCTGGTTTCTCCATGATACCTAAAAACTGACGTGCATATGTAGATAAACTTTCTACATACCTTCTTTGACCTTCTGCGTACAAAGTATCAAATGCAAATGATGACTTTCCACTTCCAGATACACCAGTTAAAACAGTCAATTTGTTTTTTGGAATATCAAGATCAACACCCTTTAAATTGTGTTGTCTTGCACCTTTTACTGATATAAAGTCGTTATTAGTCATGCAAAATTGCCGCTGGATTACCAGTGGTATGCAATTTTACCACATTTTTGATATCATATGCCTATGTCAAATGAAAAAATTCAGGTGCTATTAGAAAGTGAGGTAGAGGGCTACCAAAATTTTAAAGCTGTTGTAATTGACCATCTTACTAATCACTCTAGTACGATTAAGGGTGGAAAAGCACAACAAATTCTACAAAAAAGAGCCTTCAAAAACGAAAAGAGTAGACGTGAAACAATGGAAGCAATTGCATTTGTAGGTTCAAACATGTCAAAATAAATGAATGGATTTATTACAAACTATTGTTCTTTCAATTGTTGAAGGTATAACAGAATTTTTACCAATTAGCTCCACAGGCCATTTGATATTAGTCTCCAATTTATTAAAAATAGAACAAACTGAATTTGTAAAATCATTTGAGATTATTATCCAACTGGGTGCTGTTCTTGCAGTTGTTGTTATATATTTTAAAAAGTTAGTTCTATCTCTAAATTGGGATTTATACAAAAGAATATTAGTAGCCTTTGTCCCAACTATATTATTTGGATTATTTAGCTATAAATATATAAAAATGTATTTGATTGGTAATACTACAGTTGTTATTTGGAGTTTGTTAATTGGTGGTATTGCAATGCTATTATTTGAACATTTTCATCGTCCAGTTAATAAAAAACTAAATTTATATAGTTACGTGTTAATTGGTTTATTTCAGGTTCTCTCCATGATTCCAGGTGTCTCACGTGCATTTGCAACCATATTTGGAGGAATGGTGGTGGGAATGAAAAGAGAAGAAGCAACAGAATTCTCTTTCTTTTTAGCAATTCCAACAATGTTTGCGGCAACTGTTTTAGATTTAATTAAAACTGACCCAACTGTTTGGTTGAATAACAATATTAGTACTTTAGTTATTGGTTTTATTGCAAGTTTTATAACTGCCTATATTGTAGTTAAATGGTTAATTAAATTTGTACAAACACACGATTTTAAAATGTTTGGCTGGTACAGAATTGTAATTGCAATAGTCTTCATAATTATGGCATTTGCGAAGTAAAGTCACCTTAGCTACCACTCATTTGATATAATGATTTGACAGATAAATAATCACAGCGTAAAATTCCCAAAACATGAAGGAACGAAATGATACTTTAGAGGCAAGTCAGGAATTTAAGTTATTTATAAAAAATCTTTTTGCCCCAATTAAAAAAGAGGCAAGAAATCACAGACTTAAATCCGAATTTCATACTCCTGAAGATTTGAAGTTAAGCCCATCTCGTCTAGAAAGAATGTATAAAGATTTGAGTCAAGACGATATCAAAAACTTTCTACAAAAACACTCAGCATCAGCAAGCAAAGAGGCAGTAGAATTACTCGATGCCCTTTTGTGGATCAAATCAAAGAACAATCAAAAACAAAATGGAGTTGTAAACTGTGGAAATGAAGGACTTCGTTTATACAAAAACAGACAAGTTTCTAATGTAACGATTCAATTTGACGCAGACCCTAAAAATTCTACTCTCACTGTTATTGATGAATCAGATGCAATGTTAGTATTCGATAACCAACCGACTCCAAACGGCCGAAAAGTTCTCAAGGAAGGTTATATCACTACAAAAGATGACCAAAGACTACTTATTTCAACACATAAAGGATCAACTGATATTATGTCTGGTACAGAGCATACTATCAATTTAACAGACAGACAAGGGAACAATGTTGCAAAGTGGTCGGGTCGATTTCACGAAGGTGATTCAAGAGAAGAAGTTTTATGGCAAGAAAATTTAGCTGGAATCATCTCTCCTAATAAAAAATTTACACTTCAATATTTTAGTCAAGATTTTCATACTGACCATATTACTGTATTCCGCACATCCGACCCACTTATGAAAAGGGGTGAAATCAATCCTCACTAC
The DNA here is from genome assembly GCA_049301455.1 of Microgenomates group bacterium. Lineage (GTDB taxonomy): Bacteria > Patescibacteriota > Microgenomatia > UBA8517 > UBA8517 > JAUYMM01. Next base: position 24,282 of record JBAQKY010000019.1, read on the forward strand.
GGAGCAATCGATGGCGAAGCTGACTTGTTTGCGTATCTTCACGGGAGTGAAATTATTGCCGTTAGAGCAAGAATAAATCACAATGCCATAGGACGAGATATCTCAAAAACAGTAACAATTACTGAACATTTAAACGTACTAACAACCCAGAAGGATATTTTGATAACGAAGGCCAAAATTAGAGCCCATGTGAGAGAAGACGATCCAAAAAATATAGATGCTGTAATCAATTCGGTTGTTGAACCACTTCAAAAAAGCATTGATTCAAGATAATTTTTTAACCCTGTCTCTGATTTCTGCAGCTAATTCAAAGTTTAATTCATGTGCAGCAAGTACCATTTCTTTTTGTAAGTTTTTGATTAATCTCTTTTTGTCCATTGGTGTAAGACCATTAACATCAATATCCGGTAAATGAGCAAAAGTTGTTGCACCATAGCCCAAGGCTTTTTCTGTTTGTGTATCTTCATCTTTTTCGATTAATTTTTCTCTTAATGGCTTAGAAATAGATTTTGGTGTAATTCCATACTTTTTATTCATTTCAAGCTGATATTCTCTTCTTCTTTTAACTTCACCCAATGCTTTTTCCATCGATTTCGTAATTTTGTCTGCATACATAATTACTCGTCCTTCAACATGTCTTGCAGCCCTTCCCATTGTTTGAATAAGTGCGGAGTGGCTTCTTAAAAATCCTTCTTTGTCTGCATCAAGTATCGCAACTAGTCCTACTTCAGGAAGATCAAGTCCTTCACGTAGCAAATTGATACCAACCAGAACATCATATTTACCATTTCTTAGATTGTCTAATATATCAGTCCTGTCTAGTGTCTTAACATCTGAGTGTAAATATGCAACTTTCATTCCCTGATCTTCTAAATAACTAGATAAATCTTCTGCCGTCTTTTTGGTTAATGTTGTAACCAAAATACGTTTCTTTTCCTTTGTTTCTTTTTTAATCTCATTAATTACATCTTCAATTTGATTTTTGGTAGGTTTAACTTCAACTTCTGGATCAGGTATACCAGTTGGACGAAGAAGTTGTTCAACAATATGATTTTCAGATAAGGACAGTTCCCATTCGTCTGGTGTTGCAGAAAGTGCAATGAATCTTGGTACTCTTCTCATAAACTCATCAAATTTTAATGGTCTATTATCAAGTGCAGAAGGAAGTCTAAAACCATAATCTATTAATGTAGTTTTCCTTGAAAAGTCACCTGCAAACATTCCTCTGACTTGTGGAAATGTAATATGACTTTCATCTGCAACAACCAGCCAATCATCATTATTTTGTGCCTTGAAGTAGTCTAGTAATGAAAATGGTGCATCACCTGCGGATCTTCCATCAAAATACCTTGAATAGTTTTCAATTCCTTTGACATATCCAATTTCTTTAATCATTTCAATGTCATATGTAACACGTTGAGATAATCGTTGTGCTTCAAGTAATTTTCCCTGTTTTCTTAAATGTTCTACTTGAATATCTAAATCCTTTTTAATATTAGTAAAGGCCGATTCGTGTGTTTTTGGATCTGTTATGAAATGTTTGGCAGGATAAAGAGTAAATGGAGTTGAGTGTTCAACCATAAACTTTCCTGTAACCGAGTGGATTGTAGATACACTTTTAATCTTTTGATCTTCTATTTCAATTCTTACAGCATCATCAGTATAGGCAGGATAGACATCAATAACTTCACCTCTAACTCTAAATGTTCCTCTGTGAAATCCAAATTCCGATCTTTCATATTGCAAATCAAGAAGTCTATCTATTATTTGGTCACGAGACACTTTCATACCCGCAACAAATTCAAAGGCAAACTTTCCATATTCATTTGGTGAACCAATGTTATAAATTGCAGAAACTGAAGCAACAACAATAACATCCTTCCTAGTTAGCAAGTTAGTTGTAGCAGCTAGTCTTAATTTATCAATTAATTCATTGATTGCAGAATCTTTTTCAATATAGGTATCAGTTGAAGGGATGTAACTTTCAGGTTGGTAATAGTCATAATATGAAACAAAGTAGCTAACTGCATTTTCAGGAAACAAATCTCTCATTTCTTGATACAACTGTGCAGCAAGAGTTTTATTATGAGAAATAATTAATGTTGGCTTTTGTAGTTTTTCAATTACATTAGCTACAGAAAAAGTTTTACCTGATCCTGTAACCCCCAAAAGTGTTTGGTATTGTACTCCATCATTAATATTTTTAACCAACTGATCAATTGCCTTTTGCTGCTCTGGAATTGGTGTGTATTTAGTCTTAAGTTTAAATTGCATGCAGTAATTATACATGATATATAAAGATCTAGTTGACTCATTCGGTTAAGATTCGTATGATGTTGATATGTCAAAAATGAATTCAGCTCCAGTAATATACAAGAGACAGGCACAAATATTAGATTTTATTAAACAATCAATTCAAAACACTGGTTTTGCACCAACACTTCGCGATATTGCAAACGCTATTGGAGTTAATTCACTTGCAACAGTTCATGAACATGTTCAAGGTTTAGTTGAAAAGGGTTTACTTAAACGGACATCAGGACGCTTGCGAAAAATGGAACTAACTACTGATATCAGTATTAACAATGAAGGAATAAGTGTTCCAATATTGGGTTACATTGCAGCAGGACAACCAATTGAACCAATGACTGATCCAAATGCACACATGTCAATTCCACCAAACTTTGCCAGTGGAAAGAAAAGAGTCTATGTTTTACAAGTTAAAGGTTTATCAATGATTGAAGACCATATTAATGACGGAGATTATGTGATTTGTGAACAAACAGAATCTGCAAATAATGGTGAAATAGTTGTTGCTCTACTTAAAAATGGTATGGCAACACTTAAAAGATATTTTAAAGAAGCAACAAGAATCAGACTTGAACCAGCAAACGCAGCCATGTCCCCAATTTTTGCAAAGGATGTAACTATTCAAGGTAAAGTTGTTGGATTAATCAGAAAATACGGAAGAGTTTAATTGTTTAAACTAATTCATTCCTTCAAGTAGGTTTCTTCCACTCATTTGTGATGGGGTTTCAATTCCAAGAAGACCTAAAACAGTTGGTGCTACATCTGCAAGTATTCCAGTTGGTAGCATTTCACCTCTACCCATAAATTCTTTGGTTATAATAATTAGTGGAACAGGATTACTGCTATGCTCTGTTTCAACTTGACCACTTTGGGAATCTATCATTTCTTCAACATTTCCATGGTCTGCTGTAATAACTAAAGCTCCATCGTATGCTAAACAAAAGTTTGCCAAACGTGCCACGCATTCATCAACTGTTTGACAAGCCTTAACAGCAGAACCAATATTTCCTGTATGACCTACCATGTCAGGAGCAGCATAATTTACCAATACAAATTTATAATCTTGTGATGTCTTTAATTTATTTAAAATTGCATCAGTTAGTTCAATTGAACTCATTTCAGGCTTTAAATCATATGTAGCGACCTTAGGCGATGGAATAATTAGTCTTTCTTCTTGTTCCATGGCAATTTCTTGTTGACCATTAAAATAGAAGGTAACAAATCTTTCCTTTTCACTTTCTGAAGCTCGAAGTTGTTTATACCCACCTTCTGCAATAACTCTTCCTAGTGGCATATCTACATTTTCAGGAGTAAAACAAACTTTTGCACCTTCATCAATTAATGGTTTCTCATACTGTGTCATTGTTGCAAAATATAAATTATTAAGTTTTGCTGGTCTATCAAAAGTAGTTACTTGAGGAGTAGGTGGAGTATCTACTAAATGTTTTTTTTCATATTTAACCAAAAATGGATCGAATGACTTGTTTGATTCTAATTTATTTAAGTCAGCATAGACAAAAGCACGTGACAACTGTCTAGGCCTATCAATTCTAAAATTGAAAAATATAACAGCATCATTATCTTTAATTGTGGATATTGGATTGCCTGATGGATCACAAAGTAACGATGGTTCAATAAATTCGTCAGTCTTTCCATCTTCATATGAACTATCTATTGCTTCATCTGTTGTTTTGACAAGATTACCCTCCCCTTTTGTTAGTGCAAAATATGCCTTGGCAGTTCTCTCCCATCTATGGTCTCTGTCCATTGCCCAGTATCTGCC
>JBAQKY010000020.1:0-115681 GCA_049301455.1 Microgenomates group bacterium
ACCAACAACCACACTATATTTGTATTCCATTGTGTAAAGACAATCTGCAGTATTATTTATTTTATTATTATATTGATAATAATACGACTGAGCTAAATTTAGAACATTAGATAATTCATAATTCTCGCAGTTATTTTCTTTAGAATTCTTATTAATCCACTCAAATGAATTAACGACAAATGAATATGGGACATCTGAATAACTACTCAGAACACCTTCGTCATACGTATAGGTTTTAACAAAACTATTGTATGAATAAATTTCGTATAACCAAAAAATAAATATCGATATTGGTAATAAATATAAAAGTTTTCCGAACTTTTGAATTACCAAGTCAAAGGAGATACCGATCATTATCGCAAAAGCAGGCAGTATATATAAGAAATATCTTGGAACCATATACTCTATTCCGACTAATGGAAGTGCCCACAGAGGAGAAAACAAAAACAATGACAATATTAAAGTGTGCATATTTCTGTTTCTAAGCAATGAAAATAACGTGTAGATAACGGGAACAAATAGAATAAACGATGCGACACTATAATATGTTTCACTAATATTATATTGGATCAAAAAGTCTTGATATGCATAACCAAGTTGCCATTTCATTCCTCCTCCCGAAAGGACATTTATATAATTATTTAAAATTTGCCCAAATGTCACGATCTGACTTTTTTCGGCTGTAAAAATCAAGGCGATTAAATCAAGTCTATTTATATAATAAAAAATTGATGGAATGAAAATAACAATATTTAATAAAATACCAATTAATATTTCTTTAGAAGGTATTGTTTTTTTAAATATTGAGTAGGCAAACATTAGAACACTGACGATAACAAATGAGTAGGTGATTAAATACATCTGAATTAAAATTCCCCACGATAAAAACAGCATAATTGTCCATATACTTTTTAATTTTTGGAGTGACAAAAACAATAAAAGTATAGATATAGAAATAAATGTCGGAATCAACGAAGGTTGATAAATCATCCTTGAGAAAATAAACCATAACGGTATAGTGGCCAATGTTAATCCCGATATTATCGCTACTCTTTTGTTGTAAAACAAATAGCCAATAAGCATTACTACAAATATACTTAATATGTTAAAAATTGATATTAGCTGAGAAACAAAAATGGGATCTTTTGATATCATCAGAAAGGGAGCCAAAATATAATTTAATGATGGTCCCCAAGCCACAACGCCTCCAATTGTCTCTTGAGTATAATTTTGGGATGTAAGATATGTTCCGTCTTTAATAAAATTAATTATTATATTTGCTGTTTTCGGTTGGTCATAAGAGAATTCAATAGTTTCTGGAAAAGATAGTCTCAATACTAAATAAATTGTAGTTATTATTACAGCACTAATTGCAAAAACTATATTTCTTTTTGTATCCATTCTTGAAGTGCCTTCCATGTGTTATCTGTTGGCAAAAATACATATTGTTTTTCGTACTTTTTGTCATTCTGTGAAACTTTAAGCATATCTTCTGGGATAGAGAGAAAATTAATGTTATTTCTCGACTCAAACACAAATCTGGCCATTTGAACTGCAGTATTCATGTCTATGTCAGTTTCGGTATGAGTCAAAAAGACGTTATATATTTTTTGAATTGTTGAGAAATTTGTATAAACTTCTGGTGATAATAGCTTTTCTTTAAGCGCTGAAATTACTCTTTGCTGCCTTTTTTCTCTGGCCGTATCTGTTCCTTCATCTCCAGCTGAATTTCTACTTCTAACAAACTTCAATGCAAGCTCTCCATTCATTGTTTGTAATCCTTTGTTAAACACTACTGTTTCATAACGACATTTATACTGCCTATCACCATTACATAAATCATTTTCTTTGCCTGCAATTGGATATTTTTCATCAACAAACGAATTTTCAACATCCACTTTTATGCCACCCATGCTATCAATCACATCTTTAAATAAACTGAAATCGACCACAATTGTGTTTGTAATGGGAACATTTGTAACATAGTTAACACTCTCGCCTGCCATCTTAAAACCACCATAATGATAAGCGGTATTTAATTTTGCCTTAATAGGTTCTACCCAAATATCACGGGGGAGAGAAAGAAAACTTATTTTGTTTTTATCTTTATTTAATGAGGCAATCATTATTGTGTCTGTTAAGTTTGGAGCTGTATGACCTTCACCACCTTTACCTAAAATTAAAATTGTTTGATTACTACTAATTGTGGGAATGCTCTTAATAAAAATATATGTAGCAATGCCTGAACCAACCACAAAAACAAAGAAAAAGATCAAAACAAATTTTAATATTCGCATGCTACTATTGTATTTGCTTAAAACTATTAACACAAGAGATGGACACACTAAACAGACATCAAACTGAGGCTGTCGAATACACAAATGGACCACTTTTAGTCCTTGCTGGGGCAGGTTCTGGAAAAACAAAGGTCTTAGCTCAACGCGTAACTTATTTAATAAATAAAAAGATAGTTAACCCTGAAAATTGTCTACTCTTAACTTTTACTAATAAAGCCGCCAAAGAAATGAAAGAGAGGGTGGGCAACATTGATTTAGGGTTTGCGGGGACATTTCATGGATTTTGTGTCAGAGTTTTAAGATCTGATGGCAAATCAATTGGAGTTGATCAAAATTTTTTAATATATGATGATAGCGATCAAAAAGACCTTGTCAAAGAAATTATAAACAACCTAGGAATAAAAGACACAATTAAACCCGCTTCAATTCTATACGCCATTAGTGAAGCTAAAAATCAAATGCTTACTCCCAACGCCTATGCAGAAATTGCAACTGGCGACTTTGGCCAAGCCGTAAGTAATGTTTATAAAGCCTACGAACATAAACTTAGAGAAATAAATGCTTTGGACTTTGATGATCTTTTAATCAAAACTGTTCTGGCCTTTGAAGTACCTGAAGTAATTAATAAATGGAGAGAAAGAATTAAACAAATATTTGTTGATGAATGGCAGGATACAAATAAAATTCAATACAAACTAATTAGATTACTTGATGGTAACAGGGGGGTAATAACAGCCGTAGGCGATGCAAGTCAAAGCGTTTACTCATGGAGAGGAGCTGATTATAGAAACATAAATTATTTAATGAAAGATTATTCAAATATAAAAGTTATAAACCTTGAACAAAACTACAGAAGTACACAAAATATTTTAGAAGCTGCAAATTCTGTTATCTCAAAAAACACAGGTCATCCAATATTAAAACTTTGGACGGAAAAGGGGGCAGGAGAAAAAATATCAATCTTTTCTGCCAGAAATGGTTTTGATGAAGCTGAATATGTTGCCAAAGAAATATATAAGTCTGTGAGGAATGGAAACAATGAATATGTAGACTTTGCTGTTCTTTACAGGACAAACGCACAAAGTCGTGTCTTAGAAGAAGCGCTCCTTCACTCAGGCATTCCATACACCTTAATTGGTGGTGTTAGATTTTATGACAGAAAAGAAATTAAGGATATCCTTTCCTATTTAAGGTTAATCGCAAACAACAAAGATACTGTGTCTCAAAAAAGAGCAATGGCACTTGGTAAAAGGAGGTTTGAAAAGTTTACTAATTTAGAAATAGACATCGAAAAGTTTACGACATTAGAAATTATGGATGCAGTTTTAACTGCAACTGAATATCTGACCAAATTTAAAGAAGATGATCCAGAGGATGCAGAAAGACTTGAAAATATTAAAGAATTTAGATCTGTTGCAATTGAATTTCCAAACCTCTTAGATTTCTTAGAAAATGTATCGCTTGTCGAAGCAGGACCTGTAAATCAAAACAGGAATGCAGTAACCTTAATGACACTTCACTCAGCAAAAGGGCTTGAATTCCCGATTGTCTTTATGGTCGGAATGGAGGAGGGACTATTCCCTCATTCCAGATCTCTTTGGGAAAAGGATCAGATGGAAGAGGAAAGAAGACTTTGCTACGTGGGCATCACACGAGCCAAAGAAGTTTTATATTTATGTTATGCAAGCAAACGTCTTTTTTACGGCGAAACATCTACAAATGCTCCAAGCAGATTTTTATCAGACATTCCAGAAGAATTACTAGATGGAAGAATTGAAATTGCTATTGAAGATAGTTACAACGATTCACAAATTAGTGATAATGATTTGAATTTTGACAACATTCTCGATAAATATTTAAAGTGATCTGTTCTTATTTTTGTCAGGAAGTATAAATAATATAATCATTCCAATTCCTTTCAAAAAAGTTAGTAAGCCTGCAAATAAGCCAATCGACCAATGATATCCACGATCCAATACAAAATTTATACACGCATATACCCAAACTGGTATTGCTAGAAATAAAAATATATTGCCATATAAAATTAGACCTACATCGTTCGACATGGATAAATATTTCCATAAACCACCAAAAATTATTGATATAACAGTTGCAATAGTAAATTGTTTTTTATAACTCGTCATAATTAAAGTATAATACTTATTGTATGAATGTTCATCCACTACAAACAAAAGAATGGGGAGAGTTTAGAAAAGAATGGGAGAACATTGTTGAGTTTTCAAAAGCAGGTCTAATTATTTTTAGTAAAATTCCACACACCAAATTTACAATTGGAACTTTAATTCGAGGTGATGAACCAACAGAGAAAGATATTGTTGAAATTAAAAGGATTGGGAAAGAAAGAAACTCAATTTTCATAAAACTCGAACCTAACGTTTTAAAAACTGAAAAAATAACCAAAAATTTAAAATCTTGGGGACTAATTGAAGGAAAAACACTCTTTACGCCAACATCATTCTGGATTGACCTAACCCCTTCAGAGGAGGATATAATGAAAAGCTTTTCTAGTAAAACTAGATACAACATAAGATTAGCCCAGAAACACGGGGTTAAGATAGAAATAAACAATTCTGATGAAGCATTTAAAAAATATCTTGAGCTAACAGACGAAACAAACAAAAGACAAGGTTTCTACTCACACACACATAAATACCATAGACTAATGTGGAAATATTTAAAGGATAAAATAGCAAATATTCTAGTAGCTAAATACAAAAACGAAATTATTTCAACTTGGGTGCTATTTAATAATGATAAGTTTCTGTATTATCCATATGGAGCTTCAACTGATAAATTCAAAGAAGTTATGGCTAACAATTTAATGATGTGGGAAGCAATTAGATTTGGTAAAAGTAAAAATCTCAAAACATTTGATTTGTGGGGGAGAGAAGAGGGCAAAGGGTTTACAAAGTTTAAGGAAGGCTATAATCCAAAGGTCGTAGAATTTATAGGTAGTTGGGATTTAATAATCAACAAACCAATATATTATTTTTACAGATTTGCAGAAAAAATCAGATGGTTTATACTTCGACTCAGAAAATGATTCACAGACTAGAAAGTCTTCCAGACATCAGACAATCAGTTAACTATGCAAAATATTTAAAATCACAGGGGTGGATTGTGGAAAGAATAAACAATATAAACTATTTTGTTAAAACAATACCATTTCTGGGTTCAGTTTTAAAAATTCAAAGGCCAAAAGCAATTAATTTCGATACTATACAAAAATTAGAAAATAAACATAGAGTTTTTCAGACAATAATCGAACCTGATTTAACATACGATGTACGACAACTAACTGGACATTACGGCTTCAAACTGTCAAAAAACACCTATTTACCCTCAAAAACAATATATTTGCGCCTAAATAAACCTATAAACGATATTTACCGAAACTTTTCAAAAGACTGCAAATACAGCATTCGAAAAGGGGAGGGGTTAGTAACTAAAGAGTACTCAACTCCCGCTGAAATTAAAAAATTTCATGAAGCATGGAAAAAATCTGTAAACTTTAAACGATATGTGCCAAGTCTAGAAAACCTCTTAAAGTTACGCCGAAGTTTTCCACAATCTAAGTCCCTATTCCTTGCGTCGCACAATAAATCTGGCAGTATTATAGGTGGAGCGATTTTCACGATCTCTTCACACGATGTATCAAACTATATCATTTATTATTGGCAAGGTTTTACTAATCAAGAAGGTCGCACTTCCCTCTCCCAGTACTCTCTCCTCTATCAAGGCATACTATGGGGTAAAAAGATGGGATGTAAAACTTTTGATTTTGAAGGTATTTACGATGAACGTTTCCCTAACAAATCATGGCTTGGATTCACCCACTTTAAAAAATCATTTGGAGGTACTGAAATTCTCTACCTCGGATGCTACACTAAATTTAGATTACCAATATGAAAACAGCAAATAAAATATTTACTTCGACAGATTTAGATGGAAAAGATTTTGATGATGCTGTCTTTGAATCTTGTAAATTTGTTAGTGATATAAAGTTTACAAATTTTAATGGTTGTAAGTTTATTGACTGTGATCTTTCAGAAGCTTTATTTAACATCACAAGTTTCACTAATTGTAGTTTTTCAGGTAGCAAATTAAGCAATATTGATTTTTCAGATATCCGGATAAAAGACTGTAACTTTTCTGGTGCAGTAATGGAAAACTGCATATTTCAAAAGATATTGGTTAAAAATGAGGTTAAAAAACTAGACTTAAGAGGTTGCATTTTTGACAATACTGATTTAAAAAACTCAGCCTTTATCTTTAGTAATTTAGAAAAAGTAAATTTTGATGGGTCAGACTTAACTTCAGTTGTTTTTGAAAGATGTAATTTAAAAGAAGCAAGCTTAAACAGATGTAAGATTGACGGGACAGGATTTGAAAACTGTAACATAGACAATACAGTTTTGGATATCTCAGGTTTTATCTCCTACGGCAATTCAAAAGGATTTATTATTTCTAACTAGTTAGCTAGATTTGCAAAACATTGAAAATTCACATCCTTGTTGGCAGAAATAATTGTTATTACATTTAAAATCGCTATCCTCTATTTCTTTTTTAATTTCTAATATTTCTTTCTTAAGTTCCTCTAACTGCAATGCAGTTCTTTGTGTTGTAATCTTTTCCTGTGCATCTAAATAGTAAAGTGATAATTTTATATCCTCCGGTTTAACTTTATACAAGGTTGATACAGCTAAAGCATAAAATGATAATTGCATGTCTTTATCAACTTCTTTTTGAGTTGGTATATTAGCCCCAGTTTTATAATCTATAATTTCATACCTCCCACTACCCAAATCGTCCACCCTATCTATTGTTCCACCAATTTTAAGTTCATTATCAATCTTTAGCGTAAACTTTTCTTCAAGAGAAACTGTTTTTACTTTTGGATTGTATCCATTTTTGATAAACCCTAGTAGATAATTTTCTCCTTTTTTAAAGAACTCTTGTTTATGTTTTTTATTGATATACCCTTCTTTGATCCAATTATTTTTGTAAATATCCAATATTTCACCTTTTGTTTCAACAAATTCCTTTAATGTATTGTGTATCGAAACTCCAAAAGAAATTGATGCAGATGGAGGTGTTGGAAGTTTATAAATGTATTTTAATTTATAGTGTAGAGGACAAGTTTTAAATGTTTCAATTTGGCTAACTGATAAATAATCAATTTTAATTTTGTTTTCTTTTTTTTGCTCTTCTTTTTTGATAATTGAAATTAATTTGGTATTAGTATTATTTGGCATTGGTAGAATTTGCATTTCCCCTAGTGCTTCCATAACAAACGGACTAATCTTTTTTTGTCGCACCCCATCCCCGTAATAATCACTGGCAGTTAAATAAAGTCTTTCTTTTGCCCGAGTGATGCCCACATAAAAAAGCCTTCTTTCTTCTTGAATATGGTAATCCCCTTTTGGTAAAACCTCTTTAATTAATTCTTCAGGGATTGAAATTTGTTCATGACGTTCTCTACTTGGAAATCTCTCCCCTACCAAATTAACTAAAAATACAATTGGGAACTCTAGTCCTTTACTTGAGTGAACTGTCAAAATATTCACAGCATTATTTTCTTGCCAGTCCCCATCAGTTACATTTGGTGACTCCCCGACCTCTACCAATAAATCAATATAATCTACTACTGCAGAAACACTTGCATCTTTTGAACTTTCTTCAAAAGCTTTAATCTTGTCAAAAAACTTTGCAATATTTTTCGCCTTGATATCTTCATTGTTTTCTATAATCATTTTATACAGCCCAATTTCGTTTATAAAATCAAACAAGATCTGTCCTGCAGTTTCAGTTTTTGAAACTTTCAAGTGTTTATCAATCAGAGTTAATAGATTTACTATCTTTTCATTATTTAAATCACTAATTACCTCAAAAATAGATAGGCTGTTCTTTTTTGCAGTCGAGTTAATTTTAATTAGTTCTAGGCTTGGAAGGTCTAGAAAGTCTGATGATAGAAGCCTATAGAAAGATACCGAATCTTCGGGATTATATAAGACTTTAAGGTAAGAAATTAGGTCAATTATCTCTTCCTTCTCAAAAAGCCTACTTGGACCCAAAAACTGATGCGGAATACCAGCTCGTTCAAATTCTCTTATAAAGAGACCTGCATGATTATTCGCCCTAACTAAAATTGCTATGTCCTTATAATTATAGTTGTCTTTATCGACCAATTGATTAATTGTCTTTATTATATCCTCTGCTTCTTCTTGCCCAGAAGTGTTATGTAAAAAAGTTATATCATCTGTAATCTTCTTGTTTACAGCTTTGAGTTTTTTAGATATTCCTAATTGGTATTCTAATGTGTCTGGGTCGTTGTGTTTTATTAATCTATAAGCCCCATCAAGAATTGTTTGAGTGGATCTATAATTTTCATTTAAAGTAACCACCTTTGCATCTTTGTAGGTATTCTTAAATTGAATGATGTTAGAAATTGCAGCCCCACGAAATCTATAAATTGATTGGTTATCATCTCCAACGATAGTTACATTTTTATATTTTTTTGCAAGTAAGTTAACTAATTCATTTTGTGCAAAGTTGGTATCTTGAAATTCATCAACCAAAATATATTTAAACTTTTCTTGGTATTTCTTTAATACATTTGGTCTATCTTTAAATAATTTAATTGTGTAAGTAATTAAATCTCCAAAATCCAAAACATTATTTTTAAGTTTTAAATCAGTGTAGAATTTATATGCATTTGCTAGTTCATGTGTTTTGGTTATTTCTAAAATTTCTTCATTTGTATAATTTTCTGCATACTTGAGATAATCTTCTGGAATTACTGTTTCATCTTGAAGTCTTGAAAAATGTTGGAGTAATCCTTCAATAAATTTGTTTGGGTTGCCTAAAGGTTTGAAATAATCTAAATTAAAATCAAACAAATTTCTTTTAATCAAATCAACAGATTGTGCAGAGGTCATTAATTTATAATTTGAGGAAAGTCCAATTTCAATTGCTGATTCACGAAGTATTCGATCGCAAAACGAATGGAAGGTCATAACCCACATATCACCATAGCCAAGTGGTAGGGCAACATCAATTCTAGTTTCCATTTCTGTTGCTCCTTTTTCTGTAAAGGTAAGTGCTAAAATTTCTTCAGGTTTTGCTAGTCCTTTGAGTATCAGGTGTTTAATTCTCTCTGTAATTACGGTAGTTTTTCCAGTTCCTGCACCTGCAATTATTAAAAGTGGTCCCTTGTCATGTCTCACCGCCTGAAGCTGGCTTTTGTTTAATTTTTTAGTGGAATCTTTCATCCCTCGATTTTAACACGCTTGTCACTGATGTCTAAATTTTGGGTTGTATCTATTTTATTTCCCAAGTTAGTAAAACTGGAATAGACATTTCCCATCATGTTTGTGGCATTGACCAAATGTTTTTGGAGTATTCCTAAATTTTCTTCTACTTTTCCGTAATCTTTTTTGATTGCCCTTAATGAAGAAAGTATCTCCTTTGCCTGTTTCTCAATTTTCTGACCTTCAAAGCTCATTAAAATCGCCTTTAGGTATGCATAGAAAGTTGTTGGAGAAACTGGCAAGACTCTTTTATTCTGTGCATAGTCAAATAGATCTTGATTGTTTGCAATTTCATAGTAGATAACTTCTGATGGAATATACATTAAAGCATAATCTATTGTCCCCTCGTCAGTTAGAATATATTTTTTGGATATATCATCAATATGTTTTTTAACATCACTTTCAAAGGTTTTTTTGTAAACAGGATCCTTTTGCATTTTTCTAAAGTTTTCTAATGGAAATTTTGAATCAATTGGGATTATTCCACCTGATGTCATAATTGCAGCATCCACTTTTTCTCCACTTTTAAAAGTATATTGAAGATTAAAAGATTCATTTGGTAAAAATTGTTTTAATAGTTCTTTTAAAACCTGCTCACCAATATTCCCTCTTAGTTTTGGGGATGACAAAAATTCTTGTAGATCTTTCATTCCCCTACCAATTTCACTAAACTCCCCAATGTTTTTGTTAACGTCATTAATTACCCTCGCTGCATGATCAAGTCTTTCATTGAAAGATTTATTCTGTACTTCAAGACGTTGGCCTGTACTTCGAAGCCATTCAACTAAATCTCCAGAAGGTTTTTGTTTTAAAACTAAAACAATCAAAACAATTAGTACAATTAATATTATAATGAGAAGTACTGTTTCCATAACAACTTAAGTATATAGTATGCACAAAGAAATTAGAAAACAAATGGTATTAAGAAGAAAAAACTTCTTACCATCTTTGATTATTACCTTTGTATTACTCATGTCACTTATTACAATTGTTTACTTTACCGATCCCAATTCATCTTTTTTTGTATTTTTATTTTTTGTCAACTTTTTAATATTATTTATATTCTTTCTATCATTAATCCTTGGTAATTCTAGAAGAGGAATTGTAATTTCTATTTGTTTGACACTTTTTGTAATTTTGAGATATTTTGGAGTTGGAAATATATTAAATGCCATATTACTTTCTGGCCTTGGTATAATAGCCCTAATATATCATGAACGCACTACAAAAACAGGTCACTAATACTTTTTTTCAAACACTTGAGGATTTAAAAACCAAAGAAAATTTTGAGATATTTTTAAATGATTTTCTGACAGAAAAAGAATCAGATTCACTTACAAAACGCCTTGCAATCGCCTATTGGCTTAAAAAAAGTAGAAATGATGAAAATATCAAAACAAATTTAAAAGCCACTCAAAAGGAAATTGATGAAGCAAAAGCCAAGTTGGATTCAAAGGGTTATAAACTTGCAATCAAACTTATGGAAGCTGAAGAATGGGCAAATGTCTGGAGTGAAAAAATAAACAAGTTTCGACTTCATCGTAAAAAACTAGCTACTAGACACGATAAACTTGTATAATACCCCTATGGACAAAAAATATTACATTACCTGTGCAATACCATACGTCAATGCAGCTCCACATGTGGGACATGCCTTAGAGTTTGTACAAGGTGACGTTTTAGCTAGATATCACAGACTTTTGAGAGAAGATGTTGTTTTACTTTCTGGTGGTGATGAGAATGCTTTAAAAAATGTACAAGCTGCAGAAAATGCTGGTGTTCCTGTTCAAGAATTTGTTGACAAAAATAATAAATTGTTTGAAGAACTTATTAAAAACTTAAACTGTAAATTTGATGTCTGGCAAAAAGGCAGTGACAAAGAAAAGCATTTCCCCTCCTCGCAAAAACTTTGGCAATTATGTGATAAGGCAGGAGATATATATCAAAAAGAATATTCAGGACTTTACTGTGTTGGTTGCGAAACTTTTTATGAAAAAGAAGAATTAAACGAAAATGGAGAATGTTTCGAGCATGTTGGGAAAAAACTAGAACAAGTAAAAGAAAAAAATTACTTTTTTAAACTATCAAAATATCAGGACAAATTAATTGAATTAATAAAGAGTGATAAATTAAAAATTACACCTACCGAACGAAAAAACGAAGTTCTCTCCTTCCTAAAAGAACCACTTCAAGATATTTCAATCTCTCGTTCAAATGAAAGAGCAAAAAACTGGGGCGTGCCTGTACCAAACGACTATTCCCAAAAAATTTATGTTTGGTTTGATGCCTTAAATATCTATCAAACAGGAGTTGGATTCAATTCAGATGAAGAAAAATATAAAAAATATTGGCCAGCTGACTTGCACGTAATTGGTAAAGGGATCTCAAGGTTCCATGCTGTTTATTGGCCTGCCTTTTTGATGTCTGCAAACTTGGAATTACCAAAAGAATTGTTTATTCATGGATATTTTACTGTTAATGGTCAAAAGATGAGTAAAACATTAGGGAACGTAATTGATCCTAACGATATTATAAACAAATATGGAACCGATGCCTTGAGATACTACTTTTTGGCTAAATTTTCACCATTTGCTGATGGAGACTTTTCAGAAGAAAAGTTAAAAGATGTTTACAATGCAGATCTTGCTAATGGTCTAGGCAATTTAATTTCAAGAATTGCTAGATTGTGCGAAACTTCAAGCTTTTCATTCGAATCAAAAGAAACAAATATCTATCCAGAAGTTGCAAAGGCTATTGAAGAATATAGATTTGATACAGCTATGAAATTTATCTGGGATAAAATAAGCCAGATTGATCAAGATATAAATAAAAACGAGGTATGGAAATTAACAGGAGACAAGCTAAAAGAAAGGCTCCAATACTATTTAGAAGAAATAGCAGAAATTTCACTCAATCTAAAACCTTTCCTACCAAGTACGGTTGAAAAAATTGCAAAAGTATTTGGTGGCCCAGTAATAAAAATGCAGGAACCTCTATTCCCTAGAATAAAATAATATGATCAGAAACTGGATAATTAAAAATGAAAAGACAGTGTTACGTTTTTTTGAAATCTTGCCAGGATTTTTTTCTTGGAATATGATTTTCTTACCTTATTGGGGTATATTCGTTTTTCCTAATTTTGTTGCATACTTTGTTCTACTTTTTAACGTTTATTGGTTTTATCAATCATTTTTAATTGCCATCACCTCAATTATTTCTCATACAAAAATTCAGGCAGCCATTAAATACGACTGGATAACTGACTTAAAGACTTTTCCAGATTGGAAAAAAGTTCACAATATTGTTATTGTCCCTACGTATAAAGAACCTCTTCACATACTTGAAAGAACTATAGAATCACTTGCTAGCCAAACATTACCTACAAAGATGATGACTGTTATTTTAGCTATGGAAGAAAAAGAAGACAGAAAAGATAGAGACATGAAGTTTAATAGTTTAAAGAAAATGTTTGCTAAAAAGTTTAAATATTTTATTCAAACAAATCATAAATTAGTAGCAGGTGAAGCAGTTGGAAAAGCATCAAATGAAAAGTTTGCAGCCATTTATTTTAAAAATAATTACATTGATAAAGGATTAGTTGATATGGACTATTTAACAGTAACTAGTTGTGATGCAGATCATAAATACCACCCAAACCACTTTGCATATCTATCATTTAAGTTTTTAGACAGTCCAACAAGATACAGGCACTTCTGGCAACCTGCTGTTATGTTTTACAACAATATTTGGGAATTACCTGCAATCACAAGAGTCCCAAACACTTTTGGAACAATATTTAATCTTTCACAACTTCCAAGAAAAGATAGATTATTAAATACTGCTAACTATTCACTTTCGTTTAAACTACTTGACGAAGCTGGATACTGGGATGCAGACAAGATTCCAGAAGACTGGGGAATATTTTTCAAAGCATATTACAAAGTTAAAGGAGGTCTTGAAGTGGAACCAATTTACCTTCCACTTCACGCTGATGCAGCACAATCTACCTCTCACTGGAAAACAATTAAAAATCAGTATGAACAATATAAAAGATGGGCATGGGGAACATCTGATGATTCATGGATAATTAAAAATTATTTAGTAGACAGAGAAATTCCATTTTGGGATAAAACAACGAGAGTTTTGCATGTTATTTGGTCCCATTTTATGTGGCCTGTTAATTGGTTCATTGTAACAATTGGATTGACCTTGCCTACACTTATTAATCCTGCATTTGGAAGAACTGCATTGGGATATATGGTTCCAAAATTATCATCAATAATTTTAACTCTTTCACTTGGATTCTTCTTTGTCTTGTTCTTTGTAGATAATGTTTACAAACCAAAAAGGCCTGATCATATATCTGTTTGGAGACAAATATTTATGCCATTTGAATTTATATTAATGCCAATTGCAGGATTTTTCTTTTCAGCTCTCCCTGGCCTTGATGCACATACAAGATTAATGTTGGGGAAATATATAGAATACAAGGTTACAGAAAAAGTATAAAGATGTCAGAACAGACTAACATTGCAATTGACGTACGTAACCAAAAAAACCTAGAGAATCTGTTTCCAGGAGGTTTCAGGATAACAAGGGGACGGACATCGGGCTATGGATGTTCAGCTTTCGTATTAAATCATTTCTTTCCCAAAAGATTTTCACTTTACGATACCGATCCGGATATAAACAATACTTTCAAGGATGAAGGCAATAATCAATTTAAGGTTGTGGATGAATATGAAGTTAGCAAAGCAGAAAATGTACGCCACTCTGAACATTTCAAAAAGGACGCAGTAATTGCCTATGTTGACCTAACGCCAATTGAACTCTTTGGTAGAACCGTAGAAAACAAGACTGTGAACCATGTTGGCGTTATCGTAGAAGATCCAGAACAAGGTCTCTGTTTAGAATCAAAATTAAATCCTCAAAATTCTCCCCAAATAATAACTTTTGATCTCGGTGACATGTTGAGATATGAACAAGAAGCCGGTACCGTCACTCATATCCAAATATTAGAGGCAATTAAAAGTAAGTGAGTTTTATGCTAATATTAAATAGTGAAAAACTTCATCAAAAAATATTGGAATAAACTTATTTCTGTCATTGATACCCCAATTTGGCTTGAGATATTTTTTGTAGTAATAATTCTTCTTCGAATCCCTTCATTTTTTGAGCCATATTACTACGGTGATGAAATGATTTATTTAACACTTGGTGAAGGTGTTAGACAAGGAGTTCCACTTTATTCAGGGCTGCATGACAATAAACCACCGCTCCTCTACCTAACAGCTGCCATTTCAGGTAATGTTTTTATCTTTAAAGCATTACTTGCTGCATTTAATTTACTTGCCGTCTATCTTTTCTGGAAGCTTACAAAAATATTATTTCCAAAAAATGACAAGCTTAGTACAGTATCAACTGTTATTTTTGGAATATTTTCAACAATCCCATTACTTGAAGGAAATATTGCAAATGCAGAAAACTTCATGATGGTTCCTGTTTTAATGGCTCTACTTTACGCATTAACACGTAAAGACAGTTTAAAGAATATGTTTTTTGTAGGTATTATGTTCTCTATTGGTTCGCTGTTTAAGATAGTTGCTGCTTTTGATATCTTAGGTTTAATTGCCTTTTGGTTAATATTTGTCAAAAAAGACAACTTTATAGAACTAATTAAAAAAGTAATATTTTTATCTCTTGGTTTTATAATACCAATCCTATTAACTTTTGTTTGGTACTTTTTAAGAGGTGCTTTGTCTGAATATGTGATTGCTGCCTATTTACAAAATTTTGGATATTTAAGCAGTTGGAAAAGATCAGCAACAGACATACCATTTTTGGTTAAAAATGCCCCACTCTTAATTCGCTTTGGAATAATGCTTTTTGGTTTCTTTGTTTTGTGGCTTTTAAGAAACAAATTGTCTAAACAATTTATCTTTGTTACTGCTTGGCTACTAGCAACACTTTTTGCAGTAACTTTATCAGAACGTCCATATCCACATTATTTTCTACAATCACTTGCTCCTGTTTCAATTCTTTTTGGGATGTTGTTTACCTTAAAAAATGTTGAACAGAGTTTAACTGTTATACCCCTTACACTTGCTTTCTTTGTACCTTTTTACTTTAAATTCTGGTATTACCAAACAGTTCCCTATTATGAAAGATTTATAAAATTTGCCACAAAACAAATAACAAGAGATGAATACTTTAATAAGTTTTCACCTCAACTGATAAACAACTATGAAATAGCAGATTTCTTAGCAAAAACTGCCAAAAAGGAGGATCGCGTCTTCGTCTGGAGTAACGACTCATCAGCAATATATTCACTCTCAAGAAGACTGCCCCCAACTAAATATGTTGCAGACTATCATTTCAGAGATTTCTCAACAGAAGAAATGACAATTGCAGAACTTAAAAAAACAATGCCAAAGTTTGTAGTTGTTACGCCCAATTCATTTCCATTTGAGAGCCTTAACGTGTTTTTGGCAGAAAACTATTATATAATCTCAGAAATAGGTTCCTCACAAATATGGCTTTACTTAAACAAATAAAGAACCCACTATCAAGGTTAAAAGATGGTGTTGGGATTAAAATAGACTCCAGATTTGAAAAAATACCACTTAAATCACTTTTTTTGATATCAATTATTGTAAATATTTTGTTTATTTTGCTTGGACTAGTTAGTCAATTAGTATTACCACCTGAAGTTCCATTATTTTATGGATTGCCTAAAAATAGTGAGCAGCTTGCACCATCTTTATTCATAATAGTACCGGCAGTAATTTCTTTATTCATAACAGTAGTAAATGCTGTAATATCTATAAACGTTGACAGTACCTACCTCAAAAAAACTTTAGCCTTTGCATCAATATCAGTCTGTTTATTAAGCGTAATTGCCACATATAAAATTATATTTTTAGTAGGTTCTATATAAGAATATGGATAAATTGTTTTACTTATTGTTTCTTCCACTCTTAATCTCGGCATTTGTATCTTTTGTAATAACTCCTCTAGTTATTAAGTTTGCCAAAAGGTTAAAAATAATGGATGATCCAAGGAAGAATAACCATCCCAAAGTAATCCACACCAAACCAATTCCTAGAGGTGGGGGTATCCCAGTATTTATTGCTATTTTAGTTACCTCACTTTTATTCATACCAATCGACAAACATTTAATCTCAATACTTATTGGAGCAGGAATAATTTTTATAATGGGTTTTTTAGACGACAGATACAATCTAAATCCTTATGTTAGACTAATTGTTGGATTTATAGCAGCCTTTATTCCAATTTCTCAAGGTATTGGAATATCATTTCTAACAAACCCGTTTGGAGGAATAATAGATCTTTCAAACCCAATCATATCTGACATGTTTGCGTTAGTCTGGGTTGTCTTCATGATGAACATGGTAAATATGGGGGCAAAAGGAATTGATGGACAACTTTCAGGTGTCGCAGTCATATCAGCCTTAACAATTACAGCATTATCATTTTATTACTCTACAGACATAACCCAATGGCCTGTTATTCTAATTTCGTCAATTACAGCAGGCGCCTTTTTTGGTTTTTTTATCTGGCATAAGTACCCTCAAAAGATAATGCCTGGGTATGGTGGGTCAACACTTGCAGGATATATGCTGGCTATTGCCTCAATACTGTCTACCACTAAGGTTGGTACTTTAATTGTTGTCTTAGGTATTCCGCTTATCGATACTGGATATGTAGTTATCAGAAGAGTTCTTTCTGGAAAATCTCCTGTCTGGGGTGACAGAGGTCATCTTCACCATAAACTATTGGATTCGGGATTATCAAAAAAACAAGTCTCACAAGTCTATTGGTCACTAACTGCGATACTTGGAATTTTGGCTCTTAATTTGAATAGCACATATAAGTTGTATACAATTATAGGAGTATCGTTAGTTTTGGGTGGGGTAATTCTGTTCTTAACCAAAAAACAAAAAATATAATGTTTAATTTAATTTTAGAAGCAATCAAGATAGCAAGACTTATTCACTGGGTTAAAAACCTAGCCATCTTTGGGGCGCTTCTCTTAACTGGCACTTTGTATGAAACTGGGCTATTTAAAGACGTTTTGGAGGCCTTTTTTGCCTTCTCCTTTGCAACATCAGCAACTTACATATTTAATGACATAATTGATGCAGCTGCAGACAGACTTCATCCTGTAAAAAAGAATAGACCAATTGCCGCAGGTAAATTACCAATGTTTATAGCCATACTTGAACTTATTGGTTTTGTTGTGCTTTCATTGGCTATGGCAGCCTACATTAATCAATTATTATTTACGCTTATCCTTGTATATCTTGGTATGCAAATTTTTTATAGTTTGGGTTTAAAAAACATACCTGTTATAGACATATTAATAATAGCTTCAGGATTTATTATCAGAGTCTATGCTGGAGCTTTTGTAATTGATGCTCATCTTTCAGTTTGGTTTTTACTTTGTGTTGTTTCTGCTTCCCTCTTCCTTGCTGCTGGAAAAAGAAGGTCAGAAATTAATCTACTTGAAGCGATATCTGGTGGAACCAGAAAAAGTTTAACTAAATATTCAACAGAACTCCTAAACAGTTATGTCACTATGTTTGGAAACGCCACATGGATGAGTTGGAGTTTATATACATTTTTTGAGAGTCCAAAAGCTTCACTTGATTTTTGGATGGTCTTGGCTGAAGTCTCAAGAGCAACAACAATTGATAAACTGATGATGCTTACCATTCCCGTAGTTATTTTTGGAATTATGCGTTATGAGGCACTTATTTTTGAAGGTAAATCAGAAGCTCCAGAAAAATTATTATTAACTGACAAGGCTCTAATCATTGCAGTTGGCCTTTGGATTGCACTTGTATATTGGATTATATATTCAGGAGTATCAGTGAGTGGGATTTAAACAATTATTAAATTCTCATTCTTTTATTAACACCATTTGCAATTCCACCGAGTTCATTTTCCTGAGGACGAGACACTGCTCTGAAAATATTATCAATTGAAACGGCAAGTGGATTAAATTTAATTTCAACCACTGGTTGACCAGCATCTATACTATCTGTACCAACCGCTGAAACCCATACGCCGTCTAAACCATCGATTAGTGGCTCAATTTCATGTCGTGTTCCCCATACTGTAACGGTTTGTTTTTTCATAATTTTATATTTGTAACTTTGAGGGGTATTATAGAATTGAAATCTATTTTATACCCCTCACGGTTACTATCTTGTCTTGTTATTTTTTAGAAAATGATTTCCCCAATCATTACAAATCCAACAAGCGCTATCACTAAGCACATCGCTAAGCTAAAAAGGCTCAAGAGTACCGCAAAGAAACGGATCAGACCCCTTTCTTCTTCAACTCGCCTTATACCTCGCAGCGCTTGTCTTACTTCGATTATCGTTCTCAAATTGTTTACAAATTCGTCATTACCACCATCATTCGACATATCAATTCCTTTCAGTTTATTAGGCTTACAAATCCTGAGGCTATTGCCATAATTATTGCACCGACTGGCACATAGACCATGGAAAAGTACATTCCCATACCCATGACGATGAATGGCTCGTCCTCTGCAAACGATAAAAGGACATACTCACCCTTAAGCCCAAAAAAAAAGAGCTATACTACCAATAACAAAAGGTAACAATACCCACGAACTTTCAGTGTTTGGACCCCACCACGAAGTAATGACAAAACAGACAAAGCAAACCAACCACAGCCAGAATCTATGTTTGTCATATTTCTCAGACAATTCATAAATCTTTTCAAAAAATTTATCTCTTTTATTCATCTTGCACCTCCATGCAAAAGTTTCAGATATGATTCATTAATAGTCATCACCTACTAATGTCAAACAAGATAGTAAATCAAAGAACAGATCTCAACTTATAGGTAGAGAGGAAGCATAATTTTAGAATAGTTGTCTAAGATTAGGCTTCCCTCTTTCTTGCACTGTTTAGTATGGACGTTGGACAATCATGTCCGTATCGTGCTCGGAAACGCCTTTTTTCTTCGCTTCCAGTCCTTGCAATTCCATTTTCTTTTTTTCAATTCTGTTTCTCTCCTCCATTGCTTTAGCTACAGCACTAATAGCATCGGCAACTTTATCAATCGAGAGAACCAAACCTGTACCCAACATCAAAGCTACAACAAGCCTCCACAGTTCAAAATTCATTCTCATCTCCTCTCAACTAGATGTGTGCAAGAAACTCTACCTATGGATATCCTATAACTAGTTGAATGGATTATCTTGACACAATTTGGACAATTTGGATTATTTATTCAGAAATTTTTGAATGTGGAATTTAAAATTACCATCCCTCAGGAAGAGCGGTTGAAGCTGCGCCTAACGCCTGCGCCAACATCCTCTTTGTTCTTCCATCAAACGGTCCAGCAGCAGTCAAAGCGTCATCCCTTAGATCTTCCATTAACTTTCCTATTGAAAACTCACCATCCTTAGTTCTGGTTTCGTCAGGAAGTCTTGGACGATAACCTTTACGGCTACCGTGTCGAATTAGCTTTTCACCAAATTTTCTAATTTCCACTTTTTCTTTTGAGTTTCAGTTTACAAACCTTAACACCTTCTTCCATGTACTCTTCCATGTAATATCCGGCATCACTATCTAAAAATTCTGAGAGTTGCTCAGGCGCGCTTGCTCCATCAACAGTGATTATTGTGTGTGCCATACGATTCGTACCCATATCATCTGCTGATATTTGAGTTGATAATTCATCCCCAAGTATTACATGCATCCCTTCAACGCCCCATCGATTTTTAAGCCCAACTCTTTGACCAACAGGGATTTCTTCCCCCATAGACATACATGTTGGACAAACTGAACCACCAAATTCTTTCATCATAACTTTATTTTAACCTCAAACATATAAACATCTTGACTTATTTTGACATTTTTATGACACAAGAGTAAAATACTATAGGTATGGAAAGTTTAACTACGTGGGAATTTTCTTTGGAAACTGAAGCAAAAAGAATTCTGCATACTGCTTACCAAACATATGTTGGCTTTTATAAAAGTAATGGTTTTATTGTGCTGCCTAAAAACATAAAAACATTTAATTCTAATATTGTCATCCTTCCTAAAATAGATTTTAATTCAATACCTAAGTTTTGGAAAAGAGTTTCTAAAATAGATATCTATGCAAACCCAATGGTAATTGATAAAAATTTAATTGCAGATTTTAAAAATCTCCTTTCTAAATACAATCTTGAAACACCAAACTACAAAAAAACAATGCAAGTGTGGGCAAAGGCCGAAAAAGAGGTTATCAATGCAATTTACGACGTATTGCCAGACAAAAAAGACAAAATTAAAAAAATAGTAATCAATCCAACAAAGACAGGAACCGTTTGTAGTTTTGATTGGGACAATCAAGGTAATTTTTTGATACTTCTTCGAGATGATCAAAATATTCACAAAATAACAGAGGCATTAGTTACGTCACTAACCCGAGAAGATATTTATGAAAAACTAAGTGGTCTATGGCAAGAAAGCGAAATTATTTCAGATTTTTTAATTACACAAACAAAAATAGCAGATGTCTTAAAAAAATATGAGCCAATTGATATGTATTCCCCTACAATGAAAGGTGTCCGCAGTAAAGATGTTGGTAACTTATTAAAAATAAGTAGTGACTATTACAAAGAACTTAGTATCCCAAATTTTGACACTCCTTTTTCATTAAATGGTTTAACACCAGAGGTAAACAAAAAACCAATTTTAGATTTAACAAACAACGAGAAACAAATTCTGTATTTATTAATTAAAAACTCAAACAATCTTGTTTCATTTGATCAAATTTCAGATATCATATTTGTAAATGAAGAAAAATTCAGCCTTTTTGCCCTAGCCAAGTTTATACAAAGACTTAGAGAAAAATTAGAAAAAAACGGTATTTCAGGAAGCTTCATACAAACTCTGCGTGGTAAAGGATATTTGCTAAAGAATTAAGAACGACGCCCTCTCATGGCTTCAAAAATACCCGGCTGCTCTGCCTCAATTATCCTTACTGTTTCAGTACCTGCAAGCACAAGTCCTTCGGCCAGCACAATATCTGGAATTGGAGTTCTAGCCTCGAGTATTTTTTCTCTTTCTCTAAAATCTTGCCACAACTGACCCTCATTAACATCTGGGTTCTCACGAAGATACGTGTCAATAGTTGCTCGTGCGGCAGCCCTTGATTTCGGAGACACTTCAAAAGCTCCATCACAAGGTGGTGAAGAAATTTCAGTTAAAGCAACCCATATTGGATCGAATCCTGTTGACATATCAATATGATCGCACAAATTTGAAATTTATCTTGACATCATTTTGACATTTGAAGTTTTAAATCTTAGTTACAAATTCACTACTTACCCACCCTTCAACTTCATTTGTAGCACCTTCATTTGTAGTACTAACAATTTTTATTTTGTACCAGCTTGCATTTTCACCTTCTTCAAGAATTTCATATTCTTCATCTGGTTTAACTTGTGCAATTTCTGGGAATCCTGTGTTAGCCCCACTTCTAACTCTTAGAAATCCAGTATCTGTTTTATTTATCTTTATTCTACCCAAATTAGGTGTTTCTGCTGTTTCTCCCAAAACTGCAAGTTGTTCTTGTTCTTTTGGTTTATCTGACTTTGCAAGTTTAACTGAAGCTGTTAATTTATAACCTGCATAGACTCTGATTGGAAGTGATTTTTCTAGATATTTATCTGAAGAAACCACTAATGTATGATCTCCTGCAGGAATTTTTACACGAAGTGGTGTGTATCCATATATCTTTCCATCAATTGACACTTGGGCATTATCAGGTACAGAAACAACAGTAACATATGATTCTAGTCCTCCAAGCTTATCAAATGAAACAACTACTCCACTTGATGATTCTTCAGTTTCTCTGAAGACTCTTTTAACAATTGTTCTAATACCTGGTACTAACTTAATTTTTGTTTCATAATCATCAAGAACCACACCTTCTACTGGGTCAGGTTTAATTCGAAGTAGAATTTCTCCTGATTCTCTATTTGCTTCATATGGTGTTTTACCAACTTCTACATCATTAATATAAACAGTTGCAATTGGATCTGATTCAACAAGTATTCCTGACTGCTGGTCTTTAAAAACACCCAAAAACAAAAGAGCTGCAAAACCGACTACAACTATTCCAACTAAAGCTAATATTGTACTAATAATCTTTTTCTTCATGTCTAAAGTGTACCAGATTTTAAAAAAACTCTTGACAAACAATTTAAGAATTATTATATTATATTGGCACTCACAACATTAGAGTGACAAAGAAAGAAGGTGATAATATTATGCAACTAGTACGATTTGATCCATTCAAAAGTCTACTTGATGATGACAACTGGCCAACAGCCAGACAAAACGGTCTGAAAATTCATGAAACCGAAACTGATATTATTGCTCAAGCAGTTGTAGCAGGAATTCCAGCAGAAAATGTTGAGGCAAATATAGTTGACGGAGTTCTTACAATCAAAGCAGAAGTAAAAGAGGAAGATAAAACAAAAGATGAATTTAAGTCTTCTTCATATCAATACTACTACACTGCTGCATTGTCAGGTGGAGATTGGCAAAAAGCTGAAGCAGAAGTTAAGCATGGTATCTTAACAGTTACCATTCCAAAAGCTGAAGAGGCAAAGCCAAAAAAGATAATGATCAAAACTAAGTAAGCAGTGAGTAATTCAATAGTAGCCATGATATAATGTGGCTACTGGCCGGGTGGCGAAGTGGAAACGCCGGGGACTGCAAATCCTCTATGCGCGGGTTCGATTCCCGCTCCGGCCTCAGATTAGTTTCATATAAAAAGACAATTTTAAGATTACAGCAAAAAGGACACCGCAGTTAATCTGTTGAGATAGATCATCAACAATCTCTTTTTGGTGTAACTATCTCTACACAGAGATATAACATAAAAAAATACTTAGTACCTTAGTATTTTATTCCAATTCTTTACCAATTGTCTCTGGCCAATATTCTAAATCAATAAACCAAACATTGTTGTCTTTATCTCTAATAGAATTGTCACGCTCAAAAAAATCGTCAACCACAATTCCGTTCTCCTCCAGTAATTTAATATCAGAGCTATACTCTTCATTCCATGTTGTAATTGGTTCACCTTTACCCTCTTTAAATTCTATTGTCATTGCAACAGGCTCCCCATTCCATGTCCATATACCTTCTAATTTTGGAATCCTGTTGGGTAAAAGATTATTACCTTTCTGAATACCTAAAACTTGCCTTTCAAATAATTTTCTACGACTTGCAGATTCCCTACCTTCTTTTGAATCATCAAACCGTGAATCTGTCCATTCTGTTAGAGTTCTTTTGAATTCATCTTCCGAAATGACATTACCCTTCCAATCTTTAAGATTATCTCTACGCACTCCCGATTTCTGTACAAAATCTATTAGGATCTCTTGAGGAATAATTCCTAAACGAAAAACTTTTAAAAAACTTTTCCCCACTGCACCTTTATCGATTTTGAAGCCAATAGAATCTTGGCCCATTCCGCCTAAAGTTATTCCTTTTACGGTCAAATCTAATTTATGTTCAAACAATAACTCCTCAAGTTGATAGTGTGGAATATCACGCAACTCTGGCATTGACCTTGATTGCGCTTCTTTGTCTAGAACAACATTAAATTTACTAGGTTCTATTAATTTATCCATAATTCCGTATTAGTTCCTTTCTTTTAATCTCATGACTTCTTGGGGTAACTATTTTTATAACTTTACATTTATACTCAACATAAGGAATTATATTACTAGAGGTATGGTAAAGCCATCGCCTTTTTATTTAACTTCATAAAAATATTCATATGGGGTTAAGGAAATATAAAACCACATTGGAATTTGTTTTACTGGAACTGATTTTACAAAAGAACTAAATTGACTTTGATATGCATAGACCGCCTTAACTTTATTTATAACTCCAGATATACCGACCCAAATTTTGAAGCTTGGTGATTTTCTACTAAATTTAAAATTTTTATCTTTTGCCATTTGTTCAGGAAGTGAAAGTTTTTTGAAAAGTTTCTCAGGAGTTGATGTGTACCAAAGATGGATATTTTCAAATTCATTATTAATTAATTCTGTAGCAACTTTTGAGAGTACTATATGGTCCGGATGACCGTAGCCCCCTGATTCATCATAGGTAATAACCAAGTCAGGATCAATCTCTTTTATTGTTTGTCTGACATCATCAATCAAATCGTCTTTGAATTGATCAACTCCATTATCTGGATAATCTTTTAGAGTTAACTTTTTAATACCTAATATCTTTGCAACATTTTGTGCTTCGATAGATCTTATATATTTTAAATTATCATCAAAATGTGCATCATCATTCCCTTTTTCACCTTTTGTTAAAATAATCCAATTAATTTCTATTCCTTTATCTACAAATTGAGTGATCGTCCCACCTAACGAGTTTGCTTCATCATCAGGGTGAGGAAAAATAATTAGTACTTTCTTTATATTATTAAAATCATTAATATTTTTAGTTGGGACTTTTAGGTCATTTGCTTCGTTAAAACCGTATAGCCAAAAACAGATAAATAAAATGAATAGTATAGCTATCAAGATAATTATAATCTTCATTACATAATTTTATCCTAATATACAGAAAACATGAAGTACACCTCAAACATTAAAAACTACCCCATAATTTGACTTTTGAGTGTTTCATATGCTAGAATCACACATCTCGCAAGTAATTGCGGGATTTTTGTTTCTCACCCGTTAAGGGGGAATATGCAAAAACTAACTCTACATTTGCCAAAGTACCGCCTACATATGCAATTCAGAATTGCAAAAAGGCGTAAATCAGCTTTGGATGAGCCTATCATACCTACCAAAAAGAGGCTAAACCTCAAATATCATGTGGGTGGCTATACACGTAAATTCATTAGGCACATCTTTGAACACAAGGCTGTCAAAAAACTATTAGGCACAAACATTGCTCTAATGCTGGTTGCCTCTTCTTTTGTGCCTACAGGCACACTTGGAAGTACAAATACTCAAACAGAGGTTACTTCTGTTGTTGGTACTGAAACACCAATACACACAACCATTTCTATCCAAAATCCTGTTAAAGAAGTTCATATCACTCAAGGTTATAAATTCTTCCATCCTGGACTTGATTTAGATGGAATTACTGGCGACCCAATTAAATCAATTAAGGCTGGTAAGGTAGAGGTTGTTGAATTTTCAACAGTTGGATATGGTAAACATGTCATTGTTGATCATGGTGACAACTTAAAGTCTTTATATGCTCATTTATCAAAAGTTAATGTTAAAACTGGTGATACTGTTTCAACTGACACAGTGTTAGGTGAAATGGGTGCAACAGGTAGATCTTTTGGTGATCATTTACATTTAGAGGTTAGAGATCATGGTGTTCCAATAAATCCTCTTTCAGTCTTGCCTAGATAATTGAAACTCTACTATCTATTTTCCAAACTTCTCCACAGATACCAACTTGCAACAGTTCTATAAGGTTTCCAATTCTTTTCAGCAAATTTTGCAGATTTTATTTTGTCCCACTTTTTACCAGTCACTTTTTCGTAACCATTTTTAATTCCTAAGTCATCAATAGGAAAGATGTCTGGTCGAGCAAGTGAAAACATTAAAAACATTTCTGCAGTCCATCTCCCTATCCCCTTAACTTTAATTAATTCGGTTATGACTTCTTCATCTTGCAATCTATCTAGTTCACTAATTATTAGTTCTTTATTTATAGCCTTAGTAGCAAGATCTTTAATGTAACTAACTTTTTGCCACGATAGCCCACAATCTCTAAGTTCTTGATCCGTTTTTGATATTATAATTTCTGGAGTGACTTTGACTAATAAGTTCTTAACCCTACCGAATATTGTTTTTGCTGCTTTGCCTGACAGTTGTTGACTACAAATTGCATCAACCAAATCTTCAAAGTATTTAGATTTTGGAATTGGTTTGATAGTACAACTTCCCCACTTTTGAATTAATGGCCCTATAAATTTGTCTTTTTGAAGTTTGTTTTCAGCCTCTTTCCACATTAATAGTCCATTCCACCCATACCACCTTGTGGCATTGCTGGAGTTTCAGGTTTTGGGATCTCGGTTACTAAACCCTCTGTAGTCAGAACTGTTTTAGCTACAGATGCTGCATTTTGAAGTGCAGATCTTGTTACTTTTACAGGATCAACAATTCCCATTTTACTCATTGATCCAAATTCTCCAGTTAGTGCATTGTAACCAAAGTCATTGTCTTTGCTTGATTCAACTTTCTTTAACACTTCTTTTTCATCATCACCTGCATTTTTTGCAAGCCATGAGATTGGCTCCATTAATGCTTCAAAGACAATCTCTGCTCCTAATTTTTCATCGCCATCAAGTTTTAATGATTTAATTACTTGTCTTGCTCGAAGCAATGCAGTTTCACCACCTGGGACTATTCCTTCTTCAACTGCAGCTTTTGTTGCACCTACTGCATCTTTAACTCTTTCTTTCTTTTCATTAAGTTCTACTTCTGTAGCAGCTCCAACATTAATAACAGCTACACCACCTGAAAGTTTTGCCAATCTTTCTTGTAATTTTTCTTTGTCAAAATCTGAATCTGTTGTTTTAATTAACTTCTGTAACATTTCTACTCTTGCCTTTATATCTTCTTCTGTTCCTTTTCCTCCAATAATTTGAGAGTTATCCTTATCAGCCCAAACTTTTTCTGCTTGACCTAAATCAGCTACCTCAATCGATTCAAAAGTCTTTCCAGTATCTTCTGAGATAACAGTCGCACCGGTTAAAACTGCGATGTCTGCCAAGACTTCCTTTCTCCTATCTCCAAATCCTGGAGCCTTAATTGCAAGAACATTAAATGTTCCTCTTAATTTGTTTACAACAAGAGTAGTTAATGCTTCTCCTTCAATTTCATCTGCAATAATTACCAAGTTCTTTGAAACTTTTACAAATTTTTCAAGGAATGGTAATAACTCTTGGATAGAACTAATCTTTTTGTCTGTTAATAATATATATGGATTATCAATTTCTGCTTCCATTTTTGATGGGTCTGAAACAAAGTATGGAGAAGCATATCCCCTATCAAATTCCATTCCTTCTTTATATTCGATATCTATAGTAAAACCTTTACCTTCTTCAACAGTTACAACTCCATCATGACCTACCTTATCAAGTGCTTCTGCAATCTTTGCACCTATTTCAACGTCTCCTGCAGAAATTGTTGCAACTTGTGTTATTTCTTCATGATTCTTAATTGGTTTTGCTTGTTTTTTAAGCTCCTCAACAACTGCTTCAACTGCCTTTTCAATTCCTTTCTTTAATATCATTGGGTTTGCACCAGCATCAATTTTCTTCATTCCATTCTGAGTCATAACTTGAGCTAAGAGTGTTGATGTTGTTGTTCCATCACCTGCATTGTCATTAGTTTTGTTTGCAGCTTCTTTAACAAGTTGGGCACCCATATTTTCAAATGGATCTGGAAGATCAATTTCTTTTGCGACAGAAACACCGTCATGAACTATGTTTGGAGCTCCCCATTTTTTATCAAGAGCAATATTTCTTCCCTTAGGTCCTAATGTAGTTACTACTGCTTTGGCAACAAGATCAATACCAATAAGTAGTGCTTTTCGTGCGTCTTTACCAAATTTTAATTGCTTTGCCATATTTTAAAATTAGATTATTATTCTTGTACTGCTAAAATATCCTCAAATTTAACAAACATATATTCTTTTCCTTCAATCTTAACTTCATTTCCTCCCCATTTTTTATACATTACAGTTTCTCCTACTTTTGCTGGTGATTCTACTTCATGACCATCTGAATATGTTTTTGGTCCTGCTGCAATTACTTTTCCCATTTGAGGTTTTTCTCCTGCATTGTCTGGAAGATAAATACCCGATGCAGTTTTGACCTCTTTTTCCAAAGGTTCAATTAGAAGATATCCTGCTGTTGGTTTTAGATTAAGTTTCATGTTTAGCAATTACTTAGACTGACTGCTATTTTGGCATATGTATTTTTTGGTGTCAATAGGAAAGTTTCTTCATTACAACCTTTCCCCAATCGTTTTTATGAAATATTGCAGTGTGTGGAGTTATTATTTCTGTTGTTATTTTAGATTTCATATAAATGTATTGCAATTTAAAAGCTATCTTTTCTAATATGTTTATTTCACTCTTAAATCTTTTAATCTGAGTTTTTGATTTCTTTATCTCAACTGCATTAGGCCAATAATTTAAAATCCACTTATTTAAAAACAAAAATCGTTCATAAGTATTATTTTTATTAACCAACGGCACAATTTGTGCAATTTCATGAGCTGTATATATATTTCTATCTTTCCTGTCCCAAATCAGACTTGTTTCATCAAGCCACATGTTTAAACAAAGCGCATCCCGTTCATTTTTATCTTGCGGTTTGCGAAGTACATAGTGCATTGTACGAAGTACAAAGTAAACTAATACACGTGTGGTCCATAGCATGTTTTTCTTTGTAATTAGTAATAAATCAATATCACTGTTTTTGTCAGCATTCATCATTGCCAATGATCCTGTTATTCCAACAAACAAGACTGTTGGAATTTTTGAAATTAATTCTGAAGCGTTTTTTGCAATTTCTAATTTTTTCTTAGAATATTTTTCTCTTTGAAGTCGTCTTTCACTTTTTTGATTTTTGCCTTCGGCAGAAGACAAGTTTTGCTTGTATTGCCATCTAACCGCTTCTTCTTTGGTTAATTTATAATCAAAAATTTTGTGGTAACGGACAGCGACATCATCATTGGATTTTAATTCCATACTGAGATAATACCTGAATAATACCTGAAGATACAGTCTCTAAGGCCACCTTTGCTTCTTTACCAGTATTAACAAGATTCACTGCATCTTCAAAATATTTGGTTATCTGTGAATTTATACCTGTTGGACCATCCCAAGTTTTACTTTGAAGAAACCATGTTTGGGCTGTTTTAGCTCCGGTTACAGTTGAGCCAATAATAGGATGGTCTTTTAATAAAATTTCCATATCTTGTTTTGGATATGGTTCTCCAAACATCCTTGTCTTTGATGCTTGGTTGTACATTTTTTCTAAAACTTCTTTACTCGATAGGTATTTTAGAAAATTCCAAGATGCTGTTTTGTTTTTACTTCTTGCCCAAACTCCCTCAACCCAATATGAAGCATAATTAACATCTGGTTCATTTGCTGCAGTTTTTGGTAATTGCGGAACCGGAATTGTTTTAAATCTCAAACTTGGATTTTGAAGTCTAATCTCAAAAGCTCTCCAAGATGGTCCAAAATACATAGCCAATTTTCCGCCCGCGAAAGCAACAGTTGAAGAAGGAAGTGTTGCATCCCAAACTTCATCTTCTTCTGAAAAGATTGTATAGAAATTCAACGCGTCTTCAGCTAGTTGACCTGTTGGTTTATTCATATCAACGCCATTTTGAAGCATCATTAATGCAAGTATTTCTGGCCAATGATCTACATTTTCAGTTCTACCTAAAGCAGCACCCGCTTGGGTTATGGCACCTGTTTCATCTTTTATGGTTAACTCCCTAGCCAACTGTCTTAATTCATTCCAAGTTGTAGGGTTACTCTTTCCTGACTTTTCAAAGATTTCCTCATTAATAAACAAATTCAGTCCATCATATTCAAGAGGAACCCCTACAATTGACGACCCAACGGTTAAATCTGATAAGGCAACAGGATAGAAGTTTGAAGTAAACTCAGATACAGAATAAACACTAGCTGGCATTTTATCCAACTCTGATTTAAACATTGGCGTCCATGTATTATGAAATCTAAAAATATCAGGGGCTGTCCCTTTTGCAAGTGCGCTAGTTAGTCTTTCTCTGTAATCTTCTTTTGATTGCCTTACATATTTTATTTTTACGTTAGGATTTTTTGTTTCATAATCTGCAATTACCTGTTTAACAATTGTTTCATCTTCCCAAAGTCCCCACCATGTAATTTCACCAGATGTTGCAGTCTCTTTTTTACTGGTCATTGAACTAATAGCAAAAACGGCAACTACTATTAGTAGTAATGCAGAACCAATAATCGCAACTAATTTGACTGGAAATGCTTTTTTAGGTGCTGGTGGTGTAGCAGTCGTTTGTGGTGAAGAAGTAGTCTGATTTGTCGGTACAGTCTGGTTTGTATCCATACATAAATGGTATCATATATAGATACACTTAGGCTATATGTTTAAAAAGAAAAATTTCAAAATAAAATCGTTAAAATATTTAGGCATTGCTCTAGGTGTCGTATTATTATTTATTGCTTTAATATCAATTCCATTCTTTAACAAAATATACCCCAACATCTATGTTTCAGGTGTTTATTTAGGCGATAAAACAAAAGAACAAGCAGTTGAAAAGCTAAACGATTTAATATTAGCTGACAACATAAATTTGATAATTAATGATACTAATAAAGAAATTAGCACTAACGAAATTGTAAAAGCAATTAATTATCAAAAAAGTGTTGAGAGAGCATACAACTTTACAAATACAGGCAACGTTGTTTTAGATTTATACTCCAAAATTAAACTTATAGTATCCCCTGTTAATTTGAGCCTCATAATTGATTTTGATGATGAAAAAATAAAAGAGACACTGCTTATTTTATCCGCTGCTGAAGGTAACAAACCAACAGTCCCGTCAGTCAAAATAGTAAACGGCCAAGCAATTGTTGATGTTGGTAAAAATGGTATTGATGTTGATATTATTGAGAATTCAAACAAAATAAAAAACAACTTAGTATTTAACAAAAATGAACCAATAAAAATTTCATTAGTTGAATCAAAAGTTTCATTAACTCCAGAAGAATCTCAGATTTTTAAGTCTACCGCAGAAAAATTAATAAATAAAAATCTAGAATTAGTTTTTGATTTTGACAAAGTAATGATTACAGATAACGAATTGGTCTCTTTCTTAAATCCAAGAAGTGGGTTTGATACTGATAAAATAAAAATTAAAATTGCTGATATTTCTCGTAAGATAAACAGAAACCCTCAGGATTCAGTTTTTATTGTTGAAAATGGAAATGTTACAGAATTTACACCATCAAAAGATGGTGTCACAGTAAATGAAAATGAGTTGATAAATGAAATTGAAAAATTTTTATCTAAACTTATTACAGAATCAGATACTTCTTTCACTTTTAATATACCAACTGTAAAATCCCCTGCAAAAATAAAAAACGAAGATGTTAATGATCTTGGAATAAAAACATTGCTTGGTAAAGGGGTGTCACATTTTGCAGGATCAATTCCAAACAGAATTCACAATGTAAATCTAGCTCAATCAAAATTTAAAGGTATTTTAGTTCCACCAGATGAAATATTTTCATTTAATAATGTTTTGGGTGATGTTTCATCATATACAGGGTACAAGGCAGCATATGTCATTAAAGACGGAAAAACAGTTCTTGGCGATGGTGGTGGCGTTTGCCAAGTATCAACAACTCTATTTCGAGCAATTCTCTCAGCAGGCCTACCAATTGTTGAGAGAAGACCTCATTCATACAGAGTAGGATATTATGAACAAGGCTTTGGTCCAGGACTTGATGCAACAGTCTATTATCCAACAACAGACCTTAAATTTAAAAATGACACTGGGGCATATTTGTTAATCCAACCAACAATAGATAATCCAAATTACACATTAACATTTGAAATTTATGGAACAAATGACGGTAGAATTTCAACAGTTTCAAAACCAGTTATAACTTCATCAACCGCCCCAGCAGCTGATTTGTATGTTGATGATCCGACACTTAAAGCAGGTGTTGTTAAACAAATAGAACATAGAGCATACGGAGCAAGAGTTGTTTTCGATTATAAAGTTGAGAGAAACGGTGAAGTATTAATTGATCAAAAATTTGTTTCTACATATCGTCCTTGGCAAGCTGTTTATCTAAAAGGAACTGCTACTCAATAATATATTTATTAATCTCCTCTTCAGTAAAATATACTTTTCTGCCTGTCAAGAAACCAATTAGTTTTACATCGGTTTGGTCAACAGGTTTATGTATAACAGAATTATCAACAGGAGATACAAATCTAGCAACAGGTTTTGAAGGGTTTAATAAAGCATCAAGAATTGAAATCCCATCAAAATAATCTATATAGTTATTAGACCCAGACTCAACCATAATATATAATAACATTATGGATTTACTTCAAGCACTAGATACTCTTGCTCTACTTTTTGAACAATGGGGTTATCCAATAATATTCTTAGGAAGTTTAATTGAAATCACTCCACTTGGCTGGGCAGTTCCAGGTGGTGCTATTTTGTTAGTTGCTGGTTATTTATCAAATGGAAATAGCAACTTACCTCTTATTCCAATTATCATTTGGGGGACATTTGGGACATGGGTTGCATTTATACTTGCATATATTTTAGGCAGTAAAACTGGTATGTGGTTGGTTAACAAACTGCACCAACAAAACAATGCTGCTTTGGCAAAACGAGTATTAAAAAACAACGGGCCTGCAATTCTTACTACTTCGATGATGGCAAACTTAACTAGGTTTTGGATTAGTTATATTGCAGGAGTTGAAAAATACAACCTAATTAAGTTTAACTTATATGCCTTTTTTGCTTCCCTAAGTTGGGTATCAATGATTGTACTTTTGGGATACTTTGCAGGATATGAAAAAGAAAATTTAAGAAAAATAACAAGCAGTATTGGTGTAGTTGCTTGGGTACTATTAGCCGTTGCCGTATTTGTAATTTTTAAATCAATCAAAAAAGAGTATAAAAAGTTTAAAGAGGACGAGCCAACAACAGAAAAGATATGAAAGACTATACAAAAGACATTACCCTATTTATACAAAAACTTGTTTCTATCCCTTCTGTTAATGGGGTTAATAATGAAGTAGAAATTGTAAACGCTATAAAAGAAGAGGCAGACAAATTAGGCCTTCCAAACAAAGTAATTTTTAAAGACCAAAATCACCCAAATATCTTTGTTGGTAATAATTTTGATAAAAAAGAAGGATTACTTCTAATTGCCCATGTCGACACCGCAGGAGTTGGAGATGAAACAAAATGGACACACAACCCATTTGGCGGAGAAGTAGAAGACAATAAACTATATGGTAGAGGTTCAATTGATAATAAGGCAGGAATAGCACTTTCACTTTATACACTAAAAACGTTGCAGGACCAAGGGAAATTAGACCATGCTAAATTTATTGGGGTATCAGATGAAGAATGTGGTGCTGATTCAGAACTTGGTGCAAGATTTCTATTAGACCAAGGTCTGCAAGCAAAGGCTGCAATATATACATATGCAGGCAACGACACCATAACAATTGGCCACAGAGGACAAGTTAAACTTTGGATTAGTGTCACAGGAGAATCTGCACATTCCGGATCAAGCAGTTGGCAGAACGGAACAAGAGGAGCAAGCGCAGTAGATGCACTAAACAGCTTCCTTACAGAAGTAAACAAATTTAAAATGGAGGGCTCACATGAAGCTTTTCCAAGTTACACATTTAAACAAACTGTTTTATTTATAGAAGGCGGAAACAAAACAAGTTTGGTTCCTGATAAAGCCAGATGTTTAATCGATGCAAGACTACTACCTATTCATGACAATTATGAGTATATTAAAAGTATTACTAAGTTAGCCAAATTATTTGAAACTGAAAAAATAAAATTTGATATAGAAGTTGACACAAATCTTCCTGCGGTGTTTATAAAAAATGACGAAAAGATTGTAGCAATACTTAAAGATTTATCAAAAGACGTTTTAAATACAGAACCAGAAATTAGAGGTTGTGGTCCAGCCAATGAAGGCTATATGTTTATCGGTGCAGGTATTCCTACTATTTGTGGTTTTGGAGTAAACGGTGATGGTATGCACTCAAAAGATGAGTATTTAGATATTAACTCAATTCCTAGAATTCTTAAAATTTACGAAAAAGTGGCTCTTACAATATGAACGATGAACCCCGCAAATTAAGCAGACGAGATTTATTACTCGGACTAGAAGCGTTAATACTACCCAGTCTAGTATCAGCCTGTTTCAAAGTTGAAGTAGACACAAATTCAAGTACTCAACCAGTAATGCTTTATGGTAATTCTGAAAAACCTCTAAACGATGACGACCTTGATAGTTTAAAAATGATATTTGTCGACCAGATGATACAAGGAGAAAGAAAGTTAGATCCTAATACTACATATACAACTATTTTTTGCAGATCTAGTTTATACAATAAATTTCCTAATTACACCGATGGCGAAAGTTATGAACATTTTATAGCGCGTCAATTTGAAGTTATAAATGAAAAATCTAAAAAGATTGGGTTAAACATCGTATTAAGAGAAGTTGTTATCGTAAACGATGATATTATGACTACCCGATCTCTTGACTCAAGCTATCTAGATGACAACATACCTGGATCTGATGGAATCTACCACGACAATCCTGATTATAATCCTAATCTAAGTTCATATTCTTATGTTGACAATAACGGGAAAATAGTAGATATGGGTTGGATCCACGAAGCGGTGTGGCACGCCACTTTAAGAGGTAATGACTCGTATGCACTTGAATACAACAATGGCCACGACCAAAGATTTCACCCAATTCCATCTGATTTCAAAAGTTTACAAGATACTGAAAACCCTTGGACCCACTATTTGATGTTACGAGATCGTCAAGATATCACAAATAAATGCATTAGTGTGATAGGGTATCCACCTTTTGATGATATCGGATTTGGTGAGCATGCAGAACTTATGTTAAAAAGAAGGCTTGAAAATGGAACACTTCATGATTTTAAAGATAGCACATTAGATCTTGCTGGATGGAGGGCTGATCTGCCTAACCACGCTAGCTTAGCATTTACTGATTCAGAAGGTAATTCACTTGGCGACACAAATATAAAAATTTACAGGACAGAAAGAACGGGTGATCCGACAAAAGTTTTGGAATTGTATTCACAAAGCCTAAACCCCACACCTATTTATTGTGGAAGCAATAAACTCATCAAACTAAATCAAATGTTCAATATTACTAACGGAGTCGTACCCATGTGTGAAGGAACACTGTTAATAGATATAAATGGACAGTACTTCAGATGGATGGATATCCGCGATTTTCAAATTCCGAAATGGAAAGGTAAAGAGAATCCTACGCTTAATTTAAAAGTAATATCTCAAAGTAATTCAAAAAATATTCCACCAGAAAGTTTCGATCACAGAATAATTTATGATTAATATAGCAATATCTCTAGGAAGAAACTCACAGACAGACCGTCGTTCAATACTTAAATTATAGGCACTTATTATTTACAAATCTGGGATAAAAAGTTTTGTATATGTTAAAATAGCTTCATTATGCAAATAATTCCAGAAAATGACAAGGCAGTAGATAGTGCTGTTAAAGCGTTAGAAAAAGGTCAGCTAGTTTTTATGGCCACAGAAACTGTCTATATTGCTGCAGTTGATGCAACAGACGAAACTGCCGTAAAAAAATTAGTATCATTCAAAAATCGCCCATTTGGTAAACCGTTTTCTGTTGGTGTAACAGACATTGAGATGGCTGAAAAATATGTTGTTTTAAATGAAACTGCTAAAAATTTATACAAAAGATTTCTACCTGGACCTGTAACTGTTGTTTCTACTGGAACACACAATGTGGCAAATGGTGTAGAAGCAGAAAATGGAACACTTGGAATTAGAATACCTGACTACAAATTTTTCCAAGAAGTATGTAAAAAATTTAAAAAACCAATTACAGCAACAAGTGCTAATGCTAGTTATCAGAGAAGACCATATAAACTTTTAGACATCTTAGATAACATTTCAGAAAAACAAAAAGCATTAATTGATTTAATGATTGATGCTGGAGAACTCCCACATAATGAACCATCAACAGTTATTGATACCACACTTGATGATGAAGCAGTTATTTTGAGACAAGGAGAAATAAAAATAAAAGACAAAAACGAAGTTCTTTCAAGGTCAGAGGAAAACACTCAAAACATAGCCAAAGAGCTTTGGCAAAAATATGAAGATTATGCTGGAAAAAGAGCAATTATTTATGCACTTGAAGGACAAATGGGGGCAGGTAAAACACAATTTGTAAAAGGGTTGGCAAAAGCCATGGGAATTGATGAAAACGTTACTTCCCCATCATATGATTTACTAAATACGTACGGCCTTCTAACACATATTGATACTTGGAGAATGATTGATCCTAATCAAGAATTACAAAGTTTGGACATTAAAAGTTTATTAAAAAATGACTCAGTTAT
Source organism: Microgenomates group bacterium (assembly GCA_049301455.1). Taxonomy (GTDB): domain Bacteria; phylum Patescibacteriota; class Microgenomatia; order UBA8517; family UBA8517; genus JAUYMM01. Next base: position 36,929 of record JBAQKY010000020.1, read on the forward strand.
TGCAATTGAATGGGCAGACAGATCTATAGATGAAATTAAGAATTACTCAGATGATGCAATCATCATTTGGATAAAAATAGCATATGGCAAATCAGAAAACGACAGAATTATTAACTGGGGCAATATATGATAATACTTGCAATTGATACATCTTGTGATGAAACAGCAGTCGCAATTACTCAGAATACCGAGATAGTTTCGAATGTTGTTTGGTCCCAAGCAACCCTCCATTCTAGCTTCGGCGGAGTAATGCCCAGCCTCGCACAAAGACAGCATGAGGAACGTATAGATTGGGTAGTTGAGAAAGCTATTAAGCAGGCAGGTGTCCCAATCGAAAAAGTTGATGCTATAGCTGTGACAATTGGCAACGGCTTAGGAATTGCGCTTGGAGTAGGTATAAACAAAGCAAAAGAACTAGCAATTAAATATAAAAAACCACTTATACCTGTTAGTCATACTGAGGCCCACCTACTTTCATCATTTTGCGAACCTTTATCAAAAAATTCAGAAGATAAAAGATCAAACATTACCTTCCCTGCCCTCGGATTAGTTCTCTCTGGAGGCACCACAGTATTAGCTTTAATTAAAAATATTGGTGAATATGAAATATTAGCTGAGACCTCTGATGATGCTTTAGGAGAAGCATTAGATAAAGGTGCAAGATTATTAGGATTGGGTTACCCAGGCGGTGCAATATTAGAAAAACTTGCAAAGACTGGAGATGCAAAGAAATACAAACTCCCATTACCTTTGCAAAATGATGTAATTAAAAATAGGTTTAGTTACTCTGGTTTAAAAACAGCCTTTGTTAGATTGTTTGATTCGATCAAGGATCCAAACAAACAAGATGTTGCAGACCTAGCAGCAAGTTTCCAATCAACTGCTTTTAAGCATATTGAAAAGATTTTAGAGTATCAAATTAATGCACTTGGTCCACAAACCACTACTCATAATTTGTTGTTTGGTGGTGGTGTTGCAAACAATATAGAAATTAAAAAAAGACTTCGTAAATTATTAAAAAAATACGATATTAAACTTCATGTTCCTTATACAAAAAAATTAAATGGTGACAATGCAGGGATGATTGGAGTTTGTGCACATTTGAAGAACAAGAACACAGAATTAAAACAATATTTTAACTATGAATCAGTGGATAGAAACCCAAGATTAAAACTTTCAACTTCGTGATACAATATTAGGCATGGACAAAGCATATAGCCACAAAGAACATGAGGACAAAATATATGAAGCATGGGAGAAATCTGGTGCGTTCAAACCAAACGATTCAAGGAAAACATTTTCCATTACCCTTCCCCCACCAAATGCAAATGCTGCACTTCATTATGGACATGCAATGTATACAGTTGAGGATATTTTGATTAGATATCATAGAATGCTTGGAGAATCTGTACTTTGGTTACCAGGTGCTGACCATGCAGGATTTGAAACTCAAGTAGTTTATGAAAAACATTTAGACAAAGAGGGTAAATCGCGTTTTGATTTTGACAGAGAAACACTATATAAAAACATCTGGGATTTTGTACAAGGAAACAGAGGAACTATGGAAAACCAATTAAGAAAACTTGGGTTTTCTCTTGATTGGTCAAACTTAAAATTCACACTTGATGATGAAATAGTCAAAACAGTATATAAAACTTTTAAAAAGATGCATGACGATGGGTTGATATATCGTGACTCACGACTTGTAAACTATTGTACAAAACATGGCACTGCTTTTTCAGATTTAGAAGTTGATCATGTTGAGAAAAAAGATTCTCTTTATTATGTAAGATTTAAAATTAAAGATTCAAAGGATTTTATAACAGTCGCAACAGTCAGACCTGAAACAATCTATGGAGATGTGTCAATTGCAGTAAACCCAAAGGATAAAAGGTATAAGAAATTTGTAGGTAAAATTGCAATTAACCCGCTAAACAATAACCAGCTACCAATTATTGCAGATAGCTATGTAAAAATGGATTTTGGTACAGGGGCATTAAAAATTACCCCAGCACATGATGAAAATGACTTTGCATTAGCTAAAAAATACAACTTCCCCCTTATTCAAATCATTGAAACAAACGGAAAACTAAATTCCAAAGCCCTTGAGTGTGAAGGTTTAAAAATTCTTCCAGCAAGAGAAAAAGTGGTTGAGATACTAAAGTCTAAAGAGCAATTAGAAAAAATAGAGGATTATAACCACACAGTAGGAACTTGTTATAAATGTGGTAACACACTTGAACCATTACCAATTCCACAGTGGTATGTAAAAGTAGACAAGTTAGCAAAGCCTGCAATTGACGCTGTTAAAAGCGGAGAGATTAAAATAATTCCAAAAAGGTTTGAAAAAATTTACTACCACTGGATGAATAACATCCATGACTGGAACATCAGTCGCCAAGTAGTTTGGGGTATAAGAATACCTGCTTGGAAGAATACTGAGACAGGAGAATGGATAGTAACAGAAGGAGAATCACCAAAAGGAAATGAATGGACACAAGATACTGATACCTTTGATACTTGGTTCTCATCAGGCCAGTGGCCATTTGCGACACTTGGTTTTCCAAATGGAGAATTATTTAAAAAGTTCTATCCATTAAATGTTATGGAAACAGGCTATGATATTTTATTTTTCTGGGTAGCAAGAATGATAATGTTGGGTATCTACGTTACAGGTGAGGTTCCATTCAAAAACGTATATCTTCATGGAATTGTACGTGATTCTAAAGGCGTAAAGATGAGTAAAAGTAAAGGTAATGTCATTAACCCATTAGAAATATTAGAAAAGTATGGAGCAGATGCTTTACGTATGTCACTTATCAGTGGTGCAGGGGCAGGTAGCGACCAAAACTATTCAGAGAGCAAAGTCGTAGGTTATAGAAACTTTGCAAATAAGATTTGGAACGCAGTCAGATTTGTAAAGGAATTTGAAAGCACTGAATCAAACAAAACTTATGTTAATAGCTATAACAAACATCTTGCTGAGACAATTGCACTTTCAACAAAGAATATTGATAATTACAAACTCAATAACGCTGCAGAAATGTTATACAAGAGATTCTGGAACAACTTCTGTGACATCCGAATTGAAGATGCAAAAAAAGGAAAGTTGAACAAGGAAGATTTGATGCGAGGAATTATAACTTATTTAAAACTTCTCCATCCTTTTGTTCCTTTTGTAACGGAAGCTGTCTGGAAAGAATTAGGAAATGACACTTTACTAATTACAGAGAATTGGCCTAGTATTAGTAATGGCCAAGAAGAGAAACTTCAGTAACGATTTACAACTTTTGTTGTATATCAATTTAACAATCTTAGTCTTGATGCTAGCTGCATTTAACCTATCTCAAAAAACAAAAAAGACTATTCAAGTATTAGGCGCAGAAACAGATAGTTCATATTGGCAGGAATTAGTTATTAAACATCCAACTTATAGAGATGCTTGGGTAGAACTTGGGAGGATGGATATTGTGGAACAAATTGACCCTAACTATAACTAGTTATTATTCTTTCACTTCTTCTTTAGGAGTTTCACCTTCTGCAGGTTTTGTACCTTCAGCTGATACTTCACCTTCAACAGGAGCTGGAGCAACTTCTACTACTTCTTCTTTCTGTGGTGGTTCTACTTTAACAACGATTGATTCAAGATCAGTTTTGATCTCAACATCTTTATTAACTTTAAGATCTTTGACATAGACAACTTGATCAACTTCAGTTAGTAGAGAAGCATCAACCATGATTTTCTCTGGTAAGTCTGCTGGAAGAGCTTCGACTTCGATTTCGTGTAATTGTTGCACAACGGTTCCAAGATTTTGTTTCTCTGCTGGTGACTCACCTTCAACCTCAACTGGAACTTTAGCTTCAATCTTTTCCTTTAAGTCAACTTGTCTAAAATCAACATGAAGATACTCGCCTGATATTGGATCAACTTGGGTATTACTAACTAGTACTGGTTTTCCACCCAAATCAATTATTTGTGTCTCACCTGCTTTTTCAAAAACTTCAGTAAATTCTTTGTTATCAACTAAAATTGCAGATGATTCAATTTTTTTACCAAAAATATTTGCAGGAATTTTTCCAGCTTTTCTAAGTCTTGAAACTTTTCTACCAAAGATATCTCTTTTTTCTGATTTAAGTGTTATTTTCATATGTTATATGGCTATGTAGCCTATGGTCTAAAAAACAATCTAGCTTTAAAATCTCTAGCTAGATCTGTATTATAGCTTGAAAGACTCCTACCAGTCAAGGTAAGGTCTGAGGATCTAACATTTACCACCAAATTATCTGCCTCTGTTCCCGCCTGTTTGATAATTTTAATATCATACTGACCACCTAATTCTAATTTTTTATCTTCTATATTCCATACAATTTGTAGTTTTTTCTGTGTTCCTGGTAATACCTCTACCAAAAACCCTACTTCCCTTCTTCCGTCTGTATCTACTAAATCATATTCAAGGTCACTATAACTACCAGTTGAATCATACAACCTAACCCCTCCAATCTTAGCATTTACAGGTAAAAGGATTCGAGCGTAATTTTTATAAACTCCCATATTACCAATAGCTGGGCTAGCCGTATTTTCATAATTAACCAGCAACTCATGGCCTAGAAATTCTTTTGAAATAGATAAATTTAATTCATGGGATCTTTTGATGAAGAAGTTTGACTTGTTAACACCTAAGTTTGCATCAATTAAAGCATAAGTATCTCTAAAACACCTTAGGCCACAATCTGTATTTAAATCCATCTCCCCTGCATATCCCAAACTTTGGATAGCCTCCTGTGCATTATTATCGTGAAGATAAATCTGTATGTGCCTTCGTTCTAAACTTTCATATAATTCACTAAAGAATGCGAGATATTTATCTCCATCTAACGTCTCAACCTCTTCAATTAAGCTTTTAGTTAATGATGTAAGAATTGTAGCTTTTTTGATCGAACCTGGGAAAAATTCACTTTCTACTTCAGACTGAATTAAGGTATAAAGGTTGTTTGAATCAACAGTTAAATTAAAATCAGGTAAGTTGACTGGACCAATAATTGCAAGTAGTCTTTTAACAAAGTTCAAATCAACTGTTATTACACCATCAACTGTTTCACCAATTTCCTTCTCCAAGAACCATTCAGCCTTAACAGCAGAGATTGGGAAGTTTGGGTCCCAATTAGAATCTCTAAGATACCAGCCTCCTTCGCCTAAGTGCTTTCTAATTGGTTCTGGTGGATCCACATGACCTTTTAATTGACCATCTGCCATGTAAACATCATTAACAACAATCTCTGACATTCTACCTTTATCAAAAGTTACAAGTCCAAACGAACCGATGAATCCTCCTGTTGGTCTAAGTTCCATATTATTTTGAAACAATATCAAATATTTTTGAGGTTTTTCAGTACCTAATAGAATTGATATTCTAGAAAACAAATTTTTGACCTCATAGATTTTAGTTTTGTACTCTCCAATGTCGATGCTTCTTTTTACAAGTTTGTTTCTTAGATAGTTGCCCACAAAACCACTCAGTTCATTTACATCACTTTGCAAGAAACTTATGTTTGTGTGGATTTTATCTAGACTTGCAGAGATATTATTTGATTCATAGGCTAAATCATATTGACTATCATCCATAATTTTATTTACAAACTGTTTACCTGCATCTACTAAAATAATGCCTTCCGAACCAAGCGAAGAAACTTCAAAAACAATATTTGCAGTGTCATATATAAAATTGTTACCAAAGCTTAAATTGCGACCAAGATCAGCGACCTGCATACTTTTTACAATCAATTGGCTCGACAAGCTGTTGTTTGTAAATGTAGTTTTGAGTGATACAACCAATAAAGCTAGCGAGATGATAATTAAATAAAACGGAGTAAAAGCGAAAAATACTACAATTAATAATAATTTCCAAAACCTCCTAACCTTTTTCTTTAATTCCTGATTATTTAAAACTTTTTCCTTTTTAACTTCTGGGGGAAGTAAGCTCTCCTCAACTTTCACATCTGTTATTGAGACAAAATATTCACGAGTGTTTTTGATAGCTAGGCGTAGTGAAAAATCTATTTGAACAGACGACATGGAATATAGATCAATCGTCTCTGATTCTCCATTTGTTAAAACAATATTTGAATCATCAATTCCCAAATATTTAGTTGCAAATGTCTTTTTACTTTTTCTCGGACCTACGATTGATATTATTTCTCCAGATATCCCAAAGGAAAAGGTATCTCTTACAATTCTGTCTGCCAGTTTATTTATTGAAACAGTATTAATGAGTTGGCTATCTGACCTTATTTTTATTCTTTCACTCAATATAGATTGCATTATTAAATCGTGTGAAATGTTTAATTGATTAAACAAAACATCACGCCCGAGCATTTCAGGAACCAAGAGTATTCCTAAATTTTGATTAATATTAATTAAATTTGAAAGCTCTGAATCTATAACAAACTTTTCATTTTTTTTCACCAACAAAGGATGCAAAACCAAAATCTTACACTCCACACCTTTAATTACGTTTTGTATCTCTATTAGTTGTTCTTTAAAATCAATTAAATTAATAATCAAATAACTTAGATGGCTTAAGTCTGCCTTATTAAAGTCATCAAAAATTTTAACTTCTAAATATTTTTGTTCAAATTTTTCTTTTAATCTGTTTGATAGTGAATTAACTTTTGAGTAAATACCAACTATTCCATCATAATCTTCCATATACTTATCGTACCATAATTAGCCACATAAAATTAAGAATCCATTTACCGCAATATGTATTTTTTGTTAATCAAAAATATTTTTCATTTTCCCGTTGAAGCGCTAAGCGCTGTTACTTAGCAATGTTTATAAAAAAATATATTTGCATACTCTAACGTGAAGAGTTTCTGTCTAGTTCTTCGTTTACAAGATCATCTGCTAATGTGTTATTTGTTCTGTATCCCCACTGAAACTTTATATTTAAATTTGAAGTTTTAATTTTATCTTTGATTTGATCAGCTAACACCTTTAATTTTTCATTTTTAATTTTGTAGAATCCATTTAATTGCCTTTCAACAAGTTGTGAATCAAGATTAAAAATTATTTCATCTTTAGTCTTTTCATCAATCAACCAATCGATTGCAATTGATACAGCTGTATATTCTGCAACATTATTAGTTTCGGTTCCTAAAAATTTACTGCCTTTATAAATTGTATTTCCATCTTGAGTAACAACAAACGCACTTGCAGCTGGTCCAGGGTTTCCTCTTGATCCACCATCACAATATATTATCAACATGTCCCTATATTAATATTTTTGAAGTCTTTTAGAAAGTGCTAATACAAAAACAAGAAGGAGGATGTTTTGTTGAAGTGTAATCCAGTAGTGATCGTTTAATCCAGTTAAAACCACAGCAATCAATGGATAATTTGAAAGTGATATTGATGAAAATATTAAAAACATAAATACTATAAAACCAATAATTCCAGTTTCAGAAAAAATTAATAGAAATATATTATGAACTGGTTGCAACTCCCAAGCATTAACAAAAGTGTTTGAGACCTTCACCAGATTTGGTACAAAGTTATTAAACCCTACACCAAACCAAAAGTTCTCTTTAATGATAGTTAGAGCAGATTTTATTAATTCTATTCTGTGAGTAATGTATCTTGCACTTAAATCAACAAACACTAGTGGAGCAAATGTTTTTATATTTATATATTTCATTAATAAAATTAATGTTGTTGCAATATAAACGTTTAATGAGTTGGTTAAAACTAAATTAATACCAACTAGTATTAACAAGGTCCAAAAATGTTTAGTAACAAACTTCTTTCTATACTCAAGTAAAAATATTGAGAAAACTAACAAAAACCCAGCAAAAGAATTAGGGTGTGAAAAAGTAGAGTAAGGATAAGGCGCAATGTTTGGATCATTAAACATAAAAGTTCTTTCACCAAGTAAATAGAAAAGTCCACCAATCGATTCATTATTTATAAATTGTGCTATTCCTAATAAACAAATTATAAAAACTGAGTAGGAGAGAGGCCTAATAAAATTTTTAAAAACATCAAAAGTTTTTGTTTTATTTATAACAACCCCCAAAAGGATCATCTCTGTAACCTTTAGCCATTTATATAGAGCTGGGATTATTAATAATGAATTGCTGATATTTAATATTGCAAAACCAAAATAAGCAGCAATTAACAAATAATGTTTTTTTGTAAAATTAAAAGTGGAACTAAATATTATATTTCTTAATCCTAGAATAATTATTAAAAGCGCTACTATATCTGTTAAATATAACGTTGGTATTAAGTAATCAATTCTAAAACCGTACACTGTTGAGTCAAAATTGTTAAAGTGAAGTCCAAGTTGTGTGGGGAGTAAAAATGATAGGAGTGAAATTAAATACAACATTAGTTGTATTATATAACTACTTAGGCTTGATAACTAAATATCTTTCAGGTTCAACACCCTCAGATTCTGTTACAACATCGTTTCTTTCTGCTAGGTGCATATGGACGGCACGTCTTTGACCTGCTGTTAAGTTGTAGATAGGTTGTGGTTCTTTTGTTTCGATTGCTCTATCTGCTGATTGATCAGCTAGTTCTTTTAATTTTTCTTCTTGTTTTTGTCTGTAGTCACCAACGTTAACAACTAATCTATACCATTCACCTGTTTGGCCTTTTAACATAATTCCTAATACTGTTTGAATTGCATTAATGTTTTCACCTCTAAAACCGATAAGAAGTCCTGTTTCATCATCTGTAGAAAGATTGATTTCATATGTCTTTTCACCCAAATCAATAACTTCAACCTGAGCTGAGACACCAGCTAAATTTAATAATTCTTCAGTAAGTTTTTGTATTGTAGAATTCATCTTGGGTCTATTTTATCAAACCTAAGCGATTAATTAAAGGGGTAAGTCCTCCCCAACCTGAAGATTTGTATTGTTGATACATTTGGAAAATTGAGAAAAGTAACCAATAAAGGGCCAATCCTGATGGAAAACTCACACCAAAGAAAATTGTCATTAAAGGAAATGTGTATATCATTGATGATTGCATGGCTACAGCCATGTCATCTGCTTGTCCTTTGGTATCTTTTGCAATCTTCTCCTCTTTCTTAACTACAGGAGCCATCATTTTAGCTGAAAGGAATTGTAATAATCCTGCAAGGATAATCATAGGCCCAGGGATTGGGAATGGTTTTTTATCTTCCAAACCAACAAACTTGTTTATAGTATCTGGGACTTTAACATCTAAGTATAGAAAATTAGTATTTAGATTTGCCGTCTCAGACATTTTTAATGGAGCATAAAGTAAATTATTAAGCTTTGACATAGAATCGCCATTTACTGACAAAACCTGAGTAAACACATTAAATAAAGCAATCATAATTGCAATGTTTAGAATATATGGCAAACAACCTGCAGATGGATTAATTCCCTTTTGTTTATATAGCTCAGTTTGGGCTGCCATTAATGCTTTTTGGTCATTTTTGTACTTTAATTTTAATTTCTTAACAAGAGGTTCAACTTCCTTAATTTTTTTCATTGAAGCCATATAGGGCTTAGTTAGTGGATTAGTTGCAAACCTAAGGAAAAGACTAAACCCAATAATTGCTAATCCCATGTTCTGCCAAAGAAGATTATAAAAAAGAATCAAGCCGTTTGTTAATGGCTGGACTAAGATTATTTGAAAAATATTCATATATTTATGTGGTTTTTTAATTACTCGACCAAGAGTTGCATGAGATAATTCTCTTGATAGCTAAAACTCCGCCTCTTACTATACCATATTTCTCAATAACATCCACAGAGTATTCAGAACAAGTAGGGGAATACCTACAACCCCCACCACCAAACATAAATTTAAGAATGGGAGAGAGTGTTAATTTGTAAATTTTTAGTAATAATCTCATTGGTTTCATTTTCAAGTTCTTCTTTACTAATTTTAACAGCAGATGGTTTAATTAAAAAAACAACGTCTAAACCTCTTTTTATTTCACCCAACCTCTTTCTAATAACTTCAGCTATTACTCTCTTTATTCTGTTTCTAACAACCGCCTTTTTTGAAATCTTTGTTGAAACTATAAAACCAAAGTGAGATTCTTTTCTATCATTTTCATCAAGGTTATTATTATCACTATTATAGACATCTAATCTATCATAAATACCCATACCGAAGGATTTTGATTGGTGCATAACTCCATCTATTTCTATGCGGGCGAAGTTTATTTTTTTCTTTAATCTATTTTTAGAAGCTAACATTATCTAGATGCATTGACTAGGTTTTTTCTACCCTTAAGCATTCTTCTCTTTAATACTTTTCTGCCGTCAGCAGAAGAATTACGAGACATAAAACCGAATTTTTTAATTCTTTTTAGTTTGTGTGGTTGATATGTTCTTTTTGTTGCCATGAGACGATTTTACCACAAAACACTAAAATTACACAATGCGTATTAATACCTATTTCAAATTTGACTAATTGCCCCTTGTATATTGTGGATAACTTTCTTAACATAACAGAGCAAAGTACTTAGTACACAGTACTTAGATAAAACTAACTGCTCCATGTTTTTCTTCTATTTTTACTTTGTACTCTGTACAACTAACTATTTTATATGGAAAAACAAGATTTCGAAAAAATTTGGAAAGATACATTAGAAACACTACGTATTTCAGTCTCTGATGCTGCTTTTAAAACATATCTCTCTCACACACACCTAATTGACCTTAAAGAGATAGGGGATAGAATAATTGCAGAAGTAGGATGTGATTCAATTTTTACAAAACAGCAAATTGAACAAAGATATTCAGGATTATTTCAAGATACTCTCACAAAACAATTAGAAAAAAATGTGGATGTAACATTTATAGTAAAATCTATAACTCGTACAATTCCCACTACAACTGAAAAAATTACTCCACTATTTGACACTCCAAAAATAAACACTGAAGAAGTTGAAGCTGCAGTTAAAAGAGCGAATCTAAGAATGCTTTTTACCTTTGATAAATTTGCCGTTTCAGGAAGCAATCAAATGGCTCATGCAGCAGCTCAAGCAGTTGCTGACAACCCAGGTGTTTCATATAATCCATTATTTATATATGGTGGGGTAGGAGTTGGAAAAACTCACTTAATGCATGCAGTGGGACACAACATGATACTTAAAAATGTCAATTCAAAGATATTAGCCTGTACTGCAGAGGATTTTACAAATGATATTGTTGATGGAATCAGGAATAAAACAACAGCAGAAGTTAGAAAAAAATATAGAAAACTTGACGCTTTGTTTATTGACGATATCCAATTTATAGCTGGTAAAGACACTGCACAAGAAGAGTTCTTTCACACTTTTAATGCTGTAACATCTGCTGGAGGACAAGTAATACTAACTTCTGACAAACCACCAACTGAAATATCAAAACTTGAAGCCAGACTTAAAACTAGATTCCAAGCAGGTTTAATTGTTGATGTTTCACCACCTGACTTTGAGTTACGATCAGCTATTGTTCAAATTAAATCTGAAGAAAGGGGAATAAACCTTTCAAATGAAATGGTTGCCCTTGTTGCAGGGAATATTGATTCAGCCAGAGGAATACAAGGTTTTTTAGTTAAACTGTTTACAGAAGTCAATTTTAACAAAAGGGAAGTTACCACAGAACTTATAGAATCGCTGCTTGGAAAAGCAAATAGTGCAGATGAAGTAAAAGTTAAAATAAGTCCAGACGATTTGATTAATAAAGTTGCAAAATACTATTCATTAGGTAAAAGACAATTATTAGGAGATTCTAGAGCATTACCTGTCGTTCGCCCAAGACAAATACTTATGTACCTTCTTCGAAAACAAGTAGATCTACCTTTCCAAGAAGTAGGAAGGATTGTTGGGCGTGATCATTCAACAGTAATGAACGCTGTGGAAAAGATAACACAATTACTCTCAACCAATGTGGATATTCAGGCGGATATCATGGGGATAAAAAAAACTCTTTGAGTATAACTTTTAGAACTTCTCCACTTATCCCCAATTATTAACAGGTTATCCACAGTTTTATCCACCACTTATCCCCTGCCTGAGCTATACTTGTTATCATCTTATCCACCATCCCTACTACTAGTACTACTATTTAAAATATGATATTAATACATTAACGACATTTGTCTAAAAACATATATATGAAATTAACCGTTCTTCAAGAAAACCTAAAAAATGCAGTTAGTCTCACATCACATTTTATTTCACTTAAAGCGCAGCTTCCAATATTATCAAATATTCTTTTAAAGACAGACAAATCAAGATTAATATTACAAGCGACAAACCTCGAAACTTCAATCTCAACTTCTATTGGGGCAAAAATCGAAACTGAAGGAGAAATCACCATTAATGGAAAAGTTTTTAATGATTTAATTTCAAATTTGTCTTCAGGTCAAATTGAATTAGAAGTAGAAAAAGAAAGTATAAAAATAACGGCAGGGACATTTAAATCAAATGTTTTAGGTTCTAATACTTCTGACTTCCCTACTCTTCCAGACAATGTCGGTAAAGATTCTTTTAAGTTGAATACAAAAGAATTTACTAATGCATTATCTAAAACACTCTTTGCAGTATCTTCAGACGAGACCAGGCCTATTCTAACAGGTGTCTTGTTTGTTTTTAAAGGTAATACACTCTACCTTGTTTCTACTGATGGTTTTAGGCTTACAGAAATACAATTAAAAACTAAAATTGAAATTCCAGATTTAAAAATTATAGTTCCAAAAACAATTCTAAATGAGGTTTCAAAACTTACAGACAGTGAAGATTTAGAAGTTTCTTTTGATAAAGATAATAATCAAATAATATTTAAGATTGAAGACACAATTCTATCTTCAAGAATAATTGAAGGAGAATTTCCTGAATATCAAAAAATAATACCTACTTCATCAATTTGTAATTTAACTGTAGATAAACAGGATTTAGAAAAAGCAATTAAGCTCGCTTCAGTTTTTGCAAGAGACTCAGGTAATATCGTCAGATTTACTGTCAAAGAAAATTACTTAAAAGTGAAAGCAGAAAGTTCTAACGCTGGTAATCAAGAAATGGAGATTGAAGTAAAAACAGAAGATTTAAAGCAAGAAGAGATAGAAATAATGTTTAATTTTAGATTCTTAGAAGAATTTTTAAAAATTGTAGTTTCTGATGAAGTTCAAATACAAATATCTGATAACAACAAAGCTTCAAAATTTCTAGACTCAAAAACTTCAAATTTACTTCATATAATTATGCCTATAAAAACAACTTAATTATCTTTTTCGTCTCATAATAACTAATTAGTTGTCGATATTATTATAAGAGAAGTTACCAGTTTTGATTTGTTTAAGTGGTTTAATGTGAAATTTGTCCTTCGAAAGGAGTTTCTTGGTAACTTTGTGCATATTTACTCATAAATGTTTCTATATCCGTAGGTTCAAAATACCAGATTTCAAGTATTGTTCCGTCTACGTGTCCCAAATAAGCAATTCCATTATCTGTATAGATATATAGATTAAACGAACTATCTGATGTTTTAGGATATAAAATATTTGAAGGGTTACCATAGACATTTTTTATGTCATTATCTGTTTTGTTATCTTCTTGATTTACAATCTCTCGAATAAAACCTATTTTATTATTAGACACTTCTATTTGATTGTTTCGATAGATGTTTGATGATGGATAGTCTCTTATCTCAACATTCCCGCTAGAAGTTGCTGATAATTGAGTTCCAAATGTTTGATTTATTCTATCCTCTTCAAATAATAGGCCTGGTCTAACTCCTTCTATGTTAGCAATATTTGTGTCAGTAACTTTAATTTCCTTAATATTGTTTTGGTTGCTTGTTGTTGCATATACAAATAATAAAAAAAATATAATTGTGATAATAAGTAGAAATAACCATTTATTTTTAATGAAATTAATTATTTTTATCATATAAATATTTTACTACTTTGTCATAAAACCTTCAGACCATATAAAATTCTTAGGATATAGACTTTGATAATTTGTAGCACAAGTGTCCCACGATGGGCTACTGTTTACTTGTAATGCAGCCGCTTCTGCCATTGCTTCTTGCTGCGCTTCTACAGAAACACCAACTGTTGCAGGATATGTACATAATCCGTTACCTTTAAGTTCCCATGCTGATCCGGATGCAAGATACCCGACAAAATGTGAAGCGTTTATTCTTTGTATGTGGTGTGTTAATTCATGAGTAATCATGAATGCAGCATCTAGTTCATCTCTATTGCTTTTAAATGGTCCATCGTTGAAGTATACATCGCAACCATCTTTGTATTTGTTGTGTATATGCCAAGCATATAAATCTGGGTCTATTTCTGAAGGTTTGTAACATAAGTTTATTGTTTCGTTCTTTGGGCAAGCTTTTGCGGTAAAACCTTGGTACTGAGATAATATTCCTAGTCCAGCTTCAGCTTTTGATCTAATACTTGAAGGCCATGCATCTGCGTTATTTGATACAACAGCACAATTTGCAGGACATTCACCAATACAAACTGAGGCGGAACCTGAAGTTGTCACTTCTGTGCCATCTTCGGCTGTTGCAGTAAACGTAATCGAATCGTAGATTAATGAATCTGAATATTCTGAATCATAAATACCTGTAAAACTAAAACTATGAGGTTCGTTAGGTGAAATTGACTCGTTAGTTATTTCTGGAAATACTTCTCTCGGACACGGAGGTGCATCCACTTTATCTTTTTTGATAACATTACATTCTGAATCTGTGATGTTCACATTAGTTAAATTTCCTTTTAACGCTTTAACTGTGACAACGTAAATAACAGTTTGGTTTGAGTTTGAATTATCAAGTTTTGTTGGATTTGCAGTTTTTGTTACTAACATATACGGATTATCGGCGCCCCCGTCTAGTGATGAAGAATATGGGCTTGGTGGGACAATATAGGCACCACTATTGATTATAAAAAGAACAAAGGTAGTAAGTACTGGTACCACAATAAATAATATAATCATTGGTCCTGCAAGTGAAATAATAATTCTTGACCAAACAAATCTAATTAAATTTAAAGTTCCAAACACTGCGGCGGTTGTAACACCAACACCAATTGTACCTGCTATCACAACACTTGCTAAGCCTAAAGCTATAAGGGGTCCAAATAACGGAAGTGCTCCAAAAAAAGCCATACCTCCAAAAATTAATGCAGCTTTATCTGGATTTTTCTTTATCCATTGCTTAATTTTAGATAATAGCTCGGTTCCTAACCAAACTAGTGCTGTTTGTAGTGGATTTAGACCCCCTAAAACCGTAGCCGCAATTTCAGAAGTAACACCCTTTTTAACAGCTGAGGCCATCATCGTTCCCGAGGCTTTAGATAAAAAGTTATCTGAAATTAAAGTTAGAACAGAACCTGCTAAACCTGTTTGTATTGTTTGTTCTGCTAAAGCAGTAGTTGGGTTATTATTTTCTAATACAGTGGTTACCCAAGGATTAGCTTCAAATTCTGTAAAAACAAGAGCCTTTGGTCTTTGTAGTCCAAATTTTTCAATAATAGCATTTATTTTGTCAACTTCGCTTTCTGGTTTTTTTGACTTTGTAATATTAGCTTCTTCCTTCTCTGTGAAGGAAACAATTCTTGAGTAAATAACAGAATCTGGCCTTTCATTCTCTTCAAATTCATTTAATAATCTTCCTTGATTTATTAAAAGGCTTCTGTAATTTGTGTTTATTGCCTCAATGCTTATTTCATAACTTGACCCTGGTTGTTGATTTGCAGTTAAAATGACGACTAAGTTTTCTGGTCCATAGACTGTTTCAGCAACAGAGTTCCCATACATTTGTGCTACCGTTTGTCTCCCAAGAAGGAATAAGGATCTTTCGTTTAAAGATAATGCCACAGATCCCCTTTTGGCCGTTTCTATTAATTCGTTTTCTAAAGTATTTTCAAATAAATCTGTGTGTCCTACTGCGTCTAATATTTTTGAATTTATATTATGTTCTATTGTGGGATTGTTGGCTTGAGAGAGAATTCCAACAGCTACCGACCTTGCAAATATTTGCTTTTCTTTTTCATTCTGGTTTTTGAATTGTTCATCAGAAAGTTGGTCTTTGATTTTTTCAGCTAATTCATCAACATTTTCAGATTTTAGCTTCTCATGTAGAACCTTTTGGTTATCATTTAATTCTGGGGTTTCAATTTTTCCAACAGTTGCATAAATTTTTTTGCCTTTTAATTTTTCTTCGGCTAGTTTTACTCTCTCTGTTTCTTGTTGAATTCTCTTTTGTTCTTCATTAAAAATTTCTTTTTTTCTATCAACAGATCTCGCGACATCTCTTTGTGCTGTATCTCTAGCCTCTTGCGATTGAGCTTTTCTTTTCTCAAAAGATTCGATTTTACTTTCTAAATCACCACCTGTTGTTCCGTTTGGTCCAATAGGTGCTTCGTGTTCTGCATTTATCTCTAACTTAATTGTTTCTATCCAGCTTTCAATTAATAATCCTAAATTTTCTCCTGAAGCTGATTCTGGAACATTAAACCTTCTCAAATATTTTCTTGCTTCATCAATTGGAACTTCTTTGTTTGCTTCGTGAGCCTTAATTATTTGCAAAGCTTCCAACAAATTTGCTAACGGTTCATTTTTAGGAGCTGGAATTTCTAGTATTTTTTTTAGTTCATCGTCCATGTTTTATTCTTGTCTATTCCACGCTTTAGTGTTTGGCATTGTTGATGCTGGATTGTCTTGTGGTTTTGTATTAATTAATTGATGTTCTGCTTCACTAGCAACAATTCTAATAGGAGCATGGTGTGGTCCTGCAAAGAATATTCCCTCCCCTACATTTGCAGCCATTAGAAGTTGTTTTTCTCCTTGTGAAAGGTAAAAGATCTCCCCTAGTTTGTCTATTGCTGTTGGTGATTGCTTCAAAAGTAGCCTTAACGCAGAGTTTGTAACAATGGCTTTACCAATATCTTGGCCAAGGAAGTCTTCGACGTCCTGAGTGATAGTTGTTAAGCCTAGATAGTACTTTCTGGCTCTTTTTACAACAGACCAAAGGAATTGTGCAGTATCTGGATATTTCATCATTTGCCATGCCTCTTCAACAATTAAGATTCTTCTTTTTATATCTCTTTTGACTCTGGTCCAGATATAGTCAAGAATCATAAACATGATAATTGGGCGGATTGCATCTTGAATATCTTTAACAGAAAAAACAGTAAACGGATTATTTAGATCTATGTTTGTTTGTTTATCAAAAATACCTTGGAATGAACCTCTAATAAACTTTTCAATACGTGAGGCAAGATCAAGTGCTTCTGGAACTTCCATACCAATTAATGTTTTATAAAGATCCTCCATTAATGGTGGTTCTTTTGTTTGTGTTACTGGGTCATTAGTTATTCCTTTTGCTTTATAAGTCATAATTAAAGCCCTATCAAGCATAGCTTCTTGTGTTGGAGTAATTTGGCCCATTATAACTTTCATCAAAGAATGAAGTGATAATATCTTTAGTCCTAGTTGGTTCTCACCTTCTTCTTGTATTTGTGTTAAATCGAATGGATTGATTTTTGAAGGGCTATTATAAGAGAAAGCGATGTATTGACCGCCTACAGCATCACAAAGGGCTTTATACTCTGCTTCAGGGTCTAGAATGATAACTTCTGAGCCGATCATTAACGACCTAACTGCTTCTGTTTTGACAAAATAACTTTTACCAGCACCTGAAGTAGCAAAGACTGTCATGTTTCCATTTTCCAAACTAAATCTATCAAAAATAATAAATGATTCGTTTTGTGAGTTTATGCCATACAAAATTCCTTTGTCTGAAGAAAGCTCAGCCGATGTAAATGGAAAAGTAGTAGCTACTGAGGTGGTATCCATATTTCTAGTGATTGAAAGCCTGTCTTGCCCATATGGGGCTGTTGAAAGAAAACCCATTCGTTGATCAAGTGTTGCATTTTTAGCAACAATAAGAAGCGATCCAAGTGTTGACATTACCTGCCTCGAAACGTTATTAAGCTCATCAACTGTGTTTGCTGGAATAGTTATGTAAAAAGAGAACTCGTAATATCTTTCAATGCCTTTAACAAGTTGTTCTTGTAATGCCCTTGCATCTTCGAGCTTGGCGGTAGTTGATGGGTCAACAATCCTTCCTCTTTGGATATCTGTTGATAGTTCAGCCTCCATTTCGGCAATTTTGCGACGAAGATCATCAAGAACTGATTTACCAGCTACAGGATAAATATAAAAACTCATATCGAGTGAGGAGTTAAAATTAACAACAGGTTCAAGCCAACCAGGTGCAACAAAACGTGGGTAACCTGCGATAAATATTGTTCTGTAGTAAACGTTGTTAACTTTTACATAATCAAAATCAACTTCGACATGGTCAGATGAAATCACATCGTGTAGTGTCATTTCTCCGCTTGCAACAATTAAGTTAGGATTTGTTATCTTTGGCTTTACTGATTCAGTGTATTTTGCATCCCCTGTCTCGAGTGGCTTGTTTTGGTCAGTTGCCTGTGTTGTGTTTGTATTGTTTTGCATGTCTTTTTTTTGTTAAATATCTTTCTTAACTGCTGGTGGTTCAGGATTATTTATCTGATAATAGAGATCAACTAGTTCACTTGTGGTTAGCTGTTTTAATTTTAAACCTAATCTACTAGCCTGTCGTATTAAATGGTCTCGTTTTGGAAACAATGTCACTTTTGCTTTTTTAACAACATAGTCTTTTGGAAATGGCAAAGGTCCTCTTTTTAGTGCTGTCATTGCTGATTTTGTTACCCCTAATTCTAAAGAGTTAAAAGGAATTACAATGAAAAATCTTTTACCCAAGACTGTTTTTTTCTTAATAGACTCTGTTATGAAATGTCTGTAGTCATCAGTTATAGCTGCAAGTTTAGGATTTGTGATTTTTTTAGATGCTTCATCAAAAAATCTTATATATCCAGAGATATCTTTTCTTTGAGTTCTGACCATGATTTGAATTGAAAAAGAAAGTGAATTAATTAGCGCGGCATATGCTGCTACTACTGCACCCTGTTCTTTTTCAGATAATAATCCAAAGTTTAAGGATGATGTTTCGAGAACAATTGCTGCACCACCATCTTTATATAAAACCACATCATCAACAATGTCTGATATTGGTAGATGGTCTTGTGTGGTTGAAACAAGTGGCATATCAGGTGTGCCAAAATATGGTATTTTTGATACTAACTTTGCAAGGTTTTCTTTCCAGTTAGGCGATATCCCGTTGGTTTTTGGGGTGGTTGTGGTAGCATTTTCCATTTTTGGATTTTGGGTTGTTGATGTGGCTGCTTGTTCCGGCGTTACTTGAACAGAAACAGACTCTTTTTTATTTTCAACAATTGGAAGATTTGCTGGAACTGTTTGGTTGTTGTTTTGTAAATTTTGTGTATTGTCCATATTTATATTTTATATTAGCAATTTCATTTATATTTTAGCTCCTTTAATTGCGATAGGTGGAATCATTTCTCCCACAGCATCAAACGAAACAGGTTCAAATTTAAAGCCATCTTTTTCAGTTGTTACCTCGTATTTTCCATTAGCAAGTGGGGTAACAATAATGAAATGCCCGGCCTTATTACTTTTTAATGCTCTAACAGGTCTACCTGCAGAATCTTTTATTTCTAGAATTGCCCCCTCAACTATTTTTCGATCCGCGTCCATTACTTGACCTACAATTGTGTTTATTGCAATTGGAGGTGATGGTGGAGCTGCATCTACTGAAAATTCTACAGTGCTTGATGTAATTTCTTTCTCTTCTATCTTTTGACCGTCAATATTTGTTATCTCAGCTTGCGGTGTGTTTAGTGGTGCAGACTCCTGAACAACTAACTTTGGTGCAGATTTTGTGATTACAGTTGGAACTTGTTGTGGAACTGTTAGTGGAGCAGGAGTAGGTGGTATTGCTTTATTTGGTTCAGGGTTTTGTGTTTGGATAGTTGTTGGTGACACAAAAGGTGCAGTTGGGGCAGTAGGATTATTAATATGTTGTGTTTGAACGACAGAGGTTTGTACTGGTGTGCTTGCAGGAGTATTTGAAACGTTCCATAGTCCTCCAATTTTTGAAAGGAATGACTTTTCAGCATCCTCTAAATTGGTAGTGTTTTTGTCTGTAGTTTGACTGTTTGGTGTGGGAATTGTTGTGATTGTAGGAACAACAGC
Organism: Microgenomates group bacterium; assembly: GCA_049301455.1. Lineage (GTDB taxonomy): Bacteria > Patescibacteriota > Microgenomatia > UBA8517 > UBA8517 > JAUYMM01. The sequence continues at coordinate 57,079 of JBAQKY010000020.1, forward strand.
TTCTTCTGTGTAGAAAACTGGTGGTTTATCTGTTTTTTTCCAAGTATATAAAGTAGGGGAATAAATACTTCTGAAAAAAGCAATAATCCATTTTTCTAATGGGCGTTCTTGAAACGGTAAAAAGGCCATTGCTGCACCCATACCTGCAAAAAACAAAATCAAAGGCCATTTAATGATTGGGTGGAGTGGGGTGGAATAGAAAATTAAAGAAATAATAACACCACCAGCAACTTGAAAAAATTGTTTTAGAGTCATATCTCCTACTAATTTGAATTGATATGAACTTATCTGTTGTGGTATTGGGTGTTGCTCCATTAATTAATCGTACTATGTGAAGGTTTTGGCGCAACTGTTGGCTTATTTTCACAAGGGTTGGAAATGAAATAAATATCATAAAAATGATATAATTCACGTATATGGCAGAAGGTAGACCTGGTGTCGATGGCAAAAGTATAAATACTGATGTTGCAAGTTTTACTCCAAGAGATGGCGTGATTTCTGTTGGGGCTAAAGACGCTGTAACAGGAGCTCCAGTACAAGCTGAAGCTCTTTCTTCTGGTGATTCAGATAGATTCAGGAAGCTTTCTGAAACAAAGGAAGTAAAATCAAAAAGCAACCCTGAAAACCCAAACGCGACCAAGAAAAATGGAGAGTATAAACAAACCAACAATAAACCTGAAACTAAACATACTCAAAAAGAGGCTCCTATGAAAAGCGAATATTCTAGTGATAATAATAGTAAAGTTGATGAAAAGAAAGAGAAAGGTGTTAAATCAGAAGAAGACTTTGGGTCTATGGATTTTTCTGAACTCAATAGTTTACGAAGGAATTTTACGATAGAGGGGACGAGGAGACAAAACGCTGAAGACGAGTTTAACCGGAGGGTCAAAAATTTTACAAATTTGAGAGAAGGCGAAATTGTTGGAGAGATAAGACATACATATTTAAATTTAGTAAGAAATACCAATTGGGATGGTTTGTTTGGAGCAATCACTACTGCCGCAACAGAGCTTGAATCCTCTTTTGCTAGATCAGTAGAAGGGCAAAAACACCCCGAACTTAGAGGGGTGATTACAGAAGTGCTTCGAGTAGAAAGGGCACAGCTTTTACTAGAAGGAATGAGAAGGCGCGGTATTAGAGATACTAACACTCAATGGTTAACAACGCATGGGTATACGCCAACTGAAATATCTAGATTTAGAGAGCTATCACTTCCTATTAATGCGGTATTGGACCTTGAAAGAACTCCTATTAATACTTTGGCAAATATGGTTGGACAAGACCTTGTTGTTAATGTACCTCAGCCATCATCCCTTTCTGCTGCAGAGATGGAAAATGCTGTTCAAAGAGGAACGGAAAAAGCAATAAATGCCCCAAGCATAGAAGCAGAAAGACAAGCTTTTAGAACAGCTGAGTATCAGATGGTAAGTGTTCCTCCTGTAGATTCTAGAACTAAATTTTTACTAACTGCAGAAAATCGTGAAATATTGATTTGGGACGCTAGGGCAAAACTCTCAAGAGCCTGTGCAATTAAAATGTCTGGAGGAATGAATGAAATTGCAAACAACCCTGAAGCTAAGACATTTACAAACGAGCAAGAGCAATTGTTACTGTCAGTCCCAGGAGTACTGGAAGCGATCTCTTTAGAGGCATATCTAATAGTTAATGGTGCTGAGATGAACGCTGCCCTTAAGAACAATGGACCGGAATTACCAGAAACGATATTTGATATTACAGAAGAAGGAGCTCTTTCTAGGATGAGGCAAGCTAAGGTCGATTGGTTGATGACATATAGAAATTTAAATGAAGACCAAGCAAAAGATGCTGAAGCAATATCGAGGAATTTTGTTTATTTAAACGATTTAGTTGAAGACTTTGATTCTAAGGCTGATAAAAACGATAAACGGACAAAAGAAGATCATAAATATATTCCGAACTCGATGCCAAAATTAAAATCGGTAGCAGTTCATCAGACAATGCATTTACAAGAGAGACTTGAAGCAAAAAACAAAGGTGATTCAAACTGGTCTGCGTTAGGAGCATACGCAAACAGCCACCCAAAACAAATAGAAGGTCTATTGCCTCTTAATTTATTTAAAAGCGCGTTGGAAATTGGTAGAGATCAAAATTCAATAGATCATACTAGAAAGATTGGACCTCCTGACAATGAAGGAGTATCACTACTTGAAGTGTTTGTAGGAAATGGGGTTAAACTAGCCGTTGATCCTAGGAATATTAATTTAGTGATGCCTGCGATCTCACATCCAAATGCTAGAGAAGGTAGGCTTAGTGGTTATTGCGCAGTAACTTTAAGTGCTGCTGCAACTGTTTTAGGCTCACTTAGTAAGCCTAACGAAATTGTTAATTCTAAAAACTGGGCTCCGTTGGGGGATGCATTTAGAGATTTAGATGTTGATCCGAAATATAGGCAGAACATTGCAATTGCAATTGTCGGGGTTAACACCTCTCCGTTTGCACTTGGTTTTGGACCCGCAATAGGTTGGGGTAAGTGGTGGGAATATAGAAGAAAAGAAATTGAAAGATCTGACCCCAACTTTTTCAGTTGGTCTTGGGGAAAGGCATTCCGCAAGATATTTGGGAAATAAAAATAGGTATTTACTATTAAAAAATAAAAGGGAACATTTTTTTAGTTGAGTTTTTGTAAATTTGATATTCTTTACCATAATATTTCATCAATAACTCTTCTTCTTTGTTAATGTGATTGTTCATAATCAAAAACAAAAAAATAAACATCGGCAAAAATAGCCAACTGTTTACAATCAACTCATATCCCACACATTGTAAAATAATTGACATGTAAATTGGATGTCTTGAATATTTAAAGATTCCGTCTTTAACCAATTTTTGGTTATTTTTGATTCTATAGTAAGCTAAGGCCGTCCAAGAATACCCCAGATCCTTTAATGCTTTTATTGAAATATAAACCCCATTGAGAACAAAAACATATCCAATTGTTATGACTACGGTTTGAGTGTATTTGCTGTTAAATATTGGTAGTAAAGTAAAAAAAAATTGAAAAGTGAATAATATAATTATTGTACAGAGAATTATAAAAACAATAAGCATCTGTTTTGATTTATATTCTCCTTCAATCAATGTATCTTTGCTGTTGTAACTTGGTTGTTTTCTCCAAATAACAGCTTGAGAAAGGATGACTAAAACTGCAGGTATAATATATAAAGAGTTTTCTAGCATATATTAACTAACCAAACCTAGTGAGAAGTCCACCAATCCAACCAATAGCTGATTTTCCTGCAGATACGGCCAAACCAGGTGCAGCTTTCATCAATGGATCAACAGCTCCTTTTTGGAACGTGTTTTGTAGACCAGTGCTGGCCTCATTTATACCTGAACCAAAGCCCCAAGCCTTACCTGATATAAACGATTGAACCATGTCTCCAACTTTTGGAATTTCAACAAAAATGACATAACTTATTGCTACCCATAGAATTGGTGTTGAACCTAAGTCGATTGATGTTAGAGGTGGCGTCCAAGACCCCATAGGTATAAAGTCAGGAACAGGAAAAAATGGAATTGAAGAATCAACTGTTAGGCCGGAACCACCTTGGTATAGAAAAAAATATACTAGGAAAAACATTAGGCCAAGAACTGGATAAAAAACGGAGTATCCAAGTATTTTTCTAAACCAACTTCCAAAACCGGTGTGCTGTGTAAATGTTCCCATCATTATTTCAATCGGCCCTGTAATAATTGCAATAACTAGTAGGGCAAAGTTTTTAACTGTCATTACAATTATTTTTATTGAATTAGTGATTACTGTAAATATTGCGAGAATAGCTACTATTAGTATTATTACACCATACACACCAGAGTTTCGAGATACTGCAAAGGCAATATTTGAAAAAATAGACCAGTATAGGTATGTATACATTAGTAAACTACCATCTGTAAGAGCCCCAAACATTCCTAGCGTATCTGCTTGTGTTAATCCACTACCTGAGATAAGCATGGCTACAATTCCAATTAAAACATACATTAAGTCAATTGCAAAACCTGCAATTGCATAGGAAAAAGTTATTAATATTGCAGCCCCTGCGACCCTTGGAATTGCTGCCTGAGCAGTCATTACTGTTTGAGGGTTAATTTTAAATTGGAACATTATCATAAAAGACAAAACTATTGCTGCGATAACAATAAAACCATAACTTATGTCTCTCATTGCTGACCATATTGGAATTAGAGACTGTCCTGCGGTGTTGTATCCAAATCCTGGATTTTGAGCAGACACTTCTGGGACTATCCTAAACTTACTTGCTAGATGGTTTACATATCCAATACCGGAGATCGGGCTTTTACCTAAAGTGTCAATAAGTGAGAATTTCTGGTTAGTATTTGGTTCTGTATTAATAGTTAAAGCCTTAATCCCTTTAAGCGCAGCATCAAGACAAGCATTAAGATCACCTTCTTTGCAAATTATAATATCAGGTGTACCTGGAATTAGATTAATTAATAAATTAGAAATAATACTATAAACTACCCATTGAACTTGAGCAGCGGTATATCTTTCTCCAAATATTTCACTTTCGGGAGTATCGGGGTCATACACTTTTGTATACCATGCAAGATAATCCATCTCACTATACCATTTATGATTCCAAAGGTCGTAAATATCACTTTGTTGATCGTTTGTACCTTGTGCGTGCGGACTAGTAACAAAAAAAGAAAAACTTGAAGTTAGAAGTACTAAAAATAATGATAATGATAGAAAGAACTTTTTGAGCATTATTTTATTCTACAACATTTTGTTTTATCTTGGATAGTCAAATTAGTGAGGAATGTTAAAAAGTAGCCGCTTTCTAGTGTTAAGGTCTGTAAATTATAAACTTTGTAATATCTACATTTGTAATGGTTGATATTATTTTTAAGATTAGAAATGCTCCAGCTAAGACGACAATCCCTGTTATTGCATAAGTTAACGTCTTTTGTGCACCCTCAGTTGCTTTGGGATCACCTCCTGATGTTAGATATTTAAAACCTCCAGACAAGAACATTATAAATAAAGCAATTCCTCCCATCGCAAGTGCTGCAGAAATTAAATTTTCAAACACTTTCTCTAAAGAAGTTAGCGGTGGTGGCATATTATGAATAATTTTAAACTAAGAGTGACTATTGAGCAATAGGACGTAATTATCTAGCTGTTGGAAGAGTAAGCTCTAAGATGTTAACTCCGAAGAATGTGTTGATGAGTTGTAATATTGCCCATGCTGAGAAAACAATAACTAAACCGACCAATGCTGCTGTAATTTGATTTCTTGCACCTTCAGTGTGTGCTTTGTCTCCACCAGAAAGAATCCATTTAACTCCTCCAATGACTAAAATGAAAAAGAAAGCAAGACCTGCAACAACCAAAATTAATTTGATAAAGCCAGAAACCATGCCTTCAACTGAAAGGGTTGTTGCTGGTTGGAATTGTTCACCTACATTATTAAGCTTAATTTGAGCTAACATCGCTGAATCTGCAATTAAATTTTTCATATAATAAATCTATTATGGTATGAATAGAGGACCTATGTCAATACTTAAAATGTCTATCTTGAAGAATGACTCAATTAGTCCTATTAGGGCAAACGATGCGATTAATAAAACAAACCCAATAACCGCGCTCGTCAGTCTATTTTTTGCAGCTTCAAGTGATCCTTTGTCTCCACCAGAAAGAATCCAAGAAACAGCACCCCATATTAATTGAAAAAAGAAAAATAATGCCCCCGCGACAAATAATAATCCTACACCATTAGGAATAAATTTTTCTAAGAATCTATCTGCGTTTCCGGACTCATATCCTTTAAGACTTGAGCCTACGACTGGGTTTGTGAAATTTTGTGCTAATTGATACTTCATTTATTTAATAATTAATTGTGTGAACATGCTTCCAAAGTTTAAAATATTTGGAATTCCAATCAAGCTTCCAACCAATCTAACAATAAGCAATCCCAAAACAGAAACTGTAATTCCAATAATACCCGATGTAATTTTTTTCTTGGCAGCTTCAAGTGATCCCTTGTCGCCCCCTGAAGTAACAATTCCAATCGCACCTGTCATGAATATAAACACAAACCAAATTATTCCAATTACAGTTATTAGACCAATGGCTGATGAGATAAATTGTGCAAAGATAGTAGAACCGTCTGCGGCTGCTCCCTTGCCCTGCTCTAAGCCTAATCGACCAAAACCTTCATAGGTTTTGTCAAATAAGTCTATTTGTTGTGCGAGTTTCATTATGGTGTAGGTATAGATGGTTCAAGCAAAAACAGTGGATTGTTAAATAAAAGTTGCCCAAATATTGCCGCCAAAACAAAACTTCCGGCAGTGAAGGCTAGACCTATTAGTGTTTGTGTGATTTGAGACCATGCCCCTGCAACCTTTTTTGCATCATCCCCAGCAGACATAAACGAATAACCTGCCAAAACAAGATTAAATAAGGCATATATTCCTGCTCCAACTACCATTGCTCTTAGTCCAAATTGAATAAGTTTTCCAAATGCAGGACCGGGATCAGATCCGTAAGCAGACAAACTTCCAGGTACGCTGACTGCTCCAAAAGGGTTTGCTTGTGCAATTATTTTATTCATGATTTATTTTTATATTAAACTAAGTCCTGTAATTGTTTCAATCAATTTTACTATCCAATAGGCAGTAAATACAACCACAAAGCCAATTAAGGCAGAAGTTACAGCCTGTTTCCCTTTTTGAACTGATTGTGGGTCACTTTTTCCTGCTCCCGAAATGATTGAAATGCCACCTCCAATTAATAAAAATAATAAAATTATTCCTGATACCGATATTGCTCCGGCAATAATCGCGGAGACATACAAGCTAATTCCCCCAACATCACTTAGGTTTGCGTTTGAGCTACCTAGAAAAACACTTTGGATGTCTACATCTGCGATTTTATTCATTATTTTTTTGAGAAAATATTATTGTATAACAACTACATCAATTCCAATAAATTTCCAAATAAGTTGAACTATCCAAAACGATGAGAAAAGTATCAGAATTCCTATTAACGAAGTGGTTATTTTACTTTTTGCCATTTGTATTGCTTTTGGATCGCCAACTGATGTCATCATTTTAAAACCAGCAGATATTAAATTAAAAAGCAAAACTATTCCTGAAATACCAAACACGAAAGGTAAGACCGTGTTGTATATTCCCGGCCAAGTAAATATACCACCTAGGTTTAATCCTGCTCCAGCCTGTATGCTGTTTAAATCAGATCGTGTAAACATATTTAAAGTAAATCTAGTCCAAGTATATCAAAACCTATGAAATTTAGAATAAACACACTAAATATCAACATTATTATTCCTGAAATGGCTGATGTTAATACTTCTTGTCCTGCCTTCAGTCTTGGCGGGTCACCTTGAGAGGTCATTATCATAAATGAAGCGTAAATTATTAGTAAAAATGCTATTCCACCACCAACACCAATTGACCAACCCAAAATCCAAGAGACAAATGAATTTGTGTCACCAATCGGAATACATCCTATTGCCGTGTTGATTCCATTACCACCATTGCAAGTTATGTTCGGGTTTGGTTGAGTACCAAGATAATTGTTGCATTCGTTTTGGTTTGCGCAACACATTGAACCACAACTTATTCCGTTGCAAGGGACACTATGTATACAAGCAGCAGAGACTGGTTTTAGCGAAGTTAGTATAATTGATAAAAAAAGAAATAGACTTAAAATTATTTTTCGCATTTTTATTTGGTATAACTTGTATATTAACATATAATGAGAAGGTGTTAAATTCTAAACTCAAATTTATATTTACGTTTGTCTTTGTTTTCATAGGTACTTTATACTTAGTACTTGGTACTGCTCGCGCAGTGAGCGAGTCCGATTGTTTAAACAAATCAGTTTCAGAACTAAGTCAGGGAGATATGGATGTTTGTATAAATGAAATACTTCCTAGAATTGCTGCAGCCTATGCACCAGCTCAGGAAAAAAATAAAGCAAATCTAGCAAATTTAAAAAAACAAATTGACACTTTAAATTTTCGCATAAACTCAATTTCTAAAGAACTAACTTCAAAAGAAAATAATATTAAATCAAGAGAAAAAGACGTTGCATATGCTCAAGAAATTTTAAACCAAAAGGCTGTGAGCCAATATATTACAGCAAGACTATACGATCCACTTGTTTCTTTTATTTCAGCCTCTGATGCAATTGAAGCTTTTAAAACTATAAAAATAAAAGAAATGGTTGCAGATGATGATAGAAAAACAATTCAAAAGTACTCAGAAGAAATAATTAAACTAAAAAACGACAAGGAGAGTTTAGAAAAAAACAAATCATCACTTGCTAGTTTGCAAAAGAAAGTAAGTGAAGATGCCAAGTTTTTAGAAGGAGAAGTTGGAAAAGTAGAAAGCTTTTTAACTGCACTTAGTTCTAAACAGCAAGAAATTATCAATGCAAAATCGGGTGCGTTTACTGCAAGTGTAGGAGACAGTGATTTAGCAGATGATATAAACGCTTCTATTAAGGGATTTAGGGATAATGCCCCTGCAGGATCTTTTGCAGTTTTTTCATTTGGTGGTTACACCCACAGAAAAGGAATGAGCCAGTATGGTGCAAGGGGAAGAGCCCAGAATGGTCAAAATGCTAGTCAAATTTTAAAAGCATATTATGGTAAAGAACCTGTAAGTAAAGATACAGGGGGAACTATTTTCGTTGCAGGATTGGGAAATATAAACTTTGAAGATTATTATTTGTGGGGAATTGCAGAAATGCCATCAAGCTGGCATCCAGAGGCTTTAAAAGCTCAAGCAATAGCTGCTAGAACATATGCATATCGTTATAAAGTAGAAGGAAAACAAATTTGTACTACTGAGGCCTGTCAGGTCTTTAGAAAGAGTAAGGCAGATTCACCACCAGATGCTTGGAAACAGGCAGTACAAGCGACTAGGGGGCAAATCATTGAAGGTGTAACAACATTTTATTCATCGACAGCCGGTGGTTATTCAACAACTTCTGGTTGGGATACAACAGATGGATCTGGTGGAGCCAACTTTATAGATAAAGCATACGAAAAACTTGGTGGTTCACCTTGGCTTTATAAAGCTTGGTACAGACAGGGTTATACAAGCAGTGGTGCAACTTGCGGACAAAGTGACCCATGGCTTAATAATGAAGAGTTTACAGATATTGTAAATGCAGCGTTAGTCCTTCGAGGCGGTAATGATTCAAGAGTTAGTTCTACATCAACTGGATGTTGGGGAGGAAATCCATATTCCTACTCAGAATTGAAAGAAAAAGGCGGAGTTTCGTCAGTTTCTTCTGTTTCTGTATCACAAGGAAATGGTGTAACTACAAACGTAAATATAAATGGAAATATAAATCTAACAGGTGATGAATTTAAACAAGCCTTTAACCTACGTGCCCCGGGGTATCTCATGGTTCCTCAAAAAGGGTTCGCGTTTTTCAACATCGAAAAAAAGTGATACAATCTGAACATGCCTGATATCTTTACTTCAAGTCCTTCAAAAAACATTACCAAGAAGCCTGATCTAAGCTCCAAAAAAATTGAACAGAAGAAAACATTGTATAAAGATCTTCCAATGCAAGAAAGACGTCCAATGGCTTCATTTTTAATGCGTCCACACGGGGTTAGTTTTGAAACCAGAGAAGATGAAGAACAAATAATATTGTTTTTGAGAAAACATTTTATAACCAATGTTCCTTGGATGTTTCTTTCAATAGTAATGTTTTTGACCCCTTCAATTATAAATAGTTTGAGTATTTTAGATTCAATTCCTGCCAATTTTAAATTTGTTTTTATACTAATTTGGTATTTAATTTCTATGGCTTATACTTTGGAAAACTTTTTAACCTGGTTTTTTAATGTATATATAGTTACTGACGAAAGAATAATTGATATAGATTTTTACAATTTAACTTACAAAGAAGTAAGTGATGCCAACCTTGATAAAATAGAAGATGTTACCTACAAAATGGGTGGAGTTATTAGAACACTTTTTAATTATGGCGATGTTTTGATTCAAACAGCTGCAGAAGTTACCAATTTTGATTTTCTAGCAGTTCCATATCCAGACAGAGTTGTTAAGGTTTTACAAGATTTAAGAATGGAAGAACAGCAAGAAGCTATAGAGGGGAGAGTTAGATGATCACAAGTATAACTATTTGGTCAGTTCTTAAAATTTTAATAATAATTGTACTTGCCATCTATATAGTCTTTTCGTATGTAATTATTAGACAAGTCCAATTAATGACTGACACTTTGGTTATTGGCTTTGAAAAGCAGCTTAAATTTTTAGCTTTTGTTCATTTTCTTTTTGCTGTTGGTGTTTTGATTTTTTCAATAATAATACTTTAAGTTTAGGTATATAATTTTATTAATGCCTTTAAGATTAACCTCAAATGTAGGAAGACCTGTTTTAAAAAACGTTGGCTCTGTCGTTTTGGATTTCGACAAGATCATTATTCAAGTAGAACCACATTGTAAGGCAACTATTAGCCGAGATGGTAAAAATATAACACTGCTTCAAACAGGAGAAACATTAGGCAAAACATCTGGAGTTCCAAAAATTGGTGATGTTTATACAATTGAACATGGATTGGAAAAGTTGACTGTAACTGTTGAGGAAGAAAGAGAATATGCTCCTGACAACATCTATATAAATACAGATAAGTTCAGTGAATCTTCAGATAAAGGTAGAAAAACTACTTTAACTGTCGGGGTTTTGCTGTTAGTTTTATTAGTTGTGAGTGTCTTTTTTGGAGTTAAACAGAAAAATGACAGGAATTTTAATCAAAAGAGTGAAGCAAAATTAAGCGAAGCAATATCTCTTTATGATTCGGCTTTAGGTGGGACAATGGACAAAAATGAGGCTAGAAAATCATTTATTAACTCAAAAGAAATTGCATCAACCTTAAAAAGTGATGGTTATAAAAGTGAAAAGTTAGACGAACTACTTAAAAACATAAGCGACAAAGAATCAGAAATAGTGGGAGAAGTTAGGCCTGAGATAAAAGAGTTTCTAGACTTAACACTTCAAACATCAGGATTTGGTGGGAAAAATATGACTTCTTCAGGTGAAGACATATTTGTTTTTGATGAAACTGCTAAAAACGTTATTAAAGTAGGGATTAAAAATAAAAGTGCAAAGATTGCAGCAAACAAAGAAAACATAAGTGATGCAAACGCAATTGCTTCATACCAAGATAGGCTGTTCCTTAATAGGAGTGACGGAATTTATGAAGTTGATGTAATTTCAAAGAAAGTAATTGAAAGAGATTGGAATGACACAAATCTGTTTTATTCATATGCTGCAAATATTTATCTTTTAGATAAAGATGACAAGGAAATATATAGATTTGCAGGATCAAACAAAACTTTTGGAAGTAAATCTGGTTGGTTAGCTCCAGGAATTGAAATGGATTTTTCAAAAGTTATTGATATGGTAATTGATGGGTCAATTTGGTTATTATCATCAACTGGAAAGGTTACAAAACTAACTAATGGTAATCCACAAGCAATTAGTCTCAACGGAATACCAGAACCACTAGAAAATCCAACTGCAATTTATACAAATGAAGATAATAAAAATGTTTACATCTTAGAAAAAGACAAAGGAAGAATTGTTGTTTTAGATAAAACAGGAGAGTTTAAACTTCAATACATAAATGATGAAATTAAAAACACAAAAGACTTGGTTGTTTCAGAAACTGAAGGTAAAGCAATTTTACTCACAGGAGCAAAATTATTAGAGATTGATTTAAAATAAATCAAGACAAAAGTAACATTTTAGTTACATTTTGCTGCATTAAACCAGCTCACCGCTGTCTCAACTGTATATAGGTTATTTGGATCGTCGTTTACACAATAGCTAACATAAGCGGTTTGACTTTGAGCAACGTGATCATCGGTCCAATATGCTGATGAGCATGTTCCTGGCCTTGAATTGTCAAATGTATATTCCCCGCAAGATATAATTCCGTTTGCATAGGGTGTCGAACTTTGAGAAAGTAAATTCGCTGCAGCAAATGCTGCGTCTAAAAAGTTGCATCTAGAAACTTTGTCTTGTGAATCTCTGGTTGGATCTAATTTTTGAACCGAGCTCCAAATGTTATCTTCATTGCCTGTATTGGTGTAAAACCAATTCATGAGAAATCCAAATGGTGGCTGCGTTGTTGTAACACTGTTGTCACAGCCTGGCATTGGTTCACCTCCGCATTGTTCTGGAGTGCTCCATTTTCTGACATTTTCATCAGAAAAATCATAGGTTGTTCCTTGGTAACCATCTGCGCCTTCGTGCTTCATCGCTGCCCAAATGTTTGCAGCTGGTACATTGTATGCTTTTCCTGCTGTGGCTAATATTCTTTTTGCCAAATCTCCTAATTCTGAAGTGCATATTCCACAATCACCTCCACTGCTTTTTTCTAGTTTTTCTTCCCACAGTCCACATTCAATCGGTTCTGTGGGTTTACAATTTCCATTTGCAATAGGTTCACCCCCATAGCCTTTGGGTCTTAGGGCTGTCTGAATTCCCTTTAAAAAATATTCATAGACAGATCCAACATGTGGGAAGGTCAACTCTGTTCCAGTGTTTGCACCGTCTGCTGGATACACAACTTCTTTAAAGGTTTGATCACCTCCAGCAGGAGCTTGATTCAGAGGGTTATCAATACTGTATGTTACATTTGTAGATGTTGGTATGTCTGCAATACATTCTACCGGTGAACCTTCACCAACTTTAGGAAATATTTTTCTAAACGTACTTCCAGAATCTGCAACAGTATCAGCATATATTTCATTAATGTATGGTGTTTGCGTTCCTGTTTTGAATTCAATTCCAACTTCTGCATTACAATCAAGCGATCTTATCCAATATCCACACTGGAGATTGTTCTGTTCAGGTGAACCTTTACAATCATCTGTCCACACGTTTTTTTCGTGACATTCAACCTGTGTAATTGTATATTCGGCTCCTTCTACATATAGCTCCTTTTTATCAATTCTATCTCCAGGAAATAGGTTATCCCCTTCGTTTACTCTAACGTTCACACTTGAACAGTCAAGTCCTGCATATGGGTCTCTACCCACAGGGTTTTGTTTATCTGGGCTGAGTGTTGTTGGCATAGATGTTGGCAAAGCCAAACTTGTCCCTTTCTTTATTTTCTCAGTCGTTTCTGGCAACTTTTCACTTTCGAAACCCGCAGGCCTGTATGTTTGGTTTAAAAGCGCTGATAAGCTTGCTACTTCTTGTGTGTGTGCAAAATAAAGTGGTGCATTCCTATACCCTTTATGTTGTGCTCCTTCAATTTCAGTACCTTGAGAAGGTACATAGTTTGGTCCATCGCCTGTTAGTAAATAATTTTTCCCCTTCTTATCATTATTATTTGCAAGTGGTACAAAATTCCACAATTCGGCATATTTATTCTTTATAATATCGATTGAGCCAAAAGGTGTTGGGATTTTAATATCAGCACAAACAAGACCGAAGACGGGCAGTATGGCACAGGATTTACCTAGCCATTCGTTGTATGCTTTTTGATAAAGAATTCTACTTTTGAATGGAACCTTTTCTTTAACTGGGGCATTTGGCGTTTCGTAGTCGTCAACCACTGTCCCGTCGTCCCAAGGAAGTGGGGGTGTTCTTTTGTTCCATGCGTCACCAAATAAATCCATTCCGACACCAGCTCCGTTAAGTGTTCCTGTAATAATACCTCCCAATAGTCCACCAATAATTGCATCTGGTGCAGAGTTTGTAATTGTTCTAATTTCGCTCAGATCGCTACTCCAACTGCTTAATCTTTCGTTATCAACAACTAATTGGTCATGGCTTTCCTTTTCAATAATTGGGCCTGAACCTTGTTCACCTCCGGAGGTTGGTTCTTCATACTTAGTAACCCTTAACGCACTTTCAACAGACTTGATTCTTTGTGAATCTTGGATTATTGATGGGATTAGTTTTCTAACAGGACCAGAAAAATCAACAACCTGACTGTTGGTTGGCTCTTCGTTTTCTCTTTTGTCTATAACTCCATTTAAATACCAACTTGCATATTCATTGACTTTTTGTGCATCGTCAAAATTGTCTTCTGTATTTCCTAGTATTGGAAATTCAGATTGATCTAGGGTTATATTTAAGTTGTGAGGTTCAACCTTATAATTTAAGTTACATGTCCATTTGCAATCTTCGCAACCTTGTTTTTGTGGTCTACATTCGCTTTCCATGTCAAAGTCTTCAAAGATAATTAATTTATTACTGCAGAAAAGTGCAGGCGGGGGTGTCCCCCCACAAGGTGACGCTTGGTAGGGTCTTAGTGAATGAAATTCATTGTCTCGAGTTTCACTGCAAGAGAGAAGAAGTTCAGGAATTGGTTCTTGCGATTTTATAATACTGACGCTAGACGAATAATAGCTGATAAATATAAACAGAAAAACAACAAATTTAGACAGCCTTTGCATTTGAAGTAATTATATCAGAATTCAAAGCGTCTAACGAAGCTCTTGCAATCTAGCAAGAGCTTAATGTGGAGATGGTGGGAATCGAACCCACATCCGAAAAACTTCAAACAAAACTTCTACAAGCTTATTTAGTTAATAAAATTTCCTTTTAACTTATCCAACTAACAGGAGTATAAAAGTAAGATTTAATTATCTTTTGTAAAATCCCTCTAAATCAAGAGGAAAATTACAGCATCTCGAATTGGTTTACACCCAGTCGGTCCGATCGAGAATCAGACTTCAGGACGCTATGTTTAGACAAATGCAGGTTGAGGTGCAAATGCGTAATTAAACATAGAAGCATAGTTTTTAAGCTTTGCTTTTAGTTTTTGATATCTTTTGACAAGTGTTTATCAAACTTGGCTTGCTGTTTTGTAAAAGAGCTATCCGTCGAAACCGGTCATCCCCATTTAATTGTTAATCTTTGCCTCTCAGTTCTCGATCAATATCTCGCTGAACATCATGTTTTTTAATACTTTCCTTCTTGTCAAACTTTCTTTTAGGCACGCCCAACACAAGTTCAAGTTTGATTCGAGAGTCTGTATTATACATCGAAACAGGCACAATTTGCAACTTTTTCTGCTTCATTTTGGTGGATAATGAAACTATCTGATTTTTATGTAAAAGTAACTTTCTCATTCTTGTTGGCTCATATCCTTTGATATCTCCTGCAGGTATGTTTGCGTTAATTAAAAAAGCTTCGCCATCCATTATTCTGACATGGGATTGTGAGATATCGACTCTACCATCTCTAAAAGATTTAGCCTCAATTCCTTTTAAGACAACACCGGCCTCTACCTTTTCAGGAGTTAATTCATATTCAAAACTTGCCTTTTTGTTAAGTACTTGCATATGATGAATTATACAGCATGAACATCTTTGATTTACTTTTTCCAAAAAAATGTCTTGAGTGTGGAATAGGTGACAGATATATTTGTAGTGATTGTATTTCACAAGTTTTAGATGGAACGTTTGATGAAAATAACTTTGCAGTTTTTAAATATAGGGGAGTAATCAGAAAGGTAATTGTTTCTTTAAAATATAAATTTGCATATGATGTTTGCGATGAATTGATTGAGGCCTGTGTTAATCGTTTGAAATCCTCAAAATTGCGAAATGTTATACTTGTTCCAATTCCACTTTTCTGGCAAAGGGAAAACTTTCGTGGCTTTAATCAAGCAGAAATACTTGGTCAAAAACTTGCAGAAAAGATGAGATGGAAATTTATAACGGATTTACTAATTAGAAACAAAAACACACACCCACAAGTTGGTTTAAAAGGCCTTGAACGTCACCAAAATTTATCTGATGCATTCAGCGTTAATCCAGATTGTGTACTAGGTACTAAGTACTCTGTTCTCATATTCGACGATGTATACACCACAGGTTCTACAATAAAAGAAGCTAAAAAAGTATTAGAAATGGCTGGGTTTAAAAATATTTATAGTTTAACGATTGCTCGTTGAATATCTTTTTGAAATTATTTGAAGCACAACAATTAAAAGAAATGCAGTAAATGACATTAGAGGAATTGTAATGTATCCGAAGGTCATTACAAAAACTTTAGCGCATCCTACTGAATAACCTGTAGCAACACAAGTTGATGGTAACCATCCTAATTGTGTCAAATAATGATACCCTGCAAGTAATGTCCCCATAATCGATATTGGTAAAACATATCTTGAAACATGTTTATCCTTAATTCTGATGGATATATACATAATTATGACTAACGGATACATTAAAATTCTTTGGAACCAACAATACTTGCATGGTTCAAAGCCTGCAATTTCAGAATAATAAAGACTACCAAGTGTGGCAACTAGAGCCATGACGAAAGTATATTTGTCTGCAATTTTAGCAAACACTTTAAGTGTTTTTGATTTTCTTTTCTTGTCTGTTATCAACAGAAAGACTAGAAATAAAATTTCAATTTGAGCAAAGACTGTTAATGCTGATAAAATTTGTGTCATTATTATGTTTAAGGTAGTTGGCAGGTTGTCTTTTCTGCAAGTTTTTCTAAGGTCAGTTGACCATTTTCTTTTGATCCGTCGCTAAAGACCCAAGTAGGGTAGCTTTCAATTCCTGCTTCAGTACAAACTGCAAGCTGGCTATTTCCATCTGGAGTTGAGCATTCAATATATGGCAAATTCTTGGCAGATTTTCCAAAGATATCTTTTTGACTTCTGCAGTGTGGGCACCAGAATGCGCCATAGAATTTTGCACCTTTTTCACCCAAACAACTTGCAAAACTATCATATTTGCTTGGTTGATTACTACTTTTAACAAGAAAAACTGAAGCTAAAATTATGAGAATGCTTGAAGCGGTAATAATTATCAATGTCTTTTTATTCAAAGGCATGAATTATTGTAACACAACGATATAATTGTTGTGCGGAAGATACAGGGGTCGAACCTGTTAGGGATTGCTCCCACGGGTTTTCAAGACCCGCGCATTACCGTCCTGCCCATCTTCCAGAACTTGAGTATTATAGCATCCATGATGTTGGATCTCATAGCATCACATAGGCTGCAAATGCGGAGAGTACAGGAGTCGAACCTGTCGGACGCAATTAAGCGTCAAAGTTTAGCAAACTTTTCCCTGAACCGTTCGGGATACCCTCCATAAATTTAAGTAATTTTTCATTACTAGATCCTATTCTGTCCAAATATTTTATTACTTCATTGGAATTATACAGCCAAACACGTCTTTTTTCTAAACGAGAATACATTTTGGGGTGCAGTCCGTCATCAACTAAAGTATTGTAAACAAAGTCGGCAAGTGGAATCGAATGATTTGTAAATATTAACTTTTTATATTTATATCTTTTTCCATTGACGTTATATTTGTGTATTGAGATACATCCATCAGTATCAACTAACCCTCTGCAACATAATTTTGAGTACCTTTTATTTGTTATTATCCATTTTAGTACCGACACTTGTTGTCTGACCTTATCTCCAATTTTTAGACCATTCTTAACAAGAATCTTAACGAGGTTAAGACTGTTACTGTAAATACAATAAGCATTGCAATCATTTTTCTTGAATATGCTAGGTTTATAACCAAAAATTCGTTCAAACAAATTCATAACATAACTAGCATATCCCTTGTCGACAAGACTACTTAGAGTTATTTGTATCTGTTCATTTCCTATGTGACCGTCACCAAGCATAATACCTATAAATTCAGCAAAATCTCCTGAGTGGTTTGGAGTTTTTATTAATCGAATATTTGCCACTATCTAATACTAACCAAACCCGAAGATATTGTCAATAATTAATGTACAGTTAGTATAAATAAGGTATACTAAATTATATGGATTCTGCCAGTCAGCAAAATAATCAAGAAAGCACATTTAAACCTGAATTTGAAAAAGATTTAATTACTTGGGTTGCTCCTGCAAGACCTTTTAAAAGAAGGGATAAACAGTTTTATTTAACTACTGTTTCAATTGCAGGTATAGTCTGTTTAATTTTGTTTTTGGCTGAGGGTGCCATGCCTGTAATCTTAATTATCTCTCTCATCTTTTTGTATTATGTAATGTCTACGGTAGAACCTGAAAACATAGAATATAAAATAACAAACAAGGGTATAAAAATAATAGGGAATAGAACAGGTTGGGAGAATCTTGGTAGGTTCTGGTTTGGAAAAAGACATGATAGTGATCTTCTAGTTTTAGAAACTAACTTTTTACCAAACAGAATGGAACTTGTTATCAAACCTGAAATTAAAGATGAAATTAAAAAAACTTTAACAGAATATTTAGTATATGAAGAAGTTTCACCTTCAAATTTAGATAAAGCAATAGATTGGTTTAGCAAGAAACTCCCCAATTAAAGTATAATACCTATAACGTCCCCGTAGTTTAATGGATAAAACACGAGATTGCGGATCCCGGGCTATAGGTTCGATTCCTATCGGGGACACAAGAGAGTTATTATTCGGAGGGTTCGCATAGCGGCCTATTGCACGAGTTTCGAAAACTCGAGGGAGCAATCCCTTCGCAGGTTCAAATCCTGCACCCTCCGCAAAATAAAGATATTCCTTTAGAATATGAGATTGGTGATTTTAATGATATAATACCCACAATATATGAAAAATAATAATGAAGTGATGGTTGGTGGGGCAGTAGTTTTTAAAGAGGGAAAAGCTAAAAAACTTTTTTTACTTTCTAAAAATAATGAAGGTAATTGGGAAATTTTAAAAACTACAGTTAGAAGAGGTGAATCTTCTGTTAGGTCAGTAATTAGATATACATCAGAGCAGGGCAATATGAATGCTCGTGTACTAGATGAAGTTGGACGTGCTTCTGGAACTGCAACAATTAATTCAAGAACTGTAACTCAAAAGTTTATTTAT
Organism: Microgenomates group bacterium; assembly: GCA_049301455.1. Taxonomy (GTDB): domain Bacteria; phylum Patescibacteriota; class Microgenomatia; order UBA8517; family UBA8517; genus JAUYMM01. The sequence goes on from JBAQKY010000020.1 coordinate 75,958, forward strand.
TATTTAATGTATTTTAAGGCAGGAGCAGAAGTTATGGGTTTGGGAGAAGTTGCTTGGTTTGATAAGGAACAATCAATGAAAAAAATTACTTTAAAAAGAGAGAAAGATATTCTAAAAGAAGCTAATTCAATGATTAAAGAGTGGGAAAAAACTCACAAGAAAAAGAAATCTTCTGCTTAAAAATACATTAGTTGATATAAGATTCAGCATCTATCGATGTTATAATACCCATATTGGAGAAGTCGCATAGTTGGTCTAGTGCGCTCGCTTGGAAAGCGGGTATAGCCGTAAGGTTATCGAGAGTTCGAATCTCTCCTTCTCCGCCAGCAACGTATTAGATTTAGCATTGGATGCTATAATCAGGCTAATGGCTACTAACCAAATTGAGGAAGTAAAAAATAAGACAGATATTGTTTCTTTGATTTCTGAATATATAGAAGTTAAAAAAGCAGGCAGAAACTACAAAGCCAATTGTCCATTTCATGGTGAGAAAACTCCATCTTTTATGATTACTCCAGAGCTTCAAATGTATAAATGCTTTGGCTGTGGGCGTCATGGAGATTGTTTTACTTTTCTTGAGGAACACGAAGGAATGGAGTTTGGTGATGCTCTAAAATATCTAGCAGAAAGGGCTGGTATTAAATTAGTTTTGCAAAAAGATGAATCTTCATCTGAAAAAGAAAAAATATTTGAGATAAATAAAAGTGCAGTTAATTTTTTTGATTATGCACTTAATAATCATCCAGAAGGTAAAAAAGTAAAAGAATATCTAACCAAAGACAGAGGGTTATCTGACGAATCTATCAATCTTTTTAAAATTGGTTATTCTCCAACGTCGTTTGGTGCGCTAACTAATTATTTGACAGTTAAAAAGAAATTTAAAATTGCAGATATTGAAAAAACAGGACTAATTGTAGGTGGCGGAAAAACATTCGACAGGTTTAGAGGCAGAGTAATTTTTCCGTTAATGGATCACAGAAATGAAGTTGTCGGCTTTGCAGGAAGAATTCTCCCTTGGGCAAAACAGGATATGGCAAAATACATAAATTCTCCAGAAACTGTTGTCTATCATAAATCAAAATTATTATATGGTTTAAATATTACAAAAGGAGATATAAGAAGTAGTAAATTTGCGATTGTTGTTGAAGGTGAGCTGGATATGATTTCATCATATTCCTCTGGAATCAAAAACGTTGTTGCTATAAAAGGTTCTGTCTTAACAGAAGATCAAATTAGATTAATTGGTAGGTTTTGTCAACGAATAGTTCTTTGCCTTGACTCAGATTTTGCAGGAGATGAAGCTGCAAAAAGGGGCGCAATTATGGCAATAAACATGGGTTTTGATGTAAAAGTTGCACACTTGAAAAAGTTCAAAGACCCAGATGAAGCAGCACGAAATGACCCCGAAGGTTACAGAAGGGCGATTGAGGAAGCAGCTTCTCTGTGGGATTTTATGATTAACCAAATTTTTAATAAATATGACCTTGGGTCAGGTAGTGGAAGATCTCAAATAAGTAAAGAAGTGGTGCCTCTTTTAACCTTAATTCAAGATAAAATTGTTCAGTCTTTTTATGTAGAATTGGTAGCGCGTAAGTTGTCTGTTTCTATTGAAACAGTATTTTCAGAAATAGATAAAATTAAACAAATAGATAAAAATATTGTTAGTCAAAATAATTACCAACAACCAGAAAAAAGTAGAAGATTAAAACTTGAGGAGAAATTATTAGTTAATTGCGTAGGTGAAAAAAAGGAATTTTTATTTAGTGATGAAATTAAAAGTTTGGTATCTGATGATTTTATTTTAAAAATTATCACTCATCTTCAGGAAAAAGGTTTACCTTTACCTGTCGAATTCCAAACAAGATATGCTGAAATGGTACTAGAAAATTCTGAAAAGGAAGATGTTGAAACAATTGTTAAAGAATTAACAATTTTAGATACAAAACAGAAACTTGAAGATATTGCTGAAAAGATTAAAAAAGATGAAAACAGTCAAGATTTGTTAAAAGAATTTAGTAATTTAAGCAAAAAACTTTCTGCCCTTTAAGAAATCCGATATTATGGGTATAATATACGGGAACGTTAGCTTCTAAAAAAATATGATACGAAAACAAGTTGTAGAAATAATTAAAAAAGCTAGAGAGCAGGGCTTTTTAACTCAAGATGAAATTTTAGAAATTTTTCCAGATGCTGAGGATAGGATAAAAGAACTGGATGATTTATATGATTCACTTCTTTCTGAGGGGATTGATGTCTTTGAATCTGTTGCATCTGAGGATGGAGAGTTTGTTGATACTTCAAAAGAAAAACTAGACAAAGAAATTGAAATGTTAACACGTCTCGAAGGTATTGAATCGACAGACCCAGTTAGGCAATACTTGAGAGAAATTGGAAGGGTAACATTATTAAATGCAGAAGAAGAAATAGATTATGCCAAAAAGTACGAGAAGAATGATAGAAGAGCAAAAGATAAATTAACAGAAAGTAACCTTCGTTTGGTTGTTTCAATTGCAAAGAAATACATTGGTCGTGGTTTATCACTTCTTGATCTTATCCAAGAAGGTAACCAAGGTTTAATTCGTGCTGTTGAGAAGTATGATTGGAGAAAAGGATTTAAATTCTCAACTTATGCAACATGGTGGATCAGGCAAGCAATCACCCGTGCTATTGCTGATCAAGCAAGAACTATTAGAATTCCTGTTCACATGGTTGAAACCATAAATAAACTCTACAGAATTAGTAGAAGATTGATGCAGGAATTGGGAAGAGAACCAACACCAGAGGAAATAGGCGCAGAAGTGGAGCTTGAGCCAGACAGAGTACGTGAAATATTTAAAATTGCACAAGAAACAACATCACTTGAAGCGCCTGTTGGTGAAGACCAAGAAAGTATCTTAGGTGATTTTATACCAGATGAAAGTCAGCTTTCACCTGTAGATCAAGCAAGTAAACAACTTTTAAAAGATCACCTCGATGAAGTATTAGGAACATTAACTGAAAGAGAATCAAAAGTATTAAAACTTAGATTTGGTCTTGAAGGAACAAAACAAATGACTTTGGAAGAAGTCGGAAAAGTATTTGGTGTTACTAGAGAAAGAATTAGACAAATTGAGGCAAAAGCATTGAGAAAGTTAAAACACCCAAGTAGACGCAAAAAACTGCAAGACTATCTAGATTAATGAAATACGCTGTTGCTGCAGTTATTCAAGAAGACAATAAAATATTACTTTCTCAACGTAGTCTTCAAAGCAGGGGTCAGCCTGGAAAATGGGAAAACGCGGGAGGCGAAGTTGACGAAGGAGAAACACCTGGGGAAGCAATTATTCGAGAAATAAGAGAAGAACTTGGCGTTGAATTTATAATTAATAAAATAATGCTCGAGGATGATTTTCCAAATACTGATGGTACGTGGCATGTTATTTTGTATGGAGGAACTATTAAAGGTACACCTAAAGCAATGATTCCAGAAGAAACAGCTTCGGTTAAGTGGTTTAAAATCTCAGATTTGATAAACGTTGATTTAGCTTCTTATACTAGGACTGACTTTGAAAAGTTTGGATGGATTAAATAGTTAAATTACTCTCGATTATTGGGATATTAAGTATACTTTCTGGAAATTTCAATTCTTTTATCTCATTTTCTAGCATTAATATTTGTTTTTGGTTTTCGTTTAATTCAATTTGTGGTTTAGGTGAATCAACAATGATGTTTGTTTTCTTTAGAACGGTGCCTTCATCTCTGCTGTTATTCCTGAGAGGGGACAATAGTAAGCCTAATATTATTATTAGGAACATAAAACCAAACAGTGAACCAACTGTAATATAGGCAATCTTTTTAATCTTTGGATTTGGTAAAAAGGTGTTTACTTTTTCATCAAATAAAATTAATTTTGGTTTAATTTTTTCAATTATATTTTTAATTGTAGATTTAATTTTTTCCATTTTTTTAATTTATTAACATCTATCTTTTAGTGTTGACAGTATTTTCAAGTTCCATAAGAAATCCATTTAATCTTAAAAGGTTTGATTTAATTGGTGTTAGTTCTTCCATTGCATTTTCGTATCCGGCATCTCGTTTGTATTCGTCTGAGTCAAAAACAGTATTTATTTGAGTAAGTGTTAAATTTTCAATCTCTGAGATTTTATTGAGTTCTAAATCAATATCTTTAAACCATCTTTCAAAAAGCTTGGCATCAGCCCTCCCCAACTTAACTAGTTCGTTTGCTTCACTTTTGAGTTTGTTATAAATCTCTACATGCTTATTTTTAGTCGTTTTGGCTTCTCCTAAGCTAATATGAGACAAGCTATAGTATATTGCTGGCAATGTGTAGGTTTGGTATCTTTCATCCTCCTCTTTTGTCTTTCTGATTATGTCTTCAAGTGTGTTTGAGAGGTCATAATTATTTTTCCTACCATCATACCAAACTACTTCAGGATCTAATTTTGAATAAACTGATTCCTTTTGTGATCCTTCAATTCCTCTGGACTCAACTGTTTTTTGCCTAAGCATCGTTAAGTAATTTTTGACAAGTATGTTTCTGGTTCCCACAAAGGCATAAGCGGAGAGCCTAAATTCTTCTTTTAAAGATAATGTTGGATTTTTATTGTAGGATGCTTTTTTTAAATTAAAATCACTCAAATCCTTTCTATAATTGTCTTCACTAAAGATATAGTCCTCTCTTGATTTTTGAAAGTTAAAATCCTGTGCAAAAACACTGCTTGGATTTAATTGCCAGAATGAAAAATTAAGAACTGTGGCAAAGCTGATCCACATTAAATAGGGCACAAGAATTATAGCTGCAACTTTGTTTAATCTGTAAAAATTTTTAATTATTACAATCAGTGTAATATCCATCAATAAAATTACAAAGAAAGCCAAACCTAAATTTTTTGCTCCAAAGAAAATAGGAGACCAGATTGCATTTAAAAATAAATGGGAAAGGAAAAGCTTAAGTGACCCCTTTTTGTTTGTCCAAATTAAATAAAGTGATATCCCAATTAGTGTGTATAGAATTGTCCAAACAGGGCCAAACAACCAATTTGGAGGTGCAAATGAAGGTCTAACCAATGTCGCATACCAAGTAGGTATTGCATCAAAAGTAAAAATAGTACCAACAGCTCCTGCAGATTGAGCCAAAAGAATTGAAAAAATTAGTTTCGGCCAAGATTTAATTTTAACCATTAATATCATTGTATCAAAAAGAATATAATAGCGTTAATGAACAAATTTATATCACGTGCAGGGGAGAAGTTGGACTTTGCACTTAATCATTTTAAGATTGATGTAAATGGCTTGATTGCTGCTGATTTTGGATCCTCAACTGGAGGCTTTGTTGATTGTTTAATTCAAAATGGTACTGAAAAGATTTATTCTGTTGACACCTCGTATGGAGAACTTGCTTGGACACTTCGTAATAATCCAAAAGTTGTTGTCATGGAGAGAACAAATGCAATGCATGTTAAATTGCCAGAGAAAGTAGACTTGATTACAATTGATACTGCCTGGACAAAACAGATTTTAACTGTTCCAAATGCTTTAGAAAATTTAAAAGACGGTGGGAAAATTATTTCATTAATCAAACCGCATTATGAATCACCTAAAAACTATTTAGAAAAGGGAAGGTTAAGAGATGAATTTGTGGATGAAGTTTTAGAAAAAGTTAAAAATGACATTATTGCAGTTGGAGGGAAGGTTATTGATATTGTTGAATCCCCAATTGTAGGGGAGAAAGGGAAAAATCGAGAATTTTTGGCTTGGATTATTAAATAGCTACTACTTTAATTGTGTCTGTAGTAGAAGAAACTCCAATTTTAGATCCCCAAATTAAAACAACTTTTGTTCCTTTTCTTGCCATTCTTGACTTCTTAATTGTGTTTATCATTTCTGTCTCAAAACCGTGTGCATCTACATCTTTAGAAATTAAAATTGGGTTTACACCCCATGATAATAAAAGTTGTCTGGCAATTGTTTGATTATGAGTAAAAGCGACAATATCAGCAGATGGTCTAAATGATGATAGTTGCTTGACTGTTTTACCAGATACTGTTCCTATTCCAATGACTGGAGATTTTAATCTATAAGCAAGTGAGGCGCTGGCAGAAACAATTGCGTTAAAATTTAAATCGTTAATGTTAATTTTTTCCCAGTTAATTCTAATATATCTTTTTGATTCTAAATCTTTTTCAACAGTTTCAATTATTGATTTCATAGTCTTCACAGTTTCAACTGGATAGTTTCCTGAGGCACTTTCAGCAGATAACATAACAGCATCTACTTGAGACAAAACTGCGTTGGCAACATCAGACGCTTCAGCTCTTGTTGGTCTAGGATTTTCAATCATGCTTTCAAGCATTTGTGTTGCAACAATTACAGGTTTTTGACTTTGTCTGGCAAGGCTAATTATTTTTTGTTGCATGAGAGGGACTTCTGCAGGAGAAGTTTCAATTGCCAAATCACCTCTTGCAACCATTACAGCATCGGACAAATTAATTATTTCTTCTATATTTTTAATTGCTTGAGGTTTTTCGACTTTGGTAATTATCTTTATTTTACTTTTGTGGTCGTCAATCAGTTTTCTAAGTGGAAGAATATCTTTGCCTGATTGGATAAATGATAGGGCAATGAAATCGACGTTTTCTTTAATGGCAAATAATGCAGAAGTTCTATCTTCGTCAGTGAATATATTTCTTTCAAAAAGTGTCTCAGGTAGATTTATTCCTTTTCTTGATGTTACCCAACCACTATTTAGGGCTTTAGCTGTTACAACTCCGTCTTTAGAGTTAATAATGTTTAGTGATATTAATGCATCGTTAAGATACATCTTTTGTCCTGCAGACACATCTTTAGTAAAATCAAATTGGATAGGGAGATGTGTTTTGCCATTCGTCCCAAAAGTTAAAACATCACCCTTTTTTATTTTGAAAACCCCATCAATTTCACCCAATCTAATTTTTGGTCCAGGAAGATCAGCAAGTATTGCAACAGGAATCTTTATTTTTTCTGAAACTTTTCTAATTAAATCTATAGCCTCCTTTTTCTGAACTAGGTTTCCATGAGAGAAATTAAGACGACAGACATTTACACCATTTATAATCAATTCACGTAATACTTTTTCGTTTTGGGATGCAGGACCAATTGTTGCAACAATTTTTGTTTTCTTTATATCCATATTCAGAAGTTACAATTCTACTACAACTAGAATTCAATTACCTCACCAAGTTTTGGAAGAATAATATCTTTAAACCCTAAATCTGTTTCAACTTTTTCTTTAAAACCAATCCTTGAATGGTCGTCACCATGTGTTAAAAACAATTTTTTAACACCTTGAATTGATTTTAACCATTCAAGCAACTGTCCCTGATCAGCATGAGAACTTAGTCCTTGTGTGTTGTTAACAGATGCATTAACTTGAGTTTTTACTCCTTTAATTATCACTTCTTTTTTGCCATCTAAGAGCTCACGTCCTAGTGAGCCGTCACCTTGATACCCAACAATCATCAAACGTGTTGTTGAAAGTGGTAAATAATGCATGGCGTGTCCAACAATTCTTCCCCCTGTCATCATTCCTGCACCTGCAATAATTACTTTAGGTTCAGGTCTAGCGTGAATTGCTTGGCTCTGCCTCCAGTCTTTGGTTACTTCTAAACCCTCAAAATCAAACATTTCACCTAATTTGTATTCTGCTTCGATGTGTGGGTTGAAATACTTTGGATATTCAACATATATTTTTGTTGCTTTTTCTGCCATTGGGCTATCTAAAATTATTGGAGTTTCTTTTTGTACTTTACCCTCTTTTTTAAAGTGCATAATTATATGTAATAATTCTTGCGCGCGGTCTAGTGAAAAAGAGGGGATGAGTAGCGTGCCTCCATTTATTTCCACTGCATTTATTTCAGATTGCAAAGCATCAATTGGACTTTCTTTTGGATGAAGTCTGTCACCATATGTGGTTTCAATGACTACTGCGTCTCCTGCTTTAATAAACTCAGTTGCATCCTCCAAATATGCAGGAAAGTTTCCAATATCTGCGCTAAAAATAATTTTTCTAATGTCAGATGATGGATTTTTGTCTACGATTTCTAGTGATGCAGACCCCAAAATATGTCCAGCATCATAGAAAGTAACCACGAAATCTCCAATATGAATTTCTTTGTGGTACTCAACCGTCACAAACTGTTTTACAAGATTTAAAACATCTGCAGTAGTGTATAAAACTTGAGATTTGTCTTCTTTTGCAATCTTTGCGCTATCGAGGAGCGAAAGTTCAGTTAAATCTCGGGTTGGTGGAGTCATGTAAACATTACCTTTAAAACCTTTATTCATAATAATTGGTAATCTTCCACAATGATCAAGGTGGGCATGGGTTAGAATGGCACCTGAGAGTGTAGAAACATCATAGTCATATGGAAGATAGTTTAATCTGTCAACTTCAGGAGGACCTTGAAACATGCCTAGATCAATTAAAATAGAAGTTCCACCACCTGAAGTTAAAATATATGAAGATCCTGTAACAGTTCCACTAGCTCCTAAAAATTTAATTTTCATATTATGACTAATAAAAAGTATACAGCAAATTCTACTTCAGCTGTTTACTCAATATACTCAAAGCTTTTTGTAAAAGTAATTTGTTTCCTTCTTTGTAAATCCAAGTACTAGCACCTGATGGATGAGGGAGTGGAATGACATCAATATTTTTACCTAACATGCCGTAGGGGTTAACATTAAAAGAATTTCCAATATAATTTTTGTCTAGCTTGTCTATTTTCTGGTTTAAACAATAGCTTAATGATAACTTTCCAATTGTAACTAACATGTCAGGATTAAAATCTATAATAGTTTTTTTGAGTCTCACCTTTTCTTTTTCAGTTTCCTCTTTTGTAGGTACTTTATGGCCACCTTTTTCTTGGTATCCCGGAAAATAATTAACAAGAGCTGTATACATAAAGTTTTCTTGAATATCTTTATCTGTTAATCCAACTGAATAGAGCCAAACGTTAAGCGAGGGCCAGTGGTGAGGGTGACGTTTTACAGCTGGCATTGCTTGACCAACAAACAAAACTCTTTTCATATTATCTCTCTGATTCTAGTCTAATAATCTCTGGCATGGACATGGTTTTAAATTTAATGTTTGCACCATTTTTAAATTTAATTCCAACTTCTGCGCCGATTTTTCTATCTATAGAATTTACATTCCAATCTAGTGAATTATATTTTTTAACAAAATCGTGTAAATTTAAGTCGTCTATAATGAATTCTACATGCTCGAGTCCCTCTTTAAAGTTATCTCCTTCTGCGGGGGCAAGGAGTTCAATAAATTCAATAGTTCTTTGAAGATACTTTATGGGATCATTGAGTCGGTAAATATCAACATACCTATTTCTTATTGTAATTCTGTGAATCTTTTTGCCTAAAATTTTTAATTGATCACTAATTTTTTTAAACTGCTGATCGGTTGTTGCGCGGTATGCAACATGATCAAGCACATACTTATCAACGTCGATACCTATATCTTTAAGATTCAAAAAAATATTATCTAAAAAATTAATGTAGTCCATGGATTGTTTTAGATTATACTACTAAATATGTTTTTTATTGACAAAAGTTTCTATCAAATTAAAAAAACCAAACAAAAAGGTTTTGGGGTTTTTGCAAAAAAGAAAATTAAGGCAAAGACAATAATTGGGGAATATACAGGTAAAAGGATAGAAATTGAAAAGTATGATCTAGAAAAGGATAAAGATGGTTTATATCTTATGTTTTTAGATGATAAATACGCAATTTATCCTGATTTAAATATTAAAGATTTGCATTTAATAAACCACTCTTGTGATCCAAATTGCTGGATTCTTAATACTAACGGAAAGGTTTACTTTTTTGCACTTCGAGATATAAAAAGTAAGGAGGAGTTAACAATTTCATATTTATTACCTCCAAAAGATGAAACTTGTAATCCATGCACACACAATTGTTACTGTGGAAATAAAAAGTGTACAGGTACGATGCACCAATCAAAAGCAGATTTTCTTAAATGGCAGAAGTTTCAGAGGAGTATATAATTATTAAACAAATACGAAACTCAATGATCTAACTTCAGAAGAAAAAAGAGTAATTGAGGAAAAAGGTACAGAAGCCCCGTTTACAGGTGAATATGATAATTTCTATCCCGACAAGGACAAGCTTGCTTACCCAAACGGAGGCATTTTTGTTTGTAGAAAATGTAATAATCCACTTTTTTCAGCAACGGCCAAATTTGATGCAGGCTGTGGTTGGCCTGCATTTGATGAAAATTTTCCAAATGCAGTCAAAAGAATATTAGATAGCGATGGTAGTCGAATAGAAATACAATGTGTTAAATGCGGTGGACATCTAGGCCATGTTTTTGAGGGGGAGAGAATGACAGACACAAACACGAGACATTGTGTTAACTCCTTATCAATTAAATTTATTAAGTCAGAAAATCTTCAATAATCTCAATTTTTAGTTTTATGTAAGCGCCTTCTTTTAAGTTTTCTTTTCTTCGAATTTCCTTTTTGATGGGTAGTAAATAAACATCATCTTTGTCAGGAAAAATTGATGTTTTCCATGAAGTTTTCCCAATTGTTACATTTACAGGAACTGAACCCCAACCTCTCCTCAGAATTGGAATATGCTTTATTTTTTTGGAAGTTTCTTTAGTAATTGTTACAAAATGCCACGCAGCTGGACCATCGTAGATCCAAATTTTTGCTGTTATCTCAAAAACTCTAACCATTTGTTTATTTGTATTCTACAAGAAGATAATCATTTTCCTTGATCAAATTATCAAGTGCGTCTGGCGTTTCAACATCATTCAAATAGAAATATAATTTTTTAGTCTCGTTTGTGCAGAATGTTTGTTTTGCTCCAGTAACAAGACAGTTTTTATCTAAATTCATTGGCAATGTTTTGAAGAAATCAGACCAAGTGATGTTTTCTTTTCTGACCTCAACTTTGTTAGGATCTTTAGAGGTTATGTACACAACATCTGATAAGTTGTGATATTTAGAATCTGTAAAAATTCTTGTTGTTCCATTTGTAATTATTTTAAACGTTGCTGAGAACTCTACCGCTTTGTTTGTCGGAATCGGGGAGGGGGCAGTACGAGATACATTTTGAGTAATCGTAGTTTTAGTATTTTTGTAATAATACAAAACAGAACCACCTAAAATTATTATGATTAGACCGGCAGCTAATGATTTCATTAACTGTTAGTTTAATAGCCCTAATCCAAGTAGTCCAGTAATAATTAAATAAGCTGCTATCCAATAGTTAAGAAACCTTGGAAAAATTAAAATTAATATTCCAAAAACTAAAGAAGTTAGAGGATTTAGATTTGTAATTGAAATTCCCATGTATTAATCACCTCCAAATCATTTTTGTGCATCTGATTGAATTTGTTCGACATCATATTCTGCTTGCTCCCTGACTTTTCTAGTTTCTTCATCAGCTGCATCTTGTCTCTCTTGTGCAGCAACTTCATCAGCCTCGATTTTTTTGAGTCGTGCATCTTCATCTATAGCATCCTTTTGTTGTTGTAGTGTTGTCATTATTATTACTAAATAACAAGCTCCGCTTTAACGAAGTCAAGCTCCGCTTATTCTGCCTGCTTTACATTTACATCAATTGAACTTGGAATGTTTACTTGTGGTGTACCTACTCTCATCTGTCTGATAGCTGGAAGACCATATACAAAGAATAAGAATCCAAATACTGTTAAAACAACAAGACCAATGATCATTCCCATCCCATTACTTTGATCACTGGCTGGTTGTGGTGTGTTTATTACTGTTGTCATATTTATCACCTCTTCTCAACTTAACTTTTTAACTTACGTCCTATAAAAATAACTACAATTGCTCCAATAACTGCGATGACTAAACTATTTAAGTTAAATCCATCTACTCCTGATTGGCCAACTAAGCCCATTAAAAATCCTCCAACTACTGCGCCTACAATTCCTAAGATGATATCTGTTACTGTTCCCTGATTTGAATCAGTTTTCATTACAACAGATGCAATCCATCCTGCTATTGCTCCAAAAATTATCCATAGTATTATGCCCATATTTATTTATTCACCTCCTACTTGTTCCTCTCCTGAAGAAATTCTAATTAGTTTGACTATTCCGTAAGCTGCGATTGCATAGACAATTAAGGCAACTATTGTTGATGGTTCAAAAACTGATGTGGTTTCTACACCTTGGGCTACTGATCTTCTAAATATACCATCAAATGGCATAATGAAGAATCGAGATAGAGTATAGATAATACTAACAAACCAACTATTAACACCTGCTCCTGCAATTTTTAAGATTAATCTAAAAACTAAAAGTACTTCCAAAGCTCCAAAGAAGTAATAGACTAAATATTCGCGTGTTTGAGAATTTGTTGCACCAGATCTTATAGGTGTAGTAACAACTGGTTCTACTTTAATTTCTTGCATATTTGAATTGTAGATCAGACGCATGCCTATTACAGCAATCTGAGGAACATTATGTTTGTAATTTGAATTACGTTTTTGAAGATTCAAGCTCAAGTTCTAGTTTTTCCATATTGTTGAAAATCATTGAACGGTCAATATACTTAATCAAACCCTTTTTTTCTAGCTTTGACAATTCATTACTTGCGGTTTCCCTTGCAACCCCTACAAGTGTTGCGATATCTTGTTGTGTGAACCTGTGATTCACGATAATGTCGTTGCTTTTTGCTTCTCCAAAATGTTTGGCGATGTATAGAAGTACTGAAATGACTCTTCTGTATGCATCGCTGAAGACTAAATGTTCAATACGTGTTAAGGATTCAGCATAATCTTCAATTAATTCACTAAGAAGTTCAAAAATTATAGTAGGTTTGTCTTTAATAAAATTAACAACATCCTCTCGGGGAGCACGTCCAACTTCAACTGGAGTTAATGCCTCAAAATAATAAATATTTGGTGTGCCATTAACTGCCCAAACCATTGGAAAATATGAAATTGGTTTTAAAATGTGGAGGGTTAACTCAAAACCATTTTTGGAAATGGTGTATTGTCTTACATATCCTTTTGTTAAACAAAAAATACCTTGTGGGTCGTCGTCAGCGCGGATCAGCATCTCGCCCTTTTTGTAATTTCTTATTACAAATTGTTTGTAAAATGTTTCGAACTCTTTTGTTTTGTTTATACTCATCTACTGACGTCTAAAATATATTTTTATACTAAATATATTTGCTTACACATCATCGTGATTATGTGTGTATGTGTATATAGTATATACCCTAAGTCGTTTTTAACCTATTTATTGGACTAATATGTTTTGCTCCAGTTTAAATTCTAAAGTGTGCTATGATACAGATAATGGGATACTTTAATAGAGATAGTAATAATAGAAGCGGACGCGACAACAGAGGCGGCGGACGTGGTTTTGGTGGTGGAAGAGACAGAGGCGGAAGAGATGACAGACCAAGTTTCAGAAGTGATGCTCCAAGAGAGATGTTTAAAACAGTTTGTAGTAATTGTGGAAAAGATTGTGAAGTTCCATTTAAGCCAACAATGGGTAAACCAGTCTATTGTTCAGATTGTTTTGAAAAGGTTGGAGGAAGAGATTCAAATGAAAGAAGATCAGAGAGACCTGAAAGAAATAGATCTGATTTTTCAGAAAGACCACAAGCTCCAAGAGCAGATAACAGCAAGCAGTTAGAAGAGCTTAATAAAAAACTAGACAAAATCATTGAACTTTTAACTCCTAAACAAGAAAAAGTTGTTGAAGTAGTAGAAACACCAGTAGTTGTTGCAGAAAAAGTAGTCAAAGCTCCAAAAGTCAAAAAGACAAAAGAAGTTGTTGAAGAATAATTCAAATAGAAATTTAAGCGACAAAATAAAAGCAGTACTTTTGTTGTATTTAAAAACTCAATTTATATTAATTTTAATTACAATACTTTTTGTTTGGGGAATTATGGTGCTAGTTCCAAATATTCATCCTGTATATGAGACTTTGATTGTAATCTTTAGCTATATAGTTCTAAGTCAAATAATGGATTATCTGGTTTCACCATATTTAATAGGTCAAAGAATTAAAGTTTCTCCAGTCTTTTTAATCTTGGCCTTTGTTTTAGGTGTGGGTTCAATGGGCTTGATAGGAGCTTTTTTATCAATACCAATCGCCTTAGTTTTAAAAACTGTCTGGGAACATTATAAATAAAGCAGATTTTAGCTATTTTTTACTTATTTCTCCAACTCTGAATTTAATAATTTTTTCAATTAATTTCTCTGGTAGATTTTCATCTATCTTAAATTGTGCAGCTCCTTTTGATGTTTTGTAAATTAATAATTCTTTTTCAAAATTGGTTATGCCAGACGGAGTAGGGTAAAAGCCAATATGTTTTTTGTAACCTGCAAAGTGGGCCAAGTTTTTACCATTTAATTTAAAAGTTGGCATGCCATAACTAATTGTTTCTACTGCATTTGGGGATACTTTGCTAATTATATCTCTAATTTTTTGGAGTTTATTCTGGACATCAGAAGGAAATGTTTTTATATACTCATCAATATTTTTATAATTTATCATAAAGCAAAATTATATCAGAACTTGTCTAGTAAATTAAAACACTGTCTTAGAAAAATTTAAACCATGACAGTAAATATGGTTGAAAAAATAGGTAAAATTTTATTAAAATATATTAATTAACTGTGTTGATGAAAAAAATACTAGACAAATGGATTATTAAAAATCCCATTAAAGCATTCTTACGTTTTTCCATTACTTTAAGCTGGATTGTAATTACAACGCTGTTCCTATTAAAACTGCCAACTGAACCGGGGATATTATTGCTAAATTATATAGGACTTCTAGGTTCATCATTAATAATTACCTATTTAATGAAAGGTAAGAACGGATTTAAAGAATTGTTTTCCAAAGTTTTTAAATGGAAAGTTAATATTAAGTTTTATTTATTAGCACTCTTTTCTATACCAGTACTTACAATATTAATTTCACTTTTATTTAATACCTTTTATATTCCACAATCAGAGTGGCTTCTCACAGCACAAAAATATTTTGTCTCGATGTTTTCAGGTTTCTTAATAATAAATTTGTGGGAAGAAACTGGTTGGACTGGTTTTGTCCAATCAAGATTAATGAAAGAAAATGGACTATTAAAAGGTTCAATGTTAACTGCACCTTGGTTTATTTTGATACACGTTCCACTTTACTTTAGTCAGCCAACTTTAAAAGAATTTTTAATAGCAATTGGTGTCCTTTTTTTCTTAGCCTTTTTCTTTAGATATTTGCTGGGTTTAGTTTATATAGATACTGGTAAAAGTTTATTTTTAGTTGGATTGCTTCATGCCTCATTTAATAATTCGTCACTAGGTCAAGCAAAAATGATACCAGCCAGTATAGTTGCAACAATACTAATCACATTAGTATATGGATATTTAAGAAGTCGCAAAGTTATTACCTCGAAGCTTTAAAGCTTTTGATCATCGAATAGGCAATTCTTGGATCAATTCGTGAATCTTCTTGTATTCCTTCACCACCTGTATAGTATCCCAAGATATAAATATTTTTTTCAGTTCCATATATAAATCTGTTTTCAGTAGTGCCGCTTGGAAATTCCCAAGGTTTTAGATTTTGAAAATTTTTAACCTTTCCATTATCTATATCTTCAACTGCAACAACTGTATAAGTAAACCACTCTCCCATACCAACTGGGCTGTTTTTTGAAAGGTCTACTGAATCTCCAACATTTTCTAAAGCAATCAAATCCTTAAACTGTTCAGCGTTATAGTTATATATTTCACCTAAACTGTTTTTCATTTCAGGTTTAACAACTGAAATATAGACAAAGTTTGTAGGTCCCATACCTAAAACCTCTGTGTCAGGCATGATTCTGACACTGTAATCTCCTTCTTTTACTACTTTGTAATCTTCAGGCATATTAATTGAAAAACCTAGATCGGTATTGGAATATACTTTTTTGATCAGATTGTTTGATGTAACAGATGCTGGTTCATTCACTTTCTCATTACCTAATTTGTTTTTGTTTGTATATCCATAGGCAACAAACAAAATGAGGGAGAGCGCAATGAATATAACTACTATCTTTTTCATAGATAAAATAATACAAAGTTTTAAAATAAAATTCAAATTAAATTTTAAATTTGTAGATATGTTAGAAGCTTAAACATTAAAATTGCAGGCCAGAAAACAGCTTTTCCAATTCCCATCAAAACAGCTTCAATTCCTGAAACATTTTGCAAAAAGTAAAAGAGTGCACCTATTACTCCTAGTCCATAGATTGCATTACCACTATTTCCACCACCATAATTGTGTGAGTGGTGTTTGTGCTCACAACATTCACACTTTTTTGTGTCCATTTCTTTATTTTTCATATTTCTCTTTAAATATTACATCTTTTAATATCTAAATGTCTAATTGTTCTAATGAAAAAAGATTCAGCATTAAAAAATTAATTTTAAGATGCTATAATAGCCATGTTCTTTAAAGTTATAATCCTCGGTAGCTCAACGGCAGAGCAGGATCCTGTTAAGATCAAGGTTGCACGTTCGAATCGTGCCCGAGGAGCATGATTAATTTTATAAAAGCTGAATGGTTTAACGTAATAATCATATTGATATTACTTTTTCCACTAATACCAACAAGTTGGTTGGGAACTGACGACACTTATACTCTTCAAGACGGAACTGCAAGGAAAAGGGTTAGATTCAATTTGATCACTGCAATATCATTACTTGTGATTCAACCACTAGTCCAAACAGTTTTATCAATTTCAATTTTATTTAATTTCAAAACAACCATTGGATTGTTAATTTTCTCAGTTGTAGGTGTAGAGCTCTTTCTTAAAAGACAAGTTTCCCAGCAATCTGTTATTTTGGTAGCAATTAGTTTAATTGCACTATATTTGGAACAGCTAATTGATAAGGCAAAAAGAATTTCTATATGGAAAATATTTGATTGGGAAGCAAAATAAAATAAAAAGAATTAAATTCAATTTTAAATTAATACGAAACAATAAATTGGAAGCCATAATTGAAAATACGTACAACAAATTGTTTACTATTACTCTTAATAATATAAAATATAAAAATGTCAGAAGGAATACTGTCGTCACTAGCTAAATTATTTGCAAATCAAGGTAATACTGATCATCCTGACTTGGAAGCTGTAGATTCAATTGCATTATCAAAGG
Source organism: Microgenomates group bacterium (assembly GCA_049301455.1). Lineage (GTDB taxonomy): Bacteria > Patescibacteriota > Microgenomatia > UBA8517 > UBA8517 > JAUYMM01. The sequence continues at coordinate 93,162 of JBAQKY010000020.1, forward strand.
GAGCAGACCAATTAACAGGCAGAAAGGCTTTTTTTGCTGCCAGAGATATAAGATCCTTAAAAGAGTCAGAATTGTTAGATGGAGGAGATGGTAGTGAAACAGAAAATGTTGATATCGAGCAATTAGCCGAAGATACGCTACGGAAGTAAAGGGTAATATGCAGGTTGTGTTTTTGAGCGGTCAAATGATGTTTGGATGTTCTGAAATGTAAATCCAAACTCTATTTCTCTGTTCACGAATATCTTTTTAAATGTGTTAAAATGATTCCATCCACCTTACGATGTAAACAAAATGAGTAAACTAATTACATGCATCTGGTTTGCAAACAACAATGGGGAAGAGGCTGCAAACTACTACATAGATACTTTTAATTCTGCTCCTGGAGAACACTCTGCAAAAATTGGAGATATCACAAAAGCACCAAAAGCATCTGAGGAAGTTTCAGGTATACCTGAGGGATCTGTTATGACAGCAGAATGTGAGATTGATGGAACTAGTTTTATGTTTCTTAATGGTGGTCCTGTTGAACAATTTAAACTTAATGGCGCAACTTCATATATTGTTGAATGTGAGACACAAGAAGAAATTGATTTCTTTTGGGAAAAATTATCTGCTGTTCCTGAAGCAGAACAATGTGGTTGGTGCACAGATAAATATGGTGTAACTTGGCAAATAGTTCCAAGGATTTTGGATGAAATGATGAGAGATCCAGAGAAAGCTGAAGCAGTAACTGCAGTTTTTATGCCAATGAAAAAGCTTGATCTTGAAGCAATTCGAAAAGCAGGTGAATAAATCCGATAGAATCGACTCCCTTTTGTTTTGATATAATCATCTGAATATTTTTTTATTTTTTTCTATCCAAAGAAGAAAAATACTTATTGAGTATGCGATTACTAATCCTGTACGGAAATAAAAAACCATACCTAATCCACCCGTTGAAATAATTTTAGGCAAAAACATGGTAAACGATATTAAGTTAAAAGAAGAAAAAATCATTGCAACGTTAAGCGCCCATTTACTTTCATTGCGAAGTGAATATCCTACTAAAATATGAAAAAGTTGAAGTGGGAGATAAATGAGTATGTTAGTCTGTTTTTGAATAATAAAAAAGTCGATTATTGCGACGATCCCGGTCAGGATAATTAAGTTTCCTGAAATTTTCCAATAGTTAATTTTCATATCTATAAATAATTATGACACAGTTACAATAATTATTGTAATAAATGATTTTCTACCGAAATATAACTATTTTCTGATAATTAGATATACAATGTAATTATGTTTTCTATAGAATATTTAAGACAGTTTAAAATTGGTCCATTTGCAATCTTTGACACAGTTTCTGCCTATCTTGGAATACTTCTTTTGGCACCGCTTTTAACATGGTTATTTTCAAAGGTTAATCTTAAAATACCTGTTGTTTCTTGGCTTTGGTTTACCATGCCACTATCTGTTATCTTTCATTTTCTTTTCAGTCAGCCCACACCTGTAATTAAAATTTTAACGAGCCCTAATCAGCCTCAATTTTATATAACGCTTTTAATGCTTTTAATTATGGTTTACATGGGTTTTAGAAAAATTAGTATAATACGTAAATAAATGAATACAGATATACAAAAATACAACAATGCATTGTCAAAATCAGATAAAGAAATTTGTGATTTGTTAATGGGTGAGATTGATAAAAACTTGAAACAGTCTGAATCCAAAATATGGCATGCACATCCTGTTTGGTTCTTAAATGGGAATCCAATTGTTGGATATAGCAAGCAAAAGGCGGGATTAAGATTAATGTTTTGGAGTGGCGCAGATTTTGATGAAGCGGATTTAAAACAAGGGACAGGGAAATTTAAAGACGCATCTATTATCTATACAAATTTTGGACAGATAAAAACAGATAATCTTAAAAGGTGGCTTGAAAAGTCAGTTAAAATTCAATGGGACTATAAAAATATTGTTAAGAAAAAAGGAAAACTTGATCGTTTAGTTTAAGTATGATTAAAAAGAACATTTCAGATGGAGTAGTACATAAAGTTCCTGAAGATTTAAAAAAAGCATTAATTTCTGATGGTAAAGCCCTTTCAATTTGGGAGGATTTAACGCCACTTGCACGTAATGAATGGATTTGTTGGACAACTCTTGTTAAAAAAGAAGAAACAAGAAATGATCATGTAAAAAGAGTTGTAATTGAACTCAAACAAGGTAAAAGAAGACCTTGTTGTTGGATAGGGTGTATTCATAGGACTGATAAAGAAATAAGTCCTTCAGTAAGAGGGGTACTTCAAAAACAAAGTTATAAAACGTCAAGTAATTGACCAGTGCCTAAAAGATTCACTTAAGTTATAATTCGTAAAGTAAATATGAATAAAATTAATCTAAAATCTTTTTTAAGAAGTGGACAAGGGGCAACAGATATAACACCGCTATTGAAAGATGGAAGAGCCTTCGGTTTTTTGGTTGATGAAATATGTAATCTGTTTGATGGACAAAAATTTGACAATGTCGTTTGTGTTGAGGGGAGAGGATTTATTTTGGGTGGTGCAATTGCCTTAAAATTGAGATGTGGAGTTGTTCCACTAAGATACCCGGGAAAACTTAAAAATGAAGTTCACTCACTTAAATTTATAGATTATTCTGGGAAAGAAAAGGAATTACAAATACATAAAGATGCAATATCTTCTGGACAAAAAGTGTTGATTATCGATGACTGGCTAGAAACTGGATCTACGATCAAAACTGCAATTAAATTAATCGAGATGTGTGGTGGAGAAGTTGGTGGGATAGGTATATTTATGGATGACTCATCAGATGAAACTAAAGATTTCCTTGCCAAGTATAATTACAAGTATGTCGAAAAAGTACAGAGCAATGACTCTTTTTAGTAAATTATGAAAAATATATTTAAGATTTTCAAAATTAGTAAACCACAACACAAATGGATTGCAGTTGCTTGTGTTTTAATTACAATTCAAGCAGTTTTGCAACAAGCTTCTCCTGTAACTTTAAAATATGTTATTGATGAATTATCAAATCAAATTGCAAATAAGTCAGGTAACTATGAAACAGTTACTTATCTTTTTGGTTTGATTTTAGTAATTAATTTGTCAGTTGCCATTTTAAATTCAGTAAATCAAAGAATTGGGGATTTTATAGCATCTCGCTTGGGTAGATTTTTAACAGAAATCTTTTACAAAAAAATATTTACGTTACCTCAGGCATTTTTTGATGGTGAGATATCAGGAAAAATAGTTAACCAACTAAATAGGGGAATAAACTCCATTCGCGACTTTGTAAATGGTGCTACTAATTTTATAATCCCTGCACTTCTGCAAACAATTTTTGGAGTTTCTGTTCTTGCATATTTTGACTTAACTGTTGGGCTTTTGGCACTTTCTGTTTTCCCTGTTTATATTTATATAACAGCATATTCAACAAAAAGGTGGGGTAAGATACAAGTAGAAAAAAATGTGTACGAAGATGGGGTTAGAGGCCGAATTCAAGAGGTTATCAATAACATAAGATTGGTTAAGACTTATAACACCCAGAAGCGTGAATGGGAATATGTGTCCACAAACTTTGGAACAATTAACAAACTCTATGATAAGCAATCAAATGGCTATCATATATTAAATTTTATTCGTGAATTTGGATTAGAAGTTGTGTTGGTTATTATTCTTTACTTAATTTTTAACAGAACTTTTTACGGCAACTTAACACTTGGAGAAATGATTTTAATTATCCAACTTTTGAATCAATTAAGATGGCCATTGTTTGCAATGAGTTATATTTTGGAACAAGTACAAAGGGCAGAAGCTGATTCAAAAACATTTTTTGAACTTCTTGATCTAAAATCAACAGAGAAGTATGAAGACAGGGCAGTGTCAACTCTGTCAAAGAATCCTGAAATTACTTTTAAGAATGTTAATTTCAGTTATAACGATGGTGGTGAAGTTTTAAAAGATTTAAACCTTGATCTAAAATCTGGTGAAACAGTTGCGTTAGTTGGACATTCAGGAGCAGGGAAAACAACACTCATTAATTTAATTCTCAAGTTATATGAACCAACAAGTGGAAACATTAGTTTAAGTAATAAAAAGTATTCCAAGACCTCACATGCTTGGATCAGAAGCCACATGGCACTTGTCTTCCAAGATACAGAACTTTTCTCATCAACTATTAGAGAAAACGTTGCATATGGACACAACAACGTTAATGACAAACAAATAATTGATGCTTTAAAGAAAGCAAATGCATATGAGTTTGTCCAGAAGTTTACAAATGGTTTAGATGAACAAATTGGAGAAAGAGGAGTAAGACTTTCAGGTGGACAAAAACAAAGAATACAGATTGCCCGTGCAATTCTACAAAATAAACCAATTTTAATTCTGGATGAAGCAACTAGCTCACTTGATTCTAGATCTGAAAGTTTGGTGCAAGATGCATTAGAAAAGTTATTTAAAAACAGGTTAACAATTATTATTGCTCACAGATTCTCAACTATTCAGAATGCAGATAGAATAATCGTTTTAGATAATGGAACAATTGTAGGGGATGATACACCACAAAAACTTGCCAAACAAAAAGGTTTGTATCAAGAACTGTTACAGTATCAAATTGCAGGAAACAAAAAACTACTTTCAAAGTATGAACTTAGATAATAATATATAAAATATGAAAACAATATTTGTTGATGCTGCAGGTACATTTGTAGTTGATAGAAAAATTGATGAAAAACTTCACAACCTTCTTGAAACTTATCAAAATAAAAAAATAATTTTAACTAACGCAAATGATGAACAGTTGGTTACATATGGTTTGGTAGATTTGCCATATGAAATGTTTACTTTAAAACACAATCCAGATAAAGTTGATCCTGTTTACTTTCAAAAGATGCTTGAACACTTTAACGTAAAGGCTGAAGACTGTATCTACTTTGAACACACTCCAGCGGCTGTTGAAAGCGCTAAATCTGTTGGAATTGCTTCGAATCACTTTGATGAACAAAAAAGAGATATAGATTCTTTAAAAGCATTTTTAGATTCTAACTTGTAAACTCCATATTTTATTTTTTTCAAAAGGTATATATTTAATATATTAGCGAAGTTTGTTACTTCGTAATAGATTGGTGGTGATTATTTAATGAAAACTGTCCACATGGTCGCTTACATGCTTCTTTGGGTAGGAGGTGTCAACTGGGGTTTGGTTGGTCTTTTAAATTTTGATCTGGTTCAAGCTTTACTTGGGGGAATGCCAGCTCTAGCTAATCTTGTCTATGTTTTAGTTGGTGCATCTGCTGTTTATACAGCATTTACACATATGGGAGAATGCAAAGTTTGTAGTGCAAAGAAGTAATTTATAAAACTTTTTCACATTCTTTGCATATACTACACGGACCAACCTCGGTGTTGGTCTTGTTGCAGTTAACACAATCACCGTTGTGGTATGTCCATTTTTCGCCAAATTTTGCAACACTGTTTTCAAATCTATTTCCTAATTTTATTCCACCTGATAGTCCGCAGTCACCTGCAACCGCTCTTACAGTTTGTCTACCAAGTGTAAAGATGTCCATTTCAACGCTTTCAAATATAACTATTCCTGACCCACCATCTTTTTGAACAAAGATATCTGCTTTATTTAATATTGCATTGTAATTTGCCGAAATAGCCTCGGGATCTAATATATCTGAAGTTAACAAATTTATGAAGTTGGTTATTAAAGGCATGCAGTATTCAAGTAATTCTTGAAATTGGTTTTCTTCCATTGATTTTTTTTCATTATTAAACATTTTTGAGAATAGCTCTTCAGGAGAACTGAATTTATCCTGTGGTTTTACAGGAATTGGATTATTTAGAAACCAAGCGTCTATTGGGCCATCAAAGTTATCAAAATAATTTGGATTAAAGGTTAGAGCCTTTTGTATATATTCTTCATAATCATTTGAGGACTGGAACCTAGTCATTTTAATTACGACCTGTCCGCTTTCGTCTTTAACCTTTTCATAAATGTCTATGAAGTTTTTTGGATAAAAAGTATCTTCTACAATTCCAGTACCTGAAATTGAAACCATCATTGTTCCAATAGGAGTTTTCTTGTCTGTTAATTTATTTGTTATCTCAATGAATCCATCAAGCTCTGCATTTTCTCTTTCTTGTTCTTTCGATCCTATTGACTCTCTATAAAGTATTCCACGTTTAAGAAAGACCTTAAATTTTTCATTAGGAACAAGATTGTTGATTAGATCTCCGTCTGTGTCTATTGAATAAACAAATGTATTTGTAGCTATTCCAAACCTTTCTTTTAAGGCAGTTTCAATTTGCTTTTCTTCATATTCTTGGAATTGTTCTTTTCGATCAATGAAATATTTTTCATATGTCCATTTTTCCAGCGGTATATCAAAATTCAATACCGCTTTTGGCACGTCCAAACCTAGTGAATAGTAAAATGAAGTTCTAAGATTACTAACTGCTTGGATATCTAGGGATAATTGTTCATGCATTTTTCTTGCTCGAGATTCTAACAATGCAATTTGCATTGGTTTGTATTAATTGTTAGTTTTCCGACTATACGGTTGCGGCACAGCTAGGGAATTACACCCTTATTCCTTAAACACAATCAATATAAACAATATATGTTGTGATATTATTTATGTAAAGTAGGAATATGAATATCAAAGAAACAATCCAAAACAAAGGGGATTATATTCGTGATGTTGTTCTCTCTGCTAATGATGGAATTGTCACAACTTTTGCAGTTGTTGCAGGTTCACTTGGGGCTTCACTTTCACCTTCCGTCGTTGTTATTCTTGGACTTGCTAATCTTTTTGCAGATGGACTATCTATGTCTACAGGTTCATATCTAGGTGTTAAGTCTGAAATTGAGTATGAACAAAGTGAAGGTAGAAAAATTAAGTTGGGTACAAGGCCACTAAAAAATGGTTTAGTTTCTTTTTTCTCATTCGGTATTGCAGGATTTATTCCATTAATATCTTTTGTTTTTAAGTTTGATAACGCAGTTTTAGTTTCAAGTATCTTAGTTGCTGTTTCACTTTTTACTGTCGGAATTTTTAGAGGAATGGTATCAAACAAACATGTAATACGTACCGCATTTGAAAATTTATTTATAGGTGGTGCCTCTGCAGTAATTGCTTTTTATGTTGGAGAGTTGGCAAAAAGATATCTGATATAACAATGGGAAGATAGTGAGGTGGTGATATATATGGCAAAGAAAAATAATATTAATTATTCAAAATACCTAATGATGGGTTCGGGTGTTGCAGTTTTACTTTCTGCGGTTGGATATTTAGGTTATGATTTCTGGCTTGCAAGCACACAATGGTTGTTAGTTGCTGCGGTAATGGCAATGTTTGGGGTATATTTGAAGCTGAACAAATAATCGTTTGAGGCTAGCGGTAATCATGCGTTAAATATGCGGATAAAAACTAAAATTTTGGTGTTAGAATTTAAAAATTAACATGGCACGAGATCTAAATTGGAAAAAGGTAAAAGAAGAACCTTATAGAGCAGGTTGGAGAAAAATGTTGAAAAAGACATTTATTCTTTTAAACGGTCAAGAATTTACGTATGACACAAAAGATGAGGGGAGAATGATATGTGGGGTTGCTTTGACAGATGAAAATAAAGTTATCTTAACTAAGGTTTTTAGGCCTGGTCCTGAGAAGGTGTTAATGGAACTACCTGGTGGACATATTGAAGAAGGCGAAGATCCGTTAGTTGCCGCAAAAAGAGAGATTTTAGAAGAAACTGGATATTCAGGGGACTTTGAAATAATTGGAGAGTTGGTCGATGATGCATATTCTAATTGTGTTAGATATTGTTTTGTCGCACGAAATTGTAAAAAAGTTCAAGAACCAACGTGGGAAGTCGATGAAGATTGTGACATTATTGAAATGGATTTAAAGGATTTTCGAGAACACTTAAGAAGTGGTCAATTAACAGACGTTGAAATAGGTTATTTTGCTTTAGACTATTTGAAACTTCTCTGAAAATGAAAATAGATAAGCAAGACTGTCCTGTTTGTGGACATCAAATAGGAATTGTTGCAGGCAGTAAAGATGCAATATGTACTAATTGTGGTTTTAAAGATCCTTGTTGTGAATAAAAACTTCTATTTATTTAAATTTTCTTGACATTCAATTTTAACTAGAGTATTGTGTGCCTTACATGAACTCCAACCGAAAAGATATAATCACAGGCTTGATAGTTATATTGTTAGTAATTGGTGGGGTTTACCTTTTTAAATATCTTAAAAAAGATAAGGCTATAACACCAACTCCATCACCTGCCTCGTATGAATTTAAAAAAGACTTTGAAGATACTTTTAAATTAGATATTCCAGATAATGTGAATTCAATAGAGTTAAAAGATATATCAGGAGGGGATAGTAGAGGTATTGCAACAAACAATGAGGTCTTGGTGGATGCTAGTGATCCAGAGGCAGGTTATTATTATGAAGCTTGGCTTGAGAATTCAGATAAATTTGTTTCTCTTGGAAAACTTCAAGTTGCAAAGGGTGGTTGGATGTTGGAATACAATGGCTCAAAATATCCAGAATATAAAAAGATAGTTATTAGCCTTGAAAAGGCAAATGACAATAAGATTGAAAAGAAAATTCTTGAGGGATCTTTCTAATTTTGCTTCAATGGTTTAATATGAATTTAGACAAATGAAAAAGTTCATACTGTTTTTTGTACTCTCACTTCTATTAATATCTTTTGGTGCCTTTTTAATTAATGCCTATCAATTACAAAAGAATTACTTTGATTCTAAAAACAAACCAGAACAAGCAAATCAGACTGAAGACAATACAGAGGTTATTGAAAAGCAATCTTTTTACAAAGATTATGCAAAAGTTGATTATGATTTAGCTTTAAAAGACAAAAGTGTTCTTGTTTTATACTTTACTTCAAATTGGTGTGACGAATGCTTGTCACAAGACAAAACAATTGCAGATTATTTTAGCAATCTTGATACAAAAGGCATAGTTGGCTTGAGAATTCATATCCTAGATTCTGAAACAACAACAGAGACAGACGCCCTTGCCAAAAAGTTTGATATTACAAAGGAAAGTTCTTTGATTATTTTAAATAAAGATGGCAGTTTAGCCTTTAAAAACACTGGCAAACTGTCAACTGAAGTTTTAAGTCAAAAAATTAAGGAGGTGGTTAGTAAATGATTATAAAAATATATTCAACAACATCTTGCCCATACTGCAAAATGTTAAAAGATTTCTTTTTGTCTAAGAACTTGGCTTTTGAAGAAAAACTTGTAGACCAAGATGAAAATGCTAAAAATGAAATGGCTGCAGTTTCAGGTGGTTTTTTAGGTGTTCCATTTACTGTCATAACAAAAGATAATGGAGAAGTCTTAACAGTTATTGGTTTTGACAAAGGTAAATTAGAACAAGTATTAGCATGATTTTTCTAAATTTCAAAACATACGAAAGTGGAACAGGGGACACAGCCTTGGCCATGTCAAAGATTGTAGAAGAAGTTTCATTATTAACTGATATCAAAATAATACCAGTTGTCCAAACTTCAGATATCAGAGAAATCGTTTCAAACATTGCCATTGAGGTTTGGACTCAAAAAATTGATCCTGTAACATATGGTGCACATACAGGCAGTATCCTTCCCGAATCAGTCTTGGAAGATGGAGCAAGAGGGACATTTTTAAATCATTCAGAAAATAGATTCGTAGATTTTGAAACACTCAAAAAAGCACATGACAGAGCAAGAGAAGTAGGATTAAAAACTTTGGTCTTTGCAAAAGATATTAAAGAATTAGAAAAAGTATGTAGTTTAAAACCTGATTACATTTCATATGAGCCACCAGCATTAATTGGTAGTAAAGATAAATCTGTAGCTTCAGCAGAACCTGAAATAATTGCAAAAGCAGTTGAGATTTCTAAAAAATCTGGAATTCCACTCATTGTTGGAGCAGGAGTCCATTCAGAGGAAGATGTGAGGACTTGTATTGAACTTGGAGCAATGGGAATTGCTGTTGCAAGTGACGTAATGATGGCAAATAATCCACGAGCAGAGCTCTTGGATTTGGTGGAAGGGTTTAAGTAATGGAAGTATCAAGATTAGAAGGCGATTGGAAATTTGGAGAAAAAGTAGAACAATCAAATATCGCAGGCTTTATAATTAATAGTTTTTCAATTTCTGAAGGTAAATCATATGTACAATTTTTATATGTTTATCTTTGCAGCATAAAATCAAGTGAAGACATTTTTGGTAAATTACACGACTTTGTTGAAAACAATGGCTATGATAAATTAAGTCAGGCAAGTAAAGAAAAGATCCTAAGCATTTTTTTATCTAACCCAGCACACGCGAAAAAAGCTGAAAAGTTTATCGCTAATCCTAAGGAATCTTTAAATAAACAGATACGAGCCTTGTGCGATTTGAAACAATTAAACAGTGAAGAAGACCTTATTATTGATTTGGGCTGCAGTTCTATATTAGAAGTGGAAAAGATGAACTTAAAAGAATTTATTGTTGCTATGGACAGATTTAAAAATGAATATTAATATCATGATATGAACAAAATTTTCATTGGAGCAGATCATAGGGGCTACGCCCTAAAAGAAAAAATAGCTACATGGCTATTTGATTTAAATTATGACTTTGAAGATTTGGGGGCAGATCACCTTGATGAAAGTGATGACTATACAAAATATGCAACCGAGGTTGCTTCAATGGTAGCAAAAAGGCCACATTCAAAAGGGGTGCTTCTTTGCGGAAGTGGTGTAGGAGTTGAAGTGATGGCAAATAAGTTTGATGGAATCAGGGCTGCGATTGGAAAGAATGTATTACAAGTAAAAGCAGGAAGAAGAGATGATGATATGAATATCTTGGTTATAGCTTCAGATTTTACAGACATTAAAGAGGCAAGAGGGATGTTAATTGCATTTCTCGAAACAAAGTATGAAGAAAATGCAAGACATGAAAGAAGGTTAGAGGATATTGAAAAAATAGAGGCGAATAATTAGTGTTATTATTAATAGATGAAACTATTATCTTCACTTAAAGAATCAGATTTGTCTGGTAAAAAAGTAATTGTTAGGGGGGATTTGGATATTTCTGAAATTTCTGAAAATGATTTAAGGCTAAAAAGTTTAATTCCTACGCTTAAGTATCTTCAAGAAAAAAAAGCAAAAATTATTTTAATTGGCCATAGTGGAAGGCCTGAAGGCAAGGTGAACAATGGATTCAGTTTAAAGCCTGTATCTGAGATTTTAGAAAAAATGCTTCAAACAAAAATTAATTTTGTATTTGATATTGCAGGTGTAGAAGCAAAAGAAGAATCAGACAAACTTCAAGATGGCCAAATAATGATGTTAGAAAATCTACGTTTTGATTCAAGAGAAGAAGAAAATAATGAAGACTTTGCAAAAAGTCTATCTAGTCTTGGAGAAATATTTATCAACGAAGCTTTTAGTGTTTGCCATAGGTCACATGCTTCAATTGTTGGAATTCCAAAGTTTTTGCCTTCGTACGCCGGTTTGAATTTAGAAAAAGAAATTGAAAATCTTAATAATGTATTCGATCCTATTAGACCACTTGTTATTTTAATTAGTGGTGTCAAAGATGACAAAATAAAAATGATTGAACCACTTTCAAATTTAGCAGACAAAGTTTTAGTTGGTGGAAGGCTACCTGATTTTATGGGAGATAATACTGAAAGTGTTAGAACGCAAAATGGAAAAATAATTGTAGGTAACTTAGTAATGGATAAAGAAGATATTACTTTAAATACCATTGAAAAGTTTAAAGAAGAAGTTGCTAAGGCAAAAACAATTGTGCTTGCAGGAGTACTGGGCAAATATGAAGATGAAGGTCATTCACAAGGAACAAAAGAAATTTTTTCTGCGATAGCCGCTACTTCTGCATTTAAAATTGTTGGTGGAGGAGATAGTTTAACTGCAATACAAAAATATTCTTTAACAGAAAAATTTGATTGGGTTTCAGTAGGTGGTGGAGCAATGCTTGACTTTTTAACTCAAAAAACATTGGTGGGTATTGAAGCCTTAACTAAATAAGATTATATTTTCTCTTCGTCTTTAAGATAATAAATTTCCCAAGCATAATATAAGTAATGAATAATAAACGCGGTTGGGAGACCAAATTTATAGTTTAAAATAAGATAACTAAAGACCGTTCCAATTACAAAGCATCCTGCAACAAGTATATACTTAAGTTTTATCCAAGGCATAAAAAGTAGGGGAAGATGGATTATTCCAAAAAATAATCCAAAATATAAATCAGAGTACCCATTTGCAAGTAAACTCTTAATTAAATAAATAGCGACAACAATTGAAGCTTGCTGATACAGTATATTAAATGACTGAAATAGGATAAATAGTCTATCTTTGTTAAATTTTTTGTAATATTTTCTATCGTAGTTGAGGATTAATCCAATTAAATTTGTTGCTAATAATGATAAAACTAGGCTGTCTGAATAAAAAAATAGGATATCTTTAAATACTATAAATATAATAAAAAACGAAAAAAGGAAGTATAGACCACGAGGAATATATTTTTTACTTTTTAATTTTTCCCAACTCCACCTAAAATAGACATTGTATATACCCCAAACTAGATACCAGAGCCCTACCCATATTATGATGTCTTTCATACTTTAATTTTAAACACAAAACGGCTAATATGTATATACTGCCCATGGTTACACTTGGAATAAATGGTTTTGGAAGAATTGGAAGGCTTGCCTTTAGGATTGCTGTTGCTAAACATTCTGATGAAATAAAATTTGGAGCCATAAACACTTCAGGAAGTATGGATATTCATGGTTGGGGACACTTAGTGAATTACGACACCATGTATAGAAAATATGAGTACGAAGTCAAAAGTGATGATTCTACTAAAAACGATGAAGTAATAGGAAACTTAAAGATCTCAGAAAGAAATGTAGATGTTCCACTCTTGGCACAAAGAGACCCCTCACTTATCCCTTGGAACAAATATGGAGTAGATGTGGTTATAGAGTCCACCGGTAAATTTACTTCAGAGGATGATGCTAAAAAACATGCAGTAGGAGGTGCAAAGAGAGTAATTATTTCAGCGCCAAGTAAAGGAGGCAATGTAGGTACATATGTTTTAGGTGTTAATGAAAAAGAAGGTGACGTCCCGCAAGGTATGGTTATTTCGAATGCTAGTTGTACCACAAATTGTGTTGCTCCAGTTGCTGCAGTAATGCATGGGGCCTTTGGAATTGAAAAAGCCATGATGACAACTATACATAGTTACACTGATGACCAAAACTTGCAGGACGGTTCACACAAAGATTTACGACGTAGTCGTGCAGCTGCTCAAAACATAGTACCAACAACAACAGGAGCTGCAATTGCTGTGACAGAAACAATACCAGAACTTAAAGGATTGTTTGATGGTATGAGTTTAAGAGTCCCCGTTGCTACAGGATCAATTACTGATTTCACTTTTCTTTTGAAGAAAGAAGTTACAGTTGAAGAAGTAAATAATGCTTTTAGAGAGGCCGTTAAAAATCCTATATATAAGGGCATTTTGGCTGTTTCTGATGGCTTTTTAGTATCAACAGATATTGTTGGAAGGTCGGAATCTGCAATTGTTGATTTACCATTAACACAGGTGGTTGCGGGGAATATGGTTAAAATTTTTGCATGGTATGACAATGAATGGGGTTATGCAAATAGACTAGTGGAACAAGTTATTAGAGTTGGTAGGAATTTAGATGGTTCACATATTCCAACAGACCCATTAACAGCAGTAAATCAAATCAATTAATTATATGGAAGATAAAAAGAAATATTCAAATCAAAAAGGATTTGTAAAAAATATAGCTTTTTTTGGAGATGCTGATATCTCTGAGGTTGATGAAACATACACCCAAGCATTTAAACTTGCAGGAATTCTTGCCAAAGAAAATTATGTAATTGTTGATGGGGGTGGACCAGGGGTTATGGAAGCTGCAACAAGTGGGGCACAAAAAGAAAATGGAAAAACAATTACTGTTACTTTTGACCCGACAAACGCTCCAGGTTTTGAAGGTAAATATATTGGCAATGTTCCTGATGAGGAAGTCGTAACAACGAATTATATTGAGAGAATGTTTAAATTGATGGAATATGGAGATATTTTTGTTTTGTTTAAAGGTGGAAGTGGAACAATTTCGGAATTTGGAACTGCTTGGGTATTGGCCAAGCTTTATTATGGTCACCATAAACCATTTATATTATTTGGTAGCTATTGGGCAGAGATAATTGATGTGTTTAGAAAAAACATGAATATTGACGCAAAAGAGCTTAGTGTTTTTGAAATTGCTAACAGAATTGAAGATGTCTTGCCAATTATTAAAAAATTTGAAAAACAAATGAAAGATAGAAACCATGATAATGATAATAAAATGGACAAATATGATAAAGCGTTTCAGATCTAGAAAACCAGATAAATTAGATACAATATGAAAAAAACGGTCGAGGAACTTCAAGATATATCATCAGAAGTCAGGCAAGATGTAATTAAAATGATTTTAAAATCAGGTTATGGACATCCTGCAGGATCTTTGGGTATGGTTGATGTTTTTGTAGCTATGTACTACGGGGTGTTGCTCCATGATCCAAAAAAACCTGATTGGGAGGATAGGGATAGGCTAATTCTTAGTAACGGACATATTTGTCCTGCAAGATATGCAGTCATGGCACATAGCGGATATTTTGATCACAAAGAACTTTTGCATCTAGGAGAAATGGGTGGGATATTACAAGGCCATCCTGACAAGAGATTTTTACCAAGTGTTGAGACAACTTCAGGACCACTTGGTTCTGGTCTTGCCCAAGCATCTGGAATTGCATATTGTGCAAAAATGGACAAAAAGAGATTCAGAACATATGTTATTACATCAGATGGGGAACATGATGAAGGAAACCATTGGGAAGCTGTGATGTTTGCAGGCAAAAATAATCTTAGTAATTTAACAATGATAATTGATAGAAATAACATTCAGATCGATGATTTTACTGAAAATGTAATGCCGCTTGAGCCTCTGGCTGATAAATATAAAGCGTTTGGTTGGTCTGTTTTGGAAGTTGATGGGCATAATATTGAAGAAATAATTAACGCTTGTAACAAAGCACGTTCAATCTATGAAAACCCTACAGTAATTATTGCTCATACAATTCCAGGGAAAGGGGTTGATTTTATGGAAAATAATCCAAATTGGCATGCCAAAGCACCTAATGATGAACAAGCAAAACTGGCATTAAAAGAAGTTAGAACAATGCAGGGAAAGGTCAAAGAATATGGTGAATAAGCGAAGCTTGCCACTTCGTGGTAGCAAATTATTTTTATTATGATAAATAACAAGATTTTCTTATCAGATAAACTATTTAAAAAAGATATTGAATTAAAACTCATGAGAGATGGGTTTGGTCATGGTTTACTTGAAGCAGGGGAGAAAGATGAAAGGATAGTTGCTCTTTCTGCAGATCTTAAAGAATCAACAAAAGTTAATTATTTTGCTGAAAAGTTTCCTGAAAGATTTATAGAAGTTGGTGTTGCAGAACAAAACCTTGTAACTATTGCCTCAGGTATGGCAAATTACGGAAAAATTCCATTTGCGACTAGTTATGCAATATTCTCTCCAGGTCGTAATTGGGAACAGATCAGAACAACAATTGGAATAAATGCATATCCGGTAAAAATAATTGGAGCTCAATCAGGATTAAACATCGGCCATTATGGGGCAACACATCAGGGCCTTGAAGATATTGCATTAACAAGAGTTATTCCAAACATGAATGTTGTTGTTCCGAGCGATTATATCGAAGCTAAAAAAGCAACTTTAGAAATGGCAAAAATTGACGAGCCTTTTTATATGAGGCTTCCTAGAATTGATAGTCCTGTTTACACAACGGATAAAACTCCATTTAAAATTGGAAAGGCAAACGTTTTAACTGAAAGTAAAAAACCAGAAGTAACAATCATCGCTTGTGGATTGATGGTTTACGAAGCCTTACTCGCTTACAAAGAACTTGAAAAAAATGGTATAGAAACAATTGTAATTAATTTACATACAATTAAACCATTAGATGAAGAAACAATTATTAGATATGCAAAGTTAACAGATGCTGTTGTAACAATTGAAGAACATCAGGTAATTGGAGGAATGGGTTCTGCAGTTTCTGAATGTTTGTCTAAAAATTATCCAGTTCCAATAGAAATTTTGGGAGTTCAAGATAGATTTGGACAATCTGGCAAACCAAAAGAATTGTTTGAGGAATATGGATTAACAAAAGAAGATATTATGAAGGCTGTCAAAAAGGTCATTGCCAGAAAAAATAGCTAATCTCCAATATCCAAATTCAGTAGTAGTTGTTGGAATTTAATTTTAGTAGATTTGCTTTGAACTAAAAAATGTACATTTTGTTTGTAAACTGACAAGTAATTAATTCCGTCTACATAACAGCCGTTTGTTCTTTGAGATGAAAAAACATACTCAGTTTTATTGGCAGTAGGACAATCACCACCAAATCCTTGACCGCATATTATGTATAAGTTTTGCCCTAACGATCGAAAGCTGTACGAAGCCCAGTCCTGGTCATTTGATTCTGTTTCTACTATTGATAGCGTTGGTATGTTAACTGAGAAATTTACTCTTGAAATATTGTTGCCACAGTAATTGTTCGAATACTTTTTTGTACTTGTTGTTAAGTAGATAATTACTAAAATTAATATTGAAGATAATAAAATGATGGAATTCAGCTTTGAGGTTATTAAAAATTTTCTGTTTTTTTGAATAGAGGTTTTATTTCTCGACATGCATTACATATTATATGTCGTGATATGTTGTTATACCTAGTAATATTTAATAACTAAAACTTTTAAGTATAAAATTGATTCATATTATCGTGGAAAGTCCAAAGACCTCGCTGTAGAATATGGATTAACAAAGGTAGTTTATAGAAAAAATAGCTAACACTATTGTATTTTTCCACAAGTTGTAGGTTGGCCAAAGGCTGATTTACATTTGTATAATAATGTTGCATTACCGTCACGAAGAAGATTTATCTTGTATATTGATTTTGTTGAATAACCTCCATCACCAGAACCACAACTAACATATAAATAGCCCCCTTTTGTAATAGCCAAAACCTCGTTACACCTGAAATATGCCTCTTTCTTCATCGGAACAATACTTCTATTTAAAACATTACCAGAAGAGACGTATCCGTAAAAAATATCACTACCAATAGCTCCTCCAGTGGTAACGATGTTTGGCGTTACAGAATATGCCAATAGGTCTTTGTTTTCATCAGTTGTGCAAGGTGATATTGAAGTGATTGTTCCGTTGCCACTAGTTTTTAGTTTATCCTCCACTGTTTTAATGGAATTAAATGCTCCATTGCTGTCGTAAAGCTCGTCTTTTTTAAATTTGAAATAGTCTTCAACTGAATAATAGCCATTAGGTTGGTAGTCATATCTTTTTAAACAGTTAAAACCAATTAAATTTTCGTCAGTAAGATTTAGTAATTCATCAGGATAGTCATATGTATCCATGAATTTATCTGATGGTAAAAAATTTCTTTTGATAAAAATAGATTCCGGTTCAGAATAAACATCATCCGAGGCATTGTTGATAAATAGAGACTGTACTTTAGTATTTATGTCAACGATTTCCCTTTTTAGCGTCTGGACTCTGTTGTACAAAAAAAGTGAGATACCAATAAATATTAAAGTTAAAATAGAGGATAAAGCAATAAAAATTTTAGAGTGATTATTATTGGCTTTGTTAATTCCTTTTTTTGGTCTACTTAAAGTTCCCGAATAAGTTTGTTTAATGGGGGTTTCCTTTTTTGCCATATGATTAGATATCATATGGCAAATATGTTGTTATGTCTAACAATATATAACAGGGATATAGAAAAAGCAGTTAAAAAGTAATTGCTAGAAAAAATAACTAATCTTCAAATTTAAAGTCAATCAAAATCTGCTTGAACGATTCGAATTCGTTGGGATTGTATTCATGAATTGAATTGAAACTAATTGAGTATGCATATTTGTCGTTTGTAACAATAACCTCATAATCGGGGCATGCCTGGTTACATTTACCTGGTTCTTGGCCTTTACTATTCATATCGCCCCACTGTCCATATGCATTTTGTCCGTCAATGACTAGATTATATTCGAAGGGTTTATAGTAGCTTGCCGTAGATTGATTACCATGTTTTCTAAGGTTGCCTATCCATTTATCAGTATTTAGTTTGTTAGGGTTGTTCCAAACACCAATCTGAATTATGCTGGTTTCATTTACTGATCTAACTAAATTTGTATAAGAAATTTCGCTTCCGTTATCACTTAAAAGTTGGCTTTCAAATTTGGAAAAGATATTTGGGTATTTAAAACTGAAGTTGAAGTAGTCGCTTTTGTAAACTGCCAGCTTAGTAATATGGCTTATGTCAGAATTTTTTGTTGGTTTATAATTTTGCGATATAAATAAAAGCGATAAACCTAAAATAAGAACAGAAGATAGTAAAATAAATAAAAAGTATCTATTTTGTTTAATGGGGGTTTTCTTTTTTGTCATATAGTACATATAATGTATATCATATGAATCAAACTGTCCAATTGTTATCAACTCCATATAAAGGGATACTTGCTGCAGATGAATCAACTCCATCAATAACTAAAAAGTTTGCAAATATAGGTTTAATTTCAACTCCTGAATTAAATAAAAAATACAGGGAGATGCTGTTTACAACACCTGATTTAGAAAAATACATAAGTGGAGTTATTTTATATGATGAGACAATTAAACAAGGGTTAGGAGAAGCGTTGCTTGCAAAAGAAATTGCAGTTGGAATTAAGGTTGATGAAGGATTGGAAAGTTTTAATGGATCTGAAGAAAAAATTACAAAAGGTTTAGAAGGATTGTCAGAAAGACTTGATGAATATAAAAAATTAGGTGCAACGTTTACCAAATGGAGAGCTGTGTTTAAGATATCTGATATCTACCCTTCAGAAGATTTTATAAATCAAAACTTAAGCAGAATGGCAGATTATGCCAAATTGGTACAGGATAAAGGAATGACTCCAATTGTTGAACCAGAAGTCTTACTTGATGGAAACCACACCAACACTAGATGTGAGGAAATAACAACAAAGGTACTGAAGAGGATGTTTGAGATTTTAAAAGAGAAAAATGTCGATCTAAGCTCGGTTGTTTTAAAGGCTAGTATGGTAATCCCTGGAAAGGAAAGTGGGGTAATTGTTATGCCTCTTGAGGTTTCAAATTCTACACTTAGAACATTGCAAAATTCAGTTCCAAACGAAATTCCATTAGTTGTATTTTTGTCAGGTGGACAAACTTCTGAACAGTCAATTTTTAATTTAAATGAAATTGCAAAATTAAACAAAGACAAAAAATTTGGATCATGGGATCTATCATTTTCTTTTGGTAGGGCATTACAAGACGAAGCCTTGTCAGTTTGGAATGGAAAAGATGAAAATATAAAAATTGCTCAAGAGACATTTTTAGAAGTGCTTAAGAAAACATCAAGTGCAAGAATGGGAGAATTATAATGGCAAATTTAGATCTTTTATCGATTGGCGATGCCAATCTTGATGCCTTCATCGCACCTTCAGAATCCGAGTCTCTATGTGATATCAATACTAAGGAATGTTTGATTGCATTTTCATACGCAGATAAAATACCTGTTAAAAATTTAGAATTTGCAGTTGGTGGCAATGCTGCTAATAATGCAGTAGGAACAAGACGATTAGGTGTAAATTCTGGAGCGGTTTTGACACTAGGTGATGACAGTACAGGAATTCAAATTATTGAAAAATTAAGGGGAGAGTCAGTTGACTTGACATATTGTATTCAGCAGCCAGCTACGCTATCAAATTTTAATATTGCCATAACCTATACAGGTGAGAGAACAATCTTTACATACCACGCACCTAGAAGTTATGAGTTTCCAGTGCAGCTTCCGAAAGTCCCATGGATTTACTTAACATCTATGGGTGAATCATATAGGCCATTTTATAACCACATAACAGAATGGTTAGTTAGGAACCCAGAAGTAAAAATGGCCTTTAATCCTGGTAGTTGGCAACTTCGTGGTGGAATCAAAGAAATTGGAAATGTAATGAAACTTTCACACCTTGTCTTTGTAAACAAACAAGAAGCAGAGAAGTTAACAGGTTTTGAACCAAAACCAACTGTTACAAAAGAATTATTGATGGCTCTTTCGGGTCTTGGCCCTCAAATATCGGTAATTACAGATGGCGGAAATGGGGCATATCTTTTTGATGGGCACAAATTTATAAGTTGTGGAATTATGCCAATGGATGCATATGAGAGAACTGGGGCAGGTGATGCTTTTGGGTCAGGTTTTTTAGCTGCAATTGTTAAGGGTAAAACTGTAGAAGAAGCACTAGTCTGGGGAACTGTAAATTCAGCATCGGTAATTGGCTATGTAGGAGCTCAAAAAGGACTTCTAAAAGAGACTGACATGGAAATGTGGGTTGAGAGATTTAAGTCTTCAGGAGTTAAGGTTGAGGAGATGTAATGGGTTTTTGAGTTGGGCATGGGGCAAATTCACATTTTGGGCCACTTCTACCGACAGCTGATCCATCAGGGCATATTTTGGCATCCATGGTGCATGCAGTTTGGTTTGGTAAATCATTAAAGACGTATGATTTTGCCATCTGTTCGAATGAAATTTTATTATCTGTTAGAACATTGTTAATTGCAAAAACCTTTAAGACATGAATATTGGTGTTGTTTTTCCAAATTGCTATGTAATAACTAGCTTCATTAGGATTAATTGGAGATTCTTCAAATATCGAACTGCCATTCTCTAAATTTTTTAACTTTTTAATACTTCCAATTGGCTGAAATGGTTGACTGATTGTACTACCGACGCTTGAAGATAAAGCAATCTCTACTTTTTTAAGTGAGGTTTCGTCTATGTTTGTGTAAACTGTTGATTCAAGTAAAATATCATTTTCTGAAAGTTCAAGCGGACTTGAAATACCATCTTTGTTTGAAAAGACATTTCCTTCAGAAGGGACAATGTTTTTTGGATATATAAAAATTGGAGCCAATTTGAATGAAAAACCTAACTTTTCGTTTGTATAACTTCTCCAGTTCTCAGTAGAATCTGAAGTAGGAGTTGGTTCTGTGGTTGGATTTGTTTCAATCTGTTTATTTGTTAACTCTTTGACAAGTTGTTGTGTTTGCCAAGCAAAGAAACCTGCAATTATGCACGAAAGTAAAAGTAAGACAGAGAGAAGAGTGACAAGAAAGCTTGATTGTTTAACAATTGGTTGAGTTTCGGCTGTAGCAGGAATATTGTGAATTAAATCAGACTCCATTCTTTTATATTAACATGATAAATGGTAAATTTAATATATGAAGATATTTGTCACCAGAAAAATTCCAGGAGATAGAATTAGTGATTTAATGCAAAAGAGTTTTGAAGTTGGTGTTTCAGAATTTGACAGACCATTAACACCTGCAGAACTTATAGAAAAGGCAAAAGGTGTTGATGCTTTATTATCACTTTTAACTGACAAAATAGATGGAGAAGTAATGGATGCTGTTGGCCCACAACTTAAAATCATTAGTAATTATGCTGTTGGGTTTGACAACATCAATATTAAAGATGCAACAGATAGAGGAATAGTTGTAACAAACACTCCTTGTGAGGAAGTTGATGAAGCAGTTGCAGAACACACTTGGGCTTTAATCTCAGGTCTTTCAAGACGAATTGTTGAGGCTGATGAAGCAACAAGAAGAGGAGCTTATAAAGGTTGGGAGCCAGATATATTTTTGGGAACTTCATTAATTGGGAAAACATTAGGAATTGTGGGACTTGGAGGAATTGGAACTATGGTAGCAAGAAGAGCAGCAGGCTATAAAATGAACGTTATTTACAACAAACACACTAGAGATGTGGATTGCGAAGAAAAGTTGGGCGTTAAATATTGCACACTTGATACATTGCTTGCAGAATCAGATGTCGTAACTCTTCATGTTCCATTAAATGAAGAAACTAGACATTTAATGAATAAATATAATTTTTCAAAGATGAAGAAAGGGAGTTTTTTGATTAACACAGCAAGAGGTCCTGTAGTTGATGAACATGATCTGGTTGATGCTTTAAGAAGCGGTCAATTAGCAGGTGCTGCTTTAGATGTTTTTGATAATGAACCAAACATTGACCCTGAACTTGTAGGTATGGAAAATGTAATTCTAACACCACATATAGCATCTGCAACAAATGAAGCAAGAGAAGCAATGGCAAAATTAGCAGTTAATGGTATTTTAAATACTTTGGAAAATAAAATTCCAGAAAATATTGTGAATAAAGAAGTGTGGCCAAAAAGAAGAAAATAATTTTAAAATTTTATAGATGCTAACGGTAATATGCTCCAATCTTGAGGTTTGTTCAGTTGTGGACCATATGATTTGTAAAATCTCTGTCGACTATTAATG
>JBAQKY010000021.1:0-34543 GCA_049301455.1 Microgenomates group bacterium
GAGTTTATCCAGTCCAATGTAACAAAAGTTGATTTTAATAGTCGACCTTTTAAATTGTTTGTTGATGAAAAAGAGATAAAAGCAAAATCTGTAATTATAGCTACAGGTGCAGAGACAAAATGGCTAGGTGTTAAAGGCGAAAAAGAATTAATTGGAAGAGGAATTTCATCATGTGCTCCATGCGATGCCCCATTTTTTAAAGAAAAATATGTATTAGTTGTTGGAGGAGGAGATTCTGCAATGGAAGAAGCCCTTGTACTAACTAAATATGCTTCAAAAGTTACGATAATTCACAGAAAGTCAGAATTTAAGGCAAGCAAAGCTATGCAAGAAAAAGTTTTTGCAAATAATAAAATTGATGTTATTTGGGATTCAGAGGTTGAAGAAATTGTTGGAAGCATGAAACTTGAAAGTGTGAAGATTAAAAACAACAAAACAAATGAGACATCTGAAATAAAAGCAGATGGTTTGTTTGTTGCGATTGGGCATAATCCTACAAGTGAGTTGTTTAAGGGTTTGATAACACTTGATGAAAAAGGATATATAGTTCCTCAAAGTGGTTCAAAAACAAACATAGAAGGGGTTTTTGTATCAGGTGATATTCATGATCATACATATAGACAAGCGATAACAGCAGCAGGATATGGTTGTATGGCAGGAATGGAAGTAGTTAACTATATTGCAGATTTAAAATAAATTTTATTTAAATCCGTTTATTTTTTCCTCAAGAAACATATTAATCAATTTTTTAAAAATATTTTTGTCGTTTAAATATTGGTCAAAAATCATATACTCAATACCAGCATTTCTAGCAAAATCTGAATCAACAATTGAATCTCCAAAGTAAATAAATTCTTCCTTTTCGGCTTTTGCTTCATCAATGAGTTCAAGCAGACATGTTGGATCGGGTTTTTTAAAACCTCTATCAACACAGGAGATAACTTTGTCAAAATATTTTTCAATATCGTTGTGCTTTAATGCTAGTCTGAGAAGTGACTCCATCCTGTTTGTACACATATATATTTTTTTGTTTTGTGATTTTAAAAATTCAAATATTTCAATAACACCATCAAATATTTTAAGTTTATCAATGTCTTCTGTCTGAATTTGCTTATCCATTGCAAGCATTTCATCAATTTTTGAAGATAGTTTTGAATGAAGTCCTAAATCTCTTAATATGTTTTCATATAAATCGGCTATTACTAATCCATGACTTTCTTCATGAAGCTTTACTATCCTGTAAAAATCAGCCTCTGGTTCAAAGTGGGTGATAACTCTAGCAATTGTTTCTCCACAAAACTGGCGACCGTCAACAAGTGTATCGTCAAGGTCGAAAACAAAGTAATTTTTAAATGATGTTGATGACATATCTGTTTTTCAAAAAAACGTCGCTACTTGCGACTGTTGGATATTATACTCTAAATGTGACAATATATAAATATGAACGATTTAGATGGCAAGATAGAAAGAGCTGTAAAATATCTTGCCTCACGTATGCCCGATGCTTCAAAACTTGTAAAACCTACGTTGTTGCATAGTCTAAGAGTCGGTTTGGTACTGCATAGTTATGGATATTCAGGGAACGTTGTTGTCGCAGGATTGTTACACGATCTTGTTGAAGATGCAAATGTTACAATTAAAGAAATAGAAACCGAATTCGGCATCGAAGTGGCAAAATTAGTCGAGGTCGAAACTAAAGATCCAGATATCCAAGATGAAATTGAAAAGGCAGATCACTTGATTGATAAACTATTAAAATTTGGTGAAGATGCCCTTGTGATTAAAGCATCTGATTTACTGGATAATTTGGTTTTATACAAAAAGAGGGACGACAGTAAAGCTATTTATAAGTTGACGAGAATGTCCATCAATTTGTTAAAAAACAAACCCCAGTCACTTAAGGGTGATTTGTTTGACACGTTAGCTAATGAAATAAATTTTGTTGGTTGACAGATGTTAATTTTTTCGGCAGAATGTACAAATACTAAAAATGAAAAAAGAAATTAGAGTAGCTTCAGAATCAACAAAATCATCAATCTTTGAGAGGTTAGTGCCAGCAATTTTAGTTATAACAGTTGGTTTGGCTTTCATGGTAGGAATTCTTTGGCAAAAAGTTGAAAATTTAGGTAAAGGTGGAACAACAGGGACAACACAACAACAAGCAGCAGCTCCTGCACCTGTAAAAGTAGATATTGGACAAATTAAAGATTTATTTAATAAAGGATTAGTTACTTTTGGAAACGCAGACAGCAAACTAATCTTTGTTGAAGCTTCTGATCCATCATGTCCATATTGTCATGTAGCAGCTGGTTTAAATCCATCACTTAATAAACAAATTGGTCCACAATTTACAATGGTAAAAGATGGTGGTACATATGTAGCTCCAGTCCTTGAAATGAAAAAGCTTGTTGATGAAGGTAAAGCATCATTTGTATGGCTTTACTTCAATGGCCATGGAAATGGTGAACTTGCAACCAAAGCCTTGTACTGCGCATATGAAAAAGGCAAGTTCTGGGAAGCACATGACCTTATGATGACTGAAAAAGGATATGATTTTATCAACAATGTGGTTAAAAATGATGTTGCTCAATCAGGTAAAATGGTTGACTTCTTAAAATCTGCAAACATTCCTGATCTTAAAGCTTGTTTGGATAGTGGAAAATACGATGATAGGTTGGCATCAGATATGTCATTGGGTGCATCGTTAGGTGTATCTGGAACACCAGGATTCTTTGTTAATGAAAACAATTTCGCAGGAGCATACAGCTTCAAAGATATGGAGAGTTTAGTCACTTCAGCTTTAAAGTAATAGTTAAATAGGGTAAAATACACAAGTTATGAGAAATAATAGCAAAAAGATTGACGAGTCTCGTATCTCGACTGTTAAGATAAAAGTAGATACAAACGGAAATGAACTTTTGGAAAAGGTTGTCAATTTAATTAATGAAAATAGAGAGATTAAAACCCTTTGGAAAATAATTAATGTTAATGCAACAGATAGATTGGGATATTCTGATCATGGACCTATGCATTTTCAGATAGTTGCCAACTATGCACTTAGACTACAGAGGACACTGATAAAAAAGGGCATAGTGATGTCGATCGTTAAAGATTTTGAACTAACAAATAACCATTCAGAACTTGTTGTCTTTTTAGCTTCAGTTTTGCATGACTTAGGCATGAGTATACACAGATCTGGTCACGAACAGTTTAGTTTGTTTTTGGCTAACCCATTTTTGAAACAGATTTTAGACTTTTTACCAGTCGAAGAAAGAATGGTGGTTGTTTCAGAGACATTGCATGCAATTATTAGCCACAGTCATGGTAGTAGCGGAAAGACTTCAACTATTGAAGGTGGAATAGTTAGAGTTGCAGACGCACTTGATATGACTAAGGGTAGAGCAAGAATTTCTAGACTTGTAGATATCAATAATGTTTCAAATAATGCAATCGAATCAGTCTTTATCAATGAAGGTGAAAGTAAATTAGTTGACGTTAAGGTCGTCATGACAAATCCTGCTGGGTTATTTCAGGTAGATGATTTAGTTGAGGAAAAACTAGATCCATCAGGTTTGAAAAAGTATATAGATGTAAAATGCTTTATCATCGAAGATGGAGTTGAAAAACTGTATAAAGATTTCAATTAAACTTGACGACCTCAATTGTTCAGGATATAATAAATATATAAATTAAGAAAAAGAAGAATAAGTGAGGCAAGGGCTTCACATTTAAAAACTTCAGAAGTATTAAGTAAATCAAAATGGTAAATAGTGACGAATTATTATACGTTGTCGATGAGTTTAATGAAAAAATTAAACCTCAACCTAGACATAAAGTATTCCAAAAAGGTCTTTGGAGAAGAACCACTCATGTCTGGATTTTTGACAGAAAGGGCAGAGTTCTAGTCCAAAGAAGATCTCTAAAGAAAACAGTTGGCCCAGGTCTTTGGGAGTCGTCTGTTGCTGGTCATATCGGTCCAGATGATAATTACTTCACAGGTGCAGTAAGAGAAGTAAGAGAGGAGACTGGTATTGATATAGATCCAAAAGATTTGAAGCTTCATAAAATATATAAAGATCATGACAGAAAAGAATTTATCGGTGTTTTTTATCATCAATTAGATATAGATGAAAGCAAAATTAAAATGGAAGAAGATGAAGTGGAAGAAGTTAAATTAATTAATAAAGACATACTTAAAAAACATCTTGTCTATAGAAAATCTGACTATTGGATAAAATACGGATACGAAAAAGAAATGTTTGCGCTTCTTAACTAACTTTTTTATGAATATAAGGTTTTAGGATTAAATATTCAATAACTTTATGCGATGCAAGGTCTCTATGACCTTATAACTAATTATTGCCAATGAACCCCAGACATTAATTGATTTGTTTATTCCAAACATAGGTAGTTCAATAATTAAATCAGATTCATCCAACACCTCTTTTGATACACCATGAGTTTCATGTCCGACCACTAAAGCAATTGGAAGGTTGATTTTTGTTGATAACAATGTAAATGGGACAGACCTTTGATCTTGTTCAATTGCAACAACTTGTACACCTTTTTCTTTTAGTTCTCTAATAACTTCTAAGGCAGTATCTCTTTTTTCCCATGCTACCCATTCTTCAGTTCCTACTGCAGCCTTGTGAATTCTGCTTGATGGGGGATATTCAGATTCTCCACAGATATAAATTTTTTCGACTGCTACAGCGTCACCAAGTCTAAAAACAGAGCCGATGTTATATGTATCCAACACATTGTCCAAAACAAAATAAATAGGGTTTCTTTTAATCTGTTTATCCTCACCATTAACAGGTTTAATTTTTCTTAACTGTTTTGAATTCATTCGTTGCATAGTTACATAAAACAAGACACCTCGATAACTTTTACTTTATGGTCTGAGTGGTCGTGATTATGCTCCTTTGCTAATTTTCTTCCATCGATCGCAGAGACAGTCCCGCCACCCAAAACCCCACATTGGTTACAGGTAACATCTGCCTCTCTATTTTCAAGATTTCTTTCTGGAATTGTCGCTAATGTCGGTGGAATCCATTCGATAGTCATAATTTATTTTAACATCTATCCTATAACATATCAATCTGATTATCTCTATCTAGTTATCCAATTCTGTGCTAAAATACACTCAAGAATGAATAAACGACTCTTTATAGCAGGCCTACCTTTTTCTTCAACTGACAATGATATAAAAACACATTTTAGCGCAGCAGGAGTTGTAACTCTTGTTCAAATAATTACTGATAAATTCACAAATAGATCAAAAGGTTTTGGCTTTGTTGAATTTGAAAATGAAGAACAGGCAGAAAAAGCAATTAGTATGTTTAATGAAACAGATTTTGGCGGAAGAAAATTAATTGTTGCAGAGGCAAAACCTATGGAAAAAAGAGAATTTACACCAAGATCAGAAAATAATGACAGAAGGCCAAGCTTTGGAGATAAACCATCATTTGGTAGAGGTGGAGGATCTTCTCGCGGTGGTTTCTCAAGAGGTGGAAGTAATAATAGAAATGGATTTTCTAGAGGTGGCGGTAGAAGTGGAGGATATAACAATGACAGGTAGTGTTTGTACAAGGTGTGGAAAACCAAGAATTGTGGTTGATTCTTATGAAGAAAAGGTTGATACCTCAACAGTTACTTATACAATTACAGAATGTTCAGACCCAGAATGTCAAAAACAAGTAAACAAGACATTAAAACAAGAAGCTGTAAAAAGAAAGTTCATTAAAGATGAACAAGTAAAAAGAGAAGACGCTAGAAGAAAAATAATCGAAGACAAAAAAGCAGAAAGAGAAGCAGAAGAAGATTAATATTTTCTGATCTTACAATATTATGCTAACTTTATTTTTAATAGTTGTTGTCAGTATACTCTTTAGTATTTTTGCTACTCTTAACACAGGTTTAGTTTCATTTAATTTTGGTTATATTGTAATTCCAAACATTCCAATCTACTTGGCAATTTTAGTTCCTGTTTTGTTGACAATCGTTGTCAGTTTGATTGTTCATGCAATTAGAAATTTATCTTCATCATTAATTATTTCAAATCAAAAAAACAAAATTAAAGATTTGAGAAGGGAACTTGCAGAAGTTGTAAAAAATAATCATAAATTAGAACTCGAGAATGCCAAATTCAAGGCAGAAGTGGGCGAACCAGAGGACGCAAATTCAATTTAAAAATGTATTCACTCCTTCTAAAAATATGGAAAAGATTACCTTTTTCTACAAACATCAAAGTTTGGATTATGGGACTGATTAATGACCAATTTTTGATTGGTGTTACAGGAATATTTTTTGATAAGGATAACAAAATTTTGCTTGTCAAACATTCATACAGAGGATCTAATAATTGGAGTCTTCCTGGAGGCTACATTAAAAAAGGGGAGCACCCAAAAGAAGGCTTGGAAAGAGAAGTTGACGAAGAAACAGGCTACGTTGTTAGTGCAGATACTAGGTTAAAAATTAGAACAGATAGAAATAATGCAAGACTTGATATAACGTATGCCGGGGTTTTTATAGGTGGAAATTATAAACCTTCAAAAGAAATAACAGAGGCAAAGTTTTTTAGATTCGAGAAACTACCAATATTGCCTCAGGATCAATTAGTTTTCATCGATGAGGCATTAAGACTCAGGAAGTTAAAGACTTATCTGTTTAATGATTCTATCACTACAGGTGTTTGATTCTCGTTAATTTCCTTCTCCAGAATTGCCAAGTTTTTAACATTTGGCTTTAAAACAAAATCAAAAACGTCTCCTATTAGGGGAATTGATCCAACTATTAAGTCGAAAATAATATTCAAAACCATATGGACAATTATTTTAAATGAAATGTGATGAACAATTGCTATAAATATAATATAAAAAGATAATATTGCTGAAATTATATCGCCAATCCCTGGCACTAAACCTATGATTGGATCAAAACCAAACTTAAATTTCCAAATAGAAAATTCAGTTTCTAAAAGCTTAGTAATTTTTCTAACTATTATTAAATGTTTTGTCTTGTCTATCAATTATTTAATCAAATTGGATTACATAAAAGCCTTTTTCTAAGATTTCAGGTTGTCTTTTTGTCCAACTTTTTAAGTCAACTTTTCTAGCATATGTAACCTTTTTTTCAATATATCTTCCTGTAAATTTTCTTTCTGTGTCGTTGGTCCACTCCTCAAGTCTTATTGTGTCACCATCTGATATTTCAAAATCTGCAAGCCTCAGCTCAAATTTTTTCTTACCAGCGATAATCATGTCAAACCATTCTCTGTCTATTTTTTTAGTAATAATATTCATAATTTATTTTTTGCTTCCCCAGCGCCATTTTGGTTTTTCACCTTTCAAATAGCAAATAATAACTAGTAGTGTGGTCAGAAATATAACTTCAAAAGTATACCTAAAAACAAAAGAAGATTCAGTATCAAACATTTCGCTTACTTTATTTGATCTGTATAAAATAAATAGAATATATAATATTGTAACTAACCAACCTTCCCATGAAGCAGGGTACCAACCCCAACCATATTTTTTTGCTTTAAACCAAAGTTTGTTTTTGTACATTTATAACTAAAGTTTGAATAATTTAACTGTTTCTTCTGCGTTCGGCCAAAGTGTAATCTCTTTTGGATTGAGATCATCATTTTTCAAGTTGTGTATATATTTTCTAACCTCTGCTGTGACGGATCTAACATCCATGGCATTGGGTTTTATCTGAAATAAGTCATGAATTTTGTTCAAAAGTATATGGTCTTTTATCCACAGAGAAAGCTCTAAAGACATTTTATTTAACTCCTCATAGTGGTCAATTTGTTCCTTTTCGTTTAGAAATTTGTTTTCTTTGCCTCTATACTTTATCCATTTTGCAAGTAGCATCGCAACCTTTGCAGACTGTTCTCGTCTTAATACTTCAAATTTATAATTTTCAGTTTTTTCAGAAAAATAATAAGTTATGTAGCCACCGATTAAGCCTCCAGAAATAGTAAGAATGATTGTGGTAATTATATCCATTTTGCTGGGGAACAGGGATTCGAACCCCAATAAACAGCTCCAAAAACTGTTGTCCTACCATTAGACGATTCCCCATTATATGGGAATTGAATAATGGCCAAGCTCGCTTACCATTAGACGATTCCCCACTGGTGACCCCACAGAGAGTCGAACTCTGCCTTATGCCGTGAAAGGGCATCGTCCTAACCGATAGACGATGGGGCCAGAAAATTAAGTCAAATTGTGAGCCCAGATGGATTCGAACCATCGACTTACTCCTTAAAAGGGAGCCACTCTACCGCTGAGTTATGGGCCCAAAGAACTTTAACCTTCATATTCTATCAAATTTAAGCTTGTTTACCAATACACACTTGATATTCGTTGTTACTTCGGTATATTATGAATGTAATGTTCACTAAGTTAGAGTTAAAGAATAAAGCTATCAGATTAAGGAAACAAGGCTTATCCTATATTAGTATCTCCAAAATAATTATTGTACCTAAATCTACTTTATCTGACTGGCTTAAAAATATCTCACTAACCGTTGAGCAGCGAAACAATTTATCTAAAAAAATAAAACAGGGTCAAATACAGGGAGCAAAGGCCTCACGAGACAAGCGCGTATTAATATCAAACCAAATTAAAAGTTATGCAATAAACGAAATAAGAAAAATGGATAAAAAAGAAATGTTAATGTTGGGTGCAATGCTATATTGGGGAGAAGGGTCTAAACAAAGCGATAGAAATATAAGTCAACCTGTTGAGTTTGTTAACTCAAATCCTAAAATGTGCAAATTCTTTATAAAATGGATAACTAAAATTATTGGAGTAAGTGCAAATGACCTTGTTTTTAGAGTTTATATTAATGAATCAAAGAAGAATCGATGTAATGAATATATAAATATCTGGTCAGATATCATAAATATTTCTTCTGAAAGAATTAAAGTTTCTTTTACTAAAGATAGACACTCAAACTTAAAAAGAATTGGTAAAGATGAATACAAAGGCCAACTTCGAATTGTTGTAAAGAAAAGTACAAATTTAAACAGAAGAATCGCTGGTCTGATTGATGGTATTTGTTTGCAAAGTGGAGTTATGTAAGTTTGCATTTTTAATTAGATGGGTATTTAATTAAATAATGGCAAGTTTAAATACTGAGCCTCCTCTAATAACAGTCACAAATCCGGTTACTTATCTTCGTCTCTGGTGGCAGAAAGTCATGAATAAAGAAGGTGTTGATTTTAATTTTAGGATTCATCCAATCACAGCATTTTTAATTTCTTTTGGTCTCGGTGCTGGTCTTTTTGGAGCAGGACGTTATTCTGTTAACATCCCATTTCTAAAATATAATAACGGAGTGATTCCTTTACCATCTCAAACTCCAGAAATTGTCTGGAAAGAAACTGCCTTTACAGGGAAATTGCAATATAGTGTTACAACACAAAAATATTTTTTGATAACAACATCTAGTGAAGCCATTACCTTAAATGTCCCATCAAATTTAGATTTGTTAACTTTGGTCGGAAAAAGAATAATGGCAGTAGGGGAATATAACAAAGAACAAAAGGTGTTGAAGGTGTTTGATGCAAAAGATTTGGAAATTTTACCAAAGACTCCAATTCCTATTCCAACAATTGAATCGACACCAAGTCCAACATCCACACCAAATACTAGCGAAACTCCAGCAGCTACTGATATAATGGAAATTGAGCAATGAAACAAAAAAAGACAGTAGTTATTTTAATAATCACAGTGTTAGTACTTGTAGTATTTGGGGTAATTTATTTCAACTCTAATAAAGATAATAGTTCTGATTCAATAGAAAATAAAAGTGTTTTTACTTCTATCAAAGATGCACTTTCTAAAAATGTAACTTTAGTTTGTGAATTTAAAGATGATTCAGGTGTTTCAACTAAATCGTATATTAAAAATGGTGCAGTCAGAATAAGTTCTGAAGGTGAAATAATTATGAAAGATAAGAAAATGTATATGTGGGATGTAAAGACAAAACAAGGTTTTATCTATACAATCCCTGATGAAGAAGGTGACGATATCGGCGCAACAGCAACTGAAATAAATCAAAGCGAAAGTTATCTTAACATGATTGAGACATATAAAGATTTATGCAAGGTGGCTTCAGTCGAAGATACTTATTTTGAATTACCAAAAGATGTTAATTTTCAAGACATGAGCAAACTTCTTGAGGACTTTAAAAAACAAATGCCTCAGGGTTACGAACTTCCTAATCAATAATGGATCATATAGTAGATATCAAAGATAAAAAAGTGGCTTATACTGACGTTGGTAGTGGTCCTGCCATTGTATTTATTCATGGATGGTCTGAATCCAGAATGGCGTTTAAAAATATATTACCTATATTGTCTCGTAGATACCGCTGTATTTCAATTGATTTACCTGGCTTCGGAGAATCTGATGCTATAGAGAAAGTAACCCTAAACAAAGTATCAAAAACAGTTGAAATTTTACTTAAAAAGATTGGTATTAAAAAGTACAATTTGATTGGCCATTCTCTTGGTGGGGCAGTTACTTTGGTATATGCAGATAAACACCAAGATGAAATAAATAGGATAGTTTTAATTTCTCCGTTTGTTACCTTTAGACAATTTTCTAAGTCTGTTTTTTATATAATTCAAAATTTTGCACCAGTTTTGATTAATAGAATTTTAAATTGGAAAAAGCCTAATCTATATGCTGTAAACGCATTTAAGATTGCATATTTATTGTCCAATACAGATCTATATAAATATCTCAGAAGTGTTAGAAAAGATATACTTTTGGTCTATGGCACAAGAGATTCACTTTTAAGTATTCGTCCATTACAGCCACTGTTGGGTATTATGAATAATATACATCTTGCAATATTTGAGGATGTTAGGCATTATATTTTTACCTACAACTCAGATGAACTTGCAGAAAAAATTGACTTGTTCTTTTCTAAGGATACGGTACAATAATTAGACATATGGAAATAATAACTGGAGTAATTAGCTTTGTATTACATATAGACACTCATTTGGGTGAAATTATTGCAAATTATGGTTTAGCATCATATGCAATCTTATTTGCAATAGTATTTGCAGAAACAGGACTTGTTTTCGTACCATTTTTACCAGGAGATTCGTTGCTCTTTGCAGCCGGTGCGTTTGCAGCTTTAGGATCATTTAATATCTTTGTTATCTTGGGTATGCTTTGGATAGCTGCTTTCTTGGGAGACACTGCAAACTACTGGATTGGACACTTTTTTGGCCAAAAAATAATTGACAATCCACATATTCCATTTATTAACCAGAAACATATTGATGAGACACAAGAATTTTATAAAAAGCATGGTGGTAAAACCATTTTCTTAGCTCGTTTTGTTCCAATTGTCCGTACTTTTGCACCTTTTGTTGCAGGAGTTGGTAAGATGGATTATAAAAAGTTTTTGGAATACAACATTACAGGTGGATTTGTTTGGGTTTTTGGATTTACACTTCTAGGATTTTTCTTTGGTAACATCCCATTTGTAAAAGAAAACTTTTCAATTGTTGTGCTAGCTATAATTGCATTATCTGTGGCACCAATGATATATGAAGTTGTTAAATCAAAACTCAAAAACAAGCAAAAATAATTTTGTATATTTTTTAATACTATTTTTGTCCTTCTTAACTTTTATTTTTTTAAACAGAGAGAAATTATTTCAGAAATTTAATCCTGAGGTTGTTGATAAATACTTAAGATCGCAGGACATACTTGATAAAAAAAATATTATTAAAGATAGAATTTTTGTTTCAGACGAGGAGATATATATAGCTTCAGGTTATCTATATACAAATGGAAGTGGCCCAACAGAATATAATTTTCAGCACCCTCCATTTATTAAGTATCTTTTTGGAATTTCTGCTAGATATCTTAACTTGCCACTTTTACCAAACGTATTTTTTGCAGGACTATTGTTGTTAGAAGTTTATTTGATGGGCAAGTTGGTGTTTAAAAGTGAATTAATTGGACTATTAAGTTCACTTTTGTTACTTTTTGATCCTGTTTTTAAAGAAGTAACAATCTATGCACTTTTGGATTTAGGTCAAATGGTTTTTATCTTAGGTTTTATTCTAACTACGTTTTTCTGGAAAAAACATTGGATTGGACAAGGAGTTTTGTTGGGTTTGGCTATTGCCTCTAAGTTTTACAGTCCTGTCGTTATATTTTTGGGAATTATTTATATGTACAAAATACTAACTAAACAATTTGAATTTAAAAAAGAAGTATTAATGCTAGTTGTTGTCTTAATTACTTTTGCTTTAACTTACACAATTGCTTTTGTAAAAGGTGACTTTAATTTTTTCTTTTATCAAGCAAAAATAATTAAGTTTATGCTTGATCATAATCAAGCTATTGAGTGGGGTGGAGTAATTAAAATGTTTTTTGGTGGTTACCTCCTTTGGCCAATTTTGTTTTTTGTAAATATGTATTTGCTATTTAAAACTAAATTTTCTGATCCTGTTTTTATCTTTTCAATGATTCCAATCATCTATTTTTGCGTATTATGTTTCCAGCTTCCATTTACTCGTTACTTCATCTTAATCCTGCCATTTTTATATTTAAGCTCCGGAAATTTCTTAGTAAATAAAATAGCTAGGAGTTGTCATGTTGCTGTTGGGAAGATAAATGGAGTACGTTAATTTAACTTGTTGTTTTGTCTTTTACTGTTTTCAATGAGGGTCTTTTTCAGATTGGCAAGATGTTGTTTGATTTCTCCTATATTATTGAATTGTGGCATTAAATTTAATAAGTTTTGATCCAACTGGGCTGTTATCTGATCAACAGTATTAGGATTTTGAGCTTCGAGAACCTGACGTACATGTTTTTCGTTTACCATCCATTGTTCCATTAAAATAGTCTGAGTCTCTTCAATAAAAGTTTGCTGTCCACCAGCAAGTTTTCCTTCGAGTAGCTCTTTGTATAAAGCTTTATGATAACCTGACAAAAACGATCGAGAATTGTCTGTTTGCACTGCTACTAAAATTGCATTTTCTGCAGCTTGTCTCATATTTTCTCTTCCACCATAAGCAATTTCATTCCCAGCATGAAATGGTGTATTTATGTGCATTAATTCGTGCACTACAACTTCATACTGAGATACCTCAAGTGCGTACGGGGGTAGAGCATCCATGTTTTTATAAAACCATAGTTCACCAGTTTTAATTCTTGCTTGTCCTAAAGTGTGCTCTGTGCCCAAACTGTTTGGTTTATATGAAACTGAGGTGACTCTATCAAGTGGTAGGCCTGTAGCCTCCATTAGTTCTCGAACAAAAACCGTTCTTTCGGGGGTGAAACCACTAACTTTGACGTCAGGCTTTAGCTCATTAACTCTTGGAATAACAGTATCAATACTAACTCTCCAATTTCTGAAATCATACGCAGTTGATCGATCTTGCCCATCGGTTTGTGTAATAGCAAAGTCTTTGTTCATATCCTATATTATATTACAAGATTTGTAAGGTTTCAATATTATTACATATTTGAAATATGATTTAAATATAAAATATAATGATTTGATACAATACAGAATATGGAAAAGATTACGGGGTTGGAGTTCGATCTCAGAAATGTTAGTCATGATCTAAAAGAGACTATCGCTCTGGGAATTAAAACAACAATTAGTCTTGTTGAAACTTTTTCTAGAAATAACAGATTAATACAATCTCCTCAACTTCTTAAATTAATGAAAGAAAAGCAAAAAGGGTGGACCACTTACCAATGGAGTGGTGATGGTGTATCAAATATTACGGTTGACTCGTTAGAAAAAGCAATTAAATTACCGCCCAATATGCGTCTTGCTGGTTTTGAATTGTATGGTGAAAAATGGCCAATTAGACCAGACGAAGATCTGTCTAAATTGAAAGACGTTAGCTTGTTATATCTATCAGAAGAAGAAGTAAAAAGACTATACGTAGCTTGCGGGGGTGAATTAAACAAATCTAGAAGGTCTTTACAGTCGGGGTTGACCGGATAGTTTTATATGTTATAATTCTCATACAAGTTTAAAGGTTGACTCGTCTCTCGAGCTTGCTCAGGATTGATAACCTCCAAAAGAACCTTTACTTTACAAATCAAATAGTTGTTAATAAATAAGTTTTAAATAAGAAAGAGCCCAAAGTTTTATTTTAGTTCGCTCGAGTTCGTGTTTACTGCTTATTTATTGTTAATTATTGATTTGAATTGTTCTTTAACATAGTTTTATGACAGTACAATTAATCAAGATACTGAAAATTTATCGATATAAATTTTTCAGGTTCAAGTTGTGACTAGGAGTGTGTAGAGATGTTTCTAAAACATTTAAAATTTAGAACCGTCACTTTTTGAGGATTTGATCCTGGTCCAGGATGAACGCTAGCGACGTGCTTTAGGCATGCAAGTGGAGCGAGACTGTAGCAATACAGTTTAGCCGCGAACGGCTGAGTATAAAATAGGAATCTACCCAATGGTGTGGAATACCTCATCGAAAGATGAGCTAATACCGCATGACCCCGCAAGGGAAAAGCGCTTAACCGCGCGCCGATGGATGAGCCTATTTCCCATCAGCTAGTTGGTAAGGTAAAAGCTTACCAAGGCTATGACGGGTAGGGGATTTGAGAGGATGACCCCCCAGAATGGGACTGAGACACGGCCCATACACCTACGGGTGGCAGCAACCGGGAATCGTGCGCAATGGACGAAAGTCTGACGCCGCGACGTCGCGTGAAGGATGAAGGCGTTTTCGTCGTAAACTTCTTTTGCCATATGGGTGACCATATGGAGAATAAGCACCTGCTAACTCTGTGCCAGCAGCCGCGGTAATACAGAGGGTGCAAGCGTTATCCGGATTTATTGGGCGTAAAGCGTTTCGTAGGCGGTTTTGTAAGTTAGACTTCAAAGACCACGGCTTAACCGGGGGAAGGGGTTTAATACTGCAAGACTTGAGAATTTTAGGGGCAATCGGAACTGTTGGTGTAGGGGTGAAATCCGTTGATATCAACAGGAACGTCAAGGGCGTAGGCAGATTGCTGGGAAATTTCTGACGCTGAGGAACGAAAGCTAGGGGAGCGAAAGGGATTAGAGACCCCTGTAGTCCTAGCTGTAAACTTTGCCTGCTAGCGATGGGGAGTTAAATCTCCGTTGCGTAAGCTAACGCGTTAAGCGGGCCGCCTGGGGAGTACGAACGCAAGTTTAAAACTCAAAGGAATTGACGGGAAGGCGCACAACCAGTGGAGCATGTGGTTTAATTCGAAACAAAACGAAGAACCTTACCCAGTCTTGACATACTACCGTTTATTTTTCTGGAAACAGAGAGAAATCCTTTAGAAATATTGGATGGTAGAACAGGTGCTGCATGGCCGTCGTCAGCTCGTGTCGTGAGGTGTTCCCTTCAGTGGGGTAACGAGCGCAACCCCTGCCCTGAGTTAAATATTCTCAGGGGACTTCCCTCATTTATTGCGGGAGGAAGCGGGGACGATGTCAGGTCAGCATGGCCCTTATGACTGGGGCAACACACATACTACAATGGAGCCAACAATGGGTTGCCAAGCCGCAAGGCGGAGCTAATCCCATCAAATGGCTTCTCAGTGGGGATTGGGGGCTGCAACTCGCCCCCATGAACATGGAATTGGTAGTAATCGCAGGTCAGCTATACTGCGGTGAATACGTTCTCGCCTTTTGTACACACCGCCCGTCAAGGCAGTAAAGTTAAAGGTACCCGAACTTCGGTTTTTCCGGAGGAAGGTAAATTTAGCGATAAGGCTTAAGTCGTAACAAGGTATCCCTACTGGAAGGTGGGGATGGATCACCTCCTTTCTAAGGAGTTGTAATATACACCCCTTTTTTAAGATGCATAGTTTAAAGGACAAGAAAAAACGGCATTAAAATCATGTTCCTAGTCGCAACTTGGATAATTTGATAGTACTGAATTAAAACAAATAGAAAAGTAGAACTAACCTCACAGAAATGTGGGGTTTTTTAGTGGAAAAAATGATGTTTAGTATCATTAAATATATTTTAAATGACTTTTGTGATATAAATAATATTAATGAGCATCAGAAGTATTTATAAATATATATTAACTGTGTTTTTACTGATTCTTCTTCCCTTGTCAGTTTATTTTTTTATATATCCAATAGCTATTAAAAAAAGTGATGCTTCGTCACAATCTTACGATGTAATTGTTGTCGGTGCTGGCACAGGCGGCGTTTCTGCTGCAATTCAAGCTGCCAGATTAGGATCGAACGTGTTACTAGTTGAAAAAACGGATTGGATAGGAGGGCAAATGACATCATATGGTGTTAGCACAATGGATGGTGGTGATCCAGTTTGGACAGCGGGAATATATAAGGAATTTATTGATAAAGTCAAGGCTTATTACTCAGCCCGAAACAAGTCTGTTTACACAAGCGGATGGGATTATAATGCTATTCATTTTGAGCCATCAGTTGGTCATTCGATATTGAAACAGATGGTTTCCTCAGAGTCAAAGATAAATCTTATGACAAATGCCAATTTAACAAATTTAATAAAAGAGGGAAGTTTAATAAAAGGGGTTGTAGTTAACGGCCAAGAATATCTTGCTAAAGTAGTTATAGATGCAACAGAGTATGGTGATGTGCTCCGTCTTTCTGGTGCTGAGTACAGAGCAGGTAATTCAGTTAGTAATGCATTAAACCCTAGTGCTTGTATCCAAGACATAACATATCCAGCAATTATTAAAAAATATCCTAATGGCGTACCTGCTGACTTAATAATGACACAAGCTCCTCCTGGATATTCAAGCATAAAGGCAATGTATGCCTCGAATTTATCAGCTACCAATTGGGTTCGTTTTATAGGCTATCGTGGCCTGCCTGACTCTTCAAACCCAACATCTTATGATGGTAAAAACAGTCCCCAAAATATTTCAAAGACAGCACTGAACTGGTTTAATGATTACCCTGCCGATGTCAGGTACCTAACTGATTTAGAATATCGAAAGAGCATCAATTGTGAAGCTAAATTAAGAACTTTACAGCTTGTTTATTTTATACAAAAAGATTTGGGTATGAAGACCTGGTCAATTGCTAATGACGAAGGTTACGATACCCAGTTTAACATTAGTAACTCTTGTCCAAATATTCCTCAGGAATTTAAAAAGTTCGAATATCTAATGCCGCAAGGACCTTATGTAAGAGAGTCACTAAGAGCGATTGGTATGGAAACATTAGTCGCAAAGATGGTTGATAATAGAAGTCCGCTTAGTGGTTCAAGTAACTCAATTGCTGTAGGTACTTATGTAATGGATCTTCATCGTTGCAATACTGATGCAAACTTAGAGCCCTCACTTGAAAAGAAGAGTGATGATACCAGAAGAAGTGGTCCATTTACTGTTCCATTTGGTACTTTGATACCGCAAACAGTTGATGGCCTTGTTCTAGCAGAGAAAAATATATCGGTTTCTAGACTTGCAAATGGCGCTATTCGTTTACAACCTATTACTATGTTAACTGGGCAAGCTGCTGGGGTATTGGCAAATATTGCTTCGTCTAAAAATATTCAACCCAGAAATGTTGACGTTCGTGAAGTTCAGGATAAATTGATAGTTAATGGAAACAGTATGCTTTATCCATATTCTGATGCGATAGGGCATAAATACTTCAATTCGATTCAAAAAATTTCGGTTCGAGGGATTATAACTGCTAATGATAACTTTTTGTCAAATAGCTCAACTACAAGAGATCAATTAGCTATGGCAATTGTTAAAGCCTTTAATCTACCTATTACAATTCCAGTCAAGCCATCCTTTTCTGATGTTCCAGCAACCAACCCCTACTATGTCTATATTGAAACAATTTATAAAAATGGTTTAACGGCAGGTTGTGCTGGGTCAACACTTCAGTATTGTCCTACCTCTGCCGTAACAAATGGTCAAATTCCTGTACTTTTGCTGCGGGCATGGAGCAAATCTGATCCATCTATAGTTCCGTACTTACCAACAGTTTTAACGTACTCTGATTTATTAAATCATTATTCTAGATCTTTTGCAGAGTCTTTGGCTGCTAAGGGAGCTGTCTTCTATTGTGATTCAAATACTAGGAAATATTGTCCAGAATCTATCTCGACCAAGGCATATCTTGCTGCATTTATTGATAAGATAATTAGTTTAAAAGTTTCAGCAACCCCTACACCAATTCCAACATCAGTTCCAATTGCTACATTGAGTCCGACTCCATCGCCAATAACTGTTCCAACAACTGTCTCTACATCATCGCCGATTGCAGGGACTACAACACCAATTCCAACAAATGCACCTACCTTAACACCAATTCCACAGCAAACTCCGTTGCCTGCTTGTATGAATATGTATTATTGTTACACTGTTGAAAAAACTTGTCGATTAACTAGTTCGAAATACAGCTCACAAACCCAAGACAGTTGTGAAGTTGCTGGGCAAACATGCAGCGGAAACCTCAACTATTATTTAAGTGGAAAAACAACCGGAAAGTGCTTTACTTCACTTAGTGTTTGTCAGTCGTCGTGTAAATAATGTAGTTTGCTATTGTATTTTTCCACGGTTTTTTTCTTTACACCAGTTGGCATATTTATATATGCCAAAGTGTGGTAATTTCAGAAGAATTTAGTATCGAATCTTTCTTGTTAGTACGATCAAGCAAATTATCTATAGAGTTATTTAAAAATAAGTTTTTAGATGAGGTAACAATTTTATTACTCCATTGTCTTTCTGTTGTATTAAATAGGTTGTTAACTATATTTTGGTTTTTATTTGTCGTAGATGCAACTCTTAAACTACAGTCAAAACACGGGTAATTAAGTTTATCTGAAATGAGATTTATATCCGTGTATTCGGAACGATGATGTGTGTGTTTTCTATTACCTTTTTCGATCTTGTTAACTACTTTGTCTTGCCACCCCTCCTTTTTGTTTGAAAGTGTAAGTTGGATTAGTGTCAGATCACTATCGGACTGATTATTTAAAAGTTCTTTGTAACTATTAAAAATAGAGTCGATACCTGGATAATTTTCAAATGTAAGTAGTGGGTTGAAAGGGTTACTTTCTAAAACAAATTCAGTAACATGCATCTTTAGATTTTGTATTGGATCATCTTCATTCTGAATCGTGATACCTGGAAAATAAAACTTGAGTTGCGATTCAATATGTGTATGAATATCTTCACTCATGGTTATTAGGTTATAGATACCGTTTTTTATGAGTAATGTTTCAAATGAAACAATTCTCTTTTTTGTGCCAAGTATTTTTTCTAAAAAAGCAGCAGAGGATATCTCAAGAGAGTTTATGAAGCTTCTCGTTGTTTTAAATGAATCGGTGCTATCTTGTTGTTTGATAGCAATTGTCATTAGTTTAGACATATTTATCATTATATTGTTAATTACTTCTTCTGTATATAAATTGCTTAAAATATTGTGTGGTTTTGATTAAGATTGGTTTGTGTTAAAATGCATGAGTTGAGCGGGTGATTGGCTCAGTGGTAGAGCGCGTTCCTGATAAGAACGAGGTCAATGGTTCGATCCCATTATCACCCACAAAACTGATATCGTTTCGTAGATAAGATAAATACGTTTTAATATTCATGTTTCAAAAAATAAATTTATGTGAAACAATTGATTTTATATGTCAGATAAATTCAATGAATTAACAACTAAGCAGATAGCTGTGAATACAATAAGCGCTAACCGATTGAATGTGGGTGTACATGAACCTGGTAAATCTTTCGAATCTGGATGCGCTTTTATTGCTTTATCTAATGTTTATAAGGTGTATAACCCTGAAAAACCTGTACCAAGGCTTTTTATGACAGAGCCAATAAAGTTTGCACCAAACTTAGAGGTAACACTGCCGCAATTTTTAGATTTTGTAGTTCAGAACAAAGAAAAATTGGGTTTTGAGGTTGATAAAATTGTAATTGATGCTATGAGATTTGATGACTTTTTACAAACAGAAGCTTTTGAGATTTTAAATAAAAGAGACGAGATTGTTTATCTGGAATATGATCCAGAGGATTACATAAAAGGTATCTATAAGTCTGATGGTCCTATGGCAATTGTATGCTTCGATAATGAGGGTGATGTTTGCCATATGGAAGCAATTCATGGTTCTATTGAGAGTAAAAAGAAGGTTATGGATGAAATGAAGGAGTATGAGTATTCTACCCCAATTTATGTAGCTTTCAAAAGAACATAGTGTTTTTTAAACATGTCTATCATTAAATAAATAATCCTTGACCTTCAGGTAAACTTCACATATAATACTCACTAGTCTTTAAGAGTTCGGAATACTTAATGAAAAAAATTAATTTAAATCAAAGCCAAAGCGCATTTTTGCGTGGGTCTAGATAAAAATAAGTTTTTAGACTTTAGAATTACCCGACTCTTTTAAGAGCCGGTTTTTTTTGACATATTAATGTTTTGCCCAGAATGGAGTGGCAACCTAAACTTGGGCCGTTGGCTCAGTTGGTAGAGCGCTTCATTTGCAATGAAGAGGTCGGGAGTTCGAATCTCCCACGGTCCACTAGTGATTGGTAGTTAATCATTAGTCATTTAGCTTTAAGCTAATGGCTAGCGGTTAACAACTAATGAACTAATCGTACTTTAACAACTGAAGGATAAGAAGTCATATAACTTTTAGTTATATGAAAAGAAAATTTTGTTACACATTGGTGTGTGTGACAAAAAGTAAAGTGTCTACATAACCCTTTGTCCGGTTATGTAGAAGATTAGAAATAAGGCCGTTAATTAGACACTGCATTGGATGCAGTGTTGTAAGGTTTTTACATTAACGCAGATAGTGGATGCCTTGGTCGTATTTTCCGAAGAAGGACGTACATAGCCACGATAGTCGACGGGGAACTGCTACGAAGTTTTGATCCGTCGGTGTCCGAATGGAGCAATCCCTTAGCTTTTAGCTAAGACTTCATAGAAAAATTATTAAATTTATTTAATTTATATCTATGATTGAGGGAACCAGCTGAACTGAAACATCTAAGTAAGCTGAGGAATATAAATCAATTGAGATTACGTTAGTAGCGGCGAGCGAAAGCGTAACAGACTAAACCTTTTTCATATTCGTATGAACGAGGGGTTGCGGGAGCCCAATATGGGATAAATTTTGATAGTAGAACAATCTGGAATGGTTGGCCATAGAGAGTGAGAGCCTCGTATGCAAAATTAAAATTTACCTTAGGGATTTCCCAAGTAGCATGAGACATACATCTTGTGCGAATCCGGGGGAACCATCCTCCAAGTCTAAATAAAGATACGAACCGATAGTGAACTAGTACCGTGAGGGAAAGGTGAAAAGAAGGGTGAGACACCCAATGAAATAGAAACTGAAACTATCTGCGGACAAACCGAGAGAGCATTGAAGCAATTCTTTGTGATCTCGTGCCTATTGAAGAATGAGCCTGCGAGTTCTCGCTTACTATTTAGTCTAAGACAGTAGTCCTGTCGAGGCGAAGCGAAAGCAAGTATGAAAGTGCGAAATAAAATAGTAACCGGGAGACCCGAAACCGAGTGATCTAACCTTGAGCAGGGTGAGTCCTTAAGAAATTAAGGAGGAGGCCCGAACCCGTTATCGTTGCAATGATATGGGATGACTTGTGGTTAGTGGCAAAATACCAACCGAACTCGGAGATAGCTGGTTCTCCCCGAAAGGTCTTTAGGGACCGCGCTATGGATGTTTATCAGGGGTAAAGCTACTGGATGGGTCAACAAGAGCAATCGAGTTGACTCAACCAAACTCAGAATACTGATAAAACAAAGCATAGTAGACAGTCATATCGGGCTAAGCTGATATGGCAAAAGGGAAACATCCCAGATTTTCAGCTAAGGCCTCTAAATCCACATTAAGTTTTAAAGGAAGTTCTCTCTCTCAGACAGCTAGGAGGTTGGCTCAGAAGCAGCCACCCTTTAAAGATAGCGTAACAGCTCACTAGTCGACCGAGAGGGGGCGCCCAAGATTTATCGAGGATCAAAT
The DNA here is from genome assembly GCA_049301455.1 of Microgenomates group bacterium. Taxonomy (GTDB): domain Bacteria; phylum Patescibacteriota; class Microgenomatia; order UBA8517; family UBA8517; genus JAUYMM01. The sequence goes on from JBAQKY010000021.1 coordinate 22,008, forward strand.
GTGGTGCCGAAGCTAGAGATTTGATTTTGGATTCGTCCAATTTCAAGTGGTAGGGGAGCGTTCCATATGCAGTGAAGATGAACCGTAAGGTTTGTTGGAGCGTATGGAAGTGAGAATGCAGGCATGAGTAGCGCACCAGACGGGTGAGAATCCCGTCCGCCGAATACCCAAGGTTTCCGTCGCAAGGTTCGTCCACGACGGGTTAATCGGTACCTAAGGTGAGGTCAGTTTACTGGCGTAGCCGAAGGACAAGTTGTTAAAATTCAACTATTTTTTATAAATCGTTATTAACTAGGGATAACCGAGCAGGAATATTGTAGCCTCCAGTTGATGGGGGTATAAGTTGTAAAGCAGTTCAGACTAGAAAATCTACCTGAGCGTCTATCTGAGCAACGATGTAAACTCCGCCGTGAGGTGGGGAATTATAACTATTTCAGCTTGCAAGAAAACATTCGTAGTGAGATTTATAAATAGCCGTACCGCAAACCGACACAGGTGGGTTGGTAGAGAATACTAAGGCGATCGAGAGAAGAATCCTTAAGGAACTCGGCAAAAAAACTACCCGTAACTTCGGGAGATGGGTTTCCTATTCGTAATAGGATGGGAGGCACCTAAAGTTTGCTGACCGACTGTTTATCAAAAACACAGGTCTGTGCAAAATCGAAAGATTAAGTATACAGGCTGACGCCTGTCCAGTGCCGGTAGGTTAAAGGGAGGGGTGGTGCAAATTTATTTGTACTTGCTCTGAACCAAAGCTCCGGTGAAACGACAGCAGTAACTATAACTGTTCTAAGGTAGCGAAGTTCCTTGCCAGGTAAGTTCTGGCCCGCACGAAAGGCGTCACGAGTTAGCAACTGTCTTGAGGATTCACTCGGCGAAATTGCGTTGGCTGTGAAGACGCGGCCTAATCCCACTTGGACAAAAAGACCCCGTGGAGCTTTACTGTAGTTTGGCATTGTCTTAACAATTTTTGATCGTCTAGTATAGGAGGGAGCCGCAAGGCAATAGTGTAATACCTCTCGTTAGAGATTGTTGGACTTACTCATTTCCCCTGAAGACGGGGAAGGGAAAAGTGCTAGATGGGCAGTTTTACTGGGGCGGTACCCTGCCAAAGAGTAACGCAGGGGCACAAAGGTTGGCTTGTTACGGATGGAAACCGTAATGTAACTGCAAAGAGATAAGCCAGCTTGACTGCAACACCGAAGGGTGAAGCAGGTACGAAAGTAGGTCTTAGTGATCCCCCGATCCTTCATGGGAGGGACGGGGCTTAACTGATAAAAGCTACCCCGGGGATAACAGAGTAGTCGCGCCCGAGAGTCCATATCGACGGCGCGGTTCGCTACCTCGATGTCGGCTCATCACATCCTGGGGCTGGAGAAGGTCCCAAGGGTTGGTCTGTTCGCCCATTAAAGTGATACGCGAGCTGGGTTCAGAACGTCGTGAGACAGTTGAGCATATTTACATATTATGCTGACAATCTAAGCTGTCTCCTTATATACGATTCTTGAACCATTAACCAATTTTTTGGTAATTAAGAGAGTAGGTAAAATTCTGTTAGAAAGGTATAAGTCCTAACACCCCGTTAGGAATAAATTTAGCTATATGCTGGAATAACTCAGTATCCGAAAGTACATCTTTATTGATGTGACAATCTTTCGGTGGAGTCAATCAGCAGGGAAGACTTGGAAGAAATTTTAAGAACCCTCACAGACTAAACGCTAAAGCATCTTAGGTTAAAAACTAATTTGTAAGATATAGTCGGATCCTTTAAGCGATTAAAGGTTTTTAAATATACTGGTCGTTCGGTATTTAAAATATAAAACAATTATGTCGGACTCTATCCAGTGGGATCGTTCGAGTTTTGATGGGAGTTGTCCACAGTACGAGAGGACCTGGATGAAGGAATCCCTGGTGTGCCGGTTGTGTCATCAGACGCAGCGCCGGGTAGCTATATTCCTCATTGATAACCGCTGAAAGCATCTAAGCGGGAAGCATACCCAAAGATTAGAACTCGTTGGACCTATAAGGTCCGAGAGACCCCCGAAAGAATATCGGGTATAACCGGCTGGCGGTGGAAGTCCTGTAAAGGATTAAGCCTATCAGTACGGATTGGTCGAAGAAAACCTTACAACATTGTATACAATGTATGCAGTGTTAATGATTAACAAGTTTAATTTAAATTAAACAGTTTATTTTTAGTCACTTTAGTATTATCCTTCAGTTGTTAGAGTATTTAGTCTTGGTGACTAGAGCGCAGTGGAACCACCTGATTCCATTCCGAACTCAGAAGTTAAACGCTGTAGCGCTGACGATAGTTACTGGGCAACTGGTCGCGAAAATAAGTCGTCGCCAAGACTAAGTATTCTAACCAAAGAGAATCTCGATTTAAACCGAGATTTTTTTGGTTTTACTGGCTGTTATTCGCTCCGCCTTGCCATTATGAATGGTAAGTCGTCGCCAAGACTAAATACTTTACACAATGACTCCGTCTTGCATCTTCGATGTAAACAAGTTTGCTTCTGGCGAAGTAAATCGTCGCCAAGACTAATTTATCTAAATTAATTAAGTCTCGAGTAAAATCGTGAATTTTCTTGATAATGAATCTAATTTGTCTTTTCTTGTGGATTCTCTTCAATTAAAAAATCGTATAGGCTACACTTACATTGCCCATATTCATTTTTGTCACTACATTTCTCCCAGATATCAGCAGCTTTCCTTTTTAGTTTTAATATTTCTTCAGGCGTGGCATCTTTAGGAACAACTATTTGACCACAATCTCGGTTACATTTTTTTATTTTCTCAGTCATTTGCGTATTTTCCTACTTATCCTAGTCCTTGTCAATTTATTGAGGCTAGTATATAATCTAGCAACTAACAAAGAAAGGTGGACATGAATCTTGGCAACAAAAACAGCAACTAAAAAGACAGAATCGAAATCAGTCACAATGGCTGATCTTTTGGCAAAGTCAAAATCTTCAATTAAAAATTTATCACTTGGACAAAGAGTAAAAGGTATTGTTATTCAAAAGCTTTCAAAATCATTAATTCTTGATATTAAAGGAAAAGCAGAAGGTGTTGTTGCAGAAAAAGCATTTGTTGAAGCTCGTGAGTATATTTCAAAGCTTAAAGTCGGTGATGAAGTAACTGCAGTTGTTCTAGTTCCTGAAATGAGAGATGGTTCTACACTTTTGTCACTTCGTGATGCTGTTTCTCAAGCTTCATGGCAAGGTGTTGAAGAAGCATATAAAAATGGTACAGAAGTTCCAGTATTTGCAAAAGTTGTTTCTTCTGCAGGAATTTCAGTCGATGTAAATGGTATTAGTGGTTTTGTACCAACATCTCAACTTTCAAAAGAATTATTAAAAGACTCACAAACTTTAGTTGGTAAATACTTTAAAGCCAAAGTTATTGAGCTTGATAGGCAGAAGAATAAATTAGTATTATCCGAGAGAGAAGTAACAGATGCAAAAGATATTGCAGCTTCTAAAAAGGCAATCTCAGAGATTAAAGAAGGAGAAATATTTGATGGTATTGTTACAACTGTTGCAAACTTTGGAGTATTTGCAAAAATTAAAGTAGGGAAATCGGAAGTAGAAGGTTTGGTACATATTTCTGAACTATCATGGGGTAAGATTGCACACCCTTCAGATATGTTAAAACTTGGAGATAAAATAAAAGTTAAAGTTATTGGAACAAAAGATGGCAAGCTTGCATTGTCAATTAAAAACGCAACCAAAGATCCATGGATGGAAGTTGAAAAGAAATTCAAAGTAGAGGATAGAATTACTGGAAAAGTAACGAAAGTTACTGATTTTGGAATATTTGTGGAACTTGAAGCAGGTATTGAAGGTCTTGTTCATATGACAAAAATTGCACCAGGAAAGAAGTTTTCAATTGGAGATGAAGCTAAGGTTTATATAGAAGAAATTGATGCTAAATCAAGAAAAATTGCATTAGGTTTGGTTCTAACTTCAATTCCAGTAGGGTATAAATAAAAATAAGCTTTTTTATTTAAATTTATTTAAAGTCCCTCTTTTGATCTTATACCCCAAAGCTTGATTAGTTCTTTCTCTGTGCGTATAGACCAGTTTTTTGCCAATCTATTTACTGCCTCAAATGCCCCGCCTGATAACCCTTTTGCCTCAGTAAAAATACGTCGTGTTTTTCTATCTGTTCGTATAACCTTTTTTAACTGAATGTCTCCCTCATCATGAATAGTATTATCTGCTAATATAACTTTTGGCATTTATACCTGCGATTTTACTCCTTATAAATACTAAAATGCAAATTTTAATATGTTAAGATATACGTAAGCTATGCCAAAATCTATTTTTGTTTGTCAACAGTGTGGAAGTGAATTTGCAAAGTGGCTGGGAAAGTGTTCCGTTTGTAATGCGTGGAATAGTTTGGTTGAGTCCGTAAAAGTTACTGGAAAAAATTCAAAATCTTCATCTGTAAAGAGTAAATCCTCAGTTTCAAAACCTAGCGTTAAGTTAACAGATATTAAAGCTTCAGAAACAAAAAGAATATCAACTAAGATTAGTGAACTTGATAGATGTTTAGGTGGTGGGTTAGTGTCTGGACAGGTTGTGTTAATTGCCGGAGAGCCGGGAATTGGAAAATCTACATTATTAATTGATCTGGCAGATAAGATTGGAAATTGTTTCTACGTTTCAGGTGAGGAATCGGCTTCACAGGTTGCAATTAGAGCCAAGAGATTGGGGATTAGTAACAAAACAATTAACTTTCTAGAAGAAACAGATGTAGATGAAGTTATTAATTCATTAACAAATAGCAAAGATCCGCATTCAGTTGTTATTATTGATTCAATTCAAACAATGTCGACATCAGACCTAACAGGACTTGCTGGTAGCGTCGGTCAAGTTAAAGAATGCGCCTTTAGACTTTTAAAATATGCAAAGAGTAATAACATTCCACTCATCTTAGTAGGTCACGTTACCAAAGAGGGAACAGTAGCAGGTCCTGCAGTCCTTGCACACATAGTTGATACAGTTCTATGGTTTGAGGGCGAAAAGACGTCAAATTTAAGACTCCTTAGATCAGTTAAAAATAGATTTGGAGCCACAGATGAGGTTGGAATTTTCCAAATGGAGGACACTGGACTTAAATCTTTGAACGACCCAGAAAAGTTATTTTTGGAAAGAAGTAAGATTTCTGTTCCCGGATCTGTAGTTTCGATCCTAATGGAAGGTACAAGATCAATCCTAATTGAAATACAATCTCTAGTTGTGCCCACAAAGATGGCATTTCCAAGAAGAGTTGCACAAGGAATAGATCCAAAAAGATTAGAGATGTTACTTGCTGTTCTTTTTAGAAGGGCAAACATCCCACTTTATGATATGGATGTTTTTGTAAACATTGCAGGTGGTATAAAAGCCAATGATCCATCAATAGATCTTGCAGTTTGTTTATCAATTGCCAGTTCTTTTTATGATAAAGCATTGTCACAAAACTTTTTAGCTTTTGGTGAAGTTGGGTTATTGGGTGAAGTAAGAGATGTACCGTTCCAAGAAAAAAGAATTAAAGATGCTAAAAGGCTTGGGTTTAAAGAAGTAGTAACCTCAAATGACTTCAAATATCTATCCCAAGCAGTAAAGTCCTCTTTAAAATAACAGCTTTCCTCAAATAGTTTTATCTCAATTTAATTTTTTAGTTGCTTTTGGTGCGTTTACTGTTATTAACAAGATATCCACATTTTTTTATTCAAATAAATTATCCCATAATTTCGGGCTAATACAAATATAGTAGACTATAGGAAAGGATAAGACGACAGCTGTAACTGTTATAGGGTTTGACAAATAGGGAAAAGAAGTAATATACTGTGACTAGTTTTGAAATTGCACTTTTAGGAAGCAAAAAGAGCATCGTTACCGCTGGGTTACCTCTTCAATGTAAATTGAAGAAAACTCACCACGAGTAGAGATGCTCTTAATGTAATTAACTTGTCTTAAGGACAGGATAAAACCTAACTATGTAAGACAAATCAAGTTAAGACTAGTTTGTAATTTTTATCTTGTCAATAGTGTTTTTGTCAAAAAAGGACTTGTTGATCTTGGGGAAGGGTGGTGAGCAGGGCAGGTTTACTACCCTTTCCTAAGGCAAATGGGTCCTTTTTCATTTAAGTGAGTCCACAATACTTGTTTTTCAGTAACTATTCGAATTTTTCTTCACATATTTAATTCACAAATTCTGATTTGCAGAATATCCTGTAGTTAAACTAAATTGAGACTTATAGTATGGCTTGTGTTTGCAATATCTCGATTTAGGACTATAATGAACTTCTGCCGTTAACTAAGTGAGAACATGATTAGAATTAACGACAAACGATTTTTAGTATTAGGATTAACTATTGTAATAGCTTCAGTTTTTTTGGGAACTTTTTTTGCTTCAAGGTATAAAACACTTAATGTTGGTGCAGTAGTTAAATCGGGGAATGCTTGTTACGATAAATGTCGTATTGAAAACGGAAGGGAGTATTGTAACAGTGATTGTGGTACAGATATTAATTATTTAGGAGGAAATAATAATGGTGATGGTATAAATGATCAGTCTGGTTGTGGACCAAATGAAATAAGGTGTAGTGTCACTAATCAAAAAGGTGAAGGGGTTTCAATTTGTGCACCTAATTCAGCAACAAGCTGTAACGAGGCAGCAATTGATCAAGGAATATCTGTCATGGTTGGGAGCGGTGGAATAGGAAGTGGAGGCTATCTTTGTAGAGAGGGCCAGGGTAGAGATTACAACTACATTCCTGGTAATCCATTAGGTTGCGTTTTAGCTAATTCAATTCAAAACTTGGGTCAGGGAAAACCGCCATCTTGTTTTTGTGGGACTATTCAAATAGACGGTGGAGATTACGCTGGCACATATAAAAGTACTTGTGGTTGTGGTAATAACGATCAGGAACCAAATCCAACACCAAATCCTACTCCAACAGTGACTCCTACAACAACACCTATAAATACACCAACATCAACACCAACGCCAACAACAACTCCTACAAACAGTCCGACTCCAACAAATACGCCAATTCCTACACCAACACCAACAGGTGTACCAAACTCCTGTAATGGAACTTGTGGAAGTAACACAAATTGCCAAGGTGGTTTATTCTGTCTTTTGGGAAGTGGTCAAACATCAGGATATTGTAGGAATCCAGAATGTGCTCAAGAATCAGACTGTAATTGTAAATCAACATCAACTCCGCCTGCAGTTTTAGGTCAAACTGCTCCACCAGCACTTCCAAAAACAGGTGGTAGTGTTGTCTCACAGATAAGTTTGGTTGGATTAGCAGTTCTTGGATTTTATCTATTCAGAAAATTTAGGTTAAACTAATGGCTCCTATAGGAATAATTTATCAAGCAGGTGGTATAGATCAAAAAAGAAATTATCATCAGACAAATTACCATCGTATTTTACGAATTTTAGGTGGAGGATTAATAGGTTTTGTTGTGATTACATTGTCTTTTAATTTATATTTTGTTATTCGTGATGAAGCTAGCTTTAAACTTGATGGTCCATATAAAATTGGGTTTAGAGATTTATTAGCCACACAGGCTATTGATCTTGGTTTGGATCCATATTTTTCACTATATGTACCTAAAATTAAAGCTAGGGCGTCAGTTATCCCTAATGTTGATGCTGGAAAGTATAGCGCTTATTCCACAGCACTTAAAAAAGGTGTTGCTCATGCTGCAGGTACAAATTTTCCAGGTCAAGGTAAACTTGTTTATCTTTTTTCTCATTCAACTGATAGCGCCTTTAATTTTGCAAGATATAACGCAGTATTTTTCCTTCTAAGAAAAGTAGAAAAGGGAGATAGAATATTGGTTTATTTTCTAAATAAAGAATATAAATATGTAGTTACTGAAAAAGTTGTAGTTGATGCAACTGATAACTCTTGGATGATTGATAAAAATGAGGGTGAATATTTAGTACTTCAAACATGTGATCCACCAGGGACATCGCTTAGAAGATTGGTTGTTGTTGCAAGACCTGTTAATTAAGTTTAATCCTTGACAGAGATGTTTGGGGCAGTATAATCAAAGAAGATAAGTAAATTTTAGCTTCGGCCCAAGTTATTTTTCAATTCATGCAAAACGACGAACCAGAGAAAATAAATACAGCATCAGATTTTGTTGGACAACCTTCAAAGCAAGATGATAGACCTTCATATAACCGTGATATGAGGCGTATTCCTGATGCAGATTTACCAACAGAATATGTAGAAGGTATTTTGGACATTGCCCATGAAGGCTCAGGTTTATTGCGTCCAAAAAATTTCGCACCTTCTGCAAATGATGTTTATATTAGTAGCTCACAAATTAGAAGATTTAATTTAAGGTTGGGAGACAAAGTGGGTGGTCAAGCAAGAAGACCAAAAGAAAATGAAAGATATTGGGGACTTTTAAAACTTGAAAAAATTAATGACGAGGATTCAGAAAGCTTTTTAACCAAAACCAGAATTAATTTTGATGAAATGATGGTTATTTACCCTGATGAGCAACTTAAACTTTCAACGGCAGAGGATATTTTAACCACCAGAATGGTTGACTTAGTAGCTCCTGTAGGTTTTGGACAAAGAGCATTAGTTGTTGCTCCACCAAAGGCAGGAAAAACATGGCTTGTTAAGGACATGATTACTGGTATTGCAGAAAACTACAAAGAAAGAGTTCATTTAATGGCTGTTTTGATTGGAGAAAGACCAGAAGAAGTAACAGATATACTTCGTCATTTACAAAAAGTAACTGATGGAAAAGGTGAAATGGGAGCATCTAACTTTGATGAAGCTCCACAAGATCAAACAAGAGTTGGAGAATTAGCACTAGAAAGAGCAAAAAGACTTGTTGAAGAGGGAAGAGACGTCGTACTTCTTTTAGATTCTATTACTAGAATGGCTAGAGCATATAACCTTGCACTTCCAACATCTGGAAGAACTTTAACTGGTGGTTTTGACCCAGTAGCTTTGTATCCTGCCAAGAAATTCTTTGGAGCAGCAAGAAAGATTGAAGGTGCAGGAAGTTTAACTATCATTGGAACATGTTTAATTGAAACAGGATCTAGGATGGATGATTTGGTATATGAAGAGTTCAAAGGTACAGGAAACATGGAGCTTCATTTAACCAGAAAGCTTGCAGAAAAGAGAATTTTCCCAGCAATTGATGTTAGTAAGTCAGGCACAAGACAGGATGAATTATTGTTTGGAAGAGAAAAATTAACAAAGGTAAATACGTTAAGACGTATGATTGACATGATCTCAGAGGATGAAAGAACAGAAACACTACTTGGAAAACTTGGAAAAACAAAAGATAACGATACCTTCCTAGATACCCTCAAAACAGCTTAGTAATTTAGTCCATATCTGCTATACTAACTTCCGCTACTATGTAATCCAATTAAAATTATGGAAGAAATACTAAATTTTACAGAAGAGTTAAAACTATTTTTTACAGATCTAGGTTTTTACCTAACTAAAAAACTTCACTTTTCATTTTTACGCTTTGAAGAGGGGAAGGGTGCATTTGTAAGCACTCTTTATAAACAACGAGGTAAAATGGCCAGAAAGTTAATTCATACTGGTATGGCAGGTTTGGCTGGTGCTGGAATGATGATTGCACCAGTTATTGCCCAAGAATTTCCCGGTAGATCTGTTAATCCTTGGGAAGTTGAGTCAAATCCACAAGTACTATCAGCAACTACTGAATCAGGTGCAATTGAAACATTAGTTTCTGAAAAAGTCAGAGATGGTGTTAAAGAATACATAGTTGAAGAAGGTGACACGGTTGCCTCAATTGCCAAAAAGTTTGGAGTTGACGTTGAAACTGTCAGATGGGAGAACAATTTAACTGGGGATAAGATAAAACAAGGTCAGACACTAAAAATACTCCCTGTTACCGGAATTGCCCATAAAGTAGCCAAAGGTGATACTGTCTATTCTATTGCAAAAAAGTATGATTCCTCAGCTCAGGCAGTTGTAGACTTTCCATTTAACACATTTAGTAATGATGAAACATTTGAACTAGCAATTGGTCAAACCGTCATAGTTCCTGATGGTGTAAAACCTGCTGAAACTGTTGCAGCTCCTAGAATTAGACAATTAACACCTGATGCTGGATCTGTTGTTGCTTCAGGTAGCTTTGCTTGGCCAACTGCAGGAACAATTTCACAAGGATATGCGTGGTACCATCCTGCAATTGACGTTGCCAATCGTGCTGCTCCAAATGTTTTAGCAGCAGATGCTGGTAGGGTTACATACGCAGCTTGTTTGACATATGGATACGGATGTCACGTTAAAGTCGATCATGGTAATGGCTACACAACTTTATATGCCCATTTCCAACAGATATATGTAACAGTTGGCCAAAGTGTTGGACGTGGATCCGCTCTTGGTAAAATGGGATCAACTGGTAGGTCAACAGGTATTCATCTTCATTTTGAAGTTGCTAAAAATGGTGCAAAAATCAACCCATTGACCGTCTTGAGGTAAATTAATATATAATTTACAAATGAATAACAGCTTCAAATTTAAAAATATACTTTTCCTTTTAATAATTGTTGTTTCTGTTCCAGTTTCACTAATTTTGCTTAATCAAAAAACTAACTTCTTTAATCGTGCATCAGGAACAAACGCAAATTTAATTGTTGATGCTACCGATTTTAAAGGTGGAAAAAATGAGTCTTGGAGATACTTGGCCCAGGGAGGAGAGGAAAAAGGTAGGCAACTACTTCCTGTTTTAGACCAAGTTAGAAACCTAAAACCTAAATATATAAGGATCGATCATGTTTTTGATTATTATACTGCTGATGAACTTGACCAAGTTGTAAAAGATATTGTGACAACAGGTGCAAAGCCATTTATTGCACTCTCCTACATGCCTGTAAATTTGTCAAAGGATGGTGATGTAACTAGTTTGCCAAATGATTGGCAGGCTTGGGAGAATTTGGTTCAGTCAACAGTTGAAAGAATAAGTGGTAGAAGCGGTTTAAATATTGATGGTGTCTATTATGAAGTATGGAATGAACCTGATTTGTTTGGAAAATTTAAATATAGTGGAAATAAAAATTATATAGAACTTTATTCACATACAGTAACAGGTGCAAATAGGGCAAATAATGTAAATAGTTTTAAAATTGGTGGTCCTGCCACAACAGGTTTCTATGATAACTGGCTAAACGCCATGATTGCCTTTAGCCAACAAAATGGAGTTAGATTGGATTTTTTAAGTTGGCATAAATATTCTAAAAATCTAGCAGATTTTGAAGAAGATTTGGACAAAGCCAGTCACTTTGAAGGTTATGAAACAATAATTACTGAGTTGGGTCCAAATAGTGAAAACGACAAAGTATATGATGAATATTTTGGTGGAATCCATTTAATAGCAACTACTGCATTAATGGAAGGTAAAATAGATAAAATTTTTAATTTTGAAATTAAAGATGGAGTTGGCAAAGAAAAATATTGGGGTAGATGGGGAATGCTAACACATGAGAAATGGGGTACACCTGAAATTAAGCCTAGATATCAGGCTTTTCAGTTTTTAAATAATATGATTGGATCGACTCCAATAAACGTTACAGGTCAAGGGTCGTGGGTTAAATCTTTTGCTAAAAGAAATGATCAAAAGATACAGATTTTAATTGTTAATTATGATCACTATGGTACACATTCAGAAGCTGTTCCTTTAAAAGTCGTTAATTTGCCCTCAAATACATTTAATTTAAAAAGAATTGATTTTAATGGTTCGATAAGTACTGAAAGGATAGAATTGCCAACAAACACTTGGGAAACAACATTATTTTTTAAATCTAACACAGCTTCAATTTTAGAACTTTCTAATTAAATATTGACATAGCTTTAAAATAAATACATACTTTATATATATGGAATCTGCCTTTATTCCTTGGAAAAAGTATTTGGGTTATTCACTTGCCGTTTTACTTCTTATCTTTGCATATTCTTGGATAATGTCACCTTTGGTAATTACGGTAACAGGAGTGGGAGAAGTTTCAGCCCCAGCTGAAAATGCAGTTTTAACTTTTTCACTTGCATCTAGTAGAGATAATCCAAATGATGCAGTAGCTGAAGTTAAAAATTTAGTTACAAAGGTAAAAGATTCACTTAAAAACTTTGGAGTTGGGGATTCTGATGTTTATGAATCGCAAGTGACTGTTGTTCCTGCAGGGGCTGTTGTTTCAGGTGCTACAGGTTTTCAAGCAACTGTTAGTATGGGTTTAAAAGTAAACTCAATTACAAGTCTTGATTCATTAACAGCCTCTCTTTATGGAATGGGAGCTCAAGTTGTATCACAACCACAACTATCTGTGGGTGATAGTAAAAAACTTGAAAATGATGCATATGCATTGGCTTTAAAAGATGCAAAGTCAAAGGCAAATACTACAGCCTTAAAAAACTGGAAGTTAATTAAAAAGATTGTGTTAATACAAGAATCACAAACCCCCGTAACTACAACAGTTACAAAACAAGCAAGTGATATAGATTCTGCAGAGTTAGATGT
>JBAQKY010000022.1:0-56120 GCA_049301455.1 Microgenomates group bacterium
GGACTGGATAAACTCTGCGCCAAAACGAACAGCCTGCTTTTTCATATTTTCCATCAAGTCAGGTCCCATTATTCCTTCAGGAAAACCAGGAAAATTATCAACCTCTGAAGTTAACATTAATTGTCCACCCCAAGAAGAACCTCCAATTATTACAGTTGAAAGTGCTCCTCTAGTGGTATAAATTCCTGCAGTTAAACCTGCAGGACCAGAACCAATAATGGCTGTGTCCCAAATAGTGTCTTGCATGTTTTTTTAAACAGTTGGAGTTACTGGTGTTTCAGTTGCAACAGGTGTTGCTGGTGCTGGAACTTCAGGTAATTCAACTTTTAATTCTGACATATCAACTGCTGCTGGTCCTACTTGTGCTGGTGTTTCTGTCACAACAGCTTCTGTTGCCATAGCTGGTGTTTCAGTAACTACTACTGCTTCTGGTGCAGGTGTTTCAGTAACTACTGTCGTGTTTGTATCAACTGCTGGCATAGGTGTCATAGTGACATCTGCTGCTGGCATAGTTGGTGTTGTTGTAGCTGTTGCCATTGGGTCAACTGCTGGTGTTTGTTGTGCGTTATCTTGCATTAAGAAGTCACCCCCTTTTTGATTAATTCCTCAAATACTTGTTTTCCTCCAAAACCTACTTGTCTTCCAATTTCATTTCCACCTTTAAATAGAATTGTAGTTGGAATTGACATAACTCCATACTTCCCTGCTGTCTGTGGGTCCTCATCAACGTTTAATTTAACAATTAATATTTTGTCTTTGTAGCTTTCTGATAATTCTACAAGTACAGGTTCTGCCATCTTACATGGACCACACCAGTCTGCATAGAAATCTACAAGTACAGGAAGTGCTGATTTTAAAACATCTGAATCAAAAGTTGAGTCGGTTACTTTATTAACTGCCATACTTCAATCAATATACAGATAAAACAATTGACAAGTCAATCCCTAACTGGCAAAATGGCAATCAAGATGGATCGTTTTTTTTCGATATTTGGCAAAGTAATGCTTGTACTCTTAGTACTATCAGCAATGGCCTACGGTGGTTATTACTTTGGTAAACAAGTAAAACAAATTGAAAAACCAGAAGCAGTAAAAACTGAGGATCAACAAGTTGTTGAAGAAACTCAAGCTCCAATAGTAGTAGCCCAAAGCCCATTACCATTAACAACGGTTGTTGCTGGAGTTTCAAAATCTGCAGGGCTTTCATTTGATTCATACTCAATAATGTTTCCAAGTGACTGGACTTCCAAAAAAGAGTCACAAACAGCAATGGATGAAAAATTAATATTAACCAAAGAGGGTTATACAATCACAATCTTCCAAGCAGCAACAGGAGGTGCACTTTGTTTGTACCCAAACGATGCAGATTTTGAAGGACCAAGTTCAAAGTTTGAAGTTTATACAACACTAACCACAAAAGACAATAGAATGTTAAGAAGAAGTGGTGACAAAAACGGAACAGCATTCACAGCTTGTCAGAAGTCAGTAGATGGAAGTTTCCAACAACCAACAAACTATGGTCACATTTCAGTAAAACTTCCATCTGCTTGGGATCAAGCAGGAATTGATGAAGTTGATTCAATCTTATCTTCACTTAAAAAGATTTAACAAAGGAGTTAAATTTTGATTCTGTTTAATCTCAATGAATTTAATACGACTGAAATTGAACTTGCTGCCATGGCAAATGAGGCAAGCATTGGATTTAACATTCCTAAAGCAGCTGCAGGAATTAAAACAACATTATAGCCAAAGGCCCAAAATAGATTTTGCTTGATTATCTTCATTGTGGTTTTACTCAAACTAATTGCAGAAAGAACTGATCCAAAATCTTTATTCAAAAGTGTTATACCTGCAGACTCCATAGCAACATCTGTTCCTGTTCCCATTGCAATACCGACATCAGCAGCAGCGAGTGCTGGAGCATCATTTACACCATCACCGACAAACGCTACATTTTTAAATTCTTTAACCTTATCTGCCTTTTCGCTTGGCATAACTTCAGCCATTATATTTTTAATTCCAGCTAGCTTTGCAATGGCCTCTGCAGTTCTTCTGTTATCCCCTGTCACCATCCATGTTTCTATTCCCTTTTTATTTAATTTTTGAATAACCGCTTTCACTCCTTGTTTCAATGTATCTGCAACTGCAATGTATCCCAGTTCTTTTGTTCCATTTCTTAAAATCATTACAGTTTTTCCTTGTCTTTCTAAATCTTTTATATTTTCTGATTTGTTATGGGCTTTTCCAAAAAAGTACTTTTTACCTAAAATTATGCCTTCAATTCCTTTTCCAGCAATCGACCTAAAATTTGAAACTTTTAACAATCGGGTCTTTTTGTCTTTTGCATAATTTAGGATAGTTTCTCCAAGTGCATGTTCAGAGCCTTGTTCTAGAGATGCAACAATTGAAAGAATATTTGGGTTTGAAACGTCAGTCACCACAGGCTTACCTGTCGTTAGTGTTCCAGTCTTATCAAAAATCATTGTTGTAATTTTATGAGTTACTTCAAGACTACTTGCATCCTTAATCAAGATTCCCTTCTCTGCTCCCTTGCCTGTTCCAACCATAATTGCAGTTGGAGTTGCCAGGCCCATTGCACACGGACAAGCAATAATTAAAACTGCAACTAAATTTATAAAAGCAGCAACCTGAAATCCTAACAAGTACCAAGCAATAAATGTAACAACAGAAATCATTAATACAATTGGAACGAAGTATGAAGATACAATATCTGCAAGTCTTGCAATTGGAGCTCTTGAACTTTGAGCAGATTTAACCATCTCAACGATTCTAGAAAGCATAGAGTCACTACCAACCTTTACGGCTCTAAAAATAAAACTACCTGATTTATTAATTGTGGATCCAATAACATTGGATCCGATAAGTTTATCAACAGGTATTGATTCGCCTGTAACCATTGATTCATCAATTGAACTTTCACCTTCAGTTATTACACCATCAACTGGTATTTTTTCACCAGGCCTAACTCTTATTAAATCTCCAACTACTACATCTTCAATTGGGATATCAATTTCCTTGCCATCACGAATAACACGTGCGGTTTTGGCTTGAAGGCCCAAAAGCTTCTTTATAGCATCAGATGTGTGAGATTTGGCCCGTGCCTCAAGCAATCTTCCTAATAAAATTAATGTAATAATTACTGCAGCAGTATCAAAATACATTCCAGAAACATATCCAAACATTGAGAAAACAGAATAAAAATAAGCAGCTGTTGTACCAATCGCAATTAATGTATCCATTGAAGCAGATCTATTTTTAAGTCCAGACCAAGTAGCTAAATAAAATTCCTTACCTGCCCAAAATTGCACAGGTGTTGATAGTAACAAAAGTATCATTGTGTCCATCTTTATACCAAACCATTCAGGAAAACTTCCAACAAAAACAATTGTCGAAAGGATCGAGGACACAATTACTTTGAATTTTAATTCTTTAAGTTCTTTTGCTTTTTCTTCTTCTTTAGTAATTTTAGAATCAGACAATATTGCCTTATAACCTGCGTCATTAACTGCCTTGGCCAAATCCTTTTCAGAAACCTTACCACTTGTTGCTACCACCGCAGACTCACTACCATAATTGACAGAACAGGACACAACACCAGGAACTTTTAATAGACTTCTTTCAATTAATTTGGCACAGGATGCACAATGCATCCCTACTATTGGTAGTGTTTGTTGATTTTTTGTCATACAACAATGATCTTTCCTTTATACATGTTCATACCACAATGAAATTCAAAATTTCCAGTTTTGGTCGGTCTAATGTTAATTTTAACCACCTCATTAACAGGTAAATATTCTTTTATTTTAAAGTCTGGAAAAACTATTTCTTCTAAACAGGAGTTTTGTTCAGTTCTTTTAACTAGTAATGTTGTGGTTACATCTTTCTTAATTTTTAAAACTGAAGGTTTATATCCACCTGAGACAGTAATTTCTATAGAATTATCTGCAGCCAAAGTTTCCTTTTCTTCTTTTCCAAAAAAGAACCACCAAATAAACCCTATCAAACCAATTCCACTAATTAATACAATATATTTGTCTGGTGTCATTTTTTCTTTAATACCTCCATTACTTCTTTAATAGCCTCTTCACTTTCCCCTTTCTTAATTGAATCAGCAACACAAGTTTTTAGATGATTTTCTAAAACAATCTCATCGATCTTTTTAAGAGCTGACTGAATTGCCAAAAGCTGATGAACGACATTTATACAGTATTCATCTCCCTCAACCATATTGATAACTTTTTCTAAATGGCCTTTGGCAATTTTCAATCTGTGTAGTATATTTGTTTTTGGTACTTGCATTTATTTTTATCTTTCGTAAACTAATATACATCCCCCCTAGGGGGACTGTCAACAACCAATTATGAATCAATATTTGTTAGCATTTGTAACAGGATTAACCAGTGGAGGTATCTCATGTCTTGCTGTGCAGGGTGGGCTTCTTGCATCCGCAATTGATGAAAAATCAGACAAATATAAAAACACTTTATATTTTCTTATTGCAAAACTGATAGCCTATACCCTGTTAGGTGGCATCTTTGGCGCTATTGGTAATGTCTTCTCTTTTTCAATTGCAACACAAGGAATATTACAAATATTAATTGGTCTTTTTATGCTTGCTACTGCTGGTAGACTATTAAATCTACACCCAATTTTTAAATATACAGTTATACAACCACCTGTCTTTCTATTAAGAAAAATCAAAGGAATTTCAAATGAAAAAAATATAATTACTCCAATCCTATTAGGAGCACTAACAGTACTTATCCCCTGTGGAGTAACACAAGCCATGTTAATTCTTGCCATGGGAACAGGAAACGCCTTAAGTGGTGGAGCTATCATGTTTTTCTTTACACTTGGTACATCTCCTGTATTTTTTGCATTAGGTATGACAATCCAAAGCATATTTAAAAACAATATACTTTCAAAAATTGCAGCTCTTGCAATTGTTACAATTGGAATATCATCAATAAATAATGGTCAGGTTCTTAGAAATTCGCCGCACACATTCCAAAATTATTACAGAGTAATTTTTAGCCAAAACAACTCAAACAAGGGTGACGTCAAGCTAGTTAATGGAAAACAGGAAGTTACCATAACAGCAACAAACTCAGGCTATAAAACTAGCACCAAGACTATTAAAAGAGGTGTGCCTGTGAAACTAACTATAACTAGTAAAAATGTCCAGAGCTGTGCCAGAAGTTTTATTATTCCAAGTCTTAAGATAAACAAAGTTTTACCAATTAATGGTAATGAGGTTGTTGAATTTACACCTACTGAAAATGGAATTTTAAATTTCTCTTGTGGTATGGGTATGTATACAGGCGCATTTGAGATAATTGAATGAAGAATCACCAGTTTACACAGGTGATTTCTACTCATCCAAAGCTAAAATTTGAATGATAATACTATGAAAAAGTACAAAATAATTGGTATGGATTGTGCAAGCTGTGCAACACTAATACAGATGGATCTTGAAGATGCAGGTTACAAATGTAATTGTTCATATGCGTCAAGTGAACTAGAAGTAGAAGGAGACCATGATATTAAAAAAGTAATAGAAATTATCAACAAGTCAGGATATACTTTAGAAATAAATTAAGAATGGGTAAATCAGGAATTATATTAATAGTCGCAACAATTTTAATCATGTTTGGAGGTGCTTATATTTTCTCCAAACCTGTTGAAATTCCAGAACTTTCTGGATATGAATATTACTGGGGTGATGGTTGTCCGCATTGTAAAATTGTTGACGAGTTTTTCTCGACTTGGTCAGGAAAAGACAAAATAAACATTAAAAAATTAGAAGTATGGAACAACACAAAAAATGCAGAGTTAATGGCAGAGAGAGCAAAGAACTGCAACATAGTTAGAACTGAAATGGGAGTTCCACTACTTGTTACACCAGAAGGAAAATGTTTTATTGGTGACCAACCAATAATTGAGCATTACAAATCATTAAATCTTTAACATGAACATCTTAAACAAAACTCGATTAAATAATAACTTAGTAACAAAATCAGTTTCAGTTTTATCTATATACGCAACGTACAATACATTATTCCCCTCTCTAGCCCATGCAGTTTGTCCTATTTGTACTGTTGCAGTTGCAGGAGGTTTAGGTCTTTCTCGTTATTTTGGGATTGATGATTCTGTAATTGGAATATGGTCTGGAGGTTTAATGGTTTCACTTACCCTTTGGACTGTTGATTGGTTATCAAAAAAGAGTTGGAAATTTTTAGAAAAAGTTAATGAAAAGACAAGAATTGCCATATCGTTCTTATTTTGGGTGTTACTTACCTACCCTCCACTTTTTGCAGCAGGGATAATTGGCCATCCATTTAATACAATCTTAGGAATTGATAAGTTAGTTTTTGGTAGCATCTTAGGATTCTTTGCATTCTTGCTTGGAGTTTGGACAGACAAAAAGGTTAGAGAGATTAAAGGTAAACAATTATTTAACTTCCAAAAAGTAGTCTTTCCTGTCCTCTCTTTGACTATTTTTAGTTTAGTATTATACTTTTGGGGCGGATATTTATATAAATTATAAAATTCAGCTAACGCTATAAAATATGACAAAAGATAATCTAAAAGTTAAAAATTACAAAAACCTACTAGATAAAGTAGAAGAAGTTACAAAACAAAAAGAACTTGATCTTTCTTCAGGTGAAGATCTATCAATTGGCATAATGAACTTAATTTCAATTGAGGAACATCTTTTCTACACATCACAAAAAACAAAAGATAAAAAGTATCTTGATATTTTAGATGAAGTCAGACTAATGAGGACTGACCTTTTAAAAGAGATAATCAAAGACTATGAGGGTGAAGTATGGTGTATAAGCAAACATCTTCTCTCAGCTTCAATGAGACTAATGGAAGTTGGGACGAAAGAACTTAAAAAGCATGACAAAGAAAAAGCATGGGCCATGTTTGAAAAATCATACAAACTCTATTCTCTATTCTGGGGTTTAAACCTTGGAATTGTTGGAGGTATGCCAAATGGAAAAATTAAAATGCCAGTGGAAAAATTAGATATCAAAAAAGCTTCAGTGTTTGATAAATTAGGCGGCCTTGTCCAAAAAGCAATTGACTGTTGCAGGGAGTAATTACTCACCTAGTATTTTGGCGACTTTATCGCCCACACCGAATTTTTCAGCTAATTTTTGAATTGCATTAGTGATAGAAGCATCAACGGCATCGCTTGCCTTAGATTTATTTTCAAATGTTCCAGTTTCCTCTCCTTTAACAATTACTGTCACGGTACCGTCAGGATTCTCCCTATATTGTAGCATCTGTAATTTTTCAGCCATGAAATGAATATTATCTGTCACCCCCTAGAATATCTTGGCTTTTTGATTATCAATAACTATAGGAATATAATATAGGCATGTTTACTTTTAAGTTTGATCTTGAATCTCAAATAGATAGATATAATGAGGTTAAAGATAAAATCAAAAACAAAGACTTCTACCAAAAACACAATTTCTATGTCCTACCCTTCATGCCTGAAAAGTTCAGGGGAAGAGTCGTATTCTTCCCTGAAAAGTTTGAACCTGAATTAATATATAAAAAGCAAAGTTTAAAAATTAAAAAGCTTGAAGAAGATTGGGAAAACTGCAAAACAGAATTTATAGAAAAACTATCTTATTATTTCCCTGAACTTAATAAGATTGATGTCCAGATCGAACTATCACTTTACGGAACAGTTGGCTCACTCAGTATCGTAGATAATAAAATCTTTATTTATCCCAGATATGACAGAAAAATAATCAGTATCAAAATGCTTATCATTAATGCTTTAACTGAATATTTCTTTTTTAGAGACAATGAAGAAATAGAAGAAGATACAGTCAAATGGAAGAACAAACAAACTAAAGCGTTTGAAATCGGACAAGGTATGTTGAACTTTAAAAAGCCTAAATCATTTGTAAAAATATTAGATACAGAATTTGCAGGGAAACTTGCTGAGGAAAGCGCAAAATATCTTGAAAAATTAAAATCCTCTTCTAAGTTTGAGGTTGATAAACCTGAAAACTTAACCAAATCTGAGAGAGATGTTATGAATCTACTTCTACGTAACAAAAACAAACTTGTAACTTTTGATCAAATTGCAGAAGAAATATGGAGAGAGAAACAATTTGAAAAGTACTCAGAATATGCCATAACAACAATAATTAAAAAAATTAAAAAGAAATTAAAACAAAAAACAGACAAACACATAATCCAAGCCCAAAGAGGTGTTGGATATATTCTTCATACTTAATCCCCTCCCCCAAAAGCCAAGATATTCTAGAAGTTAAAAATTAAAATACAAGACATGACAGCTGAAGGACTAAGCAAACGTAAAAAAGATAAAGAGACTTCTATATACAGACAGGCAGAGTGTAGTTGTGGCTTTTGTGGCGAAAAACATAAATCTACAATCGCACAACCAAACGAAAGATTCGTCGGAAGAGAACAAACAACACACAAAGCTACAGACAATGCATCAGGTAATGCACTCGAACATGTATTTGAAATGATGGGAGATGCATTTACAGATTACCAAGTTAAATACACAACTCTCAGCTCTGGAAGAAGCCTCTTGTTTAAAGATCGAGCTGGAAAAGATCACACAATTCAAGTTAAGACAT
This sequence comes from Microgenomates group bacterium, assembly GCA_049301455.1. Classification (GTDB taxonomy): domain Bacteria; phylum Patescibacteriota; class Microgenomatia; order UBA8517; family UBA8517; genus JAUYMM01. The sequence goes on from JBAQKY010000022.1 coordinate 8,654, forward strand.
TAAATCAATAATCCAAACACAAAGAGTAATATGGCTTGCCCTGCAAAGTAAATTCTGGTTTGGTCTGCATCTCCAAAAATTAATTCCTTGTTAACGAATTTTTTTAAATTAAACAAAACTAAGCTCAGATAGTATGCAAGGACTAACCCCCTACCAAATAAGTTTCCTGAAGATGAAACAACCCAGAAAGTTAAAACTGCAAAAATAAGTTGATACATTACAGTATGAAACATCAAGTCTTTTCTTTCTTCTCTTGTATCATATAAAAGTGTAATAGCTTCTTTTAGTTGTTTATTTTTAAATAATGCAATTGCTCGAAGTGAAGTTAATTCTTGTGGTTTTAAAACAAAGACATGAAGTAAATGATCAATATTTGGCATGAATAAACCAACCAATCCTCCAACATATAACGGCCAATAATTTAATGAATAAAGACTATTTACTAGAATTAAAAAAATAAAATACCCTGCAAAATATATTAGATGGTTAATTATTTCCTTTTTCATAGCGTTAGCTGAATCTCATTCTAATTCATTATATAAGTATTTTTCTAAATCTACCAAGCCATCTTTGACAAACACAATCCCCTCAGCCTCCAACCTTCTTTGTTGTTCTTCCATGCCATTGAATGCAAAATTCTTTGCAAGCTTTCCCTCTTTGTTTACAATTCTATGACATGGGACATCTGAAGATTTGTTTGCATGGAGTGCCCAACCAATTTTTCTTGTATCTTTAATACCTAAAGCTTTGGCCACTTGGCCATATGTAGCCACTTTTCCAGCAGGTATTGTTTTTACAAAACTGTATACTTTTTCCCACATTAGTCTGTGAATACTTGTACATACATTTTTCCATATACACCATTGTCAATTACTCCAACCCCCACCTTCTTAAATCTTGGGTCTAATATATTTTCCCTGTGGCCTTTTGAGTTCATTAAGCCAGTATGAGCAGTTACAGTTGTAGGTGCTAAAGCAAGATTCTCACCTGCAAATGAATAATTAACCTTTGATTCCTGAAGCCTATCCCCAACGTCTTTACTATCCGGTGAAACATGTGCAAAGTACTTTCTTTCCCACATGTCTTTAGCATGATCTCTTGCAACAGGTACAATTGTTGGCTCCCATACAAGTTCAGGTATAGCCAACTTTTTTCTTTCTTCATTAATTTTTGTAAACATGTCACTTTCAGCTTTCTCATCGATTGATAATTTCAAAGAATCCACATCAAGAGTTATTGACTCACCACTATCAGGATTGACTGTAAAGTAAGTTAGAGAATCATTAATAACTCCCCCAAAGACTTCATTAATTGCAGTTTCAAAAACTGCAGTTTTACTTAAAAGAACACTTCCAATTTCAGATTCTGTAATATCATTCTTTACTTGAGGTTTAATAGGTAAAGCAATAATTAATATTAATAATGCAGAAACTAAAACTAATCCCTCCCCCATGCCGGGTATAATACCAAGTAGATTGTTAATTTTGTGTTTTTTTATCTTTTCAGGTATTTTGTGTATTAAATAGCCAAATACATAACCCAAAACAGATTCAAAGATAATTGCTGCAATTAAAAAGCCAATTGCCTTGGCAACAGACAAATTTATGTCAAAGTTTAATTTTAAAAATTCTGATATTGGACCATAGAATCGTAGTGACAAAACAAGTGACCCAAAAAAAGAAATGAAGTCTGAGAGAATTATCCAAAAACCATGCCTAAAAGCTTCTGTGGCAAAGTAGATGAGTATCGCAATTATTATTAAATCAATATAATTTCCATTAAGAATTTGCATATTTGTTTCATTTTACATTACTCTTCAAATCAATTGTCAAATATTATGTAGTATGTTGTAATTATACCCACTTTCTAACAAAAGAGGTACAATCTAGACATGAAGTTGATAATTAACAGGATTCTTTCTCGCTTTCCGTTGTCAAATATGAGAAATGTTAAGTTATTTTATTTGATAGGCGGCGGAATGTCATTTTGGCTAGTTGAGGCTGTCTGGTATTTTTACTGGTCGAAACTTGCCAGCTTCTCCCAGATAGGAACCATATTCGCAGTATTAACACTTGTATGGATTTTTCTTGAGATCCCCACCGGCGCAATTGCGGACATGTTTGGAAGAAAGAAATCGACAATAATTGGTGCATTTTTTCTATCGCTTGGATCGATTTCAATGGTTGCAGCTACAAATTTTTGGTATTTAATAATCGGTGGTCTTTTGCAAAATATAGGGCGTGCTTTTATATCCGGCTCACTAGAGGCACTGGTTTATGATGACTTAAAAAAGAATAATCTTGAAGAAAGTTATGATGATGTAATTGCCGCACAAACAAAAATAAAATATGTTGCCTACGCTCTAGCAACATTAGCTGGTGGATTTTTATACTTAGTATATTTTAGACTTCCTCACCTGCTAACAGCAGTTGTTGATATTTTAGTATTTTCTTTAACTTTCTTTCTTATTGAAATACAATATGCAAAACCACCTGTACAAAATTTTAGTAATTATATAAAGCAGAATTTAGAAGGATTTAAACAGCTTGCAAAAAAAGAATTGAGACCTTTTATATTTTTGATAATTTCCTTCGAAACAATATTTTTTCTCTATGACTGGGGTTTATCAAAAGCTTCTATGGCAGTAAACTTTGGCTATAATTCTGCAGGTCAAGGAATTATTTATACAATAATGGCTCTTGTAAGTGCATATCTAGTTGGAAAAGTGGTTTACATAAGAGACAGGATTGGTGATTATAAAGGCGTGATACTGTTGTGCATACTCTTGGGGTTAGGATTTGTGCTGTCTGCATTTCCATGGGGATATTTTGGAGTTTTGGTTTTACTCTTAATCGAGTTAACCGGCGCCATGTCTGGCCCCTGGATTTCTACTATTGTTAATAAACATACAAATTCTCAGGACAGGGCTACCACACTTTCGTCGTTAGAATTTGTTTCTAAATTACCATTTATATTTCTAGTTTTTATATCAGGATCACAAATTGAAAACCATACAATAAACAGATTGCATTTTAGTATTGGAGTATCTCTAATAATTTTAGCAAGTATATATCTATTTGTTAAAAAACGCTTGCGATGGACTATTAGCTCGTTGCCTTGAGTTTTTTGGCAGAATCTTTTAATTGTTTCAACTTCCACATATAAAGCCTTCCTTTTGATTTGGCATTTGTGGCATCTTTGACAAAACTTCTTGCAGATTCCATTAAACCCCTTGGAGTGTTTTTAGCTAAACGCATATATAAAGATTTATGAGGTAAGTCATCAAGTTCTTTGGCTAACTCATAGGCATACTTTTGAAACTCCTGAGATACATATTTGTCTGTGTCTGAAGGATTAAATTTTTTTGAAACTAAACTGCCAATTGATTGCATCATGTTGAAATCTGTTAAGATTATATTTGAAATAAGATGTCAGAACAAGTTTTTGCAGATGAAGTGGCAGCAACTAATATACCGCTTACAGAAAATGTAGACGTTAGCCCCTTTCGTAAAAAGCCCAATAATAAGGTTACTGTAAGAGTTCAAAATGGTCAAACAAGCTCCCTTAGAGTTGAATCACCTACTCACGGTAGAGATTCGACTATTGTACCTGATCCAAAAAATACAGACGTTAAAATATTGTTTGGTGGTAAATATCCAACAGATGTTTTTGGAGATACAACCATTAAAGGTGTAAATATGAAATCCACCCCAACTACAGAGCGTTATTCTTATAATGATTACAAAACTCATACAATAGGTTTAATGGATAAAGATGTGCTCAAAAGAATGGAAAGAGCTTCCGACGTTATGAGAAAATTAGGATTGCCAACTGAGTTTCCAAGAAAAGCATGGGAAATAAACGAAATTTGGGTTACAAATACAGAAGGTGTTAGAAAAAAAATTACAATAGAAGAATGGAAGGAGCTTGAGATTAATAGGATTAAGAGTACGTTAAAAGAAATGTACAATGCAAATGATTCCATAAAATATATTAAACAGGTAAAATTTATAGCAGTTGAACGGGATGTGCAAATAAATATTAGATTAGAGGACATAGAAAGGTTTGCAAATGAACATACACTTGAACAGAAGATGAAACCGGTTTTTAACTGGCTAAATCAGGTGATAATATACAAGAAACCCAATATTCTAACTGGAGATCCTCCACAACAACCTTTTACAACCAGCCCTGAAGATCTAGCCAGATATTTTACAGAATATTACCCAGCTCAAGCTGGTGCTTATATTGGAACAATGCGAAAAAATAAACTATTTCACGGTTTTCTTCATTCTGGTAACTTTCAAGGAGTCCCTACTGTCTTAGACCTAGACAGCGTAACTGGAAAACTTATATTTGAAGATGATCCAGAACCTTCAAATAAAGACTTTGCACAAGATCTTTGTGACGCAGTTAATTCAATAAGTGGATTAATCAGTAATACTTTTAAAACACAAAATTCGTTAGGTTGGGTTGACTATCATTCTAAAACTAAAGAGTCAATAAAAATTTTCTTTAAAAATTATATCAATAATGCTTACGGGCCAAACCCTACACAAGAAGACATCCACAATCTGGAAGAAGGTCTTGCAGAAATAGATATGTTGGGAGCCTACAAGGAAATGATCAATGATCTAAAAACAAGTTCATCAAACAAAACAAACTTAGATCAAAAAGGGAAAGTGCTTGGTTGGTTTAGAAGTTTATTTAGATTTTCAGACTAAACTGCCAATTGATTGCATATTTGTTTAAAAACACCATTTAAAACAAGTTTTTCTTCATTTGAAAAATCTTCAAGAACATAATCATACCCACTAGCCCTATTTTCTGGATCACGGTTATCTACCCCAACTCTAACATGCCAGAATTCAGATGTTCCTATTTTTTCATATATATCATTTAAACCATTGTGTACTTTTGGACCTTTTCCAAACTGAACTTTGAAAGATCCAAGTGGAATATCTAAGTCATCATGGATTATATACAAGTCATTTAACTGCATTTTTGGATATTTTTCTTTTAACTTTTTGATAAACAAGCCTGAGTCATTCATGTATTTGTCAGATTTTAAGATTTTATCTTTAAGTTTTAAATTTTGGAGTTCATCAATAACCATATGGCCAACATTATGTCTATTGTTTACATATTTAATTCCAGGGTTACCAAGACCAACAATCACTTTCATATAAATGCATTATATCAATTCCATAAACAAAAACACTCCCGATTAAACGAGAGTGTTTTCTTTCTTAAATCTTTAAGAATTATGCTTTCTTTAAGATTTGTCTTGCAAACTTTCCTGCAAATGGAACTTCCCACTCTTCTCCTTGCCATGCTTTATATATACACATCAACCAGAATACAAAGCTAACAATACCTACAAGTGGGACAAAGACTGCTAGAATAATTGTTAATCCAAGCATTGCTTGTAATGCAAATAATCCTACAAAAACCACGATGGATTGCATTGCGTGGAATCTAACAAAAGAATCTTTTTCTAAAATTAAAAACAAAACTCCTGTGATTGGTCCTAAAACATAGGCCAATGCTCCTGAAGTTTCTTTTTTAAGTCCTGTAACTGTTTTTGCTTCTGCCATAATTAATCACCCACTTTCGATTATATTTAAAATATATCAGCTATTACCCTAATTGAGAAGTAGCCAAAGAAAATGAAAGCAGAGAGTATCACCATTATTCTAAATAAGTTTGGTCTTATCTCTTTTTCAAGTTCTCTCATATTTAAATTTAAAGTCAATCCAATATGTACAAACATGGCAATTGCATTTAAAACTGCAGAAATTGTTAGAAGTAAAAGTGGTTGTCCAAAATTAAACAAAAATATAATTATTCCAAAAAGTATTTGCAACCATAGATAGGCATAGTAAATTTTAGGTAAGCTTCCCCTATTAGTAAGTATCAATGTGTTCTCAGACATTATTCTACTGGTTGCATCAAGAACAGTAAGTTGAGTATTGAATAACATAAAACCACCAATCAACAAAAATGCAGTGCCTATAAATTGACCCAATTTAGAAGAAATTACTTGAGATTCTGTAATTATGAAATCTACTCCTGTAGGTAAATTTGACATACCATTAACTGTTGAGTATGCAAGAAGTGCAAGTAAACAAATAGAAATTATTCCACCAAACCAAAAAACTACTAGGTGCTCTAAATTTGTAACTTTCCACCATGCTTTAAATTTTTCCAAATTCTCACTATTTATGACAAACTTTGATCCTGTTAATTTTAACTTCTCCAATTTGCCAGTTAAAATACTTGTGATTTTTCCACCATACTTACCCATTCCATATCCTTTTTCTTTAATATAAAAGCTTTGGGCAAGATTTAAATTTCCACCTGCGCCTGCAAAGGCAAAGGCAGCCAAAAATGAAGCTATTGGTAGACCTTCTGGAATATATCCAAATTTTGTTGCTCCAACAACTAAATCAAATAGATCATTCTTTGTAGATAGATATAAAGAAAGCATAAATATTGCCGGTACACTAATGGTTATTAGAACAGTTGAAAACTTTTCAACTGTTTTGTATAAAACTGGCCCCACAGTTAAAATAACTCCAATAAGTATTAATAGACCAATACCAAATAAATTTGTTTTTTCAAATCCTAAAACTTCTCCAAATAACCTTGCAGAAGTTGCAATAATTCCAGGCCAAATCCAAGAAAGAAAAGTTGAAACAACAAACCAATATGGCAATAATTTAAATTGTCTTGCAAAACCCACAAAGACACTTTCACCTCTTGCTAGCGCATAGCGTTCAATTTCCATATTAATAAAAAATTGCAAAGTAACTCCTAAAATTGCACCCCAGATTATGCCCATTCCCCAATTACTTGTTAAATATGGCCAGAGAATAAACTCACCACTTCCCAATCCTAAACCAAGAAGAATAAATGATGGGCCAAGAAGCGCTCTAAATTTAGGAGCATTGGGAAGAATATTTATATCGTGCTTTTCCACTAACCTATTTTAGCTATATCTTTGAGTTCTTGTAAAGTTGTTGCTTCATTTAATCCTTTATCTTCCCTAATTTTAATAAACCTTGGAAAACGAAGAGATAATCCTAGCGAGTGCTTGGTACTTTTTGAAATACTGTCTGCAGTTACTTCAACTACAAGTTTTGGAATTGCCCAAACATCAGGAATTAGGTCCTTCTGTGCTTCATACTCTTTAGGCATTTCTCTTGATTCCAATTTGTCCAACCGTTTTCTAATTTCAACAAGCATATCTTCTGTTAAACCGGTTCCTACTTTTGTTAAAGTCCTAACAGTATCACCATCTTTAATGCCTACCAAAATTTTACCAAGTCCAAACTGTGCTCGTTTACCTTTACCACTAAAGTAGCCCATTACAATGCAATCTAGAGTGTCAGAGAGCCTACCTTGCTGTCCTTCCTCCTCTTTCATCTTTACCCAATTCCAACCAGTTCTGCCTGATACATATTTACCATTAGCCCGCTTAACAACGACGCCTTCTAGTCCCATTTTCAAATACTTCTCATGTAAATCTTTAATGACCTCTGGGTCCTTTGTAACTGTATTTTCATCAACTCGTAGCAACGATCCGTTATTAACTACTTTTAACAATTCTTCCCTTCTTTTTAGATACTCTTCGTTCATTAAACTTTTGCCATCAACGAATAACATGTCAAAGACCTGAAACTGTAATGGAATTTCCTCTGAATTTTTCTCAATCTCATGTTTTCTTCTCCTGCTTACAGTTTTTTGAAAATCAACAAACATTTGTCTTTTTGGATCAAGCCCAACTGCTTCAGTATCTAAGATAACTTCATCAGCATTAATATGACTGCCAACCTCTAAAAGTTCCGGAAAAGTGTTTATATCAATAGCGTTCATATTGCGAGTAAATATCTTAATAAAATCGGGGTTATTTGCTTTTCCTCGCCTGAAATGTATAAAAATACGTAATCCATCAAATTTTGGCTCAACTGAAACTTCACCCATTTTTTTAATCATCTCAGTTGTTGAATTAAGTCTAGCTGCAAGCATTGGGACGACAGGGACTCCAATTTCTGGTGAAGCATCTTCTAATTTGTTACCTTTTACTAGTTCTGCAATATAGCCAATATCTGGTCTAATATTGTATGCTTCCTCGCCTGCACCTAAAGCATCAATTATTGTTTTTTCAGAAAAGCCCAGTCTAAGTTTTCCAACTGGAATTCTTGCAACATATCGAACAGAAAGTGAATCTAAACTTTTAAGAAGCTCTGCAAATTTTGAGATTTTAGCTTCTTGTGACCCCTCACCAGAATCGTTTGCTATTTCAACAAGCTTTCTAAAAACTTCAGAAACTGTTATTGATGATTTACTATTGTTGGTTGATAACTTTTCAGCCAAATCACCTAAATCTCCAACCTCTTTATAGGTCTTTGTAACTTCTTCTAGGTCTTTATTAAATGCAATAGCAATTGATCTAGCTACCATCTTTTCAGCTAAATTTAATAGTATGCTTTCGTAGTTTGGAGCTAGAATACCAAGAGACAAATAAACAACTTCTTTAATTTCTTTTTCTCTTGTTTCTTGGAAGAGTTCCTCAAGAATTGCAGTTATTTCAAGACGTGAAGATGTTTTTTCTAATTTTTGGAGGTATTCACTAAATCGACTAAATAACATATGCCTAGTATATCATTAGATACCCTTACCACTCATGTATGAAGAAAAGAAAAGGTAGGCAAAGATAACCATTGCTATAAACAACATTCCAAAAAAGACACTTATTAAACCACTCCATTCTTCATGTGCACATTTATATATTCCTTCGCCCATTAAGGTGAGTCCAAACAAACTAGGTAGAACTAAAATCATATATAAAAATTGTGGATCATTTGGTGTCATTTATTTATTTGAAATTACATAGCGAGCAGATTTTGTACTACCCTCTTTTTTAATAATACCTTTATCTTGCAATACTTTTAAGTCCCTAAGAATTGTATCTTCAGAAACCATTGAGATTAATTTTCTAAGATCTGCCATTGGTGCACCATTTTGATCTGAGATATATTCCATTAATCTCATTTGTCTTTCGGATAGTGCAATTTGTTCTCCAAACTTAACTTTCATCCTAGTATCAAGTGACAACTTTCTAACTTTTTCTTTAATCTTTGAAAGCTCTACGGCAACTACTTCTGTAAAGTATTCAATCCAAGGGGTTAAGTCTCTTTGGGCTATATGTTGTGCATCTTTGTCTACTTTAAACAAAGCATCATAATAGGAAGCAAGGTCAGAATCAAAGTTTTCTTCCAAAGAGAAAAATCTTTTGATATCATAGCCTTCACGCATCAAAAGAAGTTGTGTAAAAGCACGGACAGTTCTCCCGTTACCTTCAACAAATGGATGAATTGCAACCAAGACATAGTGAACTATACCAGCCCTAATTACTGGATGAATTTCTCGAGCAACATCACTATTTAACCAACCAAAAAAGTCTTCCAATAGATATGGGACTTCAACAAATGGAGGTGGTTTAAGTACCACCTTGTCAGTTCCTTCTTCCTTAATTATTACCTGAGTGGACCTTAAAACTCCTACCTTTTCATTAGACACAATTTTTTCAACAGTTGCACGGTGAATATCAAGTAAAATTTCAGAAGTTAAATCCCCCCTTTTAAAGGAGAGTTCATCAAGAAGTGTCATTACATTTCTGTAGTTTATAACTTCCTGAATATCTCTTGGTCTTCCGTAAACCTCTTGACCTTCAAGAATTTTTTTAGTTTGAATAAGGTTTAGCTCATTCCCCTCGATGTGTGTTCCATGATGAATTGTTTTGGCTATAGCATCATTTTGAAACTGTTTTTCATAGCTTGGAACTAGTGGAGCATTCTCTATAACTTCTTTAGAAGCCTCAACCTGCCCAACATTCTTCAATATTTTATTTGATATAATGTATTTAGGAGAGTACATATATTTATATTACTGCAAAATATGCGGAAAATGAAGAGTAAACAAAAAATTCACAAGGAAGTAACAAAAGAAATATTAAAACTTTCTACTTCTAGCTTTGGGCTTGTTGCAGCACTTGCTTGGAATGAACTCATTAAAGAGGCTGTAACAATGTATATTAAACCATTAGTTGGTGGAGCTTCTGGAATTATTTCACTATCAATTTATGCAATTATTGTTACAACCTTGGCTGTTATAGTAACAATTAATCTTTCTAGGTTAACAAATAAAAATTAATCTGGTGTCGGTGCATCAGGCTTCCACAAATCAGGTCTTAGTGTGGGTCTTTGGGCAGGTACTACAACCTTTGCTTTAACTACAGGTTTGGGTTCTGGTTTTGGTGGTGGAGGTGTTTCTGTGGCTTCTCTTTTTGTGGGTTTAGGTGGCTCGACTCCATCTTCGTAACATGCGTTTGTCCAAGGACTGTCAGATTGAAAAACTAAACCAATTTCTATCATAAATTTATATTTAAAATATTTTTATCCTCTAACCCTTGTAAATTGTGTGGATCTGCAGATGTGATAATCACTTGGTGACTATTTAAAGTCTGCATTACAATTTCTCTATGACTATGATCTAACTCAGAGAAAATATCGTCAAGTAGTAAAATTGGTTTTACATTTGTTTTTTCTTCAATATAATTCATTTCTGCAATTTTTAAATAAAGAACTTCCATTCTTTGTTGTCCCCTTGAACCAAAACTAGCAAGATCTCTTTCTTCTTGTAAAAATTTAAAATCATCTCTGTGTGGTCCTACTAAAGTTGTTGCTGATGCTACTTCCTCATTTTTGTACTGCTCTAGTCTACCCTCACTAATTGTTGATGAGTCATATTCAAGATGGCACTTACCTTTGTTATTTATAAAATCAATTAATTCAGTTCTTTTGTCGGTAATGTAATTTCCATTTTTAATTAATAACTGATTCCAGAAAAGAAGATGTGATCTTGATAGACCTTCTTCTCTAATTCTCCAAAGTAATTTGTTTCTTTGTCTTACTCCTTTTTCATATGACCCAATAGCTCTTCTGTATTCTCTGTCGGATTGTGAAAGAACAGTATCCAAAAACTTTCTACGCAAACTTGGTGAATCTGTAACGAGTTCCAAATCTTGTGGAGCAAATAATGTAACTTTAATATTCCCTGCAAAATCAATTAACCTCTTTGGTATTCCATTTAATAACAATTTCTTTTTAGCTACTTTCTCCAATGCTGGTTTTCCAATATCTATAAATCCATTAGTTAAAACAATTTCTAAGTTATCTCCTTTTATTCTTCCAATATCTTGTCCATATCTAATCACTTCTGATTCGACTCTGGCTTTAAAACTTTTTCCTGTGGCTAGAAAGAAAATTGCTTCTAATATGTTTGTTTTACCTGAAGCATTTGGAGCATTGATTACATTGACACCTTCACCAAACTGAAACTGCTGTTTCTCAAAATTTCTGAAGTTGGTTAAATTTAGTGTTTTAAGCATTTTTAAAAAGTGGAAAAATATATTTATCTATTCTATCTTTTGATACTTGTGTCATGTCATCCCCCAATAGCAAATTACCTTTGCAACGAACAATTGTCTGTTGTAACTCATTAATTAGCGTGTCTGATAATCCTAATGATTTCCTACAAACAAAAACATCTGGGTCAACATTCCAATATTTATTTGTAAACTGTCTTTTTTTGATATTATCGATTACATCTCTAACTCTTAGAGAATGATATATAGTTGAAACTAGTGGGATTCCATCCAGCATTGGAGATATTGTATCTGGTCCAATTCTTACTGAGTCTGCAACACCAACCAATGGAACTAATGGGCTACCGCAAGCAATTATGTACACATCAGGATAATTATTTTTAATATACGACATTAATTTCCTTATAAAACCGCCAGCTTCTCCGGCTGTAATATTTGGGATGAAGTAAATAGAATATAAAAAATCTAACTTTATTAAGTCGAAACCATAACTGTTAATCAGCAAATCAATTGTCTTAAATATGAATGATTGCGCTTCTTTTTTTCGAATATCTAATACATATCTCTTAAAATAAAGGTCATCAAACAGAGTCCAATTAATTCCATTAATTGGTATACCATCTTTTGTCACTATCCAGTCCGGATGTTTTTTATACAATTCGGAATCTTCTTCAATTAAAAAAGGTGCTATCCAGATTCCTGATTTTAGACCATAGTTGTGAATATCTCTGGATGTTTTTTTCATTCCAAAAGGAAATTTGATGTCAATTGTTTTGTCCCAATCACCCCACCTTGTCCAGCCTTCATCAATTAAAACATAGTCAATCAGTACTTTTTTAGCATTATCCTTAAACCAATTAGCTTGATTTAGAATTTTGTTATGATTTATATTTCTGCCAAATGCATACCAAGAACACCATCCCTTAATAGGTTTCTTATTTACTTTTGTCTCAGAGCCTCCAATTGCAATATATTCATTTGGTAAAGGATTATAATCACGTTTTAAATTAAACAGACTCTTGCCTGCTCTTACACTCCAAGATTGCCAACCAGTTTTTAATATCGCGTTAGATAGGCCATAAGACTTTATTGTTTTTTTATATTCAGTGATTAACTTCTGAATGGCTTTTTTAGAAGTAAACTTTTCTGAAAATATTTTTGAATTTTTAGACAGAGAATCGTAATCTTTTAATTCAATTTTACTGACAGCTTTAGCAATTTCCTCTGGATTGTTGCTCGCTAATATTCCAAAATCTTGACCTATCCACTCTTTTGCAGCTTTTGAATTTGTTGCTATTACCGGAAGACCAAATGTTAAAGCCTCCAGAAAAACCATTCCTTGCGTTTCGGAGTATGATGCATAATAAAAATAATCAGCTAACGAATAATATTCTGATAAATTATACCTATTCAAACTTCCAGTAAGAATAACTTTTGACTGCAAATTTAGCCTTTGAATTAGCATCTTAATATTATTTTCTATTGGTCCACCCCCACAAATTACTAACAAGTAGTTGCTCGGCAGATACTTCAACGAGTGAATTAGTTTTTCTAGATTCTTTTCAGTCGCCAGTCGACTAACGGATAGTAGCACCCTTTTATTGATGTCTATGCCATGTTTAACTCTTAATTCTGCTTTAGACTTTTGAGATTTGTGTAAGTCTGTTGGAACGGATGGAATAACTGAAATATTATTATCAACTCCCTTTTCTACTAATTCTTCTGCAATAAACTTTGATGGGGAAATAACTAAGTTTGTTGTATTACAAAAATTAGTCAAACTATTAAATACAAATTTTGGCTTTAACTCTTTTGGTAAGAAATCAAAGTATTTTTCAGCATAGTAATCATATTGGGTATGATATGTAAAAACTAGCGGCTTGCTTAACTTCTTTGCAATGACACTCGCAGAGTATCCTATGTGGAACGGGTGGTGGACGTGAATAATATCAGGATTGAATCGAGATACTTCATTTATTATCTTTTTGGTTAAGATAAAAAGGGGAATTGGATAATCACCAAATACAGGATTCTCCATAGAATGGTAATATAAAACACCTGCTTCTTTAGTGTCTGCATTTCTATTTTCTGGCGCTAAAACCAAAACATTATGACCATTAGCTTTTAAATTTTCTTTAAGATTCTTAATAGAAATAGCAACACCGTTGGCAGATGGTACATATGTTGCTGTGATAAATAAAATTTTCATTAATGTCTATTTTAGCATTAATTGATATATTCCTTGGCCAAAACTCAACGTGGCAATTGTTGAGGGAATATTTGCAATAATTATGATCAAATATTTATACCAATGATTATTTATCAATAGTCTTGCCGTGAGTGATGAAAAAACTGGACCTCCAATTACTCCAATTAAAAATGTGGCTAACACTTTTCCATGATGCAAGTATTTTGCTAAATATTTTTTTTCTTTTTTTTCTTCTTCTTTTTCTATTTCTTTAGCAACTGGAAAGAATTTGTCATGCGAAAAAATATATAGAAATAGGCAAGCGAAAATTATTCCAAAAAAATATATCTGTAAAAATGCAATAAATGTATTCTGACTACTTAACGCGTGTGCCAAATTTATTTTTGATATTATAAAATACAACGCAAGCAAACCGACAGCAATTAAATGTGTCCAGTGAAATTTGCTTTTTGGTTTCTTAATTTTCATATTTGGCAGTTACTACACCAATAGGTTCCTCTTCCGCCAATAAAAAACTTCTCGATCTTTGTCTTGTTACAATTTTTACAGATTTCATTTTGATGACCATAAACAAGTGTGTGGTTTTGGTATTCCCCTTCTTTACCGTCTGGCGTAACAAATGCAAGTTCTGATGCACCGCCATATTTCAGACCTGCTTTTAAGACTGTTTCGATAGCATTGTATAGGCTATCTATTTCTATCTTTGATAATGTGTTTGATAGTCTTTTGGGACTAATCCTAGACAGCCAAAGAGCATCATTTGCATATATATTCCCTACACCCCCAATTTTTGATTGATCCATTAAAAGAACTTTAATATTCCTTCTAGATTTAGAAAGAACTTTTTCAAAATATTCTATTTTTAAATCTTTAAATGGCTCAGGGCCTAAGGTTTTAACGAACTTTTCATTTAATACCTCATCTGTCTTTACAACTCTCACCCAACCAAATTTTCTAATATCGTTGTAATATAGTTTTCCACCATCACTAAATTCAAAAATAATATGAGTGTGTGGACCCCCAATACCACCTGAGACTTTTGAAGATAATTTATCTGGATTATTAAGTCGTGGACCACGATATATAAACTGACCAGTTAACTTAACATGAGTTAATATTGAATACCCATTTGAAAGATCAATTGAAGAAACTTTTGCAAACCTTCTAACCCCAACTACTTCTCCACCAATTAACTTTTCTTTTTCTAAATCATAATTTAGCGTTTTGATTTGAACATCAGAAATCTTTGATCCAACTAAAAACTTCTCAAGTTGAAAACGCATTGTCTCTACTTCTGGTAATTCCGGCATATTATTTTTTAATCAATTTAAAACTATGTTTATTATGCATAAACTTAATACTGTACAGTCTAAACATAATTATAGTTGATATAACTAACGCTACAACAGCAACTATTATTCCGGAGTATGGAATCCACAAAACATTTGATGTTAATTGCTCAACATCCCCCATCCAAAGCAGAAACTCATCTAATACCAGTCCTAATCCAATACCATAGAATAACGCAAACCAATTTTTATGACGTCTAATACCTAAACCAATTGCAAGAAAGCTTGTAATTGTAATTAGTACATTTCCATATACAAAGTGATGCAATCTGAATTCTCCAAATGCAGCAAATAAAAATGGTGGTAGTATTTTCCACTCCATTATTGAGAATGTAATTAGCCTTGAGATTAAAAAGACTGAGACAATTGAAGCCAATATTATAACAAGTGGGGCAATATTACTTCTCTTTAAGCTTTGCATTTACAAATTGTAGCATTTCTTTTTTAAATCTTTCTTTGCTAAATTTCTTTGCTTGGTTTATACAGTCTTCTTGTTTAAATTTCATTTTCTCAAACCTTTTAATCGCACCAACAACGCTGTCAACGCTTAGATCATCAAAAAATAAACCTGTCTTTCCTTCTACAACAGACTCTTTTAAACCCCCAGAACGATATGCAATGACAGGTGTTCCTGAAGCCATTGCCTCAACTGCAACAATACCGAAATCTTCATTGTCAGCTGGCAATACATACCCGCGAGCTTGGGCGTATAATTTCATTTTCTCATGATCGTTAACCTCACCAACAAATTCTATATTGTTCGATGCAATTTTTGACAACTCATCTTTTATATTTCCAAACCCCTTTCCAAACACTTTCAACTTCAAATTAAGTTTTTTGCAAGCCTCTATAGCAAGATCAATTCTTTTTGCTCGAGATAATCTACCACCCGCTAATAGAAAATCTTGTTTTTTAACATTTTTGACAACATGGTCTAGTTCTACTGGTGGATAGATTGTTACTGCTTCTCTTCTATAAAATTTATTTATTCTTGACGCTACTTCGTTCGAATTTGATATAAAATAATCAGGTCTCTGTGCAAATTTAAAATCTAGAATTCTTAAAAAGTGCATTGGAATTTGACCTAAAACTAAAAGTATTCTGCGAAAAAAAGTATCTGTCCAGTCATTAGCCACTGCATAACCATATAGATATCTCGGAGGTGTATGACAGTAACAAAGATGCAATGTTTTTTGGCCTATTCTTAAATAATTAGGACTTGTATATGTTCCAGTTGTTGAAGTAATTACTAAGTCATATTTTTTTAAATTGAATTGATAAAACATTAATGGTGCGATGAATCTAGCTAGACTAATAAGCTTTGCATTAAATGGTATATATTGAAAAAAAGATGTTTTGATATTCCATTTATTAAATCTTTCTTTGTGAGGTCCTAAAAACTGTGGTAAATAAACAGAAGTATAGACATCAGCATCTGGATATATTTCATGAAGTGTTTCTAAAACACGTTCAGCACCACCAAACTCTTTAATATAATCATGTACTAATGCAACTTTTAGGTTTTTATTTTTCATATTAAAATAAGCAAAGCTTGTTCTTTCAGAATAAACTTCCTTGTTTTTCTTTTTCTATTTGCTCCCCTAATTTCTTTATTCTAGCAGTTAATGTTTTAAAACCAAATTCTTCAAAAAGTTTTAATACATTTTCCGAAATCAAATCCCATTTATCAGCATCGTCGATATCAAATTTGAATGGTACATCTCTGACGATAGTTGCCAATTTAAACGATAGATACGCAGATTCTTTGCCTTCTAAAAGCTTTGTTTGAAGCTTCTCAGGTATCTCACTTATGTGCTCATAAATACCATCTAATGTCTTATATTTGGCTAAAAGTGACGAAGCAGTTTTAGGTCCAATTCCCGCAATTCCGAAGTAATTATCAGAAGGATCACCAACCAACGCTTTATAATCCGCAATCTGATTTGGTAGTACCTCCATCCTTTCAACTGTCTCTTTTTCCGCAAATATTTTACCATTTGAAAGACCTCCAATTGGCATAAAGAGTTTTATATTTTTTGAATCATCCACAAGCTGTAAAATATCTCTATCCCCTGTAACTATTACTATTTCATCAATTGAAATTTTTGTCGCAAGCGTTCCAATTACATCATCTGCCTCAAAACCAGATTTTGAGTAGACAGGAATCTTCATTGTATCAAGTAATACTTTTGCTTTAGCAAATTGAGGAATCAAATCATCAGGAGCTGCAATTCTTTGCGCTTGATAAGTTGGAAGTAATTTGTTTCTAAATGTTTTTTCTTTCTCATCAAAACAAAAAATAATGTGTGTAGGCTTTAATAAATCCACAACTGTTATTAGCATTGATACCAGACCGTAAATTGCACTTATTGGTCGCCCATCTTTTGATGTCAACGGAGGCATGGCATGAAATGCACGATATATTATTGCGTAAGCATCAAATATAACCAGTTTACTTTGCATACATCTGATTTTAAACTAAAGTTATGCTTATTCCAAAACTAAAAAGTTGGATCACAAAAAACAAGGGTAAAATAATCAAATATCTACTAATTCTTGCTTCAGTTTTAATTAGTGGACTTATAATTTACTTTCGAAATGATTTAAACAAACTCCAAGGGTATGGAATATTTGGAATATTTTTAATAAGTGTTTTAGGTAATGCCACAGTTGTAATTCCTGCGCCAGTAATACTCTCCGCTTTTGTCGGTGGTTCTGTCTACAATCCAATACTTGTAGGACTTGTGGTAGCCTTAGGAGCAACACTTGGAGAACTGACAGGTTTCATGGCAGGATTGGGCGGTAGAGTTGCAATAACAGATCATCGTCATTTTAAAAAAATAGAGCACTGGATGACAAAGTCTGGTTTTCTGACCCTTCTAATTTTAGCTGCAATTCCAAATCCACTTTTTGATCTAGCCGGCATTTTTGCAGGTGCTACAAATTATCCAATAAAGCGATTTTTAATCGCAACATTTATAGGAAAGGCTTTGAAATTTCTAACGGTTGCTTTACTTGGAAGTAGTTTTTTCTAGGAGAACTGGTTCTTCTTTTTTCCCAACAATTTTTTCAAATGCATCTCTGTCCATCGTTTCATCTTTAAGTAGTGATTTAGCAACTTCCTCAAGTTTTGTTTTGTGTTTTTTAATTAAGTTTTCTGCATTCTTTAATCCAGTCTCAAGTATCTTTCTGACTTCTTGATCTATCTTTTCTTGAGTAGCTGGTGAAACAGGATTTTCTTGATAGTATTCAGTTTGTCCAAATTCGCCAGCTTGAGAGTCCGGTCCATAGTTAACAGGTCCTAGACTACTCATTCCCCATTCAACAACCATTGCTTTGGCAATTCTAGTTGCAACTTGGATATCATTACTTGCACCTGACGTCATTTCATTAAATTTAAACTGTTCTGCAGCACGTCCACCCATCATTGCAGATATTTGGTTTAATAGTCTTGTTTTTGTATCATGTGTTCTATCTGCTGCAGGTGGAATTAAGGTATGACCCAAACTCATACCACGAGCAACAATTGAGATTCTATGTACTGGATCCATGTCCTTTGTAAAGTGAGTAACTATTGCATGGCCTGCTTCATGATATGCAGTAATTTTCTTGTCACCCAAACTTTGAAGTCTTTTCTTTGCTGGTCCCATTTTAACTTTAGTGGCTGATTCTTCAATATCAGACATATCAATTTCTGATTTGTTAAGTCTTGCAGCCCCAATTGCTGCTTCGTTTAACATGTTTTCAAGATCAGCTCCTGAAAAACCTACAGTTCTATCTGCAATTCTTTCCCAATTAATATCTTTGCCAAATGTTTTACCTTGAGAATGAATTTTTAATATTGCTACTCTTCCCTCTTTATCAGGCATATCAAGCGTTACCCTTCTATCAAATCTTCCAGGTCTTAAAAGTGCAGGGTCCAAAAGATCACCTCTATTTGTTGCAGCAAGTACCATGACAGATTCATTTGGAGTGAAACCATCCATTTCAACTAAAATTTGGTTTAATGTTTGTTCTCTCTCATCATGCCCACCAACCATTCCGCTTCTTCCTCTTTGACGTCCTATGGCGTCGATTTCATCGATAAAAATAATAGATGGGGCAGAAGCTTTAGCTTGTGCAAATAAGTCACGGACACGAGATGCGCCAATACCAACAAGCATTTCCATAAATTCAGAACCTGCCATTGAGAAAAATGGCACATTTGCTTCTCCTGCTACAGCTTTAGCAAGTAGTGTCTTTCCTACACCTGACGGACCAAAAAGAAGTACACCTTTAGGAGTTCTTGCTCCAATTTTTCTAAATTTTTCTGGATTCTTTAAAAAGTCTACGACTTCAACAAGTTCTTTTTTGGCTTCATCAACACCTGCAACATCAGCAAACTTAACATTTTGTTTTCCTTTTGCAAAAATCTTTGCTTTACTTTTACCGAATGAAAATATATCTTGGGCTCCACGAGATTGGGACTTCATGATGTATAAAAATATACCTGCAAAAAGTATTATTGGTAAAACAATACTTAAAACTTCAGCAATTGCGTTTGCCATTGTTTGATCAGTAATTGTAAATTTAACATTAGCAGGATCAATTTTTGACTTTTCGAGAAGGTCTGTAAAAGTTTCACTTTCTTCTTTAGTGGTTATCTTTGTTTCTCCACCTTTGTAGGTTAAAACTAAATTATCTTTTTCAATCACAACTTTTTCAATTTTATCTGCTTTAATGTCATTTAAGGCTTCTGACAAATCAACTTTTGTATCAACATTCGAGATACCAAACATTGAAAAAAGTGGTGGTAAAAAGAAAAGAATAAAGAGGATTCCAAAAACAACTGTCCAGATATTTACTTTGAATTTTACAGTCACTTGTTTTTTTGCAGGTTTTTTGGAGTTTTTTGTATCATTATTTGCAACACTCTTGATTTCTTTTTTACTATCTTGTGATGTAGATTTTTTAACTTGATTTAGCTTCATAGATTATACGTATGTGAGTATACCACAAGAATTTAGTATTTAGCGAACCTTTGTTCCATTTGGAACAACTTCTGGAAGACTAAATAAAACAGTCGGAGTTTCTTCATCTTCTTTTGGAACTGCCATAATCATCATAGCTTCTGAAAGTTCCTTTTCAGGTCCTATTGTTCTTGGTTTTAAATTAACAACAAATGGAAATTGTTTACCAATTAGATCTTCAGGTTTGAAAAATTTCATAATTCCAGAAAAACATTTCTTTTGTCCTAATTCTTCACCCAAGTCTACAACCATACGAATAACCCAATGTGACCACTCAGGAACATCTGCAGATATTACGGTCCCCATTCTAATATCTACTTTTTCAAAATCATCAAATGATATCTGATTTGAAACTACTTTATTTTGTTCATCCATATTTGTATTTTACTACAAAAAACTATTTTTTATCTGGATCTTTAAGAGTGAAGAAAATATTTTTAATTGGCCATTCAAATTCCTCACCTTTCTTTAATTTCGACATGTTTGGTTTGCTAATCAATATGGGATCATCAATATCTTTATTTAATTTGTAATAATTAAAATAATTAGCATCACCATCAGGTTCCACAGCGACCACACTCGTGCAGTTATCAACCCAATATACACCGGCAAATTCATCTGGCATAAAGCTTTTATCGTAACTTTTAATTATTAAGTCACCACCTTGATAGTAAGCCAACTCAAGACCGTGGTAACCATATCCATAAACATAATTGACAGCACATTTTCTGTCAGGTGACCAAAATAGATTGTCTGAACCATCAAAGTTGAGGTCTGTTTTTGTCAAAGTAGGTAAATCTACAACGAAACCAGCTCCCCCCTCATATCCACTTTCATAACCAAACAAATATCTTCCATCAGGGGAGATGTTAAAAAATCTGTTGTCCATTTCTTCCCTTTTACTTCGAATATAATTATCGTAATCTTTTTTAAATTTATCTGGGTAAACCCACGTCGTGTATAGACTGGCTGGGCTTTTCTCGCCACTTTCAAATTCAATTGTTCTGGATTGATAAACTTTTTCAGTTTTCTCCCCATTATAGATATAAAGCCCATGGGCACCATTTAAGTCCCCTGTATCACTAGTAACTAAAAACACAAACGGGCGGGTTTCATCAATCCAAGTTGCGAACACAAAATGATAGAAAAAGAATCTATGAATAGTTTTTCCATCTTTTTTAATCGTTACAAGTCTGGTTATTGGATTTTGTTTAAATTCATATTCGGATGAATTTTGATAGGCCATTTTACTGTTAATCTTCCATAAATATAACGATCCTAAAATATAAAACACGGCAAGCAATATAAATATTGTTGATAGGGTGAATAATAATATACGTACAAACTTTGAAGTCTTTTTGTTTTTAAAACTCTTTTTCATTTATGTTTATATTTAAACAATCTATTTATTATATAAAATAATACTACCAATACAAAACTAACTAGTCCCCAAAAAAATAAATTTGGAATCGAATATACGATTATTAGAAATAAATAAGCCCAGAGATACAAGATAAAAATACAAGATTATCAATTTTTCAATCTTAATGCAGTACTCACATTATTTTACCAAAAACCAAATACTTAATAACATATTGACAAAAACATTGTCTGTAATCAAAATTATCCTATAAATATGTTGGGGGTGATTATACAATGAAACGTATTATTATAATTGCGTTATTAATTACAATAGGCCTTGTCTTTTCAACTAGCAGTACAGTTTTTGCAAAAAGGCCAGCACCTATTTACACACCACCAGTAGGAGGAGTTATTTGCCCAGATGATAACTGCCTACCAATACCTACATCTACTCCTGAAGCAATGTAGTGAAAACAAAAACACAGTTTCTTTAAACTTAGTTAGAAACTGTGTTTTTAGTTCATAAACTCCTATAGAGGTAAAAATTAAATTAGAGTTACAAAAGACCCATTTTTTCCTTAACTTCCAAAACTGTTTCTGACGCAATCTTTCTTGCTTTATCAGCACCACTTTTAATTACTTCATCTACATATGTTGTTTTGTGTTCCAACTCTTTTCTTTTTTCTTGAATTGGTAAAAGTTCTTTATAAATTGCATCAGCAAGTTCTTTCTTTAGATCTCCATACCTAATTCCTTCTCCCATATATTTTTCCTCATACATTTTTCTTTTTTCAATTCCTTCAAAAAGTTCTACGAACTTCATCAAGTTCGCAACACCACCAGTTGCAGGAACTACTTCTCCTTTTCCAGAATCTGTTGGTGCACCTGCTAGTCTTTTTTGTATTGTTTTTAGATCATCAGTTAAATTAATATAACTTCCTTCAACACTTTTACTCATTTTTCCTTCACCGGAAAGACTTGGTACGTATTCCCCACTAGTTGCAAATCTAACTGGTTCTGGGAATTTTGTTCCATATGTATCATTCATCTTTCTTGCAATCTCTCTTGCGATTTCTAAATGTGGTTCTTGATCAATACCCACAGGAACAAGTGAAGCATTGTAAATTAAAATGTCAGAAGCCATTAAAACTGGATAACCAAGCAGTGCCATTGTTACGTTATCTGGATGTTTTTTGACCTCATCCTTAAATGTAGGGAGATGTTGCATTCTGTACATACTAACAACACTAGAAAAATAGAAGGCTAGTTCTAGATGCTCTGGAATATCTGACTGCATGAAAACAATACTCTTTTCTGGATCCAAACCTACAGATAGATAGTCTAAAAGCATCCCTCTTTTGTTTTCTTGTAATTGTTTAACATCATAAGGAGCAGTTATTCCGTGGACATCTGCCACCATGTAGAGTGTTTCATACTCAGGCATGCTTTGCAGAGCAAGCATACCTTTTGCTCCACCAAGATAATTTCCGAGATGCAATCTCCCAGAAGCCCGCATTCCTGACAATACTCTTTTCTTCATATGGATATAGTTTACCAGATATAGATTAATATATCAGAAAACAAAAAACCGACGTTTCTGGAAATTTAATTGAAGCTCTCAGGAAGATGTTTGTTAGCCCAAAACACTTTCTTAAAAGGCCACTTTGTTTCAACCCAGTTTTTAATATCTTTTGATATTCTTTCATATAAACCTTGATCATAAGCCTTCTGAGTAACCCACCAAGATATGCTCACTTCTGCTTGGTCGTTACTGGCAGCGTCTGACATACTTGCTCTAGGCGGATAAAAATATATACACCCCAAACACTCAGTTTCTTCTTTATTCATAACTGTAAATGCAAAGGATGTTTTAAATTCAAATTCTCTTTGATGCCACGATAGATCTATTAAATCATCTTCGATTGTCAAATCTGGGGTTGGCCATCTTCCACCTCGTGTTTTATGTATACAATCTATGCTTGACATAACTGCGAGATAATCAAGATAAACATCTTTTGCAGTAAGTTTCCTTGCAATGTAACCATCACCCTCAAGTACAGGCGGATTAAAATCTTTTGGTAAATTCATATTTTATGTATTTTATAACTATTTTTAAATTGTGCCAACGACTGGATTCGAACCAGTAACCTCAGACTTATGAAATCTTTGCTCCACCATTGAGCTACGCTGGCGTAAGGGTATGATACCATTTTAGATACCTTTTATGCTACAATAGCATTGTTCTTTTAGAAATTATATGCGGGGTAGTGTACGGCTGCACGTGAGGCTTAAATAAATATGGGCCTGTGCATTAGTAATAATGCACCCGAACTTGGCTATATCGGGGAACGCCTTTTTTAAAGGTCAATCCCGAGGGAAGTCGTAATTGACCCTCTAGAGACTACACGCCGAGCACCTAATAAAATAGGTTGATGATATAGTCCGACACTCTAGGTAACTAGAGATTAACAAATCAGCATAATCTTACAGACTGGGTTCAACTCCCAGCTCCGCAACAAAAAGGGAATTGAGGAAAACTTTTCCTCCAAAAGAGCCTGATTTTCGGGCTCTTTTTTGGGTTCAACCGCCTTTGCAATAATCGGTGCTATTTTTTTCATCTCCTTAATCTTAATTAGATACTTTGGGGCGTCAAATTGGACTTTTCTATCGTGAAGGGCTAGGTGCAACCCTAGACCCATAAAAATATCTCGTTTAACTTTTAGGTCATCTCCTGCAAACCTTTCTTTTGCCCTTGAAGCAAATGTAAAAGCCTTTTCTGTTTGGTCGTTGGCCTGAATCATCCTACTGTCTGTGTCTACCAACTGCTTTTCAAGAGCTTTTAGATCAATTTCGAGCTTTGTTTTCTTGTTTTTGTATTCCTCATCATTTAACATTTCCCCGTTTTTGTTCATTGGCGATATTTTCAAATGAAGTAGATTGTCCAATTGTATTCTGATATTGTCGTGTGTACTCTTAATGTTCTTGATTGTATCTTCTCTAAAGTTCTTTTCCGTTATGTTTTCTCTTAGTATTTGTTTAGTTGCCCACTCCATAAAGGCTGGTGAAATATCAATATCTGTTAAAAAGTCATCTATTTGTTCCTCAAGTTTTATAAGGCTTACAGATTTCTCCTCACATTGAGGATTTTTCTTTTTTCCACACCTGTAATAGGTATAATGAAGCATTTTAGGGTTGGCCATATTGTGAATCAAAGTCCCGCAATGGATACATTTATCCTTATTCTTCTTGGTAATTGAAAACTTTTCTTTGCAATTTGAGCACATACATTGCCATTTTTCCTCTCCGACTATGGAGGAATCACAAGAAGCACAATGTACAAGGCTTCCTGTATAAGCAAATTGATGTCCTTGAAGCTTGTACTGGCTACGTCTACCTAGTTTAATTTGAATCTCATTAAAGGTACTTTCTGATACCATAGCCTCATATTCTCCCTTGTACCACATATCGCTTTTGAGTGGATATTCAAACTTTCCACAGTAAAAAGGATTGGTAAGGATGCGATAAATCATACTTATAGAAAGAGGTTTGCCCCCGCTTCTTTTCTTTGTTCGTGTTCGAAAACCCCATTCATCTTTGGCAAGCTTATGAATCTCATTTACGGGCGTGCCATTTTGGAATAACTCAAATATCCGTTTAACGGGCTCAAACCTTTCAGGGTCTATCCAGATACGCCTGTTGCCACTTTCTGTGGTCTTGTCATTCAAATAGCCTTGTGGAGCCATCCCTGGTCTCCAACCACCTCTACATTTTTTTACTAGTCCTCTAGTAACAGCAATTGATTTATCATCACTATCTTTTTTGGATATGCTGAATTCGAGGCTGAGCATAAACTTATCTTCTGGAGTATTGTGATACGCCCGACTGGGAGTTTTTATTTCTACTAGCTTATTTCTATCAATTAAATCAATTATTTTTCCGCCATCAATCATATTTCGTGCAAGTCTATTCAAGTGCCAAGTTAAAATTGCGTTTGCCTCTCCAGTCTCCAACTTGTTAATCATCACCTCAAATAACTCACGACCTTTTTCGTGGGCTGATTTTGATTCCTGAAGTACCTCTATGATATTTAAATTGTACCTAGTTTTTACACCTTCAATTATAAAAACTTGATCATCTAGGCTTGCAACCTGTCTATCTCTGTTATCTTCAGAGCTCTTGCGTGCATAACCAATATACTTATAATTATTTGGTGTATTTTCTTCCATTTTTTTAAAATTCAAAAGGCCATCCAAGTTGTACTCAATCAGAATCGCTTCAGATTGTCTTAGATGGCCATTAAAATAGCGATTCCTAAAGATTGAGTACCCTTTAATTTTGTATCTGATTGTTTATGTTGTCAATAGCCTTTGAGTGTGGCAAATTCTGCCCATATACTGCCTTTACTAAGCCAATAAGGCAAGAGCTATAACCTAAGGCCTGTTCACCTGATAACGAAACTTCAAATTCTTTAAAATAGAGTTTCTTAAATTCTTCAACAGCTTCGGGTTGTAATATCATTCCTCCTCCCTAAAGGCTTCAAAAGCCTGAAACAATTCTTGTTTGTTGTTATAAATTCCCACATTAGTAAGGCCATCACAATAAGCAAGCTTTAAGTACACGGAAATATCGTTATTCTGAAAATTTATCGTGCGTAAGTTATTTAAAAAGCGTCTGGAAAGATGAGTGGAGCACTTATCTATCGTTTTGTTGTTTTTTATTACTTTGTAAAAATAATTCATATTCAATTGTCACGCCCCTTTCTTAACTCATTAACTCTGTAGTAAAAGAGTTTTTCCATATCGTTGGGATTTGAATAATCAGCACAATATGACATTGCCGAATCCAATAACGATTGCTCATTATTTTTATGTGCTTCTCTGAAGAATAAATACCAACTATTATTACCCTCAGTTTTAATTAAAAGTCTTTCAGCTATTCTTTCAGCGTGAACTTGCCACTCATATTTATTAGATGTGTTTTTGTTTTGATTTTGTTTATTCCCAAGAATGTCGTTTATCTGAATCAAACCATTAGAAGAATTATTATTTACGGACGAAGTCTGTTTATTTACATCTATATTATTTACACCTATGTTATCTACATCTTCTAACCTTGTATCCATACTTTCTGTAGCCATACTATGGCTATCACCATATTTATTATGATTAGCCCTATCTTTTGAGCTATTGTCCCAAAGTATGTTTTTAGAAACTTGGTAATACGTCCTAGACCTAGGGTATGTTCTGTTATTTATTTTGATTATTATCCAGTCTTTCTTAAAGGTAATAAGCCCAGCTTTTTGAAGTTGCTCTCTGGCTCTTATGAACGTATCTTTTCCAATTATTCCAGAGTTTCTCATTAAGGTGTTCCAAGTGGGAAATCCATAGCCACTTCTATTGGTAAAGGTAATAATTACTTCCAAAAGCATCCTTGATGAGGCTGTTAGCTTTGAGGTGTCGTAATTCTTGCCTAATTTATACCTGTCTATTATTGCCATATTGATTGTTGGTTATTGAATCTTGCTTTATTAAACTTTTAAGCAAGCGAACATTATCTGAAATAGCCTTAGCTGAAATTATCAATTTGTCATTTATATATTCATTTTCAAGTTCAAGACAAGGGAGTAATGGTGTAAGTTGAAACTCAAACTTATATGGAGTAATTTTTGAAGCAGAAACCAGTTTGGCCTTTTTAGTGGCCAATATTGCAGAGACCAAGCTCAAATCAGAGCTTATGAAGACTTCTTGGTTATTGATTTTATTAAACATTACTTTCAAAACAACAAAAAAAGGCGAAAGAAACAAATATATATTCTGATATATAAACTTCTTCGCCTTAAACAGTACCTATGTACTTTAACTTAGCGACTGTATACTAATTACTTACATCGAAAGAATCAAGTGTTTAACACTATATCAAACTATATCAATTGAATTTTGGTATTGAGGCTATTTATTTTAATTTCCTATTCGGCCAGTTTTATTAAAATTACATTATTTTTATTTTATTTTCTTTGAGGCTAGTTAGGTTCAATCATTTACCACAGTACATCCTCTGGAGGATTGGGGTACATATCTTTTGTAGACACTTCACTACAAACAAGTTCCAACTCATCATTAACTATTTTGTAATATTCTCTTGTTTGCCCTTCGTTAACTGGCTGTAATACAAAGTAGCTACCATAATTTTGTAAATGGTAATTAACACTAACTGGGTTATAAGCAATGACTTTACCTGTTTTTAAATTGACAATTGCAAAGCCAACATTATCAGTTCCGACACCAAAAGAAATCAAAGAGTAGTAACCTGCAAAATTCATTCCCTTTTTAACAGTTTCTGTAATTCTAGTGTAATAGGTCTTTGCTTCTGGAAAATCTGAAAAGTCAATTTGCTTTGTAGCTCCCTCAAAGTCTTCAGATGTCTCATTTATGCTTGACAGTTTCGTCTCACAATTTGGTTCTGATGGTATAGTTGCTTTTTGTCTTGTAAATTTGTAAAAAACAATTCCGATAATAAGAACTAGGAAAGTGGTAATAAAAACCTTTTTCATATCAATCCAATTTTTTGTAATATCCAAGTAAATATCTTTACAGCAACAAGTCCAAGTATTATATACAAAACGTATGATCCGATACTAACAGAGAGTATAAGCCAAATTTCATTCAAATAATCCATATTTAATGGTAACTCTCTGTTACTACGTTTTCAAGCATATTAATGAGGCTAAATAGTAACAATGTGTGGGTTTAGTTTAAATCTACTTCTTGATAACTTCATCTAATGATTACAAAGAAAGATTTGAAGTTGGCAAAAACAATTAAGAAGTATCGAAAGCTGGCAGGATTAACACAACAGGAGCTAGCGGATAAGGTTGGTATTACTCAAAAGTATGTTCAGTATTTAGAATCTGCGAATAGAACACCTAGTCTCAAGTTGTTACGTAAAATAGCTAGTCAATTTAAAATTGAAGCCAGTGAAATTTTGGGTTAACTGGTCAGTCGTGCGTTAAAATAATCTTTCCAATATTTATCAAATTTCTTAATATTAAAACTCTTTTGAATAAGCCCTTTCTTTTTAAGTTGATCAACAAAATACAAGTAAATTGTATATGTCATTGAAATTACAACACCAATATCATTGTGCTGACTAGCTAACATTTCAAAATTACCATTTGTGTCCGTACGAACAAAATTATTAAGACCCCTCATACTTAAATGTCCAAATTCTGACAAGTATCTGTAAACTAAGGTGTATATATGTTCAAAATCTGGTTTTTTGATCCGCTTATCAACCGCCTTCGCCCTATCAATTAAACGTGGGTAATCTTTTTCAAATTCTTTCTTATTGTTATAGTCTAAGTTATATTTTGTTTTATAAAAATCTATTTCAGACTGAATTTTAAAAAGTGCTTTTTGAAATGAATCACTATTAAACTCTCCCTTTTCAAACTGTGGGTATCTCTTAAGAAAATTTAGGACTTCAACAGCCAGACCTTTTCTATAGAAACTGTCTTCAAGTGTAAACAATAAAGCTCTTTTGTTTGAATTGTGAGTTAATATATAGGCAGTATTTATAAAAGATTCGACTAAACTTCTAAGTATTACGTTAGCTGGTAAGGGACGGAAATCTACACACAATTTGAATATTGCCTCTGAATATGAATTTACAACAACAAAATTTAAATATAAAAGTTGTTGTTTAATTGTGAGACTATCAACTATCTTTTTTGAGGTAAACTCATTTGAAACCTCATTTATTATCTCAGCTAAGGCATTAAGCTTATTTTGATCACTAGAATTTAATTTAAGTTCGTCCATAAGCGTATTCTAAACTGAATTACCACATTTTTAAAACAATGCACAAACGAATTGAACTAAATTGAACTCAATATCTCAACGTTCCAATCCGAAAAGTCATTCTCGATTTTAACTCTATATGCTTCGCGTGGATCCCCAGAAGTTTTTGGTGTTGCAACTAAATAATTCCAGCTTTGAGCATCAATACGGGCAATTATCCAGTAGGACATAAAAGATTCCTGATTTTCTAAAAATTCTGAAACTTTCGACAAATCAAGACTGCCAGATTTATCACAAAAAATTACTAAGTGGCGATCTTTTGCATATTCAATTCCCAATGCTGTTTTCTGCTCGATTCTGTTTTTAATCAAGTCTGAAATTTCTCCAATCTCTAGGTTTGGTACATAAACTTGCTCAACTGCGACAGCATCTCCTTTTTTTTCGCCATCAACACAAACCACCACGCCGTCTTGAGATTCAGGATCAGATCCGATTGTCCAAGTATTATCAGGGTCTATAAATTGTCCCACAGCAAAAACTAAGAATAGACCAACGGCCTCTCTTGGCCTTAGTTTAATATTCTTCCATTCTCTACCAGATTTCATTGCGTTTGGGGTCAATAAACTTGGTTGAACGACAGCTTTTAAAAACAGAGGTAACAGGGTAGGTTTAACACTTAAGATTTCAGAATTCATAAACGAATTCTACTCCATAGAAACTATATTAGACAAATATTGCCAGTTATAAACATAACCTTGCTAGATCGCTTAAATAATGAATATCAAACTTTTTCTTTCCCAAAATTTATTTTTAAAATTTTTGAGTTGATGAATGTAACTCTATATCAAAAGAATTTGGTCATACATAATACATAAAGTTCCCCAAAGTCTTTACCCCCCTTTGTTTGAGACCGTGCGGTTGTTTTGTCTTTAAATTGGGATTATAATCCAACCAAATGGCACAGATTGTTCGCGAAGGGGTTTCAGATTCGTCAAGAGAGGCTTATTTAAGAGAGTTGTATCAGGAAGCACAAGGAGGAGATAAAAACGCAATTGAAGAATTAAGTCATATTGCACTCGGAAGAAACGACTTACCTTTAGCAAAAGACTTAGTTAAGAGCTTAGAAAATCAAAACAAAAATGAAGGATAATATCTTTTTTATACTTGCACATCCAATTCAGACACTTAGGGTAAAGTCCAGACAGGTTGGAGTAGCAATTGAACACGCAAGCCCTCCAACTGGTTCAAATTTTGAAGAATTTCCAGAGTTACCAGTTCAAGATGCGGCGAAATTGATGTTTGGCGAACCAAATAGCGGTATAAGATTAGAAGATTGGTCACCGTCAGACCAAAAAAGACTTAAAAACGGTTTGAAGCCACTTGGACACCCTGAACATCCAAACATTTAATACAATATGTCATTAAGAGAACAAATTCAAAGTCTAATCAAACCAAGAGAAATTAAACAAGCCGAGCATCTGGCAAAGGTAGATGAGGCCTTAAAGCAAGAGAGAACGGTAACAGCAGAATATCTTCAGGGTAAAATATCACTTGATGAATACAATCTTCGTTTGGAAGAAACACGACCATTAACAAAAATTGACCTCAGAAAACTTGCTTCATCTATTGGAATACAGAACTAATGCCTTTTTATCTTAAGTCAGGTATGTAAATAGGCTCTGGTGAGGCTATAAGGCTATTTCTGATTAACTCCCAGCTCCGCAACAAGAATGAAAATCCCACCTAAAAAGTGGGATTTTTGCTTTATAATAATCGATTATTATGGGAAATAATATTTTACAATTAACAGGTCAGGGGGATTCTTTTTTAGAAGGTAGAAAACTATTTTTTCCAACGGGATATCTAGTTGATAGCGAAGGGACCAATTGGGAAATTGTTAACCCTAATGCCGGCTTGCATCAAGTCATAATCCAAGAGGTTGGAGGTAGACATGGAACAAGAACCGTAAATATTACAGAGGATGAATTTGAGAAATTTGTTCCTACCACAAGTCTTGAAGGTATCACTCGCTTACTTAAAGAAAGGTTCAATAGATAATTGAAATAAAAAGATTAGTTTTATTTAAACAACTCCAGCCATTTCTGCCAATTAGGTTTTAACTTCACTTCTTCATCTTTTGGAAGAATTGGAGTTAATCTTTTAACAATATCAGGTTCAGGTAAAACAATTATTATCTCCCCTTCTTTTGCCAGACCAAGTTTGTTTCTCATTTGTTTTTCCACAAATTCGGAAGAGGATGTCAATTGAAGCTGTTCTGCAAGTTTTTGATTCTCTTGATCTATTTTTTCAAGCCTAACTCTAGTCTTTTCGATTAAAGCATCCCCCTCTTTAATTCTGTTGAGGCTTTTCAAGCTAGATGAAGCTAATATCAAAAATAATATTATGCCACCAACTAACCCCATAATGTTGACTAATTTTTTGTTCAATGTATAATACCCTTCAGGATTAATTATATGACAAATTAATCGATTAAGGACAAATTATATGACACAAGACACAATTAAAGACCTATTACCTAGATTCGTCTCGAACCTAACAGATAAAGGTAGATCCCCTGCAACAATTCTTGCTTACAGGTCTGATCTGGAGCAATTGATAGAGTTTTTAACAAAAAACAACATTGCAACACCTGATCAAATCAAATCAAAAGATTTAGATTCGTTCAGAGATACATTACTTGCACAAAAATTTACACCTAAATCAGTTTCAAGAAAATTAAATGCAGTCAAAACCTTCTTTAGATGGATGGTTGAAAATAATTACTTAACAGTTGATCTTTCAAAAAGTGTAACTCACCCAAAGGTTGAAAGCTCAATGCCAAAGTTTTTGACTCCTCTTGAATACAGAGCACTTCGTGATGTAGTCAAAGCAGATTCAAGAATTTCAGCTATGATTGAACTTATTTTACAATCAGGTTTAAGAATTTCAGAAGTTGCCAATATGAAAACACATGATTTAACTGACGAAACTTTAAGAATTGAGGGCTATGCAACACAACCAGAAAGAACAATTCCACTTAATAAACCTGCAAAGGATGCATTAGATAAATATATGATTGAAAGACCAAAAGTGGAATCAGAATATGTATTTATAAGCAAAACTGGAAAACCTTTAGCAGTCAGAAATATCAGAGCATCAGTTGATAGATTTATTCAAAAAGCAGAGCTTCCAAAATACTCTGTAAATGATTTAAGAACTACATTTATAGTAGAAAATATTAAAAATGGAGTTGATCTTATTCTAATTTCTCAAGTTTCAGGCCACAAAAGACTTTCAACAACTGAAAGGTATTTAAATCTTGCTGGAGTTAAAGAATCTGGCAAAAAACAAACATTAATAGAGCTTTAATTCAATTTAAGTTTTTCTTTTAAATCTAAGAGTTCTGATTTTCTGTAGGAAAAATCATACCCCTTTACGTTTAACTCTGTTTCAACTTCGTCTAACCACTTTTTAATTTCAATTAATTTAAAATTAGCCTTATTATCAATTAGTGCATTTATGGTTCTAATTGCAACCCCTGATCTCCAAACTGCCCAAGTAAAATAATCTTTCTTTTTAAGAAGTATTCCATTTTTTGTATTTACATATTTTGAATACACTTTTTTTGAATATTTATAACCTTTATCGATTTGTCCAGACATTAAAATTGCAAATGCCAAAAATCCTTCCAGTTCAAATATCCTAAATTGTTCAGGATCTGATTTTATATACTTAATTGACTTTTTATAGTAAAAAGATGACTTTTTAAAATTTTTCTTGTAATCCTCAATTCTTCCTAAAAATCTAAAATATCTTGATTGCCATCTTGTTAAGTTATATTTGTTAATATAAAAACCTGCCTTTAAAACTGAATTTTGCATATCAATTAAAGCTTTTTTGTTGCTACTGTCATTCATATATAGGTGTTGGTTTGTTAAAGCTTCTTCAAAAAACATGCTAACGATAAATTCGTGACCAAAGCTAAGCGCTTCATTAATTAATACCAGTACTTCTTTTTCTTTCCCTTTCTGTTCCCGAAGTGTAGATATATATTTTGCAATTTCTTCAGGACTAGTACCTTTTGTAATTAATAATTTGTTTAACATTACTTTTCCTCCAATATTTTAATTTCTCCAACAACCGAATTTAATAAATCTTCATATACTTTTATCTCTGAATATTGAAGTTCTGAAAGTGAATTCTCATGTTTTACTCCCCTGAAGTTTTTATACATTCTTGTTAACTTCTCTTTGTATTTATCTCTTCTTTCTTTTAATTCTGTTAATTTGTTCATTTAGAGTGGGTATGGATGGAGTCGAACCATCGTTATGTGTTTATAAGACACATGTCCTAACCGTTGAACGACACACCCGAATATTATGGAATTATAACACGGAGAATTACAATTTTGCTCTTCGGGTTATTTCAGCATCAACCAGTCTCACATCCCTACCATGTTTTAATCTACTCATTTCTGTAATTATTTCTGCAGTTCTTTGATTTTTGGTTGCATTAACTTTTTCCATATCTAAAGTTGTATCTAATGAAAATGGTGGTTGTGGTTGATTTCTAACAATTGTTTTTACATACGCATGGAATCTTTCTACATTTAAAAGATCATCTTCTCCAAAGGTTGGAGAGAACTCATGTTGTAAATAATTTGCATCAGTTACACCAACTCTAAATGATATTTTTGTACCAACATTTCCAAAAACAGCATTTTTAACTTCTTCCTCCATCTGGCCTATAAATTGGTTAGCAACAACCAAGTTTAATTTATATTTTCTAGCCTCAGAAAGAATGGTTGCAAAATCTGGAGTTGCAAAGTTTTGGAACTCGTCAACATAGAGATAGAAATCACGTCTTTGATCTTCTGGAGTATCCGATCTACTCATGGCTGCCATTAAAATACGTGGGACTAAAATAAGTCCTAAGAAGTTAGAGTTCTCTTCCCCAAGTTCACCTTTGGCAAGATTAATTAGAAGTATTTTTCCGTTATCCATGACGTCTCTAAATGAGAATGATGAGTTAGATTGTCCAATGATATTTCTAATCATTTTATTGGTAACAAATCTTCCAAACTTTGAAGTAATGTAATCTAGAACTTCTGATTTGTGGAAATCACTAGTTTGAGCAATTTGATCAGTCCAATATCTCCTAATAATAGGGTCTGTAACTTTTGGAAGAAGTTCTTGTACATATCTTGCATCAGTTAAGACACGCATAAGTTCAACAAACGTAGTACCAGGTTCTGACATAATAGTAAGCATTGCATTTCTGACTGCGTGTTCAAATCTTGGTCCAACGATACCTGTTTTATAAGGGTCAAAAAGTTTATACATCATATTAATAATTGATGAAGCCACAAAGTGTTTTTCGTCTTCAGTTTTAGCTTCCATGAGGTTTAGTCCCATTGGTCGGTCTGTATCAGAAGGTCTAAAGTAAATGACATCCTCTGCCCTTTCAGGAGGTATCATTTTTAAAATATCTTCTACAGCATCACCATGTGGATCCATGAAACAAATACCTTTACCTGCATTGATGTCCTGCATAATCATGCTTTTTAGAAGTTCTGTTTTACCAGTACCTGTTGCTCCAATTATGAACATATGCCTTCTTCTGTCATCATCTCCCATGGCAATTTTTCGTTCAACCCCTCTATATACGCTTTTACCTAAATAAAGACCTTCTTCAGGTATCTCAGAAGGTGCAGGTGCAGTTTTTGAATGCAACCAGTGAATATGTGGTGTAGTTATTTGTCGATTTGGAAAATGGAAAAGTGTTGCAAGTTCTTCAGTATTTAAAACAGAAACATGGTTTTTCATTACATTAAACATTGGCTGATATCTATACAAAAAGTCTTGCATAAAACCACCTTTGTTATATATTTTTCTTCCACCCAAACTGTTGTATTCCCCTGCAACTTGACCAATTGATGATGAAATATTATCAAGATGAATCTTGGCTTTTTCTTTTGTGTTACCAACAACCACAATTCTGATTGAAGTCTCAAAACCAGGCTTACTTATTTTATTTTCAATTGCTTCTAAAGCCTTTCCAGATACTGAATATTTTGCAGATTCAGAACTACTTTCTTGTTTTTTAGTATCTGAAATAAATTTACCACCTGCTTTTTGCCAATCAGATTCTGCAGGTGAAATTAAAATTTGAATACATGAAGCTTCACCTTTATCCATTCTGGCAAGACTTGAAGTAACTGAAGACAATATATCAGTTGGTAGATCTTTAAATGTTTTTAATGGATAGAAATTAGCTTTACCAAGTTGAAATGATTTATATGCAACTTTTCCTTCTTCTGAAAATAAATTAATTTCTTGTACTTCTTTAACCTCAGCATCAGGATATGCTCCATGTATTTGTTTTTCAACTAAGTCCTTATATGCCGTAGGCGTCCAAACAAAAAATTTTATATCCTCGTCTCTTGCAACAATTTCAAATGATATTGCAGGTTGAACTGCAAATTTTTGTTTCCAACCACCTTTTTTAATTGAATAAAGAGATGCAAAAAGTTGCTCCATTGCATCAGTTTTTATCTCATTTAAACGAGGGACAGCAACCTGCAAATAAACAGAATCAACTGATTTTTCTTCTCTACCTCTGTATCTAAAAATTATGAATGCAACATAGCCCATGACAGCAAAGGTAAATACTAAAAATAAAATTAGTATCAAAAATAAAACAATTGTATTTAAATCAGGAACAATCATATTTTTACGTTTACTTTCTTACTACTCGCATCAAACAAAACTTTCCAACCAAAATATAAAGCTTTCTTAAATATTCTAATCCAATATGCAGCTGACCAAACAGAGGCTTCACCAACATCACCTTTAGCCTTTACATCTAGTACTTCCCTACTTATTTCAGGGATTATAATATCTGCTTTTTCTGTTTGAGGTGTAGAAATAATTGGGTTACCATTATCATCAGTTACTTGAGCTTTAAACTGTGAAGGAATAGGAGTTACAACCTCTTTCCTTTCAATAGTTAGAGGGGTTGCTTCTTCAGGATTTTCATACTGATTTTTTCTTGGTTCTCTCTCAGGCAGCAGTCCCATGAATTAATAATATCACAATAGTTGGCTTTGAAGTGATATCAAGATTTCCACACTTCTTCTTTAACTTTTTTCTTGAAGTTTGTAAATCGAGCAAGGGTAAATAGATAATCAGAAAGGCGATTTAAATAGGCAAGTTTATCAAGATTTGGATGTTTATTGTCAGAAATAGAAACTAGCATTCGCTCGGCACGTCGCGCTAGTGCACGTGCATAATAAATTTTTGTAGCTCTTGGAGTTCCTGAATAGATTATGAAGTTGGCAAGAACTGGCATTTCTCCTTCCATCTTATCTATTTCTTTTTCTAAATTTTTAGTTGCATCTTTTGGTAATTCTAATTTTGCACCTGAAAGAATTGAATTAATTGTAAACAAATTTCTTTGTATGTCTGTAAGACGTCCGATTATTCCTAAATATGAATTGAGTTCATCTATAGCTCCAATTGCGCCTATGAGGCCAGAAGATTTTGAAATTCTTTTCCCACCAAATGTTCCAGTTTTCCCCTTATCCCCTGTTTTGGTATATACAGTCATTATTATAAGTTGCGTTCTTATTACTTCAGTCGATCACTTGCTACAGGTTACTTCAATAAGATGATTTTCGTCGTCGGATAATTTCTTTCTCATGAAATCTTTAGACAACCTTTCTTTATATTCTTTTATCTCATTCATGATAAACCCAGCTTTACTCATATGAACTGTCATTGTTTCGGGTGTGTGAAAATATCGTATTGCTATTCCTCCTGCCATATCACCGTCTTTATATGTTGTCATTTTTGTAAGTGAATCAAATTTTATAACTTGGTCTTTTGAACTAACGTTTTTGACTGATCTGACTACAACAAACAATAATCCTCCCGATTTTAAAGACGAGTAAAACCAAGCAAGAACTTTATCAAGATCCTGTGAGCTCAGATACTGCAGGACTAATCTTGCATAGATAAAATCAAAATAATTTTCTGGATAGTTCCATTCTTTACTTAAATCCTCTAATCTTGTTTCAATTTGTTTTTCGTAACCCAACTTCTTGATGGTTTCGTTAGCAAATTCTAGTCCTTTCTGATCAACTGTTGTGGCAATTACCTTTCTATCGGGATTATCTTTAACCATTCTTATTTCAGCAAAACCTGCAGTGCTAATTCCGGGACTAAAAATTATATTGTCTGTACTTCTGAGTTTTAATAAACCGTTTTCTTCACTAATTGAGGGTTTTGACCCAAGTTCTTCGAGGATGTCCATAAAGAAGATTATATCAGATTACTTTTGTAAACCTATCAACTTGGTTTCCGTCTAAATCGACTTTTGCAAAAAATTCATCTTCAGTTCTTACCCAAGTAATTT
This sequence comes from Microgenomates group bacterium, assembly GCA_049301455.1. Lineage (GTDB taxonomy): Bacteria > Patescibacteriota > Microgenomatia > UBA8517 > UBA8517 > JAUYMM01. The sequence goes on from JBAQKY010000022.1 coordinate 46,246, forward strand.
TATCTCCATATTCTGCCTCATAAACAACACATGGAGTTTCTGTATCTTCGATAAACCCAACAGCAAGAATGTGATAAAACTGATCTGAATGCTTGTAATGATAGAATTTATCTCCTACAGCAACTTTTGCTTTTAAATTTTCTAAATCTTTCAATAATTGTGTTTGATCTTTATGTCCCATAAATAAAATATTAATACTTAGCACTCGCTATGTCCACAGGCATGGCATTTTGAGCAACCTTCTTCAAAAACTAATGCTCCTGCTCCACAACTTGGGCATATATCTCCAACTTTTTCTTTTGTAGCATGAAGGAATAAACTATCTTGTTGTTCCTTTGTTGTTGATGGAACTGATGCAATTACTTCAGTTTGTTCATTTCCTTTTTTTTCTTCATACACCCCAAAGACATTTGGACTATTGTGGTAGCCATTGATTCCAAAGTTGTAATGTACTGAAAGAGCACCTGCTACTGCATCTGGAAGGGATTTAATTTTTGTTGGTCCAAAACCAATTGATCTTCTTCCTCCAATACCTGAAAGTTGGTCTGCAAATTCTCTTGCTTTTTCTCTTGCTGAGACGCTACCTCTAAACTTTAAGGCAGTTGAGATTGTTCTTCCCATAGCTTCAGCCATTGCAGCAACATCTGATCCTGCTTTACCAACGTTTACAAAAACTTCTAATGGATCACCGTTTTCATCTTCGTTGATTGTTATAAATGCAGTACCAACTGGTGTATTCATTCTGTAAGTTGAACCAGAAACTCTGTATGGTCTTTGTCTTATTGGTTCTTCAACTACTGGTTGTACTACAACTACTTCTTCTTTTTTCGCTTCTCCATTTTTTGTTCCTATATTTAAGACTTGGACATCTTTACAGCCATCTCTAAAGACTGTTATACCTTTACAACCTGTATCCCAAGCCTCAAGATATGCTTTCTTAATATCCTCTGGAGTTACAGAGTTATCCATGTTTATGGTTTTACTAACTGCATTTTCTGTATATTTTTGGAATGCTGCTTGAGTTCTAATATGCCATGTTGGAGTTATTTCTTGAGCTGTTCCAAAAACTTGTCTTATATCTTCTGGTAATTCATTAATCCCTCTAACTATTCCTACTTCACCAATCTTATTCATAAATTCTTCACTCCATAGATTTCTTGATTTTAAAACCTCTTCAAACTTTGGGTTAACAAATGTCATTTTTCTGTCCAAATGTTTATCTTTAACAATATGTTGGAAAGCTATCGCAAATAGTGGCTCGCATCCAGATGAACTACCTGCAATTATTGATATTGTTCCTGTTGGTGCAATTGTTGTTACTGTAGAGTTTCTGCGTGGTGTTTGATCTTTATATATTGAACCTTCAAACATTGGAAAAGCTCCTCTAATTTTTGCAAGTCTTTGTGTCTCTGCAACAGCTTCATCATTTATTGTCTTCATGACTTTCTCAGCCAATGTTAGAGCTTCTTCTGAATCATATGGAATACCAAGCTCAAGAAGCATATCTGCCCAACCACCAATTCCAAGTCCTATTCTTCTAATACCAAAGACAGTATTTCTAATTTGTTGTAATGGATATGGATTAACCTCAATAACATTATCTAAAAACCTGACTCCTTGCCTCGATATTTCTTTTAGACCCTCCCAATCCACTTCTCCATTTTTAACAAAATATGTTAAAAATATTGATCCTAAGTTACAGGCATCAAAAGGATAAAGTGGTTGTTCTCCACATGGGTTAGTTGCTTCAATTTCTCCAATTACTGGTACTGGATTTGCAGTACTGTCATTAATCTTGTCTATGAAAATAAGTCCTGGATCTCCTGTTCTCCATGCGCCATCTGCAATTTCATCAAACACTTTTTTAGCAGATAATTTGCCTGCAACTTCTTTGGTTTTTGGATTGATAAGATCATAATCCTGATCTTTTTTATAAGCATCCATAAATTTATCTGTTAAGGCAACTGAGATATTGAAGTTTGTTATACCCCCTGCTTCCTTACAGTGAATAAATTCCATAACATCAGGATGATCAACACGGAGTATTCCCATGTTTGCTCCTCTTCTTTTTCCTCCCTGTTTGACTTCATTAGTTGCTGCATCAAAAATTCTCATGAATGAAATTGGGCCAGATGCTGTTCCGCTTGATGTTTTAACAAGTGATCCTGACGGTCTAAGCCTTGTAAATGAAAATCCTGTACCACCGCCAGTTTTATGAATTATTGCCTGATATTTAAGTGCATCAAATATCCCCTCCATCGAATCTTCTACAGGGAGAACAAAACAAGCAGAATATTGTAGACCATTACCAGTTCCTGCATTCATCAATGTTGGGGAATTTGGCAAGAATTTTCGAGAAACCATCATTTCATAAAATTCTCTTGCCGATTTCATTACATCTTTTTTAGTAGCTCCCCATCTAGCTTCACTTGAGGCAACTTCCCATGCAACTCTCCACATAACTTCATCTGGTGTTTCGATTGGGTTTAAGTCAGCGTCCTTTACTAAGTATCTTTCTTTTAAAACTTTTAAAGCTTGCTCAGTCCAATCACCTTTTGGCAAATCAGTTGGCAGGGCAGGTCTTAAGCCAACCTTTTTGTCAATTTCAGATTTTATCTCTTTATAACTTGGAGCAGCATAATCTTCAAAGCGAAGACCGCTTTTTGTCTTTAAACTTTTTTTCATTTTAATAGTCATATGTTTTTTGATATTATTTTTTCAAAATCTTCTAAGTCTTCAAACTGTAAATAAACGCTTGCAAACCTGAGCCATGCTACTTTATCAATTTTCTTTAATCGCTTTAAAATCTCACCGCCAATTACTTTACTTGGCACTTCTTCTTTTTCAGCTTTTAGCAGTTCTCTTTCAACTTCATCTGCTGTTTCATTTACTAAATCTAATGAAACTGGTCTTTTTTCAATTGATCTTAATATTCCTCTTTTAACTTTCTCTTTATCAAAAGGTTCTCTTTTACCATCTCTCTTGATTACCCAAAGCACAGATGTCTTAACTGACTCATGTGTAGTAAATCTCTTCCCACATTTACCACACTCTCTTCTCCTTCTCATTCCATGACCATCTTCACTTGTTCTAGATTCTAGAACCTGTGTTTCTTTGGTATTACAAAATGGACATTTCATATGTGCCTTTAATTTTCACAGGTGAAAGCGAAAAACGCTATCACTAGTAACAGTAGACATAATCTAACACTAGGGGTAGAGAGTCAACTACTAACTTTTAGTGACAAACTATATCACCTTCATGCCTATACAGATTCATTAAAAATGATTTTAAAATTGCTCGCGTTAATTTTACGGAAAATGGGTAAGAGGAGGACAAAAAAGATGAGTAACTAACTAGTTCGAGTCAAATGGGTTTGTTGGTGGAACCATACCTTTTGAGAGCATGTGCTCCTTCACTTTTGTATATGTTTCCTTTGAATAACTTAATGTTTTAATTACTTGAGGTCTTAAATCTTCGGGAGTTATTGGAAGTATTTCATTTTCAATTACTTCCCTGTGTTTAAGTGAAGACAAACCAATTTTTTTGTATAATTCAGTATCTTCAGCCATTCCCAATTCTGCTAATTCTAGATACTTCTCTGCTTTGGTTAGTGTTATGAGACCTAAGTCTGGTTTGTTGTTTTTAAAAAGTTCAATTGAAGAATTAAGTCGTTTGTCTGAGAAAAGGAGGTAAAGTTCTGCCTTTTTATCTTTATTAAAGGTTAATGTATACCACACCCTGTCTCTAATAGCCTTTGCATACCATAATGGATTATCTGGACCTACTTTACCTGGATATGCAAGTTGATAATCAATTTTTACATTACTTTCAGCTTCTACTTTTTCAGATAAAACCATTGGAGAATATGTGTATGTTGGTGTGGCTATGCGAAGAAATGAGACCGAAAGTATGGTAAATGCAATAAATATTGTTACAGTTGTGAGTGCAATATTTCCTTTTTCTTTATCCATGGTTGCCAATTTCATTGGGTAATTGTAATTGTATAACAATGGGTCAACAGGTGCAAATTACCTAAATAATATTATTGGCCATTGCCAAAGGACATGGAGAAGAATTGGAGAAACTATATTTTTTGTTCTGGCAAAGACAAAGGCACTCCCTATTCCAAAGATTGCAGTTAAAACAAGATAAGTAACTGCTGCAGTAAAATCAAGTTTCCAAACAAATATTGTAATTGGAACATGGATCATTGCCCAAAAGACGCTGGTTAAAAGGTTTGCATATACTTCATTTTTAATGAAATTTAAAACTCTAGTAAAAATATATCCTCTAAATGCAAGCTCTTCTGAGATTGCTGTAGCAAATGATAATCCTAATGCTGGTAGAAGTGGCAAATTACCAATGTTTGCACCTAAATTAAATTGACCACCATATTTTACAAAATTAATAATCAAAGCTTCCATTACAAAGAAAGCTCCAAGACCTAATGCATAATAAACTGCAGGAAACAAACCTTTAGTAGTAATTCCAATTGAATCTAATGTTTGCCTCTCTTTTTTGACCAAGTAAAGCACAGGAAGAATCCAAACAATTGGCTTTATAAATAATTCCTCAATTGGTTCTGGAAGTTGAAAAAGAAACCTGTAAAAGCCCCAAACAATCAATAAATATACTGCTAAATAAACTGCTCTTTTAAAATTAGTCATTCTGGTATTAATAGTATCACATCAATTAATTTTGCACCCCTCAAAGGCTTTATCCATAGCCTCAATTATCTGTTTTATTTTGTTTTCTGCTTCTTCAAACGATACGGCTCTTTTTTCATCAGGAAACCAATGAAAAACAACATTTCTACCATTTGTCCATGCATCCCAAAGTATATCTGCAAGCTCTTTACCACCACAGTGCGATACTATCTTATCGTAGACACTTTCATTTTCTCTGTATCTTTTGTCTAAAAACGGATTTAGAGCTTTTCCAATTCTAAAACGTTTTCCACGATAATCCTCATCTGTAATAAAACCCATGTCAAAAAATACCTTTTTAAGATAACCTTCATATGCTTTAGCAGCTGGAAAAACTATGAATGAATAGTCGTGAAAGACTTTACTTCCAGATGGTAAATCCCCTCCCCAACTACGAACCACATTTGCAAGAAATTCAGAAGCAACAAGAAGTTCTTGTAAATCCTCTTCTATATAATGCCACCAAAGTTTTTTTTCTAGGTTAAGATCCATATATCAATGTTATAATATATCTATCACCACAGTATGAAGGCTTTTTTCACAAAAATCAAAACGCATTTATCATCTGAGTACAACAGAAAGAGAGTTGTTTTTTTTGCAGTACTAATTTCATTCTCTCTTTGGCTTTTCTGGGGTATTCCACTTCCTACAAAACTATCCTCCCCTGACATTCCAGTATCCACAAAGTTATTTGATAGAAATGGCAATTTAATATATGAAATTTATGCAGATACAAGAAGAAGCCCAGTTGAGCTTGAATCACTGCCTGATTATATAAAAAATGCCACGATAGCAATTGAAGATAAAGACTTTTACAAACACTACGGTTTTTCTTTTACAGGTATAGCTCGCGCAGCTTGGAAAATAGTAACCAGGGGTAAAATTGAGGGAGGATCAACACTTACACAACAACTTGTCAAAAATGCGCTACTCTCTCCTGAAAGAACAATCAGAAGAAAGGCAAGAGAATTCTTTTTAACAATGGTTGTTGAAGGAATATATTCGAAAAACCAAATTTTAGAAATGTATTTAAACCAAATTCCATATGGGTCAACTGCCTACGGAATTGAATCTGCAAGTGAACTATATTTTAAAAAACCTGCAAAAGATTTAAGTTTAGCTGAGGCTACACTTTTAGCAGGACTTCCACAAAGCCCAACAAGATATTCCCCATTTGGAGCAAGACCAGAACTAGCAAAAGAAAGGCAAAAAGAAGTTCTAAATCAAATGGTTGCAAATGAATTTTTGACCCAAGAGGAAGCAGACAAAGCCTACGAAGAAAAAATTGTATATGCAGAGATTAAAGCTCCTGTTGCTCCTCACTTTGCCCTTTGGGTCAAAGATCAACTAGTTGAAAAGTATGGAGAAAAAATGGTTGAACAAGGTGGACTCCGTGTCACAACAACACTTGATCTAGACCTTCAAACTTATGCACAACAGCAAGTTGCAACAGAGGTGGCAAAACTAACAAAACAAAAAGTTGGAAATGGTGCAGCGCTTATCACACACCCATCAACTGGTGAAATATTGGCCATGGTTGGAAGCAAAGATTATTTTGCAACAGATGAGGATGGAAAAGTAAATGTCATACTTGCCAAAAGACAACCTGGATCCTCAATTAAACCATTAAATTATGCACTTGGAATTAAGGATAAAAAGATAACTGCAGCAACTTCATTTGCAGACGTTGCGACTTGTTTCTCAGTTTTAGGTCAATCGCTTTATTGTCCAAAAAATTATGATGGAACCTATCATGGATTAACACAAACAAGATTTGCGTTGGGTAACTCATTTAATATACCAGCAGTTAAAATATTAGCCTTAAATGGAATTGATAATTTTATTAACTTCGCCAGAAATATGGGACTGACGACTCTTGAAGATCCATCAAGATATGGATTATCCTTAACACTTGGTGGTGGTGAAGTCAGACCGTATGATATGGCAGTTGCCTTTGGTGTTTTTGCAAATGATGGAATAAAAGAGGATTTAATTGCAGTTACTAAGATCGAAGATTGGAAAGGTAAAGTTTTAGAAGAAGTTAAACTATCTGACAAAAAGCTTTCTGGAGAAAAGGTCTTGGATGTCGGTACGACTTTTTTAATTTCTCACATGCTACATGACAACAATGCCAGAACCCAAGCCTTTGGTCCATCTAGCTTTTTAAATGTTAAAGGACATCCTGAAGTATCTGTTAAAACAGGAACAACAAACGACAGAAAAGATAACTGGACAATTGGTTACACTAAACAAATAGTTGCAGTTGTCTGGGTTGGAAACAATGACAATACTTCAATGAGTGGTGCAGTTTCAGGTGTTTCTGGTGCATCCCCTATTTGGAACAAAATAATTAAATACGCATTAGATAAATCAGAAAAAGGTGAATATGACAAAGATGATGATGGACATTCATGGCCACTACAGCCTGAAGAAGTTGTAGGAGCATCAATTTGTGCAGACACAGGAGGTGCAATACCATCAGGCGATCCAAACAACCCAGGTTGCCCAGCAAGGTTTGAATATTTCTTGGCAGGAACTGTTCCAACAACTTCAAATGTAGTTTCACAAGACTTACTTATTTTTAAGGATACTGGCCAAGTTGCAAATTCTGACGCTACTCCTGAACAGGTAGAACCACAGAATAAACCGGTTTACACTGACCCAACTGGCGGAATTTATTGTCTAACTTGCCCAATATCATCTTCCTCTGCAACAATCAGATATCCACTTAAAAACAATTAAATCTAGGTGTATACTTTTTGTGTATGGATGAAACCAACCCAGCCCAAACAATAGTGACAACCCCACAGGTAGTTGAGCAACCAAAACAAAACAATTTTTTAATAATTTTATTGTCTACATTGTTAGTAATTTCAGTTTCCATATCAGGTTTCTTTGCATACCAAACACAAAAATTAGTTAAAGAATTACAAGGAATTAGAGATGTAAAAGAAATAGTAGACACGACCGAACCAGTTGCAACAACAAGCTCAGAAGTTGACCCAACTACAGACTGGAAAACATACACAAATGATAAATTTAATTTTTCCTTTAAATATCCAAAAGAAATGAGTTATCTTTACGATCAAAGCGACCAATATGTTGAAAATGGCATAAGTAATGCAATGATTTTAGTCCAAAATTTTGATGGTACTAAACCTAGGGCAGAAACCAAGAATGATTTGCAAATTGTAGTTTATATTTCAAATAAGTCAGGTGCTTTTAATCTTGAGGATCCGCAAGGAGAGAAAACAGACATAACTATAAACGGAGTTAAGGCAACTAAATCTTATACGACTCAGAAATTGGTATTAGTACCAACAATATTTTTCCAAAGTTCGCCAAACAAAATTGCAATTCAGCTTTCAAACCCAGACTCAACAAACAAGCTTTGGTTTGACCAAATTGTTTCCACTTTCAAGTTTATGAAATAATATTTTCATACCCAATTTTTAATTTTCTTTGGTACAATCAGTCTGTGGCTGGAAGAAAACAAAAACCCACCACTGCCCTTTCAATACTTTCGTCGATACTAATCGCCGTTGGTAAACCTTTCTATCGAGTTCTTTCTTCAGTCTTTATCACCACAATTTTCATTCTTTATACAATTGGACATTTATTCAGAAAAATTTTTGACATATTTTCAAAAATCAAATTACCAAAACACAAAGTAAGTAAAATTATTTATCCTAAATTCGGAATAAGAATTCCCAGATTTTCAATAAAGATTCCGAGGGATGTGATAAATCTAAAAAAAATTAGAGTTAATTTTCCTAAACTTCCAACTTTTAGAATAAAGTTTGGAATCAAGAAAAGATATTTACTACTGATTGTAATTTTAATATCTTCTATTTCTTTATTCTATTTCTATATTCTCAAAGATCTCCCCTCACCAAAAGAACTCACAACAAGACAGATTGATGCGTCAACAAAAATATACGACAGAAACGGAATACTTCTTTACACAATCTACAAAGACCAAAACAGAACTCCTGTAAAGCTTTCTCAAGTACCTGAAAATGTAAAACTAGCAACACTAGCAGCGGAAGACGCTGAGTTTTATCAGCATCAAGGATTTTCTATAAAAGGCATCCTTCGTGCTACTGCCAAAAACATCAGTGAAGGAAGAATTGAAGGTGGATCGACAATTACACAGCAACTTGTTAAAAATGCGCTACTTTCTTCAGAAAAAACATACATTAGAAAAATAAGAGAGCTAATCCTCTCAATTGGTGTAGAAATGAACTATTCAAAAGATGAAATATTAGAGATGTATTTAAATGAAGTAAGCTATGGTGGAACTATATACGGGATACAAGAGGCATCAATTCACTATTTTGGAAAAAATGTAGATAAACTAACACTAGCAGAAGCTGCACTAATTGCAGGACTACCACAAAGCCCAACAAGGTACTCACCGTTCGGGAGTAACCCAGATTTAACTTTTTCAAGGCAAAGAGAAGTTTTATATTTAATGAGAATTAACAAATTCATAACTGAAGATGAAGAGAGGCTGGCTATGGCTCAAAGAATCACATTCGCTGCAAACAAACAAAACATACTTGCCCCTCATTTTGTTATGTATATTAGAGAAAAATTGATTGATCAATTTGGAGAAGAATTAGTACAAAAAGGAGGTCTTTCTGTCACGACAACTTTAGACCTAAACATCCAGATGATGGCTGAAAAGGTTGCAAAAGAAGAAATAGAAAAACTAAAAAATTTAAACGTAGGCAATACAGGAATAATAGTACTTAATCCAAAAAACAACGAAATACTAGCAATGGTTGGTTCAGTTGATTACTTCAATACAGAAAAGGGTGGTAATGTTAATGTCACAACAAGACTAAGACAACCAGGATCATCCATAAAAATTATAAATTATGCCCAAGCCCTTTCAGAAGGACTAACACTTGCCTCAATTATTGACGATTCACCAGTTACTTTTGATGTTAGAGGACAAAAACCATATAGCCCTAAAAATTATGATGGAACTTATAAGGGTAAAATTACAATCAGACAAGCTTTAGCGCAATCAAGAAATATACCTGCAGTTAAAATCCTCGCCAGCTATGGCTTAGGTAAAATGATAGATCTTGGAGAAAAAATGGGAATAACAACATGGCAAGATAGATCAAGATTTGGTCTTTCATTGACATTAGGTGG
>JBAQKY010000023.1:0-13575 GCA_049301455.1 Microgenomates group bacterium
TCACTATACCAAATCCAAAACCAACAATTGTTGGGAAATCTGCACCAGTTTCTGGAACTGGGAAGGCTGTACCACTACTGGTTGCCTTTGCTGTTGAAGTGGCTTTAGTTGTTGATGTTGCTTTTGCAGTAGTTGTAGCTTTTGATGTTGATGTTGGAGAAGTAGTACTACCTCCACTTCCTGTTGCAGTACTAGTTGCTGTTGCAGTAGCGGTACTAGTTGCTGTTGCCGTAGCGGTTGCAGTAGCAGTAGCGGTTGCTCGTACTGTTGGACTTGGGGTCGCTGCACAGCCAGATAAATCTGTTGTCCATGCAGAACCATTTGTTGGACAGCATAACTGTTTAACATTGCTTTCATTTGTTCCACAAACAACGACTTCTCCCTTATGAGCAAGTCCACTATTACAGAGCATCACGTCACCATCCGAATCTGTTCCTTGTCCAAAACAATTTGTAATCTCTTGGCTCCCATTGACACAACTTGCTTGGCAGGATGCTTTTTCTTCAATATTTTGATTTTGCCTAACAAGCAAAATTCCCGCAATAACACCGATAGATAAAACAATTATTCCAATAATTGCGCTAATAACTTTCCAGTTTGTTCCGCCTGATTTCTTTGGGGATAAACCAACAACATTTATATTATCAACCATACAATAATACTCTCATAATCCAATTAAAATAACAACCTACATACAAACAGAGATTGTCTACAATGCTAACGCTAAAGATATTAAAACCATCACTATACCAAATCCAAAACCAACAATTGTTGGGAAATCTGCACCAGTTTCTGGAACTGGGAAGGCTGTACCACTACTGGTTGCCTTTGCTGTTGAAGTGGCTTTTGCAGTTGAGGTAGATTTGGAAGTAGCTGTCGGTGAGGCTGTTTTAGTACCGCTCCCCGTTGCTGTTGTGGTAGCAGTCGCAGTAGCCGTCGAAGTACTTGTCGCTGTAGCTGTAGCAGTTGCAGTAGCTCGTGCAGTACCAGTTGCTGTTGGGGCGACATTACAAAGAGCAAGATTTGTAGTCCAAGCAGCTCCAGCAGATGGACAACAATATTGTCTTGCATTTGATGAACTTGTTCCACAGACTTCCACTCTACCAGCTGCATTACACAAACTATCATTAGGAAAAGTTTCACCTGTAGTCGAACAATCACGTAGCAAACTTGGGTTAGATGGATCAGGACAAGCAGCTCCACCCAAACTACATTCTGCCGCCTTTTCCTCGACATTTTGATTTTGTCTAACAAGAAGAATTCCTGCAATAACACCGATTGATAATACAATTATTCCAATAATTGCACTAATAACTTTCCAGTTCGTTCCGCCTGTTTTTTTTGAAGATAAACCAACAATTTTGATGTCATCCGCCATACAACAATAATGTCACAAATCAACACTTGAAATCAAGTGTATAAATACATTAATCTTCATACTATGACTAAATACAGAGAATACTTCGAACGAATGTTAACAAACGAGAAAGATAAGTTTGATAAATTTACTAAACTTCATATGCAATACAGCATGGACCAAGATGGAATGCAAGAACGATTTAACAAAGAAGGTGGAGAAATTGTAACTATTATTCGTGAATGGGAAAGCAAACTCTGTTCAACTAGCGAAAAGGCAGGATACGGTGGATACACTTCAAATCTCTCAGAAAAATTTTGGCAAGAAGTCAGAAAGTCATTCCCTTTAATTGATTATGTTGGAGTAATAGTGAAATCCAATCCGGAGATCATGAAAAAGTCTCAAAAAGTAACAGAGGTTGTATCTCCAGCCTTTGAGATGAACGACGACTTCGTCATTAAAAAGATTAAACTTTAAGACCAAGTCCTAAAACCTCATCAAAAGAAATTGCTAAATCATATTTATCTTCAGAGGGAATATTGCTTTTTAACATATCAAATAGAACTGCTAAGGCCTTGCTTGTGTTTAAATCATCATTGATAGCTTCATTAAATTTATTTCTAAACTCATTAAGTTTTTCGTTTTTTTCTTCAGATAAAGTTGTTCTTTGACTTGCCTTCAAAATCTGTACTGTAGACTGTAATCTTTTCAAACCTTTTGCAGCTGCATCTAGTGACTGCCATGTAAAGTTCATTGGTTTTTTATAATGTGCTCCTAAATATAAATAACGAAGCGCAATTGGATCAAAACCTTTATCTAAAATATCTTGTATGTTGTAAAAATTACCCAAAGATTTACTCATCTTTTTGCCATCAACTGATAAAAATGCCACATGCATCCAAAATTTACTAAATGGTTTTTTACCAGTGGCACCTTCACTTTGTGCTATTTCATTTGGATGGTGAATTGACAAATGATCTTCCCCACCAGTATGAATATCCATTTGGTCACCTAAATATTTGATACTCATAGCAGAACACTCTATATGCCAACCTGGAAAACCATCTCCCCATGGACTTTCCCAATGCATAACATGATCACTAAACTTTCCAACTCTTTTAAACCATAATGCAAAATCAGAATTGTTTCTTTTGTTTACATCAGTCTTAACTTCTTCTCGAACGCCAAGCTTTTTATCTTCTAGCTTTTGACCAAATAATTTTCCGTAATCGGCAAACTTCGACACATCAAAATAAACGGCTTCTTCTGTGTCGTAGGCATATCCGTTTTTGAACAACTTTTCAATCAGTTCAATTTGTTCTTTGATATGATCTGTTGCTTTACAAATTGTTGTTGGTCTTAAATTATTTAATTTATCCATCATCTGATAGAAGTTGTTTCCAAAAAACTCTGCAACTTCCCAAACTGTTTTACCTTGTTTCTTTGCACCTTTTTCTAGCTTGTCTTCACCTTCATCAGCATCTGAAACTAAATGACCTACATCTGTAACATTTTGAACATGATTTACGTTATAACCATTGAAGGCAAGTGTTCTTCTTAAAACATCATCCATGACATACTTTCTGCCATTTCCTATGTGAGCATAGTCATAGGCAGTAATTCCACAGGTATATAATTTAACTTCAGAATTTGTAAGTGGAACAAAAAGTTCTTTTTGTTTGGTTAGTGAATTGTATAAATATAAATCCATATTATTATAATATCTTATTTTCAGGACGATTTCCCCAATTATAAACCATCTCCTTTAAATGACTCTTTATCTTGTTGTAAGTTTCGTCAGTTATTTTATCATCTTCAACATTAACCATAACTCCGCTAAGCATATTTCCGAGATTTCTAATACTTTTACCTGGTATTTTACCTCCCATCTTAAGGATATGCTCATAGTCCAGACATTCGTCAATAATCTCTCTACCGATTCTTTCAGATAGACAAGCGGCACTAACCACACTCGGAACTGGAGGTATTAATCTTAGGAACTTCCAGTACGGCAATTTTTGATAATCCACAAACTCTCCTGCCTTTTGAATTAGATAATAACCTTTTATGAATAGTCTTAAAATATCTTTTTCATCGTCTACTAGATTCGTGAGTGGTTCTGCCATTTTTAATCCAAATCTAGAAGCAATAGTTGAATCACTTAAATTATCTCTTACGCAAATATTTTCTAAATATCCCATGTGATATTGTATCACTTTGGCCATAAATTGACCCTATGCTTTTTATTAAGTAGGTTTTGAGCAAATTTAGATAATTCTTGATTATCTCTACTTAAATCAAATTTATTATTCCAGTAATCAACCTCAAGCCAAATGATATTTCCATTTTCATCTTCTGCCCTGTATTTTGCATTATCAATGTAATATTTTGATATTTTCATATTTATATAACTAAAAAAGCTCCCTTTTGTGGGAGCTAATACGAATAGAAAAGCCCCCTTATTTTAAAGGAAGCTACAACAAACATTATTTATATTAAATTTCATTTTTTTTATATTAACGTAACTGTAATCCAAAATCAACCACTTGGTGGAACTGGTTTTTCAACACGAGTTTCTTCCCTCTTGGCAGCTCCTTTTTGTCCACCACCCATTTTACGTCCACGTTTTGATTCAGGCATTGGTACCCCACTACTTTGGTTTGCCTGGATGGCCTGTTGTTTTTTGAAAGCTTCCATTTGAGCTTTTAGGACATCTTTTTGTTCATATGAAAGTTCTGTAAATTCTTCTAAAGGAACATCTTCGCCACTTTGGATTCTTTTCATTAAATCATTAAAAAGTTTTTGTCGCCTTATATCTTTAAGTTCAGATTCTAAGGCCTGAAGATGTCTGCCATCTTGTTCGGCAACTTGTTTTTTGTAGTTTTGTTCATCCTGTGGAACTTCACTATTTCCTTCTTTTGGTTTTTCTTGTGGCTTTGGTTGCTCTCCAAAAGGAATATTTTCAGATCCTGTGACTTGCTTTGCTGCAGTTCTTAACAATTCTAATGGCTCCTGCCTGATTTGTTGTGCAGTTTTTTTGATTGCTTGTTTTACTTGGGCAGTAGTGTTCATGTGTATACCTTAAATTATAACTCTCTTCTACCTTCTAGGGCTTGAGTTAATGTTACATCATCTGCATACTCCAAGTCAGCACCAGTTGGTATTCCCATTCCTAATCTACTTATTTTAACTTTTGGACTTGAAACAGATATTTGTTTTTTAAGATACATTGCAGTTGCCTCCCCTTCCATTGTAGGATTTGTAGCAACTACTATCTCAGATATTTTGGTATCTTGGTCTAACCTTTTAAATAAATCAGCTATATATATTTCATCAGGTCCAATATTTTCCAGTGGATTAATCGCACCATGCAAGACATGATACTGGCCATGATATTTTCCGCTTCTTTCAAATGCAATTAAATCTAGTGGTTGTTCTACAACCAAACAAATTGTTTTTTCTCTCATCTCATCAGTACAAATATTACACGGATCATGTTCTCCAACATTTTTACAAATTGAACAAAGTACTGTATTTTTCTTCAAGTCTGTTAAGTTCTTGCTAAAATCATCAAGTTCTCTTTGAGGAACATGAAGAAGATAATATGTTAATCTCTGTGCAGACTTTGGACCAATTCCAGGCAAACGTTCAAAAGATTCTATCAGTGAGCTAATTGCGCGTGGTATTCGCATTTGAAGTTACTTTCCAAGTCCACCTAATAGTCCAGACAATCCTCCACCCATTTCCATCATTTTCTTGGCTGCTTCTTTTTGAACTTTCTTCATTGCTTCATTAATAAGATCAACCAAAACTTTTAAGTCTTCTCCATCTTTTTTAATGTATCTAATCTTTTGATCTCCAGTAACTGAAACAGACCAACCATTTTTTTCGATAGTTTCAATAATTTTTTCAAGTTCTTTCTGCAAAGCAGAAGCTTGTTGTCTCATTTTATTTAACTCACCTAGTTGTTTAAATTTATCAAACATATTATATTATTTAATTAATCTCAACCTTCTAGCAATTGTCGCAGAATAATCAACTGCTTTGTATATAGACCTCGCCTCTTTCTCAAAATAAGGTCGAGTCGCGCCGATATTTGCATCACCTAATTTTTCGTTTAATTCTCCTAAATAGGCTGGGCTTGGCAAACCTGTCCACCTTGCAATTACTTGTTTTATTCTTTCTTCAACTTGTACCTGATAGTCTTTGTATTCAATCGTCATATATTAACTAAACATCTGCTCAGCTACAGTGATTATATTTTGATTATTAACTTCCGTCAACTGTTGCCTTACTGGTGCTTCTGCCAAACAAAATTCTATCCTAGTATCATTACCTAAAACGTTAAGACATGCATCTTCTAACATCTTTCTGGTCTTAGCCTCTTCAAGTTTATCTTTATGAAATTTATAATAAACGCCTAACTTTAAATTATTGTCATTTAGATCGAGAACATGGGCAGAACTCAGAAGTCCTCCAATCGACATACTTTGCTCCTTAACAGCAGAAATTAACTTCGACCAAGTATTAGAATCCATTGCTTTTAGATTCTACACCACTTGATGATTGCCAGTTCAAGTGGCAATTCTTCAATTGGACTAACCTTGTTATATTCCTGAACTGAAAGAATAAGGCCAATGAGTTTAATCAAATCATCCGACTTTTCTTCTAATAATTTAGACTGCAAAACAGTTAGTAGTTCCAATGTAACGTTCTCTGCACTAACACCACTCTTAATTGCTGTGGTGAGCTCTAACAATGCATTGTCAGCATCTTTTGCCAAAACCAATTTGGCAAACTTCTCAATATCAAAGATATTTTGATTATCTAAGAATTTCTCATCCTTTGAATATTGCTCAAGCAGTTTAACTGCATCTCTGAATGACCCCTTGGCAATTTTAATTATCATCTCGAGGCTATCCTCTTTAATAGATAATTTTTCGCTCTTAACTATTCTCTGAAGTGATCTTTTAACTTCTTCAACAGTAGCTTTCGTAAACTGAACTAATGTTGTTCTACTTCTAATTGTGTCGATTAGTTTTTCAGGGTTTGTTGTAGCTAGTATAAAATAGACATGAGAGGGTGGCTCTTCAAGTGTTTTAAGTAATGCATTTGAAGCTTCAGTTGTTAACATGTGAGCCTCATCAATTATGTAAACTTTAGCTTTTAAACTACTTGGAGCAAGTTTAACTGCATCTCTTAAGACTCTAACATCATCAATTCCTCTATTACTTGCAGCATCCATTTCAATCACATCCATGTTTGTACCGTTTGTAACAGAAATACAGGAGTCACATTTATTACATGGTTCATCATCTTTTCTCTCTGTACAGTTAATTATTTTTGCAAGTATCCTTGCAGTTGAAGTTTTTCCAGTACCTTTTGATCCTGCAAAAAGAAGTGCGTGAGGAATTTCATCTGATTTTACAATTTTGGATAGTGACTCACGGACTGAAGTTATATCTAGGTCTTCAATTATTTGTGGCCTGTATTTTAAATAATATGTCATTTTTGAAAAAAAGTTACTCTTCTTTGTGGTGTATTCCCAGCAAGTGTAACCCAGAATGACCAACCAATTCTAGTACTTTTTCTTCTATCAACTTCCCTTCGTGTTCTGCTTCTTTTAAAACTACAGGGAAACAGACAATAATTTCTCCCAAAAACATAATGTCTTTGGGATGTTTCCAGTTTGGAACTTCAGACTCAACAAAGGAAAAAACATTATGAACACGATTGTCCTTTTTGTAGTATCTCTTCCCAATCTCTTTCATCTTGGCTTCGCCAACAAATGAAACGTGGCATTCAGCGTTTGAAACAATTCCATTATTTTTAAAAAACTCTTGCAAGAATTTACGAACTTTAACACCACTAATTGGATAATTTGATTGTTTTGAAATTTTTATAGTAGTCATGCGGACAATCTGGATTTTACAAGTTCAGCAACTTTTGCTCCATCAACTCCTGAATTTTTAGACTTTACATCTGCAATAACTTTACCCATGTCTTGCATACCTTTAGCATTTAACTGAGCGATTGATTCTTCTACCAACTGAACCATTTGTTCTTCAGTTACTTCTGCAGGTAAAAACTCAGAAAGAATTGCAAGCTCTGCTTTTTCATTTTCTGCCTGTTCTAAAGCATTAGCCTTTGTATACATCTCAATTGCTTCTTTTCTTTTCTTTGCTTCTTTTCTGACTACTGCAATTTCTTCTATCTCTGTTAACTCTCTTTGTTCAGAAGCATTTGGATCATAGACATTAATCTTTGCGTTTTTTAGTTCTGCAGATAATCCTCGAAGTGTAGAAACACGAACAGCATCATGTGCTTTCATTGCATCTCCAATCATTTTCATTAAGTTTGGTGTAATCATATTTGTTTTAATTGAGACTCGACTTGTTCTTTGCTTTCCCAACCTCCTAATAAGTGGAAATGCATGTGAAAAACTGTTTGGCCTGCCAACTCTCCAACATTTGTCACTATTTTATACTTTCCTTGAGTATTATATTCTTTTGCAACTTCTTTTGCTCGCATTAAAATTTTAACTAAAATGTCACCATTCTCTGAAGTAACTGAATCTAGATTGGCAACATGACTTTTTGGCATAATTAATAAATGAACTGGAGCTTTTGGATCTCTATCTTTAATTACAATTAAGTCATCATCCTCAAAGACGGGTGTTGCAGGAATTTCCTTGTTAATAATTTTACAAAAAATACAATTTGGATCTTTCATATTTAAAGTAATTGTACAATTATTAGTATTGATTTGCTAGCATTATCATTTAATTTGCATTCATGGTCTATAATTAGTATTATGTCACCACCTGAAGGTGAGCGCCCCAGATCTAGATACAGACAATATCTGGTAACAATTCACGATCAATCCGGAGATGATATTGTTAAATGGTGCACTAAAAATGAGGCATTAGATGTAGTAACAAAATATGGTAACGATGTATCAATAACTGGACCTACTAATATTTTAATCAAAAATAATAATATAGTAGATCCAAATGATTATTCTCTCGACGAATAACAAAAATCTAGCAATTGCTCAAATTAATATGCCTGAGCAAAATACCATTTATATTTTGCATCTTTTTTACAATAGATACATTGACCACTTTCTTCTATGGCATCAAGTGGCTTGCATCTAGTTGATGCCTTTGTTTCATCTTTTATTTTTGTCTCACAGTTTTTATCTTCACACCAAAATGCTTTAATAAAACCTCTTGTTGTCTTCATCGTTTGTTTAAATTCATCATAATCATTTACATCGTGTGTCATAGCTTTCAATGATTCTTGTGAGGCCTTATACATTTCTGCCTGAATTTGTTTCAAGCTATCTTCAACAGAACTTGCAACATCTTCAAATCTAACAAGTTTTTTCTGCATCTCTGGCATTCTGAAACTCATTGTTATAGTCTTCTCTTCTACTTCTCGTAAGCCAATTTCAATTCTAAGAGGAATACCTTGAACTTCTGCGTCATTTATTCTCCAACCAAAACTCTTTTCAGTATCAGCATTGATATCAACATAACCACTAAATTCTGATATTGAATTTTTAATTTCAGTTTTAATTTTTTCACAATATTTAAGTATTTCAGTATCCTTTTTTCCAAGTACTGGAATAATTACAACTTTAACAGGCGCAATTTTTGGAGGTAACTTTAATCCATTATCATCACCATGAACAAGGATCATCCCTCCAACAGATCTAGTTGAAAAACCCCATGAGTTTTGCCAAACGTGTTCTGTCTTACCTTCTTTATCCTGAAATGTAATACCTAAAGTTTTCGAAAAATTTTGACCTAAGTCATGCGAGGTACAACTTTGTAGTGCCTTCCCATCAGGCATTATTGATTCAAATGTAAAAGTGGTATCAGCTCCAGCAAACTTTTCAGATTCTGACTTGGTACCCATTACTCCATCAACTGCCAAGAAATCTCTGTAAATTGAGGCATATGTTTCAATTCCCCATTTTGCACGTGCATAATTTTCTTCGAAAGTTGCATGGGCACCATGACCCTCTTGCCACAAAAATTCAGATGTTCTTAAAAATGGATAGGTTCTTTTTTCCCATCTAACAACATTGTTCCATTGATTCATAATCATTGGTAAATCACGCCATGAAGAAATCCATCTTGCATAGGCTTCATACATTATCATTTCACTTGTTGGACGAACTATTAAAGGATCTTTAAGTTCTTCACCGCCACCATGTGTTACAACTGCAGTTTCTGGTGCAAAGCCCGCAACATGTTCTTTTTCTTTTGCAAAAAGTGAATTTGGGATAAATAATGGAAAGTAAGCATTTGGTATACCTTCTTTTTTTATTTCATTATCAATTGCTTTTTGGATATTTTCCCAAATTGAATAACCATATGGACGAATAATCATTGTCCCCTTTGCAGGACCATAATCGGCAAGCTTTGCTAAGTCTATAAGTGTCAAATACCACTTAGAAATATCGTCTGTTTTTTTTGGTAACAAATTCTTCTGAGCCATGAAGTTATTGTATCACTTTGTCATATTCTGAAGGAAGCCGGAGATTGAACCTGCAGAAATTAAGCCTCTGACGTCTTTAATGGTTATTGCTAGAATAGCCAAAAGTAAAATCGCCATACCTACACCATGGATAACTCCTTCAACTTTTGGAGCTACCTTTTTACCCAAAATTGCTTCAATTATGATAAATAATAATCTTCCGCCATCAAGGGCTGGGAATGGAATAATGTTTAAAACTGCCAAATTTACTGAAATTATTCCAATCAAGTTTATTAATGGTAATATGCCGGTTTTTGCAACCTCTGATGTTACTGCAAAAACTCCAACTGGACCTGAAACTTCTTTTGGACTGCGGCCCTGAAATAGGTCTGTAAAAATACTAACAAACCCATTAACGACATTTTTACCCCAGAATAACGCTTCTTTGGTGCCATAATAAGCTCCTAAAAATGGTCTTTGCCAAACTGGTGCAAAGTATGTTTCTGTGTTTGTAATTGTTACTCCTAAAGGACCTTCACCTGCAGGTGGGTTTGCACGAGGAGTAATTGTAACTACCCTATCTTGTAGTTCTAATTTAACTTTCTTCCCTTTTTTATCCTCAATTTTTGAAATAAATTCAGCAACACTTGCAACTTCTTGCCCATCAACTTTTTTGACGATATCACCAACTAAAAGTTTTGCATCTTGTGCAGGAGAATTAGTTGAGATGTTTAAGACCTTAACTTCTTTAGTATCTTTTTGAATACCTGTAAACGAATAAACAATTCCAAAAGCAACAACCGCCAACAAAAAGTTCATAACAACTCCTGCGACAATAACTGCAGTTTTTGCCCACAAAGATTTATTAATGAAAGCCAACTTAGGTTTGGTCACACCTTCTTCTGTCATCTCGCCATGTAGTCTTACAAACCCACCAAATGGGAGTGCATTAATTGAATAAATTGTATCTCCTATTTTTTTACCGAATACGCGTGGTGGTAATCCAAACCCAAATTCTTCAACCCAAATACCATTTCTTTTTGCCACCCAGAAGTGACCAAACTCATGAACAATAACAAGAAGTGACAAAACAAGGAAGAAAACTAAAATTGACCATAACATATTAAATAGAATTATGAATTAAGAATTAAGAATTAACAAGAAGAAGATACACAAAAGAGATGAAACTTGTAATTAAATTGTTAGCAATTCTTGTTTTTTGGCCTCGCCCATTGTTTCAATTTTACCAACATATGTATCTGTCAATTCTTGCAATTTGTTTTCATCATCTTTTTTGTCATCTTCAGTAATTTCTTTTCCTTCAAACTTCTTTTTGATTTCATGCATTTCATCTGCCCTGACAGATCTAATCATTACCTTTCCATTTTCGAGTTTGCCTGACAAAATTTTTACATATTTTTCTCTATCTTCTGTTGTAAGTGGAGGAAATGCAATTCTAATAACTTCTCCATCAATTGATGGGTTCATTCCCATGTTTGCTTCAAGTATTCCTTTTCTAATATCTCCAATTATTGATTTATCCCAAGGAGAAATAACAAGCATGGTAGTATCAGGAGCTGTAATTGACGCAACCTCCATTACTCTCATCATTTGAGTTCCACCATATGCAGGAACCATGATATTTTCAACTAAACTAGGTGTTGCGCGACCTGTTCTAATTCCTGAAATATCGGATGCTACAGAATCTACTACTTTTTGAAATTTTTGACTAACTGAAGCTTGATCCATTTATTTTATAAAAATATAATATAACAAATTTACCTAAAGAGCAAATTTACACTGAGTTGAATTAGCTTGACATTTTCCATTTATAACAGGTACAGAAATTCCGGCAACTAGACACTTGAGGTTAGGGTTATTAGATATACCATCAAGTTGAGATCTTCCAATATCGGATTCACAATTTGTTTTTTCTGCAGCAGTCTCAACATGTACTAATTCAACTGCGGCTTTAAACAATGACTCTGGATCTTGTTCGCAACTCATATATTTTTCTATTTTCCTAGTTCAATTCTAATAACTCTTCCTAACTTTATATTTTCACCAGTTTTTGCAATAACCTCTTTAATTAAATCAATTATTTTTTTGCTTGGATCTTTAATGAAATCTTGATTTTCCATATCTTCTGCTCCCATTGAAGCTGCTTGAAGTGCGATATCTTTGCCCAATTGTTCAAATAACTCATTTTTGGCAACGAAGTCAGTTTCTGAAAACAATTCAACTACTGCAACAATTTTATTACTGTGGTGGCTATATGAAAAAACTTTCCCTTGTCCTGTTACCCTATCTTCTCTTTTTGCAACTTTCTCCAAACCTTCTTTTTTGAGGATGTCTAAGGCCTTTGCTTCATCACCATTAACTTCTTCCAAAACTGTTTTGACACGCATAACACCTGCGCCTGTTTCTTCTCTGATTTTTTTAATGAGTGCTGCATCAATATTGCTCATAGCTATAATTATGAATTATTTTACTTCTTTCTTTGCTTTTTTGACTTTGACTTCTTTCTCCTTAACAGTTGCTTTACCTTGCCCTTCAAGAACTGCTTCTTTGATGTATCCTAAGACTAATTCAATTGCTTTTGTAGCATCATCATTCATTGGAATTGGAAAATCTACTAAATTTGGATCTGTGTTTGTATCAACCAAACCAATAGTTGTTACACCTTTTCTAGTTGCTTCTTTGATTGCTGTTATTTCCTTTTTGATGTCAACAACAATTATCATATCAGGAGTATTTTTAAGGGTTGTTATACCTCCAAAAAATCTTTCAAGTCTTTCTTTTTCTCTTTCAATTAAAAGTCTCTCTTTTTTGGTATATTTTGCATAATATCCACTTGTAAGTTTTGCTTTAATGTCAGCCAGGTTATCAATTGATTTTTTAATTTGTCCGAAGTTTGTAATTGTTCCACCCAACCATCTTTCAGTAACAACTGAGATTCCTGTGTCTTGAAGAATTTCTAATGCTTTATCTTTTGCTTGTTTCTTGGTTGCAAGAAGTAAAACAGCTTTTCCTTCTTTAACAAACTTTGTAATTTCAGCCAAAGCTAATTCCAAAGCTTCCTTGGTTTTGACAAGATCAAAGATATGAACACCATCTTGTTCACCATATACATAATCTTTAACTTTTGGATTCCAACGTCTAACTTGATGCCCAAAATGAGCACCTGAGTCTAATAAGTCTTCTAGTGATATATTTATCATAAATTTATTTATGTGAACACCCATCCACATATTTTTTGCTCTCTTAACCTTCTGTAGATTCTGTAAGTACCAGAGAGCTGAATCTACATGCTTGAGTAGTATTATATTGAAATTACTTTAGTTTAGCAAGCGCTGATTTCACTACCTTTATATTTTCTAATGCTGACTTACTAGATGCGTGTGCCAAGTGAATTGCAGTTCTCGCATCTGCATGCATATTTTTATCTCCAATTTTAGTCAATCTATAGCCTATTTTTTCAATTGCTTGAGCAACTTTTCTAACTTCAAGTGAAATTTTAATTGCTTTTTTAAAATTTTCTTTGTCTAGTTTGGCAGTCTCGTTCTTTTGGTAATCTGTTTCTAATGTTAAAAGTTTTTTATTATATTCCAATACATCTTTGTGAAGTTTAAGAATTGTTTTTTTGACCTTTTCATATTTTTCATTACTTAATGTGTTGTCACAGGTTAGGGCTATTAAACTCGTGGCGGAAACTGCTGCGTGGACTGACAT
>JBAQKY010000024.1:0-29661 GCA_049301455.1 Microgenomates group bacterium
TTGTTAGCGTGTCTGTTGTAAGACCTGCATCTTTTAAAGCTTTAGGGAAAACATATCTTTTTCCAATTGTTATTTTTTCAAGATCAGAATATGAAGGCATCATGATAGGTTCAATTCTGTCCATTACAGCAGTTGAAATATTTGTTGTGTTGTTTGCTGTTGCTATAAAAATACATTCTGAAAGATCAAATGGGTAATCTATATAATGATCAGAAAAGGCATGGTTTTGACCTGGATCTAAAAGTTCAACCAAAACACCCATAATAGAAGCTCTTCCTTGTTCAGTTACCCTGTCTATTTCATCAAGAAGTATTACAGAATTTTTAAATTGAGTATCTCTCATGGCTTTAATAATTTTCCCAGGTTCTGCTTCTGCATGCATCTTGGACTGACCACGCAGATCAAGAGGGTCTCCCATACCTCCAAACGGTATACGTGCAATCTTTCTGCCTAATGCCTCTGCAATTGAATAGGCAATCGTAGTTTTTCCAGTACCTACAAGTCCAACAAAACAAAGAATTGGAGCTCTGTAAATATCATTAGCTTCTCCTTTTTCTTTTTTGAGTTTCATAACAGAAAGATATTCTAAAACACGATCTTTAATATCATCCAAACCAAAATGCTTTTCGTCTAATATCTTTTTAGCGTTAACTAAATCCAAATTATCTTCAGATTTTTGTGTCCAGGGCAAACTAGTAATCCAGCCAATGTAACCGTCCATTCTGTCATACTCAGGTAAAAATGTTGGAGAATTTGTAAGCTTTTTAAGTTGATCTAGTCTGATTTGAACAGACTTTTTTAAATCATCTGGAATTGTAGATTTTGTAACTTTGTCACTTAATATGTTTATCTCATTAAAGGCAGTATCTGACATATAAAAATTATATCACTTAGAATTGGCAGAATGGAGATTAAAATAAATCTAAATTTTCGCTTTCTTGACCCAACATTTCAGAATTAAGTAGTTTCCCTGTTTCCAAATCAATTAACTCAAACCATTCTGATTTACTATCGTCAACAACATCTAATAGTGTTTTTATTTTTAAACCATCAAAAATTTTTAACTTTAACAAACTTGTATTATTGTCAACAACCTCCAAGACAAATGTTTCTGGATATTTCTCAACGACTTTTTTTAAATATTCCTGCTCAATCTCCTCCCAGCCATAAATAAATGCTATGTTTTTATTTTCAATATTGAGTTTTTTGTAGCCTGCCCAAGTTTCTTCGATAAAAAATTTGTTTTGCATGAGTATATTATAAATATATAAATCTATAAAAGTCAACGAATTACAGTGAATAGTCTCGAAACCTTTTTATCTGTCAACATTTCCAGTTTGGAAGTATCTTGAAGTGGGAAAGTGTGGTCCTGATGATCTTGGTGCACCTGTTCTATCATTGCTTCTATCTCCACCTCTATCTGCGTTTCCTCTTGTATCTCTGAATCCGCCAGTTCTTGGACCTCTAGAAAATCCTCCACTTCTTTGTCCATCTCTTGGTCCTCTTGAGAATCCACCTGATTGTGGTCTTCCGCCTCTGTCATGGCCTCTGTCTCCGCCACTTGAACGTCTATCTTCTTTTGGTTTGTCTGTTGATGGATCCATTCTCATAGAAAGATTGATTCTTCCCATTTCATCAACTTCTTTCACCCTAACTTGCACTTTTTGTCCAATTGTAACTACATCATTAGCATCAGCAACATATCCTTCTGCCATATCTGAAACATGAACCATTCCATCTTTTCCAGGAAGTATGTTTACAAATGCTCCGAATGGCATAATTCTAACAACTTCCCCATCATAGATTTCTCCTGCAGTTACAACTTTTCCAAGTCCTTCAATGTATTCAAGTGCTTTTGCCATTCCATCTGCATCAACTCCTGCAACTGCAACGCTTCCATCATCTTCAACATTAATTTGAGTGTTGGTATCAGCCATTAATGCTTTAATTGCTTTTCCACCTGGTCCTATAAGTTCACCAATTTTATCTGTTGGAACTTTGACCATTTTAATTTTTGGTGCATATTTTGAAACTTCTTTTCTTGGTTCTGAGATTGCATCTGTGACAACCTTTAACATCTCAGCTCTACCTGTTTTTGCTTGTTCTAATGCTTTTTCTAAAATTGCTGGGGTTAAATTTAAGGTTTTAACATCAAGTTGAATTGCTGTAATTCCTTTGGTAGTTCCTGCAACTTTGAAATCCATGTCACCATTGAAATCTTCAATTCCCATAATATCAGACATTATTGCAACGTCTTTACCATCAATAATTAATCCCATTGCAATACCTGATACTGGAGCTGTTATTGGAACACCCGCATCCATTAATGCTAAGCTCGATCCACAAACTGATGCCATTGATGTTGATCCGTTTGAACTCATAACTTCAGATACAACTCTAATTGCATATGGGAAGTCTTCAACTGCTGGAATAACAGGAAGAAGTGCTTTTTCAGCTAGTGCACCATGTCCAATTTCGCGTCGACCAACATTTCCAACTCTTCCAACCTCACCTGTTGTAAATGGTGGCATTGAATAGTGATGAATATATCTTTTCTCTTGTTCACCTTCTGCAGATTCCAAAAGTTGTCCCATTTGGGTTCCACCAAGTGTTGCAATAGATAATACTTGAGTTTGACCTCTTGTGAATAATCCTGATCCGTGTGTTCTTGGTAAAAAGCTAACTTCAGAAGCTAAAGGTCTAATTTCTGTTAATTTTCTTCCATCTGGTCTAATTCCCTTTTTCAATATTTGTTCTCTGATGTAGTCTTTCTTAATGTGGTCAATTATTTCTGCAACCCATTTTTTATCTTCTTCGTTTTCAACCTTTTCGCTAACTGCATCAACCATTTTCTTGAAATCATCTGATGCACCTTCATGGGTTGCCATGTTTTTAACAAGTTCTGGGATATCTTTATCTACTAATTTATGAACCTGTTTTTCAAGTTCTGCTGAAGGTTTTGCTTCTTCATAGATTTCTCTTTTAACACCCTTTTCTTTTGCAAATTCTTCAATTGCT
This sequence comes from Microgenomates group bacterium, assembly GCA_049301455.1. GTDB lineage: Bacteria > Patescibacteriota > Microgenomatia > UBA8517 > UBA8517 > JAUYMM01. Next base: position 3,019 of record JBAQKY010000024.1, read on the forward strand.
TTGTTAATTATTTGTGCTTCATCAAAAGCCATTTTTACCCCATCAACGATAACTTTTTCTGAGACCTCTTTTGCTCCAGTCTCAATCATTAAAACTGCTTCTGCAGTAGATGAAACTACTAAATCTAAATCTGATGCAGACATTTCTGTGTTTGTTGGATTAACAACATATTTGCCATCAACAAGTCCTAAATTAACAACTCCAACTGGACCCTTCCAAGGTAAAGTTGTTGTATGAACTGCTGCTGAAGCTGCAATTGATGCAACCATTGATGGCATATTTTCACCATCTACTGATAAAACTGTAACAATTATTTGTACTTCTCTTTTGAATGTTTTTGGGAATAGTGGTCTGATTGATCTATCTATAAGTCTTGAAACTAAAATTTCTTCATCTGTTGGCTTTCCATCTCTTTTAAGCCATCTTGAACCTTTGATTCTTCCACCTGCATATAATTTTTCTTGATACTCAAGTGAAAGTGGAAAATAATCTAGTTCTTGTTTTAATGGGGCTGAAGTAACTGTAGCAAGTACAACTGTATCACCCATACGAGCCAAAACAGCACTATCTGCTTGTTCTGCTACTACTCCTGTGGTTAAGGTAATTTCTTTCCCACCTAATTTGAATGTCTTTACTATCTTTTTATTCATTTATCTTTCTCGTTATCCCCTTAGTTTTGAATTTTGAAGATTCGAATTTGTTATTTGTTTCGAATTTCGTGCTTCGTGCTTCGAGTTTATTTGTTTAATCCTAGCTCTTTGATAAGTGCTTTGTATCTTACTTCGTCTTTCTTTTGTAAGTATGACAGAAGTCTTCTTCTTTTTGCAACCATTGAAAGTAATCCTCTTCTTGAATGAACATCTTTTTTGTGTTCTTTTAAGTGTTCTGCAAGTTTATCAATCTTTGTTGAAAGCAAAGCAATTTGAATTTCTGGAGATCCAGTATCACCTTTTTCTCTTGCAAACTTTTTAATTAATTCTTTTTTCTCTTCTACTTTTAATGCCATATTGTTTAGTCATGTATGGTCAAAGCATTGTGCCTCACCATCATCAAGTGTTTGTATTATAACAGGCAGACTTTAATTTTACAAAGGGGAATTAACTCACACTAGTTCCTGTGAAGATTTTTACAAGGGGAAATTAATTGAGAACTTTAAACGATCCAATTATTTGGTCCATTGTTTTCAAAATAGATTCATCGTAATTTATTGGAGTTGTGTAACTAGCTCCACCAAACCAAGCTACTGTTACAAAAAATTCTGATGTTTTTTCTTTTGAACATATTGACCATGTTAGATCGTCTTTTTTGACTTCTGGTGGGTATTCATTTTTGGCTCGTCTCAGAATACTGGATAGACCCTTTATTTCGACAAAGCTATCATATTTAGTCGAAGGACCTTCGAATACTGGACTGTCGGAGTAAATACAAGCACTAGGACCCCATGCTAAAGGATTATAACTAGTTATTTTATATTCTCCTTTTGACAAAACAATATTTTGTTGAAGCTGAATTTTACCATCACTATATAAATCAACATATTCAGAATCATCTTTTAAAACCCAATCACTTGGATACTTAAATGTATGTTTTTTGTCAAGATCGGTATATGTTTTCCAATTTGCAGTTGGGTCAACCTCTGAACTGTCTGTGGCAAGAGGTTCGGTTATTGGTTCGGAAGTATAAACAACTTTTTCTTCTGTTTTTAACATAGTTAATTCTTTAATTAATTTTTGTGTTTGAAATGCGAAGAAGCCTGCAATTGAAATTGAAAGAAGTAACAAAACAGAGAGTAAAATTGTTAAAAAATTAGATTGTTTTGGTTGCTCAATTGCAACTTGTGGGGTAGACACAGGAGTTGGGATTGAATTACTTTCTTGCATAAATCAAATATACAACATTTCTTTAACTCACACTAGTTCCTGTGAAGATTTTTGGTTCTGACCAACTTGCTGGGATTTCTTGTTCAAGCTCCATTTCTGCTTCTTCTGGTGTCATTTGTCTGTCTGTTATCTGTGGTTGTTCTACAACTGCATTATTTTGAGTTGCTGATTGTACTGGTGCATTAAATGGTTTTGTTGGAATTGAACCTTGTGGATAATTTCTTGGTGCTAATGTTTGTGGCATTCTTCTTCCACCTAATTTTAGAAGTTCTGCAAAAACTTCAAATGTATCTGCAGTTACTTCACTGCTTTGGAATCCTTTGCTTTGATTTTCAATACCTGCTAAAAGGTTGGTTGCAATGTCTTCATCAACTGGAAAGCTACTTTCTTTAACTAAGCTTGCAATAAGCTCAGATGTTGAACTTGCAGGCCTTGCAAATGAAAGTATTTCCAAATCACTATTCAAAACTTCTAGAAGCCTTGTTCCTAAATGAATAACCTTTGCAGTTTTTAATTCCTCATTTGATAGAGCTGGGAAATGTGTGTCATTTGCTCCACCAATCAAAACAACTAAATCTCCTGCTGTACCTGTAAAAGAGATTTCAAGTTGTTCTCTTGTTGGTGATTTTTTTCCTGTTTTTGGTAAAGCAGTTAATGTAAATTCTCCATTTTCTATATCTGCTCTGACTTTATCAATATCATCTGCTGAATAGTTTTTAAATTTGATGACTAAATTTTTACTACCTAATTCTGATGTTACTTTATCAACTCCAATTAACCTTGAGTATTCTGCAATCATTTGTGCAGGACACGAAATAGAGACATTTTTATTCTGGGCTGAAAGTGTTAGGTACAATGACAAACCACCAGCAACTTGATCCATAAAAGGTTTTGAGGGAAGAAGTATTAATACTTCTTGGGCAGAGTCTATAAGTGTTTTAAATGAGTTATCCATCAGACTCTTGTTGTTATTCCTTAACCGCTACTATAGCATCTCCAATTTGAAAATCAAGCTGTGGTGCAAAGAAGATACCACACTCTTCACCTTGAGATGCTCCTGGAACTTCTTGTTTTTGCTTTTTAATTGAAAGTATTTTCACTTTTCCTAATTCTTTTTCACCTCTCATTAATCTGATATCACCAGTTTTTTCAATTCTACCCATCATTATTTTTGAACCTGCCACTCTTTTTTCATTAAAAGGAAAAACTGCTAAAATTTCAGCTCTTCCAACAATTTCAGTCAAACCACTTCTGATTATTTCATTTAATCTTTCAAGAAGTTCGTAAATAATGTCAAACCTCTCAACTTTTACTTTTTCCATTTCAGCCAACTTTTTGACACTTCCAGAGACCCTACTTTCAAACACAAAGACTAAGGCTTTGTTTGCCTTGGCATTTAAAATATCTGATTCAATAACATCACCCACAGTTGCCTCAATAACTGCAAATTCTTGTGGAATTGAGGCAACTAAAGCCTCAAGTGATCCAGCATTATTTGCTTTTAAGTAGAGTGGGATTTTGGTTTTGTCTATCTGATTTTTATTTCCAACAACCTGTGACTTACTATCTACTTTATGATTTGTAACAACTGCACCAACCGCAGGCAAACTTTCAAAACCCAAGATTCTTGCAGGTTCACCACAAACAACTTCCCTGACTGGTTTATTTTTGTCATCAAACAAACCTTTAACTTTTCCACTTGCTCCTTCTGTGTATATTTCTTGGCCAACAACAAGTTTTCCATTTCTAACAACCACTGAGACCATATTTCCACCCTTCTCTCTAGTTGTTTCAATAACTACAGCTTCAAGCTCAGCTTCAACATCACCTTCAATATTGTTTACATCTGAAAGTAAACTAATCAAATCTAATAATTCGGTTAAACCTTCTCTTTTCTTGGCAGAAACACCTAAGTATGGAGTTTGACCACCTCGGCCTTCAAAATAAATTCCTTCTTTTTCAAGTTCTGCTAGGGCAACATCAACAGATGCAGCTGGTAAATCAGTCTTTGTACAAACAACAATGTATGGAATTTTTGACTCATTGATATGAGCTATTGCCTCTTTGGTCTGTGGTTTTACACCATCTGATGAATCAAGAATTAATAGGGCAATGTCGGCAACTTTTGATCCACGAGATCTCATATTAGAAAATGCAGCATGGCCTGGAGTGTCAATGAATGTTATTTTACTTCCATCTTTGGTCGTAACAACTGAGGCCCCAATTGACTGAGTAATACCACCTGCTTCACCTTTAGTTACAGAAGTTTCCCTAAGTGCATCAAGAAGTGAAGTCTTTCCGTGATCAACGTGACCCAAAACTACTACAATTGGTTGTCTTTTTGTATTCATATATTAATTATTTAAAAATTTGATCAGAAATTAAAGACAGGGAAGATTTTGGAGTTACTTTTAAGCTAGAATTGTTTTTATAAGTTAGGTTTTTATAAATTAAATAACATAATTTCAAAAAACTTAAGCTTCATCTTCTTTTTTAACATCTCCATCTTCCATTTTCTGGTCTGACTGTGTATCTTCAGTAACGTTCTCTTTGACTTCAACTTTTTCAGTTTCAGTTTTAACTTCTTCAGCAACTTCAGAAGGTGCGCCAAGTATTTCAATTTTGTAACCAGTTAACTTGCTTGCCAATCTTACATTTTGGCCATCTTTTCCAATTGCCATTGAAAGTTGTTCTTCTGGGGCTGTAACTGTAGCCTCAAGTGTTTTCTTTGAAACTTTAACTGTTAAATTCTCTGCAGGTGCTAAAGCAAGCTTGATTAATTCTGCTGGATCTTCATTAAATGGAATAACATCAACTCTTTCTCCACCCAACTCATTTGTAACAGCTTGAACGCGAACACCTTTTTGTCCAACACAACTTCCAACTGGGTCAACACCACTTTGAGTTGTGTGAACTGCAATTTTTGTTCTAACTCCTGCTTCTCTTGAGATTAATTTTATTTCTACTGCATTTGCACCAATTTCTGGTACTTCACGAGCAAAAAGTTTAACTACAAATTGACTATCTGCACGAGAAAGAATAATTTCTTTTCCTTTAATGGTTTCTCTAATGTCTTTAAGCAAAAAGGTAAGTCTTTGTCCTAGTGCTAATCTTTCTGAAGGAACTCTTTCTTCTGCTGGCATAAAACCTTCAGTTCTACCCATGTCTACTCTAACGTTTGGACCATCAAAACGAAGAACAATTCCAGAAACTAGGGAACCTACTTTACCTGTGAATTCTTCCATAATAACTCCTCTTTCTGCTTCTCTAATTTTTTGGTGAATTACTTGTTTTGCTGTTTGAGCTGCAATTCTTCCAAATCCTGGAGGTGTTACATCTTTTCCATCAACTAAAACTCTTGCTCCACCATCAAGTGAATCAATTTTGGCATCCATCACAACTTCTTCTGGATATTCGATACCAGCTTCTTTTTGATCACGTCTGAAAGCTGCAATTATTGCTTGTTGGATAGCTTCAATAATTACATTAGCATCAAGTCCTCTTTCTTGTGCAATTGCTTTAAGAGCTTGATTAAATTCAGTTCTTGGTTGATTATTACTTGCCATAGTAATGAATTCTACAGCATGAGGAGGATTTAATCAATCTAAAATTATTCCAAAAACTTGAAGGTAGAAAGGATTTGATCAAATATCGTTTTGTATTGGTAATCAACCAAACTGACCATATAATTTTTATTACCTTTCTTAAAAACGATTGTCTCAGTTTTGTCACCAGCATCAAGACCAAGCATATCTAGCAATGCCTCTGCAAAATATTCGGTTGCTTTAACACTGTCTAATTTGTAAATACTACTAGTAAATTTTTGATATTCATCTGACTTATAAGGCGGTACTTCATCAACTTCACTCATTGTCATAGTTAAAAACTTACCCCCTCCAAAGCCACCTCCACGGCTAAACATTTCAGAAATATCTGTAATAGTATCCTTTGGAGCAATATAAAGTCTAAGCACATCCCCCTCAACTTTAGGCTGATAATAATTCCAATCATTCGGGTATTTAAAACTGAATATATCTCCAGAATAAGTTTTCCAATCTGCAGTTGGATCAATTTCTGAACTTTCTGTTGCAACTGGTTCAGATGTTGGTTCTGAAGTATCTAAAACTTTTTCCTGAGATTTTAAAGCTGTTAATTCTTTAACTAATTGTTGTGTTTGGTATGCAAAGAATCCTGCAATTGAAATAGAGATAACTAACAAAACTGATAATAAAATTATTAAAAAGTTTGATTGTTTTGGTTGATCAACAATAACTGGAGTTGTATCGTCTGGTGTTGGAGATGGATTATTTTCTTACATATTAATTTGTAAATTTAAAGCTAGAAAGGATTTGATCAAACAATTTATTTTCTGTCCAATAAATCATATATTTATAATTATCTTTCTCAAACCACACTACTCTATAAATCCCCTCATAACCCACATATTGATCAACAACAGACATAAACCCTTTATTTTTAATTGCATAGCTTACTGAAGTAATACCCAAAAAAGTATCTTGTTTTGGTGCCTGTACTGAAGTCGCAGGAAAACTTGGCATATCCAAATTTGCTTGATAATACTTCTGAGCTATTTGCATATTGGTCAATCCTGTATCAGAAAAGTCTTTCCTCAACCTAAGTATCCTTAAATGGGGCATATCAAAACCTGTTTGAGAACTAAGCATAATATCAGAATATTCATTAGTCGGAGTTATATCTTCAGCAAAATTTTTCATTGGGATTATCTTAATTTGTTGGGGATACTTCATTGAATAGCCAAATTTATGAATAAATGTTTCCCAATCAGCAGTTGGATCAATTTCAGAACTTTCTGTTGCAATTAGTTCAGATACAGGCTCTGAACTTGCTTCTGTTTTTTGTTTTAAATCATCACTCATCACTCGCAACTCTCCTACCAGTTTCTGTGTTTGATATGCAAAAAAACCTGCAATGGCAACTGAAACTACTAACAACACAGATAATAAGATAACTAGAAAGTCAGATTGTTTTGGTTTTTCTGGTGCAACTTGAGTTACGATTTCTGGCGTTGGGACTGAGTTATTTTCTTGCATATTAATTTGTAAATTTAAAGGTAGAAAGAATTTGATCTAGTTTATTCAACTCCTCTGGTTTAATATTTGACGCTGGAGTGTAATAAAGAATTTCTGTAGTACCACTTTTTGTATCAAATGTCCCAGAGTAACCGCTTTTTCCATCACTTCCAACATTGTCCAAAATTTGACAGACCCTAAAAGAATAATCTAATTGATTTCTTTGATAACCATATTGGCTTAGTGACATTATTTGGTTTTTATTTCTTCTTATTTTTTTACCAAATGTGCCTTCCAAAACCATTGGATCTCTTAAATCATCGATCCCTGGTCCAGCAAATTGGTCATCCGTTGAATCAACGAAGTCACAAATTATTCCACCATATCCAGCCATTGTTGTATTAAATACCAGTTTATATTCTCCGCCTGAAATGGATAAAACCGATGAATCAATCGTCTCTGTCTTTGTCTCTAGCGAAGCATTCCAATTATCAGGCATTCTTAGACTGAATCCCAATTGTTTATTTTCATAAGTCTTCCAATCTGCAGTTGGGTCAATTTCTGAACTTTCTGTTGCAACTGGTTCAGATATATCTTCCGTTACTGTTTTTTCAATTGGCTTTAATTTATTTAACTCTTTAACTAATTCTTGTGTTTGATATGCAAAAAAACCTGAAATAGCAATAGAGATTAATAATAAAATAGATAATAAAATTATTAAAAAGTTTGATTGTTTTGGTTGATCAACAATAACTGGAGTTGTAACTTCTGGTGTTGGAATTGGATTATTTTCTTGCATTAGATAAATAGTATCACAAACCTTCTTCTTTCAAATCATCAATTATTCTTTTTTGAGTTCTGGTTAGTTTTTCTGGAACTAGGATATTAATTTTTACATACTGATCACCTTTAGTCTTGTGGTGTGGATTTGGAGCACCTTGACCTTTAAGTCTAATCATTGTTCCTGATTGTGTTCCATTTCTAACTTTTATTTTAATTTCATCATTAATTGTAGGAACTTTAATTGTTCCTCCAAGTACTGCCATTGTATATGGAACAGTAACATTGATATAAATATCATCTCCATCTCTTTCAAAAAATTCATGAGGTGTTACATTAACTGAAAGTGTAAAATCTCCAAAGTTTATTTTTGTTCCTTCATCAACTCCTGCAGGTATCTTAATTTTTCTTTTCTTTCCTTCAATTACAAATTCTTTTTCTATACCTTTTACAGCTTCCATAAAAGTAAGCCTAATACTATATCTTGGAATTTGTCTTTGTCTTTGACCACCAAATGGATTTCCTCCACCAAAAAAACTTTCAAATATATCAAATGGGTCACCAAAATCTGCGTTACCAAATGGGTTTTGTTGTCCACCTCCAGATGACCAAGTATATGTAAATGGCGAACCCTGTCCAAAGCCACCACCTGCAAATGGATTCCCACCTCTTGCGCCACCTCCTGGAGCAAATGCATCATGGCCATAATTATCATATGCAGATTTTTTATTTGTATCTGAAAGAACTTGATAGGCTTCGTTTATTTCTTTGAATTTTTTTTCTGCTTCTTCTTTGTCAGTTCCTTGATGTCTATCTGGATGCCACTCCAAAGCCTTTTTTCTGTATGCATTTTTAATTTCTTGGGCACTAGAAGATTTATTTACTCCAAGTAAATCATAGTAATCATTTTTTGTTGACATATGTGTAGTTTATAACGAAATTGTCCCACTAGTATAATTTGAAATAGTACCACTTGCCTGCGTTGTCTGGTTTCTCAACAAAGATATTGTTGCAAGACTTCCCCTGTTATCATTCATCTGTTTTATATTCCCAATTAATTCTTCCAAACATGGAGCACTATTAACAGCAACTGTTTTATCTTTGGTATAGTAAAAATCTTCACATGAATATTTTCTCTTAAAGTCTGAATCCTCAGCTCTTTGGGTATATGATTTTAAAACTAATTGAGGCTGTGGAGGTAAATTTAGAGGAACGTATTGCATCATTTTGCTACTCTACCACTTGGCCTTCTTCAACTGGACCATCACTCTTTTTGTCAGATTTCTTTTCTTCTTTTGCTTCATCTGTTCCTGCCTGTGCTGCATCATCTGCTGGTTGTGCTTGATTTGCATACATTGCTTGGCCAACTTCAGATAGTGTTTCTGAAAGTTCTTTCGTTTTTGCTTCTAAATCCTCTTTTGTTCCAGTTTCAAGAATTGCTTTTAGATTTTTAATTTTTTCTTCTACTTTTTCTACAGCTTCTTTTGGTGCCTTTTCACCTGCATCTTTAATTGATTTTTCTGCAGTTGTAATCATTGCATCTGCATTGTTTTTAGCTTTGATTTGTTCTGCTTTCTTTTCATCTTCTGCTTTGTTTTTCTCTGCATCTTCTTGAGCTTTTTTAACTTCTTCATCAGTTAGGCCAACAGAACCTGTAATTTTAATGTTTTGTGTTTTTCCAGTTGCTTTGTCTTTTGCTGTAACAGTTAAGATTCCATTTGCATCAAGATCAAACATAACTTCAATTTGTGGCACACCTCTTGGGGCTGGTGGAATACCATCAAGTACAAATCTTCCAAGAGCTTTGTTGTCATTACTTAGTGGTCTTTCACCTTGTGTAATATGAATTTCAACTTGTGTTTGATTATCTGCAGCTGTTGAAAAGACTTCTGTTTTACTAGTTGGAACTGTTGTATTTCTTGGAATCATTGGTGTTGCAACTCCACCCATTGTTTCAATAGCTAAAGTTAATGGAGTAACATCCAAAAGAAGAATATCTTTAACGTCACCTGCTAAAACACCTGCTTGAATTGCAGCACCAACTGCAACAACTTCATCTGGATTAACTGATCTGTTTGGTTCTTTGCCAAAGAATTTTTTAACTTCTTCTACAACTTTTGGCATTCTGGTCATTCCTCCAACCATAATTACTTCATTAATATCAGATGCTTTTAGACCAGCATCTTTAAGTGCAGCTTCTACAGGTTTGATTGTTTTTGCAATTAGTTCTTCAACAATTGATTCAAGTTTGGCTCTTGTTAACTTCATTGTTAAATGAAGAGGTTGACCGTCTTTTTGAGTGATATATGGTTGGTTAATTTCTACTTCATCAGCAGCTGAAAGTTCAATTTTTGCTTTTTCTGCAGCATCTCTGACTCTTTGCAATGCTTGTTTATCAAGTCTTAAGTCCATTGAATTTTCTTTTTTGAATTCTTCTGCAATGAAATCTACAATCTTTTCATCAAAGTCATCTCCACCTAAGTGAGTATCACCATTTGTTGATTTAACCTCAAAAACTCCATCACCAAGTTCTAGAATTGAAATATCAAAGGTACCACCACCTAAATCATAGACTGCAATTTTTTCTGCTTTCTTTTTATCTAATCCATATGCTAAGGCTGCTGCAGTCGGCTCATTAATTATTCTTTCAACCTTTAATCCTGCAATTTCACCTGCTTGTTTTGTTGCTTGTCTTTGTGAATCATCAAAATATGCAGGGACTGTAATAACTGCAGAGTCAACTGTTTCTCCTAAATACTTTTCTGCGTCTTTTTTAAGTTTCATTAAGACTCGGGCTGAAATTTCTTGTGGAGTATAGACTTTTCCATCAATTTCGACATCAGCCATTCCGCCTTTGCCTGAAACTATTTTGTATGAAACCATTTTTTGTGTTCTTGTAACTTCACTATCATCAAATCTTCTACCCATTAATCGTTTAACAGAAGAGATAGTGTTTGAAGGATTTAAAATCATCTGACGTTTTGCAACATCACCTACTAAATTTTTAATTATTTCAATAACAGATGGTGTGGTATTTTTACCAGTATCTGAAGCACTGATAACCTTTGGTGTACCACCTTCCATTACTGCTACGCAGCTATTTGTTGTTCCTAAATCAATTCCAATGATTTTACTCATATATTTATATATTAGCACTAATATACAACGAGTGCCAAGACGTTGTCAAGAGGCTTTAATTTGTTTATATACCTTTACTCTTGAGTGTCTGACAATTGTTCCGTCGTTATATTTCCAACCAGTTACTACCACTTCTGAAACATTATTATCGTCTTTTTCATTATCTGTTTCAATAACTTCTGTAACTTCCATTATTTGCTCATTGAATTGATCACCAACCTGAATTTTAATTTCCTCAAAACCTTCTTCTTTTGCAAGATTTTCAAGCTGTCCAATAATCATTGCGATACCACTATCTTTGACATGATTTTGGGCTTGTTTTAAGTTATCAATTATTGGAAGTATTTTAGTCATGAATGAGATACTAGCAAGTTTAAACATTGTTGACCTTTCTTCGTCTGTTCTCTTTTGTAAATTTGCATAATCTGCCATTGCCCTTGCAAGCTGACCTTTGAGTAATTGTTCTGTGTTGTTTTCGACTGGCGATTGAGGATCTTGTGTATTTACTTTTACTTTTGTATTTTTGCTAGCTGAATCGGCCATATTTTGTTTATTTTTCATATTATTTTAATTTATATTATATTTTCAAAAAAATTAAAGACTCATAACTTCTTCAAGCATTCCTCTGTAGTATCTAATTGTTGGAACCAAACTTGAATATGATTGTCTTACAGGTCCAATTACTCCTATTGCACCATTTTTACCTTTAACTTTAAAGTGTGCTGCAACAATTCCTATTGGTAGATGTCTTAACCCCATTTCTTCTGCAAACAAAACATCAAACGGTGTCTCAATTGGAAACCTATTAAAAAATAGGTCAATTAATTGGTCATCCTCATCCATAAAACCAAAAAGTGATGCACAAGCAGCAATGTTTCCAAATTCTGGATATGAAAATATATTAGCATGACCTGCCTGCCAGACATTGCCATCTTCAGTTACAGTTATGGCCATATTACCAGTTCTCTCTGCTAACGAATGTGTCATTTCGTTTACAAATTTTTCAAAATTTCCACGTTCATCCCAAACTTCTTCCTTTGCCTTAACTTCATCAGCCAAACTCATTTGTTTTTCTTCCATTAATTGATCAACATAGAATTTCATGGCACCTGAAGTTGGAACACGACCAGCTGAAGTGTGAGGCTGTTTAAGAAAACCTGATTTGGTTAACAGGTTCATTTCATTTCGAATGGTTGCAGGGGAAACACCAAGATTATACTTTTTTTCAAGTTGACTAGAACCAACAGGTTCTGCAGTATCAATATACTCATCTATCAGAGCTTTTAAAATTTGAGTTTGTCTTGCAGTTAATGCGTTCATATTAACTATTAGCAGTAATATACAATGAGTGCTAACTGATTGTCAAGGGGTTATTTCTTCTGAGGGAGCAGAACTAAACTTCTGTCCAGTTACCATTCTGCGAAACAAATTCATAAAGACATCAAGTTCCTTAGATTTTAATAGCTTTAACACTATTATATAAACAACAACTCCAATCAATCCTACGATTGCAGTTAAAACTAAAAGGTTCCCTGCGTAGCGAGTATCTAAAACAAATTTTTCGAATGGTAAATCTAAGTTTGATATAAATGACAATTTTTTAATCCAAACTGACTTATCAAAGAATTTTAATATAAAGTACATTGTGCTTCCTGCGGTTGTTGCTGCAAATAACATTTTTAACATTGGTAAATAAAGTGGTGTTTTGGCTCCGTCATGTATTTTTTTTGTAATTAAAACAAAAAGTGAAATTGATTGGATAATAGATGAAAAAGAAAATGCTGCAGCCAAACTCCAAACAGGAAGTTTGTAATAAATTACAAAGACATAGTCCAAGATTATATTAATTAATAGGGTTACAACTGATACAACAACTGGAGTCTTTGTATCGCTAAGCGCGTAGAAACTTCTTGCCAAAATTGAATTTGCAGCTTGAGAAAAAATACCAAAAGCAAAAGCAGAGACAACAAGTGAGGTCTCAAGAGTTGAATTCCATGTAAATATGTCTGTGCCAAAAATAAGTCTTACAACAGGAATTCTGGCAACCATTAAAAATGCAACAATAGGTGCCATTAAAAACACAACCTGATTTAAAGTTTCAAATAATGTTTTCTTGAATGCTGGCAAATCATCAGATTGTGCAGATAATGTAGGTAGTGCAGCTTTGGCAATTGACGTACCAAACAAACCAACTGGCAAAAGTTGGATTGAATTACCAAAAGTAAAATATGTATAAGCAGGTGCAGAAATTAAACTGGCAAGTGTTAATTCTACAAACTTTGCAACTTGTAAAAATGAGACTTCTAAAATTCTTGGAAGTGAGAGTTTTGCGATTTTTTTAACTTCAGGAGTTATCTTTAAATTTCTGCTAAACCTAAATCCTAATTTGAAAGCTAGTGGTAATTGAATTAAAAAATGTAGGATTGCGCCAACAACTACACCTATTACAGGAGCCATAATGCCAAATTTTTCTGCAAGAAAAATTGTGGCAACGATAATACCTATGTTATAGAAAAGTGGTGCTAAAGCCGGAACAAAAAATCTTTTTGATGATTCCAAAACAGCAGTTAAGACATAAGATATTACAAAAAATCCTTGGGCTACAAAAAGGATGCGGGCCAAATCTGCTATTTTTGTCTGATCTACAATATCAAACCCAGGGGTAATTAATCTATATAATGGATGAGCAAAGACAACAACTATTGTAGCTAAAAATAAAAATATTATGCCTCCCCAATTAGCAACAATTCCTGCAACTTTCCAAGCGCTTTCTTTGGATTCTTTTAAAGTCTTTGTAAATATTGGGATAAATGCAGAGGCAAACGTACCAAAAACTAAAACTTCAAAAATAGTGTCGGGTAGCCTAAAAGCCGCAAAGAAAAGACTTAAATCACTTGAAACAAAATAGTGAGCCAGAACTCTTTGTCTGACAAGACCCAGAAGTCTAGAAACAACAATCATTACCATTATTAGTGTGGCAGCAGAAAGAACTGAGTGTTGCTGGTCAGTAAATAATGATTTGAGTTTGTTGTATGCCAGTTTCATATTTTATAAGTTATAAACAGTATCTTAAATTTGTATATCGTATTGTCAATTCAGCTTTTTTTGATTATACTACCCACATGCCAGTAACAAAAACAGCCAAAAGAGCACTTAGGGGTTCCAAGAGAAAAGAAATTGTAAATAAAATTACTCTTGCTAAACTTGAAGTTGCTATCAAATTAGCTAAAAAAACAAAATCTAAAAAAGATATTGAATCTGCTGTTTCAATTGCAGATAGAGCTTCAAAAGAAAACACTATCCACAAGAACAAATCATCAAGAATTAAGTCACAACTAAGTCGTCTTCAAACACTTCCAAAAGCTAAAAAATAATGCTACATTGGGTATATGCCCATTGATGCATCAAAAATTACCAAATCCAAACACATCAACTTGCTTCCACAGGATGATTTTCAATCTTCAACTTTTGGCCGAATACTAAAGTGGGCCCTTTCATCATTTAGAGTCATGGTTATTGTCACTGAACTTGTAGTTATGTCTGCCTTTTTATCTAGGTTTTGGCTTGATGCTAGAAATTCTGATTTAAATGAAGAGTTAAACATTGGTAAAGCACAAGTCCTAGCATATAAAGATGTCGAACAAGAATTTAGACTCTACCAAAGAAAATTAAGTATTGCCAAAAATCTGTACCTTGAAAGCAAAAGCAGCCAACTGTTAACTGACATCGCCAAAAACATGCCAGAAGATTTAGTACTATCTTCAATTCAAAGAAGCGCTGAGGGGATACAAATTAAAGCAATTGGTTTTTCTGAAAGATCAGTAGCTCAATTTTTAGTAAACCTTGGAAGTCTTAAATCTCTGTCTGATGTAACTTTGTCACAAGTAGCATCAAGTGTTGATAATAGTTTTGCCACAACATTTACAGTTAATGCCAAGGTAACACAAGGAGGAACCCAGTAATGGCACAGGGTTGGAAAAAAGATTACACACGTTACAAGAGTTTCTTCTTAAACGTTTTGAGTGCATATAACTCAAAACCAAATTTAAGAATATATCTTGAATTAATGTTGTCACTTGGCACAATTATTGTTTTTGCAATATTTGCAATAAAACCAACCATCTTAACAATTATTGATATTAACAATGAAATAAAAGGTAAAGAAGCAACAATTGTAAAGATAAACAAAAAAATTGTTGATTTAAAAACAGCCAGCAACCTCCTACAAACTCAATCACAAAATCTGGGGTTGATTGACCAAGCTGTACCTAGCGAGGCAGAATTGGAAAATCTAGTTAAACAAATAGAAGCAACAGCATTAACAAACTCTGTAGAGTTGTCAAGTTTAACCTCTTCTGAATTATTACTTAAGGGTAGTCAAGAGAAAAAAAGAAAAGTAAATGATGTTAGCGCATTGCCAGATAACCCTGAAGAATTACCAATATCTTTTTCAGTAAAAGGTGACTATCAAAATCTATTTAACTTTTTACAATCTATCGAAAACTTAAGAAGACCTTTAAAATTTGATACATTTATATTTAACACTAGCAAGTCAGTTGACGATCAAAAAGTAATTAACTTAACAATATCAGGAAGGGTTCCATTTATAATAAATCAAGTAACAGAAACTAAGAAACCATGATATACATTTAAAAACTATGAAAAATAAAAAATTACCAAGTATTGTTGCATTAATGATATTAACTTTAATAACTGCCATTTTTTGGATGATGTTTAGTGTTTACAGATCATTTACCAAACCAGCACCTGTAACCGTGCCGGAAGAGGTTGTCAATCAAATAAATCCAAGGCTTGATACTGAAACGATAGAATTAATGAGTACAAAAGTAGGAATTTAAAAAAATGAAGAAGAAATTAAAATTACCAACAATATTAGGAGTTGTTATATTAGTTTTCGGTATTGTCGCAGGTGTAACACTTATCAACTCCAGACAAGTTTTTAAAATTGGAGCAAATGTTGATGCTGTACCAAAAAATGTTAGGGTAACAAACATTACTGATAGTTCGGCCACCGTAACATGGACAACAGACATCAAAAGTAAAGGTTTTGTTAAATGGGGCAAATCAGAATTATCACTAAGTAAAGTAGCTTTAGAAGATGAGAATGAACCAAGTTTAGTTCATTCTGCAAATATTATTGGTATTGATCAAGGTTCAACCGTCTCTTTGAAAATAAACTCAGACAGTAAAGACTATGACAATCAAGGTCTTGCTTGGCAAGCCACAACAACAAATACAAAGGTTAGTTCTACTGAAAATCAAATTGCGTCAGGAACAGTTCTAAATTCAGATGGATCAACACCTGCAAGGGCAATTGTCTATCTTTCGATTAATGGGACAGTCATATCTGCATTAACTTCTATTGAAGGTAATTTTGTTATTCCAATTTCAAATTATATTGCGTCGGTTAGTGACTCAACTGCAATAGAGATCTCTGTTCAAGGAGGAACAGCTGGTACAACCCAAGCAGTAATTTATCCAAAATCAATTAAATTTATCCCTGCAATGATTTTAGGAAGATCATATGATTTTAGAACTGCTGTAGAAAACACAACAACACAGCTACCTGAAAGTACACTAACTGTACCTGAGTCTGTTGAGGTTTCTTCAAGATTTGAAGTAACCAGAAGCACTGAGGAAAAAGAAACTGTTAGTACACTTTCAATCGAATCGATCGACGAAGGTGAAATAATCACAACCGTTGATCCAGAATTCTTTGGTTCTGCACCACAAGGAGCACAAATTGAAATACAAGTTGAATCTGAACTACAGATAGGAACAGTTAATGTTGATTCAAAAGGTAAGTGGGCATGGAACCCTCCTAACGACTTAGAAGCAGGAGAGCATAAATTAACTGTAAAATGGAGAGATGCAAGTGGAATACTTAGAACAATCACCAGAACTTTTATTGTTTCTGCATCAGAAGGTCCTGCATTTGAATCAACACCTTCTGCAACGCCACTAAATACAACAGCGCCAACTGCTACGGCAACTGCAATTTCTACTAGTTCTGCAGCGCCAAAGACCCCAATAGCCACACTTATGCCAACACCAGAAACTGGTAGCTTGACACCAACTCTAGGGTTATTCATGGTTGGACTAGGTTTAATTTTTGCAAGCTTCTTTACTGTAAAAAATTTCAATGTCAAATAAGCAATACTACTTTATAGTTTTCTTTTTTGTACTTTCGACTCTTGCATCCTTCTATTCTGGTTTTTTCCTGAAAAGATCAGTTATCAACTACAGTCCCAATTCTCCATTTAGTCAAAATCAAAAATTTAAGCCAAATTTGATCGATGAATTAATTCTAATCTCAAAAAACAAACCCCACAAAATATTGATCACATCAGCGACAAGAACCTCTACTGATAACGAATTAAACAATTACACCATCAAAATCTTTTTCTTTGATGGCAACAAGTGGACAAATCAAATATCTGAAGGTAAGTCAAAAGAGTTGGAAGACATACCAAGCACAGTGATAATACCAGAATGGAATATAATCAGCGAATCTAGTTATGTACTTGAACAAGAGATCGATGGTAATGCAAAAATAGATGGTGCTGAAATTTCATTTCAGATACCAGTCATACATAATGAAATGAGCATCAAAAGTTCACCAAGATACACTAAATTCATGTCTGCGTCAGAAGGGACTTTGACAATAAACGGCATAGAATATGACAGTTATGCCCTCTATAATAGATTTTACTCGTATAATCCACCTGAAAATCTAATACTTGGCCAAGACTTGACAGGACTTGAAACAGAATGGCTTGCCTTCTGGGATGAGGATGGTAATTTCTATAATATTGATGACACTACAGTTAATGACAAAATTAGGAATGATTCCTATAAAGCACACTCTTTAGCCATATACAAAGACACCATGGAAAGAGTTCAAAAATCATTCAATTTTAAGGTTAATCTAGATAAAAATAAAAATTATAAAGTTGATATTTACGATGGCATTAACAAAGAAATATCAGTTAAAAAAATAAATTCTGTTAACAAGTCAATAAACCAAACTGATATGTGGATATCAGGTCTTGCAACTGGAACTATTACTGAAGGTAATAAGGTCAAAAATGGTTTTGGCATATACCAACAAATAAGTCAATAAATTGGTCGTTGAGGATTTAAAAATTTAAAGGACAATCCAACAACTAAAGCGATTAAAATCACTATCATCAAACCCAACAAAACACCTTTGAATACGGGTTTGTTTTTAAATTTAAAATACAATACACTCAAACCAATTATGGGGGCCGAAATGGCAGTAACTACCCACACAACAATTTGGACAATTGGTATTAATATTGCAGGGATTACAACAATAATTGCATGGGCTGGTTTTACAGACACAATAAACATTGTTACAGACAAAACAACAGCAGTAGCAATCAACATATAATTTTAGTATATATTAAAGTATGGTAAATAAAAAAAATAACAAGCGGGCGATGAAATTGTTAGGCACAACAAATATATTTAAAACTTTTCTGACGCACGTAAGGTGGGTGCTCAATCCAAGCTTAGCAGTAAAGCTGGCAAGTGAAATTTACGAGAATACTAATAAAGATAAAAACATAGAACCAAACATTATTGCAATTGGATATTTAAATGAATTTTTTTCAAAATATATAGAGTCTGGTAAAACACACGAGGATATTATCAAACTAAATGGCCAAATCGATAGACAACAAAAAACAAGTAATAAAATTGCAAACGCTTTAATCGAATTACGAGAAATTAGACAAAAGATTAAAATAAAGAGTAAAAAAAACAGCGACCAAGTCATCTTAACAAAAACTGGATTGGGAGTTTCACAAGGAGTTGCGGTTGGAAAAGCTTTAAATTTTAAGGGCACAAAACAAAAAGTACCAAATAATTGTATTGGAATATTCCCGACCTCGGGAGTTAAATACACAACTCAATTTTTAAAATGCGTAGGAATAATATTTAAAAACGGGTCAATTACATCACATGGAGCAATTCTTGCAAGGGAGTCCAAAATACCAGCAATCGTATTCCCTTACGTAGATATCATTGACAATGAAGCAATAGAAATTGATGGAATTGCAGGTACTGTGAAAAGGGTAGTTGACAGCGGTAATTAATGTGTACATAATGATATATAAGTATATTTTTATATGCCAAACGATAATCAAAAATCAGTAACAAATAATCAGCAAGCACAAACAGGAAGTCTGCCTCCAGTACCAACAGATGACATGCCACCAATTGTGATGGAAGATACTACTCCACCAATGCTAAGTACTAATGATTTACCATTAGCAAATGCACAAACTACACCAGAAACAACACCAACAGTTGAATTGCCAAAAACTGATTCAGGATCTGCAGCTCCAAGTGATGATGTAGTAATGGCTCCAGTTATAACAACACAAAAGAAAAAATTTGCAGGTGGAAAAGTAATTGCAACAATACTTGGATTATTTTTACTTGTTGGTGGTTTAGGTGCAGGAATAGTTTTAGTTGATCAAAACCAAAATATAGAAGAAAAAGCAGGAGCTTGTAATGGTGGTTGTGGACCAGGTTCAGAATGTGGCGGTGAAGATCAATGGGGAAATGCTTTTTGTGTTCCTAGTGGGACAACTCAAGAAGAAATTGATGCGGCATTACAACCCGGTAGTGGTGGTCTAGATAACATTGGAGCATTTGAACCTGCCGGCCAAAGTAATTTAGATTACCTTCCCGATATTGGACAAACTTCAGATGCAGGTCAAACATGGACTGAATGGCAACAAGCCAACCAAACAGACAATTGCTCTTTACCAAGTAGCTTGCAATTTCTCTGTGTTGTTGGAGTCGCTACTACCGAAAACCATCCAAATTTACCGGCGGGTTATACAAAATGGTGTAATTCTGATGGTAGATGTTCAATTAGTGGACCTGGATGCCCAACTATATGTGGCGAATACATAATAGGAACAAGTACTGGAGGAACAACAACCGGCGGCGGAGGAGGAGACAATCCAACTCCTACACCACCAACAACAGTTATTACTGCATCATGCCAAGATGTAAAAGCATACAGTTCAACTTGGACATTATTAACAGATGCACAGTTATCACAACTTGAAGTTGGAGATTCTGTTAACTTCTGTGTAACAGGTGTTGCAACAGGTGGATCATTTAACAAAGCAAGATTTACAATTAACAACATTGCACAGGCAGAAACAACAACAATTAGACCAAGCAGTACTGATTTCTGCCAATCATATGTAATACCAGCAGCTGTTGCAAACTTTAATATAAAAGCACAAATTAACCATGTGACTTTAGGATGGAAATAAGCGAAGCTTGATTATGACAAAATTAAATAAATATGAAAAATAAATTTACAGTTATAGGAATAATTTTAACAACAGTAATTTTAGCAGCTGTTGCAATCTTTACTGCAACCAGACTTTACCAGACAAGAGATACTGCGGTTGCACCAAATGCACCATCAAGTAGACCAGCTGCATCATCAGTAATTGACGCTTGCCAAATAAATTTCACAATATTAACAGTGACACCGTCACCATCACCTTCCCCTTCGCCATCAGTATCACCATCACCATCTCCTTCACCTTCCCCTGTACCACAGTGTAATACTATTTGTTCAGATACTAGTGACTGTCCAAGCAATTTAACTTGTTACAAACCAAACGGCGCAACATCTGGAAATTGTAGAAATACACAATGTACAACAGCAGCAAATTGTGTCTGTGCAACTGTTACACCAACTGCAACCGCAACAACTACAGCCACGGCAACTGCAACAGTTACTGCATCACCTAACCCACAATGTAACTATGCTTGTACGTCAAACAGCAATTGTCCTTCAAGTATGATCTGTTACATCCCATCTGGATCAACTGCTGGAAATTGTAGAAATACACAATGTTTAACAGAAACAGATTGTACCTGTAACGTAACTACAACTGCACCAACAACACAACCAACTCTACCAGTAGTAGGAACATCATGGCCAACACTTCTAGGAACTGGTCTTGGAGTACTTGTAATACTTGGAAGTTTACTATTAGCTCTATAATCTAAATTCAAGCTTTCTGTTTTTACGCCTCATCAATCAATATATTTTGAACACGTCTTTTAACTACTTGCTTACAAAATTCAACCAACCCAATCCAATTAAATGGGTTAAATTCAAATGTTTAAATCTAAGGTACATATGCAAATTCTTGATTTAGTATCTATAAAAATAAGTGGGTGAAATAGTAGTATTTTATCTCCAACTCTTTAACCAGTAGTAGCTCTCATCCAGTTTTACTGGTATTCTCATGCCTATCCAATGAGGGTAGAAATAAATGAATAAAATTAAGCCAACAGCAAATACCCAGAAAATTAGTTTTGGGTTACGTCTCAAAACAAACCCTGTTGCAATGGCCATGAATGGAATTGAAGGAAGATAGTGATACAAAAACATAATACGAGGACTTGCAATCCAAGGCAAGAAGAAAACAAGATATGAAAATACAGTAAATCCAAGCTTTTTATTTCTTTCAATTGCAGAAAGGATAAAAGACATAATTATTGAAAATAATCCAAACCAAAAAACCAATGGGTTTCCAAAGGCATAAATCCTAGCAACCAAACCCTCAACAATCTGACCGTCATACAGATAGATCGGCCTTAAAAGCATAGGCCAAGTCCATGCAGGTGAAGTATAAGGGTGTTCTGCAACAAGATTGGTATGATACCACCACATTTGTTTTTGAACCTCTATAAATTGACTCCAAGTGTGGCCAGTTGAAAACATTAGACCGTAGCTAGAAACATAAATAGCTATTGGAATAATCAAAAAGAATACATACGAAATATTAATTTTCTTTTTGAATACGAAGTGAGAAACAAAAAGAATAGGTAGGGTATAAATGGCAGACCACTTAGAGGCTATCGCTAACCCAAACGCAACGAATGACAAGATGTTTTTATTTTTAATGAATAACAAAACAGATAATAATGAGAAAAACAAAACATAAGTATCATTCATTCCCATTCTACTCAAAACAAGAAGTAAACCATCTAAACTAAATATCCCTGCGGCGATTAAACTCAATTTTCTATCTTTAAATATTTCTAAAGCCAAGAAGTAGACTAATAAAATTGATAGGCTTCCCATTACAGCCTGTGGAACACGCCAACCAAATGAATTCTCACCAAAAATAAGCATTCCAACTACCATTCCTAATTTTGAAAGAGGAGGATGTGTCCACTCATAGGCAAAACCTTCTGGGTGAGGATTCCACCATTCCCAAGCTTTAGGATCATTGTGTAATACCAATTTGGCAGTAAAAGAATGATATATCTCGTCAAAATACATTTCAGTTGGTGTACTTAATGAATAAAGCCTTGTTCCAAGTGAGAAAAGAATAATCAGGACGATTCCGATTGTAGCCTTTCGTTTAGAAATGTCTTTATCTTTAAAATAAGCTATTTTTGAAGTCAATGAATTTTTATTAAGTTTTGTTTTAAATAAAGCTTCATAGTTAAAATTTATTTTTTTAAATAAATTTACAACTACAAGAACCAATGATGCAAGGTTAGTAATTATAAAGGTTTTTATTAAAACAGGGTTAAATATTTCTTTAAATTCATCTGTAATCCAATAATAAGCATAGGCAAGATTTGCAGTATAGCTTAATGAAAGACCCAAATAGCTAATAAATATTGCAGGGTAAACAGCTGCAGAAATCAAAAGTGGGGCTAAAGTTGGAAGTAGGTGTCTCTCATGCATTCTAGTTAAAAATAGAAAGGTAATTAGAAAAGACAGTCCTGCAATAAGGTACTCACCCAATTTTGGCTTCTTCAAATAAACTATTAATGTTGTTAACGATATTAATATTCCAGCAACAACTAACCCAACCCAGAATGTAATTTGGTCTGGTTTCCAAAAACCAAACATGCCCCAGAACGAAAATGCATTTACTGAACCATATGGATATTGGCCAGAAGAAACGGCAAAACGATCCAAGACAAACTCAAAGAAATTTGACTTATTGCTAAATGGTAAAAAGCCAAGTGCAAATGTGGTCAAACCTGCAAATGTAAAGGTAAAAAAATCCTTGATATTTTTTTTGTAAGATTCAGCTGCGCCATAAATTAAAAACATATAAAAAAAGACTGGTAAGATAAATGCTGCTTGAGGTTTTATTAATGTTCCTATGGCCAATGAGACTGCAGATATAAATATATTTTTAGGAAACATATAAATTGCAAGTAAAGAGAGAAGTGAAGTCAAACTATCAGCCTGTCCCCAAAGTGTCGAATTACCAAAGATGGCAGGGTTAAAAAGATAAAATATTGAAAATATTAGACCTGTATTGTGATTTTTGGCCTTTGAAACTACCTTATAGATTATAAATCCAGTTGCAATGTCAGCAAAGATTGCTGGAAGTTTGAAAAGAATAGTTTGTAAGTTAGGAAAAATTAAATTAAGTTTACCTAAACCCCAAAGGATATATAAATATCCAGGGAAATAGTCAGACCATCCTGAATAAAAATTTTTAAGACCTCCTGTAGCAAGTGAGTTAGCCCACGCAACAAATGTTCCGTGATCAAGCTGAAGAGTGCCAAAGTTGGCCAAAAATAATCTAAATACAAAGGCTGCCAAAAGAATGTATAGAATATTATCTGACTTTAAATATTTTGGTATCGTTATTCTCATATACTTTTTTAATTCGATTGTTTGATTCTAGCTTATTTTTAGCTTCAGGGAAATTGGATAATTCGTTTTGACCATAATATATGTAATCAATTTTATATTTTGACACAAAAGATAAGAATCGCTCAACATTTTCTGCTTCACTGTATAACATGTTTATGTCGTCACTTCTTATAAAAACATTATCTAGTGTGTCACCGTATCCATGAGTATAAGGCCAATTGGTATATGACAAAACTCTTATTCTCCCTGCAATGTCAGAAACAGGACTATGAACTGAAGGGTATGTTACAAAAATTGATTTTTCTTGTGTATTTTCTCTAATCCACTTCCCGACTTCTAAATCTGACTGTGAGTAGCCAAAATTTTTATTTATATAGCTTCCAGATAAGTCAATTAGACCAGTTGCTATTGATAAAAATATAAGAATAACCACAAATACTTTTCCAATCGGTTTTAAATATATACGACTTAAAACAATTGAGGCTAATATTGAAAGTGGTATGTATGAAATGTAAACAAACTTAAGCATGTCTGCTCTATCTATAGTAAAGGTAATAATAAATGGTATCGAAACTAGAGATAAGAAAATTAGGATAAGTGCATTGATCTGCCAACTCAAATGTATTTTTTTGAAAATTATTAACAGAATTAAGATAACCAAAAGTAAAAAGGGGACACCAAGGTTTACAAACAAAAAATTTAAAAACCAAAATATGTTTTTGTCCATAACCCATGGCCCAAAATCAAAGTTTGATAAAAACAAAGATATTTGATCTCTTAATAAAAGGGGGGGTGCTAAAAATGGTGTTAAATAAATTAGCTTTTTACTTTTGATTTTTAAAATAACAAAAATTAAAAGCAGTACGAAAGATATTAGAGAAATAATCATTTGGAATTTAAACGTTAGTATTGATATTCCCAAAACAAGAAATAAGTTTGTGTAATCTTTTTTCTTTAAACTGTTAAATAATAAGTATAAAACCGCAACAAACACAGACATACCAACCATCATTGGTCTATTCTGGAGAAAATAGTTTGTCATCGGAGCCATCTGAAACAACTTTCCATACTCAAGGACATACGCACCATTCGACAGCATTTCCTTAAAATTACCACCCAAAATTAAATCATTAATAAATTTAAAACTAAGTAAACTACCAGAGAAGACTGCCAATATTGCCGAGAAGATGGATGTGATTCTTTTTTCGGTTAGATAATAAGTAAGTGAATAAATAGATATCGCAAAAATAGCAGCCATCATTGAATTGTCAAAAACAAAAATACGGGGTGTAAATTTATTTATAAGCATTGTAATTATCGCAGAATGAAAATCGGTAAAATAATGATAATCTAACTTTTGTCCTGAATAATAAGGTGCAATCGGTGGAAAATTACCTTCTTTTATACTTTCCATGATACTAAAGTGGAGTGCTGTATCCTGCCAATTGTCAGCGGACATTACATAATAACCATTATAAAAATAAAAAATTGATTTATATAAAGATATTACAAATACAAAAAATACTATTAATGATAATAAATATATTTGCCAATGTTTTTTATCAAAAATTAAAAATACAAATCTCTTTTTGTACAACAGGCATATAAAACAGATAAGCCAAAAAATATAATTTATAAAAATTAATTTTTCAGACAAACCAAATATAAGTGCGGATACATAAACTAAATTTGTTGTAGCCAAAATACTTAATATAGAATAGAGGGGTAACTTAAATATCAATTTTACCTTTCCAATAAATAACTCTGTCAGAACATACCCAGATATGAAATAATTAAAAATGCAAGAAATTCCTAAAAGTATATAATCTGTAAAAATATGCATAAATATAAATTTGATCGAATCATTTTAATTTTACTATCTTTATCTTTAATTGCTATCTACCATCTTACTTCAGCTGGCGCAACGAGCTTTGACTACTTCACCAGACTTGCAGACTCATTTATAAAAGGTATCTATTGGTTAACAGAACAACCTTCATGGTTAACAGAACTTATACCTGTTGCAACAAATAAGTTCTATGTAGTCTACCCACCAATGCCTGCAATAATATCTATGTTTCCAAGATATGTTTTTGGCAGTTTATTTGAACAACAATATTTAGCCCATATTTTAGGTGCTGGTTTTGCATTAACGATGGCAGCTATTTGCATGAAGATTACAAACAGTTTTGTAAAATCAATTTGGATCTTTTTACTCACAGGCTTGGGAACAATTGTTTGGTTTTTATCAGCAGTTGGTTCGTCTTGGTATCTAGGACAAATAAGCGCAGTTTTCTTTATGTCGCTAGCTATTTATGAAGGTTTAAATAAAAAAAGAGCTTACCTTGTCGGCATAATGATTGGTGCGGCCTTTCTATCAAGGATAGAGACAATAATTTGTGTTATTTTATTTTTATATCTTTATTCCGGAAGGGATTGGTTTTGGTCTTATTTCAAATTGGCAATTGGAATTGCTCCATTTATGATGTTTAATTTTATTTATAATTATATTCGTTTTGGAACAATATTTGATCAGGCCTATTTTTTACTTCCTGCAATACTTAACGAGACAGATAAGCCTTGGTTTGTCTATGGAGTTGCAAATCCTGTTTATATTTTAGATAACATTAAGGTGATGTTTTGGTCGTTTCCAAAGAGGATTATAGAGTTTCCATACATTATTCCATCTTGGGCAGGATTATCAATTTGGATAACCACACCTGCATTTATATATGCTCTGTTTGCAAGTCTAAAAGATAAAATTGTCAGGTTCTCTTGGGTAGTTATAATATTAATCAGCTTAATAATCTTTAGTCACGGAGGAACTGGTTGGGCCCAATTTGGATACAGATTTGCCGTAGATTTCTATCCATTCTTAATTCTTTTAGTTATTAAGGGGATAGAAAAAAGAAAATTGTCTTGGCACCATTGGACGTTATTATCCTTATCAATCTTGGTCAATCTCTGGGGTGTCCTCTGGATTAATAAGTTTGGCTGGGTCACTTTTTAAAATTCTTTTTATTACATACGGACCTATTTGTGTATCACCAACAACCACACTATTTTTGTATTC
>JBAQKY010000025.1:0-60500 GCA_049301455.1 Microgenomates group bacterium
GTCTTTATATCATCAGGTTTGGTCTTTTTGTCTTCGTTTCTTTTGTTTTTACAAGGCCTTTGGTCAATTGAACTTGAGAAGGAATTTGATAAAGGTATATTTGTTATGTCGCTAGTATCAAGTTTGATCCTAACAGAGCTTGCAATCTTAATATTCTTTTGGCCTGTTACTGTGGTCGTAGGCTCACTTTTTCTAACCAGTGGGGTATACTTACTTTTAGGTTTGGGACAGGCTAAACTTGAAGATAGATTGTTTCCAGGCGTGGTTCGTGAGTATTTAACTGTTGGATTAATTGTTTTAATTGGAATGTTTTTTGCTACACGTTGGGGATAAGGGGAGAGAGGGTAGTATCCCATAATATATCCTATAATTATTACTTCACTTTTCACGACGTCCTATAAGTTTTCACGAAATGATACAGTTTGTACTAGTTGTTGTGGATAACTTAATTTGTGATTAGAGAGAAGTGATGTGTATGTACGACAGTCAGATGAAAGTAATATCCATAGTGTTCTTCTATTGGATATGTTAATGGTAATTGATATGTATTCTTCGGTTTAGCTGTCTATAAATTGTATGTCGTACAATAATACTTTTACGACGCATTATATATGGTTGAGAGTAGTGCAGTATTTTGTTAATTTCTTAAAACTTCTTTGTATATGTTGATTATTTTCTCCTATATGCATGATATTTTTGTTACTTTTCCCTCTAATTTATCTTTCTATAGGGATTTGTCTGTTTGAGCCTAAAATCTTTCTATAAGTCCCCTAAATTTTAAAAATTGGAGGAGTCCTGTATTGGGCCGAAAATACGGGAATATATTTGGATGATGTACTAGTCGGCTTTTGATTTAGACAGGCCTTAAAATCGATCACAGAAGGTCATATTAAGCTCATATTTTAGCGACCTTTATTGTATGTTTAATAGGCATTAGTTGCTTTAACAAATTAGTTTTTTAATGGATAAACAATGTAGTTAAAAAGTTTTACTTATATAGATAAATAATTTATTAAAATTTAAAAAATATTATTTCATATTATTTAAGTAAATTATTAATTTAAACTTTTTATATGTAGTAAGTTGGTAAAATGGCTGTTATTAAATTTTGTCTTAAAAATAGGGGACTTCTCCCCTCTTTTGTTTTCATCCGTGAAAACTTTTGACAAATTATATTTTTAGTATATTATTCGACCATGGTTGAGAAGATACATATTACGACCGGTAAGGTTGATGGTAGTACCTATATATTATTCACAAACGATACACCTCCTCCAGTCACTTGTTTTAGGTATTGTCACTCTGACAAGTTTGTTTTAAAAATGCATAACCGGAGACAAAGCTGCGAGGTCCCTGTGCAAGTTGTTGTTCCAAGTCCTTGGACCCGTTGGTTAAAAGAAAAAGAGAAAAACAAGTAGGGTAACAGTGTCGTACAATATTGACAGACTTCCTCAAAAGATTTATAGTAAATTATAGATGGATTCTGCCACATCAAAAAATTCTGAAATATCAAAAAAAATAGATGAATTCTTAGATTATTTATCTGTTGAAAAAGGATGCTCCCCTCTTACAATTAGAAACTACAGACACTACCTAACAAGACTTCTTGAGTGGTTAATTACAAACAAAAAACACACAGATATTAAATCTATTAACCAAGACATTATCCATGACTTTAGGGCATATCTAGCAAAAATTGGTTTAGGCAAGAAGACACAAGGGTACCATGCTATTGCGCTACGATCATTTTTAAAGTGGTTACTGCGTAATGATTATCAAGTAATGGCACCTGACAAGATTGAACTGCCTAAAATACCAGACAGACAAGTTAAGTTTTTAAGTGGTGAACAAGTTGACAGACTGTTAAATGCCCCTGTTATGAATGACATACAAGGCTATAGGGACAAAGCCATACTTGAAGTTTTGTTTTCTACAGGACTTCGTGTATCTGAACTAACGGGATTAAATATAGAAAAAATTGACTTTGAAAGACGTGAGTTTGGCATAACAGGAAAAGGAGGGAGAGCTAGGGTAGTTTTTCTTTCAGCTCGTGCAACTGAGTATTTAAAAAAATATTTGAATGAAAGAAAAGATCATTTTAAGCCATTGTTTATAAGACATAAAGGAAAATTGGACCCAATCACTCCAGATGAAAAAATGAGACTCACTCCCCGATCAGTTGAACGTTTGGTA
Source organism: Microgenomates group bacterium (assembly GCA_049301455.1). Classification (GTDB taxonomy): domain Bacteria; phylum Patescibacteriota; class Microgenomatia; order UBA8517; family UBA8517; genus JAUYMM01. Next base: position 2,194 of record JBAQKY010000025.1, read on the forward strand.
AAAAAATATGTACATAAGATGAAACTTCCAGTTGAAGCTACTCCACATACAATGAGGCACAGTTACGCTACTGATTTATTGGTTGCAGGAGCTGATATTAGGTCAGTTCAGGAGATGCTGGGGCATAAAAATATATCAACAACACAGATTTATACTCATGTAACGAACAAGCAACTTCATGATATCCACGAAACCTTCCATGGGAGGGGGAAATAATTTTGTTATACTTAATTCTGTGAAAAATATACTTTCTTCTCCATACAAACTTTCTGCATTCATTGGAATAATTTTTGTAACAGGTATGGCTTTGGGTGCTGTTGGTTATACAAAATTTTTTAAGAAGTCAACACAATCAGCAACAAATAAAATTGTAACTAACTATCCCCTACCTCAAATAATTGAAGAAAAAAGAGAAACAAGCAAAGCGGCCAAAACTTTTAATATTCTTTTAACTGGTCATGGTGGTGCAGGACATTCAGGTGGAGGTTTGATGGATGCCATTTTGGTTGTAAACGTTAATTTAACAGATAAAAAGGCAAATTTGATATCTTTCCCCCGTGATTTTTGGTTCTCTGGTCACAAAATAAATGCTGATCCATCACTTAAAGATGCCTTAACTGGTGTAACAGGTTTACCAATTTCAAATTCTATCGCAATTGATTTTAACTCCTTTGTAAAAATGGTTGATTCATTGGGAGGTGTAACAGTTGATGTAAAGAAGGCCTATACAGATAACTTCTACCCCGTCAGGGGCAAGGAAAATGAACTTTGTGGATTCTCAAATGAAAAAATTGAAGAAGTACACAAACTATATACTGGCTTTGAACTGGAGAAACAATTTACTTGTAGATATGAAACTATTTCATATAACGTAGGATTACATGAGATGAATGGTGAAGAGGCTTTAAAATACGTTAGGAGTCGTCACGGAGGCAGTGATTTTGAAAGGTCACATCATCAATTTGAAGTATTAAAAGCCATACTTCAAAAGGCAAATATATCCTCTGTTGGTAATGCGCTAGGCTTTGTTAAAACAGACTTAACACTAGAGAAGATTGAAGAGATGTTGTCCGAAATTGGAAATCCACTTGAATACGCAGTTTCATTTATTAATCTATCAGACCAAAATGTTTTACAGAATAGTAAAAGTACTCAGGGAGCTTATATCTTAATTCCTAAAGACGGAGTAAATATAAAAGAATATATTAAAGATAATTTGTAAAGATTATCTAATGATGAAGATTATCTGATTTCGTATGAAAGACTTACTGTAACTGATATTTCTGTCTCTCCTGGAGTTACATTTGCAATTTCTGCTTGATCAGCGGACCCACCAAATGGCATTTCCTTTGTATACGATATTGGCCTTGGATAGTCCATTCCAAATGATTCAGAAACATTGATTACTTTACCTAGTGTAATACCTGAAGCTTTTGCTAATCCTTCTGCCTTATTTTTTGCTAGTTTTACTGCTTCTTCTCTGGCTTTTTGTGTATATTCATCTTTTGTCTTTTCATTTACTTCAAAACTTATATTACCGATTACATTAGCACCTGATTCTGTAGCTATAGTTAGTGCATCATTTACCAACTCAAAATTTGTTATTTTAACTTCGTAATTAGTTGAAACTCTATATCCATTTATTTTATATGGTGAATTAGAATAGTCATATTCTGGATTAACACTGTAATTTGTTGTTTTAATGTCTTTCTCGTCAATTCCCAATTTCTTTAATGCATCAGTCAATGTTTTTGACTTTTTGTTTACAGAGTCTTGAACTTGCTTTAAATTTTGTCCCTGACTGTCAATGCCAAATGAAACCTTTGCGATGTCAGGAACAACTGCAACCTTTCCAGTTTCTGATACTACCATTGGTTCACCTTTGGTCTGAGTTAAAACAGAAATTGGAAGTGACGGTCCAAACTTTGAATATACAAAAAGAAGGATAAAGAAAATTATTATACTACCAATGAATTCTACTCTTTTCTCCATACATTCAATATAGCATGTAATGGACGAAAGTTTCAAGAAGTTGTTTAAACTTCTTCTTCCTCATCCTCTGTTTTGATGACACATTGAACCCCCACCCCACCTTTGCGTAATTGTTTTATTATTGACATAAAGAAAAATCTTTGCCATTATGACTTTTATATATAAGCGATAAATTACCCTTGAGTGTTTTAGATGGTATAGAGACCAAACCATTATCTAGCTTTGACGGATTAAAATCATCGAATATCAATAAGGTGCAAATTGAGGAGAGGCGCTCAGATGACAAAGTAATGTCGGTATTAAATCCAGAAATAAAAGTGGTTAAATCAGAATACTATGAGGAATCAGTTAACGAGCTCGTCAAGAATGTAGTTGTCCGTGCAAAAGTTGAAGCAGGAAGAAGCAAGAATGACGAAAACATTGCAAAATACCAAGAGATTGAAAAATATGCAGTCAATAACCATATAATAAGTCAAGACGAATTAAACGTAAGATTTGAAGCAGTTGTAAAAGAGGATGTGCAAGCGGCAGAGACTGTTTTGAAAGAAGTAGATAGTGCAATTGAGATGGCAGTGGCTGCTTTAAAAAATATTGAAAATTTTGACCCAGCTAATTTAACAGAAATATATTTTGTGGCGATGAAACTAGACTCAATACTAGATTTAAAATTAGACTCATCAACTAGACATGACGTCGAAAATGCAATAAAGAGAATTCACAACGTAATGGAACTAATAGAAAAGAATGTTGAGTATAATAAGTCTACATTGGAAGAACATACTAATATTGAAAATCCATTCAGCTTCTTGACACAGTTATTTTCTCCAAAATTAAGTATTTCAACCGTTTAATTTATTTATAAATAAAATATTTTTTTAAATGAGAAATTATTCATCTGAAGGTAGATCGAGGGGGTTATACTGATAGCTGATTTCATTATTTTCAACTTTAATACCAGAATTTAGGGCTTTTGCTCGCATCAAAACCGTACCTGCATCTTCACCTGCTGTATAAATAATTCTTGCGTTGTAATCCCCATCGTTTTGTGCTCCATCTCTGCTAAGCTGTAGCCATATATTTCTTCCTATACCTGGTGGTGTCGCAACAACACGTGCCTCATTTGGGTGAGCAATGGGGTCTACTGCGTCTGCCAAACAGACTGTAAATTCGGTTATGTTGGGTATATTTATATTCCTTCCTAAATTAAAGTCACTCGAATACCTTGAATGCTCATCGGGAATATCATCGTGTCGAGCTTGTTGTCCACTTACATCATGAAACCTCGAATTTTCTAACCCTCCAGATATAAATATTTCAGCCTTTGGTGACTCGTTCTCAGGAGTAAAGATTTTACGGATTTCCTCTTCCCATTGATGTTTTTTACCCTCCCAAAAGGTCTGCAACTCAACTCGTCGTTCCTCATCAGTTACGCCGAAAGTTATTGCGTGTCCTTCATTTGTGGTTTGGTTATCGAACATGTTTAAATTATACTATATTACTTCTTCCTCATCTCCAGTTTTATCAATTACAGTTGCAGCTGCAATAACATCACCTTTGTTTGCAAACCTCATGATAATAACTCCTTGTGTTGCTCTTCCTAATTGAGGAATGTTTTTAACAGGAAGCTTGATTACTTGTCCCTTTTTGGATGTTATAACAAGTTGATCAGAGTTTTCAGTAACTAGTGATGCACAGGCTAAGTCCCCTGTTTTGTCAGAAACTATACAGGCCTTAACTCCTTTTCCAGATCTCTTTTGAATTGGGAATGCATCAAATTTTGTTCTTTTTCCAATTCCATGGATTGAAAGAGTTAAGATATCTCTAAAGACTTTCTTTCTTTTGTCTTCTGGAACCTCTAGTTTATCTGGAAATACTTCCATTCCGATTAAACTGTCATCTTTGTCAAATTTCATGCCTGTTACTCCAGTTGTAGCTCTACCCATAGGTCTAACGTTTGCTTCTGGGAATCTAATTGACATACCTTTTTTGGTTAAAAGCATGACATTGTCTGTACCAAATGATAGATGAGCTGATATTAAACTATCCGTACCTTGTAATTTTATAGCAATTAGTCCAGATGATCTTAGGTTTTCAAATTGTTTTAATTCTGTCTTCTTTATTACACCAGAAGCAGTTGCCAAAATAAGGTGCTTTGCTTTCAAGTCTTTGTTAACAGGAAGAATTGATTTAATTACTTCTCCACCTTCAAGGTTTAAGAAATTAACAAGTGCTTGTCCTTTTGCTTGCCTTGATGATTCTGGTATTTCAAATGCTTTTGCACCAAAGACACGGCCTTTATTAGTAAAGAATAATATTTGATCATGCGTACTTGCCGTAACTAAATGATCAATCTCATCTTCTTCTTTTGTTGTCATCCCAATTACTCCTTTTCCACCCCTTCTTTGTGCTTTATATGTATTCTTTGAAACTCTTTTGATGTAGCCAGTTTTGGTAACTGTTACTAAAACATCTTCTTTGGCTACTAAATCTTCTTCTGAGAATTCTCCAATTTTACTTTTGTAAATTTTTGTTTTTCTTGAATCTCCAAACTTTGTCTTTAGTTCTGTTAATTCTGTATCAATTATTCCCAAAATTCTTTGTGGATCTTTTAAGATTGCGATTAGTTCATCGATTAATTTCTTTAATTCTTGGTATTCTTTTTCAATTTTTTCTCTTTCAAGTGCAGCAAGTCTTCTAAGTTGCATATCAAGAATAGCAATTGATTGGATCTCTGATAATTTAAATCTTTCAATAAGATTATTCTTTGCTTCTTCTTGGGTTTTTGACTCTCTAATTGTTTTAATTACAGCATCTAGGTTGTCGAGTGCAATTTTAAGACCTTCTAAAATATGTGATCTTCTTTTTGCTTCTGTAAGTTCAAAAATTGTTCTTCTGACAACTACTTTTTGTCTGTGTTTAATATATTCAACTAAAATTTGTCTTAAGTTTAAGGTGTGAGGAGTTCCATCAACTAATGCAACAAAGTTTGCAGGGAATGAAGTTTGAAGTCTTGTGTGTTTGTACAGGTTGTTAAGTACAGACTTTGGTTTTGCATCTTTTTTAAGATCAATTGCAACACGAAGTCCATCTTTGTCTGATTCGTCCCTAAGGTCTGCAATTCCAACAAGTTTTTTATCTTTAACAAGTTCTGCAATCTTTGCAACCATTTCTGCCTTGTTGACTTGGTATGGAATTTCAGAAATAATAATTTGAGGCCTTTTGCCACTGTCTACAATTTCTGCAATACCACGAACGACAATCTTTCCTCGTCCTGTTGCATAGACTTCTTTCAATGAATTTGCATCGTAAATAGCTCCACCTGTTGGAAAATCAGGTCCCGGTAAAATGTTTGTGATTTCGTCAATTGTTGATTCTGTTTCAAATGAAATACTTTTTGGATCTACTTCTTCTTGGGTAAATGATTTTTCTTGTCCTGCTGCAATTAAATTAATCTTTTTGATGACAAATTCGTTTTCTGATTCATGTACTTTTTCATCTTCAATAACTACTCTACCCTTCTTTAACATTTCACGAATTGCATCAATAACCTCACTTAAGTTGTGTGGTGGAATTTTAGTTGCCATACCAACAGCAATACCTTCAGATCCCATGAGTAACAAATTAGGAAGTAGAGCTGGTAAAAAGACTGGTTCCTTTAATGTAGCGTCAAAATTGTCTACATAATCAACAGTATCTTTTTCCATGTCTGCAAGTAAATATTCTGAAATTGCAGACAGTTTCATTTCAGAGTAACGCATAGCAGCAGCTGAATCACCATCAACTGATCCAAAGTTACCTTGACCTTTAAGAAGTGGGTATCGAAGTGAAAAGTCTTGTACCATACGGACCGCAGTATCATAGACAGCACTGTCTCCATGTGGATGATATTTACCTAAAACTTCTCCAACAACTTTTGCAGATTTTGTAAAACTTCCTGTGTGTTTTAATCCCATTTGAGCCATGGCATACAATATTCTTCTGTGTACTGGTTTTAGTCCATCACGAACGTCTGGTAGTGCACGAGCAACAATGACACTCATTGCATAGTCAACGTATGATTTTGATAATTCTGAAGTTATTTCTGAAATTTGTATTTTTCCAATTTCCATATATTAATGCGAATAAAAAAGCTCTCTATATTGAGCCTTGATCATTCTAACCTGAAATATTTGACGAAGCAAGAGGAAGTCACTCGAGAATGTCATTCGTCCTTGTGTGCATTTGGGAAAAGTTGATGAAGAACTTGTTCGGTGGCACTTTTCGGTACATATTTTACTTTTCCTGACCTCTTTTTAACTAATACTGGTTCTACCCCTCTTCCTTTTTCAGACATGGCTTCATGCCATGCCTCGAGAGTCATACCTGCGGCATCTGCATCTTTTAAATTTTGTTCATGAACCTGCCTCATTCTCAAGTCAACTCTGTCAAAATTCATTCTCCCAAAAGTACAAAATAAAATCTGGTATTCACAACCACTAAAAATTTGTTAAACTAATCTTACCCCAAAAATTTACATTCGCAGTATACTGTCCTATAATTCCACAATTATGTCGTCAGAGTTAATGCAAAGGCAATTTGAGCCAATAAATGAAAAATGTGTTAATCCTCTTAAAAGAGGGGGGGATCTTTTGGTTTATGAATATCATCCGGAAAATATTCCCAGCGATGTACCCCAAGATTTTATAGTCGCAAAAACCCCAGGCTTGGGAGATCAATATCTTATGGGTCGAAGAGAAGCTGTGTTGTCAAATGCGATAGCTTTTAATATTTTGGATTCGTTAGGATTCAACGAATTAAGAGCTATGTCAGTAATTACATATCCTTATGAATATGAAAGTTCTGGAGTTGAAGAAAAGCCAATGTGGAATATTTTTATTAAGGAATTAATGACCCGCTTTGGATTATTTCAAAAAATTCGAGAGTCTAAATTTAATTATAAAAGTATAAAAATTGGGATTAAAACAGATATACAAAATCCATTATTTGTTGGATTTGATACACTAAAATGGACCGCGTTGTGGGGAGATAAAAATATAAACTTTTCTGCAATTTTTGATGCAGCTGTATTTGTTCATGAATGGCAACATGTACTTCAGTTGAGAGACGGCCTACCAGTAAACTCGCTTTGGTCAGAGAGAAATGCTATGACCCACGAGGGTAATTTACTGTTAAGATTTTTAAATACAAACAAGCTTACAAAGCGTCAGCAGTTTATTGTTGCGTACTATCTTCAATATAAATCTTTAAGGATATCAAACTATAGAAACGGATTTGGTTTTAATGACCACTTTAGTGAAAATTCAGATGGTACTCCTCTTAAAAAACATAATTTAGGTAATATTGATTTTGAATTTGGACATTAATTTTTTATTTTGTGAACCAAGGGAAGAAGGCTGAAGTCTTTTTTTTGTATGCCTCAAATTCTTTATTACCTTCATATTTTTTCTCAAGCATTGGAATACCTGAAACTTTTAAAATTAAAAATGAGATTGTTAGTGGACCAATTAATCCAAGATACCAATAAGTTGAACCTAGTGTTAATATCCAAATTCCCCACCATTGGGTAACTTCACCAAAATAGTTAGGATGTCTGGTGTATCTCCATAATCCTTGGTCCATTATTTTACCTTTATTGTTTTTGTTTCTTTTGAATAAATACATCTCAATATCTCCAACTGTCTCAAAATAAAAACCAATTACCCAGATGATTAATCCAATGAAACTAACTAGTATTACTCCCCCATCAAAACGATTGTATAAATTGACTGATGTTGAAACTAAAAACATAAATAATCCTTGAAGAAGAAAAACTTGCAAATAACTTCTTAAAATTGCCTTTTTGCCCCATTGCTCTCTCCACTCTTTGTATCTGAAATCTTCATTTTTACCCCAATTACGGAGAGTAATATAGCCCATTAGTCTCAAGCCCCAAAGTATAACTAATGTAGTTAGTATTATTTTTGTTCTTTGAAAATCACCTGATGATACAAGGTTAAAAATTGCTAAGACTATAAAGCCCAATCCCCATGCAGAATCTGCAATGTCATTTCTTTTAAATTTTAATGAAAGTACAAAAAACAAATTCATGAAGATGAAAATTACTAATAAATTTTGCCAGACGAAATTAATTAGTTCCATTTAAATTTTTTGTAGTACTAATAATGATGCAATAGTAACTAGGCTACATAATACACCACCCCAAATAATGTCAGTAATTACCATAGGCACACTCCAATTTTTAAGCGTTGCAAGGTTTGTTAAATCATAAACACTGTATGAACATACTCCATAAACAAATGCTTCTAAAACTATTTTTGTATTTGGAACATCACCTATGTGTTTTGATATAACTAAGTAAACTAAACCAAAAGGAATGAACAAATAAACAAGGATTGCAGCAGGAATATTTAAAACTCTTTCAAATGGAGATAGCCAACCATCATATATTTTTTTAGTTAGCGTTAACCAAACAACATCAATTGGAAAAAGAACTAGAAGTGAGACTAAATATGATTTTGCAAAGTCCATACAAAAACATTGTATAATGTTCATCACCTAGAACGCAATGAATACTATTAATGAAGTAATTTTTGATCTTGAAACACAACGTTTTTTTGATGAAGCTCCAGACCCTTCACAATTTGGTGTTTCTGTAATTTCACTCTATGCCAGAACATTAGATGAAAACTTCAATGAAATAAGTGGAGAAATGATATCCTTTTTCGAGGAGGATGTTTTAAAGTCGTTTGAATATTTCAGAAAGGCAGATAGAATAATTGGTTTTAATTCAAAAAGATTTGATGTGCCAGTTCTAAAACCATATTTACCACAAGAATTTCAAAAGTATAATCACTTTGATATTTTGGAACACATAAAAGAAATAAATGGTAAACGAGTTTCTTTAAATGCAGTAGCTAAAGAAACATTAGGACAACAAAAAGTTGATGAAGGTGGAAATGCAATTATTTATTGGAAGAAGCATGACGAAGAATCTTTAAGAAAGCTAAAATATTACTGTGAAGAAGATGTCAGGATAACAAAAGAAGTATATGATTATGGATTCAAAAATAAAACATTAAAGTTTAAAGACTATTGGAATGATATCAAAGAAATTGAAGTTGATTTCAGTTACCCTGTATTAGAAAAACCTGAAGAAGAACAAGCAAGTTTGTTTTGATAAATTATTTGGAGAACTTTTCAGAATATCTTGCTACGCACTCCATTATGATTTTCCATGCATCTTCTTTATTTCCCCAACCTTCTACTTTTGTGCTTCCAGGTTTTTTGAGATCTTTGTAGTGTGTAAAATGATGTTCTAATTTCTCCATCAATCTCTTTGGAAGATCTGTAATATCATTAATTACATTTCCTTCATTTCTATCATCTTCTGGAACACAAATTATTTTGTGATCATTTTCTCCATCATCAACAAAATTTAAAATTCCAATTACTTTTGCTTTTACTAAAACTGCCGTTGGTAGTGGTTCTGTTGTAACAATTAATGTATCAAGTGGGTCATTGTCTTCGTCCCATGTTCTTGGAATAAATCCATAATTAACAGGTTTTGCAAATATTTCTGGTTCTACTCTATCTAATACAAAAATACCAAGTTCTGTGCTGTACTCAATTTTGTGCATTGAACCTTTTGGAATCTCAATGAAGGTGTTTAATGTTTTGTTTTCTTCTCCGTATGCAATGTCGTGTACAAAATTCATAGTGTAAGTATATTATTGAATCACTTTCAAATCAATAGTTATCGCTCAGGGATTCCATATCCCATTAGTCCTCTTCTAATCATCCGTGTTGCGTCGGTTAGCCATTGTTCTGGGTCAGTACTAAGTAGTGTAGGAACCCAATTGCCATCTTTTTCTTCAAAAGAAAAACCTTTTTGAAACCTAATTCCGTCTTCTTCGATAAATTGTAATGTTGGATCAAAAGTTGGCAAAGTTTTTGGTTTTAATCCTCTTGTAATTCGTGATGCCTTTCTCATATTGAGAGTATTATATATCAAGAGTTGCCATTTTGGCGTGGGTTTGGATAAACTTCTTGCGTGGTGGGACTTCTTCACCCATTAACATCTCAAACATGTTGCTTGCTTCTTCCATGCTATCAATTGTTACTTGTTTTAATGTTCTAGTTGCAGGATCCATTGTTGTTTCCCAAAGTTGTTGTGCATCCATTTCTCCAAGACCTTTATATCTTGAGATACTGTACTTTTTGTCTCCTATTGTTTTCATTAATTCATCCTTTTCTTCATCATTAAAGACATATCTTGATTCTTTTCCAATTGTAATTTTATAAAGTGGAGGAAGTGCAATATATAAATATCCCCTAGTTATAATTTCTGGCATATGTCTATAGAAGAATGTCAAAAGTAGGGTTTTGATGTGTTCTCCATCAACGTCAGCATCGGTCATAATAATTACTCTGTGGTATCTAATCTTGTCATAATTAATTGCTTCACCAATTCCAACTCCTAAGGCAATAATTAAGTTTTTAACACCTTCAAACTTAACAATTGTGTCTAGCCTTGCCCTTTCTGTATTTAGAATTTTTCCTTTAAGAGGCAAAATTGCTTGGAATTTTCTATCTCTTCCTTGTTTTGCAGAACCTCCTGCAGAATCTCCCTCTACGATATATATTTCTGAAACCGTTGCATCCTTGCTTTGGCAATCTGCAAGTTTTCCTGGAAGTGATGCCCCATCTAGTGCTCCTTTTCGGAGGACTGCATCTTTTGCTGCTCTTGCTGCAAGTCTTGCCTTTGCTGCAAGTGTAACTTTTTCAATAATTCTTTTTGCATCTTGTGGGTGTTCTTCAAAATATGTGTCTAATCCTTCTTTAACTGCTGAGGCAACAAAACCTTGTACTTCTGGATTGTTAAGTTTTGCTTTTGTTTGAGATTCAAATTGAAGGGATTCTGATGGCATTTTGACATAGACAACTGCTGTTAATCCTTCTTTTAAGTCATCACCTGTTAGGAGCATTTCATCTTTTCCATTACCTTGCTTTTTAACGTAATCTGTAATTGATCTGGTTAGTGCAGTCCTAAATCCTGTGACGTGTGTACCACCATCAGTTGTGTAAATACCGTTAACAAAGCCTTTAACATTTTCATTGAAACCGTCTGTGTATTGTATGGCAACGTCTGCATTTATGTTTCCATCATCTTTACCAACATGAATTACATTTGAAAGAATTACTTTCCCTCTGTTTGAATGTGCAACTAAAGATTTAATTCCACCTTCAAAATAGTAACTTGCCTCATCACTATCTCTGTGGTCCTTGAAGTTAAATTCTAGTTTTGCAACAAGATATGCCCTATCACGAAGAAGATTTTTAATTTTTACTTTTTCATATACTAAATCTCCAAAGATTTCAGTATCTGGAAGAAATCTAGTTATTGTTCCAGACTTTTGGCCTTTTGCATCAATACCCCACTCTTTAAGTTGTGATTCAGTTGCTTCTCCAACTGGTTTTACTGGTACTCCTCTGTGGTACTCCTGATAGAAAACTTTTTTGTCTCTGATTACACAGACTCTAAAATATGATGAAAGTGCATTAACAACTGACGCACCTACACCGTGTAAACCTCCTGAAACTTTATAAGCACCTCCACCAAACTTTCCACCTGCGTGAAGTTTGGTCATTGTTAACTCAAGAGCAGAAACACCACTTTTGTGCATATCTGTTGGAATACCACGTCCGTTATCTCTGACTTCTGCTGAACCGTCTGGATGGATTTGTACCCATACTGCTGTTGCAGTACCTGCAAAGCTTTCATCTACTGAATTATCAATAATTTCACGAAGACACTCATGCATACCTCTACTGTCAGTAGATCCAATGTACATTCCTGGTCTTTTTCTGACAGGTTCCAAACCTTCTAGAACTTGGATTTGACTTGCATCGTATTTGTCTGCCATATAATTTAAATTAATTTGTAGTGCTGCTCATTCTAGCAACTAAATTAGTCATCTGTAAAGAGACATTACCATTTAATTTTAAGTTTTTTAGTGTATTTAAATAATTTTCCATATTTTTGTATTCTTTTTTTTCTTTATCCAAAAACAATAAATCTTCTACAAACTTAATCGCTTCGTCTCTATCTTTAATATTTAATGCATCCTTGTAATTTCTGTGCTGCCTTTGTACCAAGTACTCTGTACTTTGTACTGCAATTATTTCACAGCGAGAAATTATTGTTGGTAACACATTATTTAAATTGCTTGCAGTTAAAATATAAATTAAATTCTCGTTTGGTTCTTCAAGGTTTTTTAAAAAGGCATTTAATGTTTCGTTTGTAGCTAGATCAATGTCGTTAATTATAATTGCAGTTTTTTCGTTAAATTTAAATTTAACTATTTTTTTTAAATTTCTGGCATCTTCTATCTTTTGCATGGTAAATGGAATAACTTTTGCATTTTGTTCTTCTGCAAATTGAATTGGGTCTTTGTTAACTAATAAAAAAGCATGCATATTGATTATTTTGTTTACAGGTATATTATGTATTTTACATGAATAAAAAGATTCTTGTAACTGGATGCGCGGGTTTTATAGGTTCAAATTTGACTGTAAATCTTGTAAATGAGGGTAATAACGTTACAGGGATTGATAACTTAAGTTTTGGATTTTTGGAAAACTTAAGTGAAATAAAGGATAAAGATAACTTCAAATTTATTGAACATGACATTACGCTTCCTTTAGAACTTGATACTTTTGATGAGATCTATAATCTTGCTTGTCCAGCTTCTCCAATTGCCCACAGTAAAGCTCCGTTTGATGCTTGGAGAGCATCTACTTTCGGAATATATAACATGTTAGAAGTTGCAAAGAAAAATCCTGAATGTTTATTTTTCCATACTTCTACATCTGAAGTCTATGGTGACCCACAGGTTAATCCTCAACCTGAAACATATCGTGGAAATGTTGATTGCACTGGCTTACGTGCTTGTTATAAAGAATCAAAAAGAGCTGGTGAAAGTTTAATATTTGATTACAATAGATATCATAAGACAAAAGTTAGAGTTATTAGGATATTTAACACCTATGGTCCAAAAATGTCACCAAATGATGGAAGGGTTGTATCAAATTTTATCACCCAAGCATTAAGTGGTAGTGATATCACAATTCATGGTGATGGAAAACAAACAAGATCTTTTCAATATATCGATGATCTTTTGCTTGGAATGGATAAAATGATGCACAATTCAATTGATTTTATTGGTCCTGTAAACATTGGTAATCCTGGTGAATATACAATAAAACAGTTGGCCGAGGCTGTGGTTAGTTTAATCCCTGAAACAAAAAGCAAAATAATTTATATACCAGAGGCTCCGGATGATGCCCATCTTAGGAAACCTGACATTGCTCTGGCCAAAGAAAAATTAGACTGGGAACCAAAGACTGACCTGATGGAAGGCTTAAAGAAGACAATTGAATATTTTAAAACTCACTAATCTAGTCTATTATATATTTACACGCTAAATGCGTGATAACATATGCCCACTGCCAATACTGCCACTAAACCTACAGGTAATAGTATCTCCGATATTTTAGTTTCCATGGGGGTTTTGGACCAGACTCGCGCTGAGCAGGTCAAAATGGCTGAGGTCCAGTATGGAACTACACAAGAAGAGATAATTACTAAACAAAATTTAGTTAGCCCTAAAGAATTGGTCCAAGCCAAAGCAACTCTTTATAATATTCCATTTGTAGATCTAGCTACAGCGCCATCTTCACCTGAAGCCATGTCTGTTCTTTCTCAAGAGGTCTCTTCTAAGTTTAATATCTTTCCCCTAGCTGTTGATAAAGCAGGCAAATCTATCACATTGGCCATGGTTGATCCTCTTGATTTGACTGCTATTGAATTTGTTGAAAGAAAAACTGGATTTAGAGTAAAACCAGTTGCTGTCGAAGAAGGATTATTAGGAGATATCATTACAACTAGATATGCCACTTCCCTATCACAAGAAGTTACAGAAGCCTTAAAAGATGTAGCTCCTGAAAAGAAGACTAATCAAACTCAGAATTTAAAAATTGGTTTTATCAGAGAAGAAAAAATATCAGAGATTGTCAGCCATATTTTGGAGTTTGCTGTTAAATCAAGATCGTCTGATATTCACATTGAACCTGAGGAAAGAGCAACCAGAGTTCGATATAGAATTGATGGTATTTTAGTTGAAAAATTAACAATTCCAAGAGAATTGCATGAATCGCTATCGTCTCGTATTAAGATTTTGGCGGGTATGAAAATTGATGAAAAAAGAATTCCACAAGATGGTAGGTTTAACTTTAAGGCGGGCTCAGAAGACACTGATCTTCGTGTGTCTTCACTTCCTACTGCGTGGGGAGAAAAGATTGTCATGCGTTTACTTAAAAAAACTGGTGGTGTCCCCGATCTCCCTGTTTTAGGTCTTCGTGGAAAAGCTTTGAAAAATTTACAAGATGCCATTTTAAGGCCACATGGAATTATTATGATTTGTGGTCCAACCGGATCTGGAAAAACTACAACACTTTATTCAATTATTAGTAAAATTAATACACCAAAAGTTAATATTGTTACTTTGGAGGATCCTATTGAATATAAAATGGTGGGTGTAAACCAAGTGCAAATTAACCCCGCAGTCGGTTTAACTTTTGCATCAGGATTGAAAGCATTTTTGCGACAAGATCCAAACATAATTTTGGTTGGAGAAATCCGAGATCGAGAAACTGCAGATCTTGCTATACAAGCTTCACTTACCGGACATTTAGTTTTCTCCACACTTCACACTAATAATGCTGCAGGTGCGCTTCCTCGTATGCTTGATATGGGTGCAGAGCCTTATCTTTTGACATCTTCAATGACTGCAATTATGGCTCAAAGAGTTGCCAGAAAAATTCATGATGATTGCAAAGAGACATATGATCCAGATCCAAAAATAATTGAAGACATGAAGGCAGTTTTAGGTCCATTATGGCCACAAGATTCAACTGGAAAAATATTTCGCGGTAAAGGTTGCCAAGCTTGTGGCAATAGTGGCTATTATGGAAGAGTCGGAGTTTTTGAAGTATTACCTGTAACCGACTCAATTGGCAAAATGATTTTAGAGCGAAAACCAGCTTTGGAAATTGAGAAAAAAGCTCGCGAAGAAGGAATGATTACCTTGAAACAAGATGGATATTTAAAAGTCTTGGCAGGAGAAACATCTATTGAAGAGGTCTTGCGTGTTGCTCAAGAATGATTTAACTTATATATATGGCAATTGATATACGACATTTATTACAACAAGCAATTGATTTAAAAGCATCCGATTTGCATTTAGTTGTTGGTGTTGCTCCAACTGTTCGTTTAGAAGGTGAACTGAGATCTTTAGCAGATGCAGGAATACTAACCCCTGAAATTTTGTCAGATGGCTTAAAACAAGTTTTAACAACTGATCAGATAGAAAGATTAACAGTTAATAAAGAAATTGATTTTTCACTTTCTTTCTCAGAGAAAGCAAGATTTAGGGTTAATGCTTATACACAAAAGGGATCTCTTGCTGCTGCATTTAGAAGAATACCTTTAGAAATCCCAGAAATTGATACTCTTGGTTTACCTCAGATAACTCGAAGTTTTACAACTTTAAGACAAGGTCTAGTTTTAGTAACTGGTCCAACAGGTCATGGTAAATCGACTACACTTGCTGCAATTATTAATGAGATAAATAAAAACAGATCAAATCACATTGTAACAATTGAAGACCCTATTGAATTTGTATTCAAGCCAATTAAATCAATAATTTCACAAAGAGAGATGAGATCAGATACTCATTCTTGGCAAGTTGCTCTTCGTTCTGTTCTTCGTGAAGATCCTGATGTTGTTTTGGTTGGAGAAATGAGAGATTTTGAAACAATATCTGCTGCAATGACAATTGCAGAAACAGGACATTTAGTCTTTGGTACACTTCATACAAATTCAGCAGGCCAAACAATTGATAGAATAGTTGACGTTTTCCCTGAAGACCAACAAAATCAAGTTAGATTGCAACTATCTGCTGTCTTGGAAGCAGTTTTCTCTCAAAGATTAATTTCAGGTGTAACAGGTTCAAGGTTGGTTGCACATGAAGTAATGCTTGGAACGACTGCAATTAAAACTGCAATTAGAGAAGGTAAATCACATTTAATTGATTCAATTATTCAAACATCACTTGAAGCAGGAATGTCAACACTTGAGCATTCATTGGCTTCACTTGTTAAATCAGGAAAGATATCAATTGACGTTGCTCAAGAATGGTCAGTCAGGCCAGAAGAGCTAAACCGTCTGATTCGTGGTTCTAAATAAAATATTCAAAAGATTAAATGAAACGTTTTAACTACAAGGCTAAAGACAAAAGTGGAAAATTGGTAAATGGTGAAGTCGAAGCAACTGATGAAAGCAATGCAGCTAAACTTGTAAGAGGTAAGGGTCTTTTAGTTCTTTCAATAAAGCCAGTATTTGAAAGTCCAATTGCTTTTATAAGAAATCTAAAGAACAGAATAACTCCATCAGATGTAGCTACATTTACTCGACAGTTTGCAACTATGGTAAATGCTGGTTTGCCTATTACAGAATCTTTAATGATATTAAAATCTCAGGCCAAAGGTTCAATGGGTAAAGTTGTCTCTCAGATACTTGCTGACATTGAAGGTGGAGAATCTGTTTCAAAAGCATTCACTAAACATCCAACTGTTTTCTCCCCTACTTATATTGCATTAGTAAAGTCAGGTGAAGTTGGTGGTGTTTTGGATACTGTTTTGGTTCGTCTAGCAGACGACATGGAAAAACAACAAGAATTTAAAGGTAAAGTAAAAGGAGCACTTATTTATCCTTCTATTATTATTACAGGTATGATTGTTGTTGCTTTTATTATGATGATCTTTGTTATTCCACGACTTACTTCTTTATATGATGAATTTGATGCAGAACTTCCACTCCCAACCAGAATCTTGATTGGGATGTCTGATGCTGTTATTAAATTTTGGCCTGTGACATTAGCACTTGTAGTCGGTGGTTTTTATGCTTTCAAAGCCTATAAAAAAACACCGTCAGGCAAGCTCAAATTAGATGAACTGCAGTTTAAAGTTCCTGTAATTGGTGAATTGCAAAAACAAGTTATTTTAACTGAGCTTACAAGTACATTATCCTTAATGACAGGAGCAGGCGTTTCAATCTTGGAAGGTTTAAACATAACTTCTGAAGTTGTAGGCAACTCAGTTATTGGTAATGCTCTAAAAGATGTTTCTCTTCAGGTTGAAAAAGGATTTCCTGTTTCATTTGCCTTTGCCAAACATCCTGATGCTTTTCCTTTTATCCTTTCACAAATGATTGCAGTTAGTGAAGAAACTGGAAAAATGGAAGAAGTTCTTTCTAAAGTCAGCCATGTTTTTGAAACTGAATCTGATCAAAAAGTTAAAGGCTTAACCTCTGCAATTGAACCAATTGTCATGGTCATACTTGGTCTTGGGGTAGGCTTTCTTGTTATTGCAATTATTTTACCGATATACAACTTGACTAGTCAGTTCTAATGGTTCATATTAATAAATGAAGGAGGTGAATTAATATCAAAAATTTAAAAAATACATTAAGAAATGTAAAAGGTTTTACACTTGTCGAACTTTTGATCGTCATTGGTCTTCTTGGTGCTATAGCATTAATTGTTATCGCTGCTATCAACCCAATTGAACAATCAAACAGGGCAAGAGATACTAGATTTAAGGCAGATGGTGGACAGCTTATTTCAGCAATTGATAGATACTTTGCTGCAAATTCAAGGTTTCCTTGGATGACTGTTACCCCAACATATACAACTGAAGATGAGTTTGGATTTGTGACATCTTCTGATCAAGAAGTTGGTCTTTGTGGCGCATCCTGTGCAGCTGATGGAGTTTTGATTACAACAAATGAATTAAAAACTGAGTTCAGAAACAGAGATTTCGTACAAGATGGTGATGGTGCACAAGAAGATTTGAAAATCTTAATCGGTAAAGCACAAGGTTCATCCGCATCAGTTTATGCATGTTTTATCCCACTTGCTAATTCAACCAAATCAAAGGCAGTCACTGAAGGAAAAGTTTTTCAACCTGATTTAACAACGGGTGAAAAAGGCTCAGCAGTCACAACTTGTGATGGTGCAAACATGGACGGAGCAGGCGTTAACTGGACATCTAATGGATGTTATGTGTGTATTCCTGAATAATGTAGGTATGGAAGTTTATTTCATACTTACATTATTGGGTTTACTATCTTTAGCTGTAGGATCGTTTATCTCAGCTATTAGTTACAGAATTCCAAGAGGTTTAGGTTTCATAAAAGGAAGGTCGTTTTGTGATTCTTGCAAAAAAGAACTTAAATGGTATGACAATATACCTTTAATTTCTTTTTTGTTTTACGGCGCAGCAGCTAGGTGTTGTGGAAAAAGAATCTCAATTCGTTATCCTTTAATTGAGCTTGCAACACTCATTGGCTTTGTTGCTCTATTTTTGTTATCTGTAAACTCTGCTTATTATATTTTGTATGTAATTTCTTTGCTTGTTTTAGTAATTGATTTGGAGCATCAAATTATTCCAGATGAACTAACTTGGATTATTTTAGTACTGGGATTGATGGCTGGTGTTCAGTCACCAATTACTGCATTATTCATTGCCTTTTTCCTTTCACTGTTACTTTTATCACTATTTATAATTACTGCAGGTCGTGGAATGGGTTTGGGCGATGTTAAATTGGCAGTAGGACTTGGTGTTTGGCTGTCATTTGTTGATGGCCTTAAATGGTTGATGGTATCTTTCATCTTGGGTGGAATTGTTGCTTCGGTGTTGCTACTATTAAAGAGGGCTAATTTAAAAACTAAAATTGCCTTTGGGCCATTTTTAATAGTAGGTTTTTGGATTATACTTTTAATTACAAAACTATATTAATGAAAAAAAATACAAAAGCATTCACCCTTGTGGAACTAATGATTGTTATTGGTGTGATAGCTTTTTTGGCAGTGCTTATCTCTTCATATCTTCGAACGCAAATTTACAAAAGTTATGATGCAAGGAGAAAAGCTGAGATTAAAAGAATATCAATTGCAGTCGAAGAATACGAAAAAGATAATAATTGTTATCCCCTACCAAGTGTTGTCGCTTGTACTGTTGGTACAGGGTTAAGGCCATATCTTGATAAAGTTCCTTGCGATCCTGTAACTGGTGCTTCATATATGTATGAACATGAAGATTCTACTTGTCCTAGATGGTATAAAATATATTCCGTTTTGGATAATGAATCAGATAGTGATTACACTGCAAACATTGGACCCAATGCTGCATATAGTTTTGTTTTGGAGAGTCCAAATGCGCCAATAACTGTACCTGCTGAAGGAGGCGGAAACGCTGGTGGTGGAGGTGGTGTTCCAGATACTGACTTCTATGGTTGCTTTAGCGGTGTTTGTACATTGATACAATGGGATACAAATAGGCCCGGTCCTTCATGTGATCCAAATTATCAAAACTCTACATGCTATGGCCAATGCTCAAATCCTGCAAACGAGTGTGCATCTTGGAATTAATATCTATTAAAATGAAACCATTTTCAAAATCAGAATATAAATCAATTTTCTTAATACTTTCAATTTTGTTTGTGGTTGTTTTTGTCAACATGACTGTTTCAATCAGAAGAGGTAGAGATGCCACAAGGAAGGATGATATATCATATATTCAAAAGGCACTCGATACTTTTTATCAAAAATATAGAGTCTATCCAAAATCAACTGATGATGGTCGAATAATTGGTTGTTTTAATGAAGAAATAAAATTAGATACTGCTGGTTTGCCAACTAATGTAACAATTTGTGAATGGGGTGAATCTTCATTTGAAGAAATAAAAACTATGCCTAGAGACCCAAGAGCAGATCGTGGTACAAATTATAGATATATATCAGACGGTGTTGGTTATTCATTTTATTTAGCACTTGAAGGTGAAGATGAAGCTGAATACACGGTTTCAATCTATAATCAAAACTTGCAATGTGGTAATCAAATATGCAATTATGGAAGAGTAGTAGAAAAATGAAAACAAATAAGCATAGCTTGCCACTTCGTGGTAAAAACGGATTCACTCTTGTCGAACTTCTTGTCGTAATGTCTATCATAGGTGTACTAGCAGCACTTGCTGTAGGAAGCTTTAGAACTGCACAAATGAGAGGTAGAGATGCAACTAGAAAATCTGATTTAAAACAAATTTCAAATGCACTTGAACTTTTCTATGCAGATTATGGAAGATACCCAGCAGCATCAGGTGGAATGATATCTGCTTGTAGCTACAATCCGACATTGGGAACTGGAACTAGTTGTAGCTGGGGTACAGGTGAGTTTACTGACGGCAAAACAGTTTATTTTAAAGTTTTGCCAGATGATCCAACAGATTCATATTCATATACCTATGAAATTGTTTCTGGTTCAAACAATCAAAAGTATAAATTATTTGCCAAACTTGAAAACACTGAAGACCAAGATTGTTTAGATGGAAATTGTGCAACGAATCCTAACTTTGCAGTAACCAGTGCAAACACTAGTGCAAGTGAGTAGCTAGTATGTGATATATTTAATAAAGATGAAAATACAAAAAGGTTTTATAGCACAAGCTGGATTCACTCTGATCGAGTTGCTAGTCGTAGTTTCGCTTATCGGTGTTCTTGCAACTTTAGTAATTGCAAACATGAATTCAGCTAGAGAACGTGCAAGAGATGCACAAAGAAAGTCAGATTTAAGAAATATTCAAACAGGTTTACGACTTTATTATAATGATAATGGTGGTTACCCCCTAAAGGCTGTGCTTGACTCGTTTTGGGATATTGAATGGTCTGATAATGGGGTTACATATATGAACGTATTACCTAATGATCCCCTAGCCCCAACACAAGTTTATACTTATACATACACAGACTCAGAAACATACACCATTAAAGCATGTTTAGAAAATAAATCTGATGATAAGGCAGTAGTTGATGCAACTTGTCCTAGTGGATATAAATATGAAGTAAAACCATAATTATGAAAAAAATACAAAAGGGTTTCACCTTAATTGAGATGCTTGTAGTTATTTCGCTTATTGGAATTTTGGCTGCATTGGCCTTAGTTTCTTTTGGAGCATCACAAAAGCAAGCAAGAGATACAACAAGAAAATCAGATCTAAGACAATATCAAACTGCTTTAGAAATGTATGGTAATTTAACAAATGGGTTGTTTCCATCAAGAACTGCTGCAAGCTCAGCTTACTCTACGCTTTGTACAGATTTAAATGTACGACTTGAGCCTGATATCACTTGCTCAGAAGATCCAAAAGTGCCATCTGATGCTACCTATTACACATATAAATATATTTCTAATGGAACATCTGGAACTGCATCTGCAACAACATATGTTATTTGGGGAAAAATAGAAAATAGTTCAACAACGAAATATTGGGTAGTTTGTTCAAATGGCAAAATTGGTGAAAGTACAACTGCACCGTCGTCTGGGACTTGTCCAATTTAAAATATATGACAAAGATACAAAAAGGTTTTATAGCACAAGCTGGATTCACATTGATTGAGCTTTTAGTAGTTATTTCTATCATTGGTGTACTTGCTGCTGTTTCAATCTTTGGGCTTTCTGGTGCAAGAGAATCTTCTAGAGATGCAAGAAGAAAGTCAGATCTTGAACTGATAAAGTCAGGGCTTGAGTTGTACCGTGCAGATTGTAATGTCTACCCTAGCTCATTAAGTACAACATTGGTTGGTAGTGGAACTCCTACTGCGTGTGCAGTTACAAATACATATATAAACGCTGTACCTACTGATCCAATTCCTGCTTCAAAGTCATATAGATATGCAACAACCGCATCTGGATATGAGATATGTGCCTCACTTGAACAGTCCGGATTATCAACAGTTACTTGTGGTGGATCTTCAAATTGTGGTACAAGTTGTAACTACAAGATTACAAATCCCTAGATTAGTATATCGAATTTAGTATATAGTATATATTATGAAAACTGCCAATAACTTCAAGGGCTATACTCTAGTGGAGCTACTAATTGGAATTACAATTGTTTCAATAGTTTTTGGTGTTGGACTTGCAGGCTACAGAGAATTTTCAAGAAGGCAGGCCTTAACAGGTGTTTCAAAACAGTTAAAAGCCGATTTAAGATTAGCACAACAACTTGCTTTAACTGGGCAAAAGCCAGACAGTGTTTCTTGTGACACTCTTGATGGATACATTTTCTCTAGAGTCGACGCCTATACTTACAGGTTATCTGCAGATTGTGCAGGAATTGCAACACCATATGTCTATAAAGAAGTTAATTTAGGTAGTGATATCACAATTTCATCAACCAATGCCAGTTTTATGTTTAAAGTTCTAGGACAGGGTACTGATCTGGTGGCAAGTAACACACTCACTTTAACACATACGTCAGGCAACCAAAATATTATGGTTGTGGGTGTCGGTGGAGATGTAAGATAATTTAAAATATAAATAATAATAAAATGAAACAAAAAAGGTTAAATCTAAAGGGTCAATCAATGTTTGAAGTTGTTTTGGCACTTTTTATAATAACGATGATTACAGTTGCTGTTGTTTTACTGTCTACGAAGTCGATTTCTAACTCTCTTTTCTCAAGAAGTAAAACACAAGCTTCAAGATATTCTCAAGAAGCAATTGAATGGCTTAGAGATCAAAGAGAAACCAACTTAGATACATTTTCAACGTATACTACTACTCCAATTTATTGTTTAAATTCAAACCCGCCAAGCTTTGCAAATTCTGGTGCTTGTTCTTCTGCTGAATTAATACCTAACACAATTTATAAAAGACAAGTAACTTTTGAAACAAGTACAATATCTGCCGGAATAACAATAATTGCAGCAACTGTTGTAACTTCTTGGGAAGATTCAAAGGGATACCATGAGGTTCGCGCAGTAACTGAGTTTAATGATATACGTCAAGAATAATTATGTTAAAAAATAAACAAAATATTATAAATATAAATAAGAACAACACAAAGGGATTCTCCCTAGTTGAAATTTTAATTGTTGTTACAATTTTTGCTGTGATTGGGCTTCTTGCAACAAGATCCATATTTTTAACAATTAGAGGAGCAAAGAAAAGCGACTCGTTAGTTAGAGTCAGAGAAAATGTTAACTTTTCATTATCTGTTATTGAACGGCAACTCAGAAATTCAGAGAGTGTGACATGTCCTAATGCATCCACAAGCACTTTGAATTATATTTCCATTGAAGGTACCTCAACTAC
Organism: Microgenomates group bacterium; assembly: GCA_049301455.1. GTDB lineage: Bacteria > Patescibacteriota > Microgenomatia > UBA8517 > UBA8517 > JAUYMM01. Next base: position 25,459 of record JBAQKY010000025.1, read on the forward strand.
GTTTAGTTGTGTCACTGCAGGGACGGATAAATATATTGCCTCAGGTTCTGCAAGACTAACTTCTGCTGACATTTCAGTTACAAGCTGTTCTTTTTCCTGCACTGTTGGGACTAATACACCGCCAACTGTAAAGATTGCAATTGAAGCGGAAGATAGCGAATCAACAAGCGTAGAAAAAGGTTCAGTTTCTGCCCAAACCCAAATAGTTGTAAGAAATTATTAAATGTTTATTTAGCTCATGGGTCTAAGCTTCACTTTAGAAGTTTGTCATAATGTTAATTATGGAGCAATCTCAGCCCACTTTGTTCTTTTGTATCTTAAATTGTCTGGGAATAGAAGAACTTGGTCAGGTGCAAATTCAAATAACTCTGCTGGGTTTGTGTTGTTGGTCAGATCTCTACTGAGAGTTACGCCTCCATGAGAGACAATTGACCCTCTAACGTGTAACGGTAAAGTTGAGGCACCACTACTAAATCCTAAATCTGTTAAATAAATACCTTCAATAGATGGCGCACCTGTTACTGCAGGATCAACAACTATGTTACCTTCAACAAACGTTCCAAAGAAACCGGTTCCAGCCGAAGTATTTGATAGATTTACTCTCCCGTTTATTCCAAGTCCTCCATTTTCAACAAATAATATTACTTTTCTTGTACCAAAGTTAATATCACTTGCAATAGTTAAACTGCCATCAGATTTGAACCATTCATATTCGCTACCTGTTATTTTATAACCTGTTGAGTTTCTCAATGAGTCATCAGTCGCGATAGTTATGTTGTCTCTAACTGACTCAGGAATCAAATTGTCAAAATATTGATAGTTAAACAAACGTGGTTGTATTGTTGTGGTATTTGCATTCCATGATGTAGTTGATATTTTTGTTGTTCCAGCTAGATTAAATGTTGTTCCATATGTTACAACACCTGGGAAACCACCTAACCCAATTGAATTAAATAACTGGCCAGTAGGAACATCTGATGAAATTCCATTGTTTGTGGTTAGATCTGCATCTTTAGCTTGCCACCATGGTCCTGGATTGATTGTAAAAGTCCAAGGAGGAGCACTATCTGTAAATCCTTGTCCATTGCTGGCTCTGACCTTCCAATAATAAGTTAGTCCTGCTGTTCCGTTAAAGGGAACAGATCCAACTGTCGAGGCTACTATACCCATTGAAGACATTGACGCAGCAGAAGTTCCAATAAAAACTTCAAACGTTCTGTTGTTGGTAGCACAACTTGTGCCCCAAGTCATGTTTGTAGTGCTCCATGTAAGATTGGGAGTTGTTGTTGCAATGGTTGATCCGTTTGTTGGTGATAACTGTTGTGGTGCAGATGCTGCAACAGGCGTACATGTAGATATGCAGTTGTATGTAACCAGATTCCAACTAACACATTCTGGTTGCGGATCTGTGCAATCTCTACACATTTTATCTGGATTATTACGTGTTCCACAATTATACCAATCAGTACACTCTCTAGGTTCAGTATAGGTGCGACAACATGAACCTTGTGCTTGTGCACTACCTATCCCATTACAAGTGTTTCCACCACATACAGAACTGACAACAGTTGTACCTCTAACAGAATTGGCCGGGCAATCAGTTCTTGGTACTGTAGGGGTGCATTCTCCTCCACCAGGTCTTGGGGTTTGTGTTCCGCTACCTCCTAAACAAACATCTCCAACACAATATTGAGGAGATACACAGGTAACATTTGAAAAACAACCAACTTGTTCACAGGTGCCTGTCAAGTTGGTGGGAGATAGTCCAATACATTGGTAACCACTGGGACAAGGATCTGACGCTGAACAGGCGGATACAATGTTTATAAATTTTGGGACAGTCATTATCAGTAAAAAAAATGTGAATACGATTGACAATATGGATACTAATTTATTCATTGGTTTATTGTATTAAAACAAGTTTAATCATCGAAGGTATTTCTTCAATTTCTTCAGTAAACGTGGAACTCTCTTGTATACTTTTTACCAAATTAAACGAATTTATTTTTATTTTTTTTTGTGTTTTGTACCAGTTGCAATACTTTTCAAAATTTGGATATCTGTTATTACATGATGTATCTGATTGATATGCTAAAACAGGAGATGCAAAATTATTAAGCGACGGGTCAAAAATAAAATCAACATATCGATGACCTTCGTCATTTGTAGAAAATAGTGTTTCCTTGTTTGTAATAAGTGGTATGAAGACTTCTGATCCGTCCATATTTTTAAGCTCTTGAATTAATAGTGTGTATTTATCTCCATAAAGACTGGTCTCAAAGATTGCAACTATGTGAAATGGGTAAGACTGTGGAATAGTCCTGTCAACGGAGACTTCTTTTCCGAGTTTTGGAATGGGGTAATTTAGTCCTTTTTGCTCGAATAACTCATCGTTTATAAAATAATATTCCTCAATTAGTTTTGTATCTGTCAAAAGGATGTCTATGTTTCCCTTCTTTTTTTCTTGTCTTAAAAATTCGGATAAATTTCCATTAGTTATATCGGTCCATCTTAAAAACGGGTAATTATTAACATTTTGTATGTCTTGATTTATTCTGAATTGACTGGATCGGAAACCATACAAGTTGTATTGTCTTATTGTTGCCCCAACCGAAATTGTAACGATAATAATAATTAATATTGCCAATTTAGCGTGGCTAAACTTTAACATAATCTATTATTACACCTTTTACAATAAATGTGAAGCGTTTTGTAATCAAGGACTTTGTTTCGTGTAGTCCTTTGTTAATCTATTTTGGTACCGCTTGCAAAAACAACTGGTGTCCTAGTGCTATTTAAGATACCTGTTTTACAAAAATTATCATGCAGTGTGTACATTTCAGTTGTCATAAAATTACCATGATCATTAACCAATTGTGTATAACCATCTGGATTAATGTACCAAATAAATGCGTTATCTTGAAATGCTTTTGTGCTTTTACAAAATGCTCCTGAAGGCATATATTTGTTTGTATTGTAACCATACAAAGCTCCGGAGTTCATAAAGTTTGCATTACTAGAGTTTGCCGGTAGTATTACATATCTATATCTTAATCCTTCGCTGGTTGTCCATCTTTCAACTACTATATCACCTGCTATTTTTCTATTTTTGTCGTCAAATTTATATACCGCCAATACTTGAATAGGCATTTCCTTAGGTTTTCTCTTTGTTCCATTTCCATTATCCGCGTTATGTTCTGTGTTTAATTCCAAAACTGATATTGTTCCATGAGTCTTCATTATTAACTCACCCTTTAAAAAAGGTATTTCTTCATCTGTTGGTCTTGTCGACCGCCCTTTGCTTTCAAGGTTTGCTACTGTAATATCTAGTTTTCCATCAAACACATTATCAAGTGGAATAGTTATTGAAGGTTTAAGTAAATCAAATTTCTTTGTCACCTCAGGTATTAATTTTAAAGACTCGGCATCAAATATCCATGCCACACCGTCCTCGTCTTTAAGCGAGAATCCGTTGTCATTAAGTGTTAAAGCGCTAATAAAAGTTGAATTAGACAAGATATATTGTTCTGCATAATCTGCCATCATTTCACTTTTGTAGGATACAGTTGCAGATCCATCTGCATTAATTTTTATGCCTTCAACTGTTTCAACAGTATCATCCTCTTTTTTGTATTTAACAGATCCATCAGGTTCAAGTGAATATTTAGTTCCTTTGAATTTATCTAGTAGGTTCTTAAATTCCTCACTCACAGGTACAAGTTCTGCTATAACTTTTTTGAGACCTTCAGGAGCTAATTTAATGTCTTTTACTGTGAATGCTTCTTGTGAATATGGTTCATAGGCAGTTATATTTTGTGTTCCATCGCTATTATTTTTAATAGTGAACATGGGAACAGTCAACTGTATATTTTCGAAATCTACAAGTTTGCCTAAGCCAAAATTAATAGTATCTGATCCTTCTTGTTGAAATGGAAAGATTGGAAAAAATCTACCCCTTGCGTCATTGTTGGTTTGATTGACAGGAACAAATGATAAATTTTGTTCGTCAAAAGCGGTATACATGAACGGTTGTTTATTACCTTTAACACCATCTATAATAGGAGTTATGTAAGCAATTATTGTGGGTACTTCTAAACCTGTCTGATCTTGAAATGCAATTCCTGTGTATTCTACTTTGACATTGTCGTTGTTCCAGCCCATTTCTAGCGCTGCCTTTTTCATTGCCTCTGCATATGGATCAATTTCATCTTTAGTAAATTCACGAATTTCCTTTATTCGACCAAACAACTCTTTATTTAAAAACACATTACTATCGGGATGTATTTTCGAGATATCAACTCTTTCTGGAATAAATGCAGTTGGACTTTCGTTTGAATTTTGTTGAGGAGAACAGGCTGCTAATGCTGTACTTCCGGCAATAACGCCAGCTGCTTTTAGAAAATCCCGTCTTGTTATTTCCATGTTTATTTTTAAAGTTAAATTTGCTGCTGTTGCTTTTCCTATAATAAACTCAGTTTTAATTCTTGATCCAATTCTTTGTAACACTTTTTCCATACCCCAGATTCTAACTAATACTCTAGGATATTTCAATCATTTAATATACTACAGGATACATTTTTGTTTGTCAAGTGAGTAGAGGTGAGGTCAGAATATAGGCTGAGTTTGAATTGGGAATATTTTTTAATTATTCTCACGTAATTTATTGTATCACATTTTTAAAATATGGTATATTTAATTAGTATGATTTTCAGGAACAAAAAAAATCAATCTGGGCAAGCTGTTTTAATTGTTTTACTTTCACTATCTGTTGTTTTAATTGTTGTTCTTTTCATCATGTCGCGTTCTGTTACAGATATTTCACTTTCAACCAAAGAAGAAGATTCACTGAGAGCTTTTTCAGCTGCCGAGGCGGGCGTTGAACGTGCCTTGGTTATCGGTAGTGGTTCGTCTGGTTCTGTTGATTCTGCAACTTTTGATGCCACTGTTTCAAGTTTTGCACAGGGTTCAAGTAGTCTTGTTTTCCCAATAAGCCTAAAGTCTGGTGACAATGCAACTTTCTGGCTATCTAGAACAGGAGAAGTAACTAGTTTTACAGGAAGCCAAATTAAATATTGTTGGGGTGATTTAAATAGTACAACTGCAGTTCCTGCTCTTGAAATTACAATCTATTATACAAGTGCAGCTAGTCCAAACGATTTAAGTACTCTTAGAGTTGCAAGAGCAACATTAGATCCAGATGCCTCAAGAAGAGCAAATAACAACTTTGGAGTTCCAAGTAACACTAATTGTGATATTGGAACAGATACATTTGAATATCAAGGCACATTAAATTTGGCTAGTTTAGGAATTTCAGGTTATGCAACTAGTGGTGTTTTAAAATACACAACTGCAAAAATTTTGTATAACACAGTTGACGCTCATAAGGTTGGAATAGATGTTACAGGGACTGGGTCGACATTACCTTCTCAAGGAAATGAAATTGTTTCAGATGGATCTTTTGGAAATTCAAACAGAAAAGTACAAGTATATGAGTTACACCCAGAAGTACCACCAGTTTTTGCTAATGCAATCTTTAGTGCATCTGGTATAGTTAAATAATATAGAAAGACTGCCCATATGGTAAGCGGAGCTTGTCATATGGTAATAGAAGAACCATATGATTGGAATAGATATTGGAACAAAAAGTATAAAAATAATTGAACTTGCCAAGAGTGGTGCAACGTGGCAAATGAAATCTTCAGGAGCAGTTGGCTACGCTGGTGTTTCACCTGATAAAGCACAAGATGACAAAGAACTTTCAGTAATAGCAGATGTTGTTAAAAAAATATTTACACAAATTGGTATAACTGCAAAGGACATAAACTTAGCACTTCCTGAATCACTTGTCTTTACAAGAGTTATTAAGTTCCCATTACTTTCAGAAGAAGAAGTTGCTGCAGCTGTTAAGTGGGAAGCTGAACAGTACATTCCAATTCCTGTAAATGAAGCTGTAATACAATACTCAATTTTAGAAAGAAATGAAGCTACTTCCCAAACATCAGTCTTGTTAGTTGCTGCCCCTAAGGCAATTGTTGAAAAATATGTAAAAGTTGTAAGACTTGCAGGGTTAACACCTGTTGCAGCTGAAACAGAACTAACTGCCCTAGCCCGCGCTCTTTCACCTGACAAAGGTATCTCGCTTCTTTTAGATTTAGGTTCTTCTGCAACAGATATGTCAATTGTTAAAGATACACATGTTGTCTTTACAAGATCAATTCCAGTTGCTGGTGAAGCTTTTACTCGAGCAGTTTCCCAGGGTTTAAATATTACTCCACAGCAAGCTGAAGAGTATAAAAAGACATATGGTTTAGATGCTACCCAGCTTGAAGGTAAGGTTAAAGATGCTCTACTACCTGTTTTCAGAATGGTAGTTGATGAAATAAAGAAAGCAATTCATTTCTACTCGACCGACGAAAAAGGAGAAACACCAACATCAGTAATCATTACAGGAGGTGCTTCTGTTATGCCTGGTATCGTTCCATTTTTGACTGAATCACTTGGTATAGAAACTGTTGTGGGTGACCCATTTGTTAAATTAGCACTTGATCCGGAAACAGCAAAAAGTTTAATGCCCTACTCCTCTATCTATGGTACTGCAATTGGACTTGCTATGAGAGAGGAATAATAGTTTCAATTCTAGAAAAGATATGGATAATAAGAATACTCCTAAAAAAATAAATTTAATTCCGAGTGAAATGGCTGTTCCAGCAACTGCTGTAAAACTTGCAAAACTATTAAACAAAATATCAGTTTTTGCTGTGATAGGTTTGATAATAACGTCATTAAGCGTTGCAGGACTATTTTTTTACTTTTCATCAGAAGTAACTAAACAAAATGAAAGGATAGCTACCTTAAAAAATAAAATTACTTCCTTATCTCAAAATGAACAAAAGTTAGTACTGGCTAAGGATCGCCTTTCAAAAATTGGAGTGGTTCAGAAAGCGAAATCTGTTGGTGATGAGGTTGCAAGATTTAAGAAATTTTCAGAAGCTGTAGATACAACAGGTACCATTATTACTGAAGCCAACTTAAATTCAAAAGGGTCTGAGGTAACAATGCTTTCTCAGAATTCTGAAAGTCTTGCTTTGGTATTAAAACCTTTGTCAAAGATCGCAGATTATAAGACTGTGATATTAAGTTCGCTAGGATTTAATTCTGGAACAGGATTTATATCAACAATTAACTTGGAAATAGAATAATTAAAAAAATATGGATACAAACACAAAATCACAAATTAATTTTATAGCCAAACCTGCAGCTATTTTAGGTGTAATTGTTTTGTTATTTATTTTAGTTTTGACTTTTGGAATGAAACAAATAACGACTGTCAGAACCAAGATTGCTGCAGGCAATAAATCAGAAGCTACTCTAAGGCAAAAAGCTCAAACACTTGAGACAGTTGCAGAAATTTTACCTGGCGATGTCACGTTCTTGGATGTTGTTTTACCTAGCAAAGGATCAGTCCTTTATGGCTTAAGTCAAATTAAGAATCAAGCTTTATCTAATAGTATTGCGCTTTCGAGCCTTAAGACTGGAACGCAAATACCAGAAAGTGATGGAGTATCAAAAATATCAATCAGTTTTGATGCTGAAGGAGAAGAACAAAGCATTTATAACTTTTTAAACTCATTTTCAAAGCTTCTACCTTTAATGAATGTTGATAAAGTTAGTTTAAATAAATCTGGAGATTTGGCTCGCGCAAGCGTTTCTGTTAGTGTTTATTCTTCAGAATTGCCAAAGAAGATACCAGCTCTGACTGAATCGGTCAAAGAATTAACTAAAGATGAAATTGCAACACTTACTGAATTAGCAACATATGGTATGCCTCAATTTGTCGAGCCAGAAGCTGCAAATTCGAATTCAACAAAAACTGATCCGTTTAATTAATAATTTCTACAAAAATAATTAAAAAACTTTTTTAATTATTAAACTTGAGGGTTAACAAGAAGGATAATTTTCTTTTTATCTAGTGTTGCTTTGATTCTTAAAATATTTCTAATTGCTTTAATAACTTTTCCGCCTTTGCCAATTACCATCCCGCCTTCATCTTCTGCTGTTTTGACAGTTAATTTAACAATGGATCCATCATCTTCTTCAATTATTTCATACTTTGAGTCTTTACCTAGTAAATTTCTTAAAATGAAGTCTAATAGTTCTTTCATATATTAATAGATTATTTCTTTAGAGCTAATACTTTTTTGACACCTTCTGTAAGAATTGCACCTTTTTTAACCCATTCATCAAAAAGACCTTTGTCTAATTCGTGAGTTTTAAGTTTTGGATCATATCTACCAATAACACCAAGATTTTTACCATCTCTTTTGCTTTTTGTTGGAGCAGCAATGATACGATAGTATGGACTGTTTTTGGCTCCTACTCTTGCTAATTTAATTGAAACTGACATATTAAGTGTTTATTTTACCACAACGTGGCAAATTCTATTTTACCACAGAATTTAAAGCGTTGGAAGCTGCATCTTGTTCTGCTTCTGATTTACTTTTACCAATTCCTTTGGCAGCTGGTTGGCCATTTACTATAACTTCGACTGTAAATATTTTGTTATGATCTGGGCCTTCCTCAGATATTACCTGATACTTTGGTGCAGGTAGGCTTTGTGATTGAACTTTCTCTTGCAATAAACTTTTTGGATCTTTTAATGGTAATGATGCTTTTTTATCCACATCGATAAGAATATTTTCTTCAATAAATTTTTGTGAACTTTCAATTCCTTGATCTAAAAATAACGCACCAATTATTGCCTCAACAGTATCTGCTAAGAGTGAAGCATTTGTTCTACCTCCTCCATCTTCCTCACCTTTAGATAAAAATATCTCTGCTCCTATATTTAATTTTTCTGCAACTTGGCTTAAATTTTTTGTATTAACTAAGTTTGCACGAAGTGCTGTTAAGTAACCTTCTTCTTCGTTAGGAAATTTCTCATAGATTGCTTTTGAAACAACAAATTCCAACACTGCATCACCCAAAAACTCAAGACGTTCATTTGTGCCACGGTTTCCATCGTTTTCATTAACCCAAGACCTATGGGTTAATGCTTGCAAATATAGATTTTGATTTTGAAATAGTTTGTTCATTTTTTTAAAATTTACTTTTTTGAATTAATAATATTTTCATAGATTGTACCCAGTACCCCATTTACAAAGGATCCTGATGATTCAGAACCAAATTCTTTTGCAAGTTCAACTGCTTCATCGATTATGACTTTAGGAGGTGTATCCTCATTCATCAATTCAAAAATGGCTAAATGTAGAACTGCTAAATCAATTTTATTTATCTTGTCAATTGGCCAAGTTGGTGCTGAGTCAACAATTATTTTATTTAATTTCTTTTGTTGTTTTTCAATTTTAACAACTAGGTCGGGAATGTTTTTTTGTTTTGTGAAGCTTTCTGCAAATAAAGATTTAATTGCATCTCTTCTCCTTAAATGTCTTGGATCAGTTGCAGTCTTCATATTAATGGTAAGTATACAAGGAAACTAAGAAAAAGTGATGAGTCAAATTACGATTTGTATGTTCCACAATGAGGACATGCTTTGTGTGGTTCTCTTAACTTTCCACAGCTTGGACATTTTGAAATGCCAGCAATAGCAGCTTTGAATGTGCTTCTTCTTCTGGTTGTTCGTCCGTGACTATGTTTCTTCTTTGGTAGTGGCGCCATAGTTGTGATTATACATTGTTTACAGCCTCTGATGCAAGCTTAATTATTTTAGTCTGCGACCAGTCTGCAATTTTTAAGTTTCCAAAACCGCTTTGTTTAGTTCCTAGTACATCTCCCGCTCCACGAAGTTGTAAATCCATTTCTGCCAATTCAAAACCTGAAGATGTTGTTGTTAGAGTGGTCAATCTTTGTATAGCTTTCTCTGAGTCATTTTCTGTAAATAACAAACAATATGATTCTTTTGTTCCTCTGCCCACCCTACCTCTTAACTGATGCAGTTGAGCTAAGCCGAATCTGTCAGCTCCTTCAATTAACATTATTGTTGCATTAGGAATGTCTATGCCAACTTCAACTACAGGTGTTGAAACTAAGATGTCTATTTTACCTTCCTTAAAGTTGCCCAAAACCTCATTTTTCTCTTTCTCTTTAAGTTTTCCGTGTAGTAAGCCTAATTTAAAATCTTCAAATATGGACTTTAAATTGTCAAACTCTTTTTTGACAGATTTAACATCTTTTAAGCTCTCAGTTTCAGACTCTTCAACCAATGGACAGATAACAAAAATTTGAGATTTGTTATTTTTTATTTGTTCACTAATCCAATTGTAAGCACCATCTCTTTTTTGATTAGGTACTAACCATGTTTTTATTTTTTGTCTATCTTTAGGTAATTCATTAATAATTGATAAATCCATATCTGAGAATAATGTTTGTGCTATTGTTCTCGGAATTGGCGTTGCTGTCATCGTTAACTTGTTAGGGTTGTACTTTTTAAGGAATTCTATTTGTTTAACTCCAAATTTGTGTTGTTCATCAATTACGATTAATCCTACTTTGTTAAATTCACTTATTTTATTGAGCAACGCATGTGTACCAACAACAATATCTGCTATACCAACATCCCTTTTAACAACTGACCCTGTAATTAGTGATATTCGAATTTTGAAGTTGTTAAATACTTTCTTTAATGTTTCATAATGTTGGTTTGCTAAAATTTGAGTTGGTGCCATAACAACTGTCTGATATCCATTTAAAAAAGTTACAAATGCAGAAACAGCAGCTACAACTGTCTTTCCACTTCCAACATCACCCTGAAGAAGTCTATTCATTGAAGTCTTTTTATTTAAATCAGATAGTATCTCAGCAATAACTTTTTCTTGAGCAGCTGTTAATTTAAACGGAAGAGAATCAATAAATTCATTTAATAACTTATCGTCTATTTCTAATTTGATACTTTTCTTGTGAGTCAAGTTGGCTTTTCGTTCTTTAGCAGTACGTAAAAGATCGTAAAACTCGTTAAAAGCTAGGCGGTCCTTTGCCTTTTTTGCTTCGTCTAAACTATTTGGAAAGTGTATATTTCTGATAGCTTGGTCGAAGCTTGGCATACCTGATCTGTCTTTTAAAAATTCATCAATTGTAATTCTGTCTAGAACGTATTTAATTCTTGCCTTAATCCATTTAGATGAAAGTCCTGCTGTTTCTGGATATACCCCTACAATCTTTCCTGTATGTACAGTCTCGTGGTTATCTTCAATTTTTTCGTATTGTGGTGAAAAAAAAGCAGGTTTGCCTGCAAACCAAGAAAGCTCACCTGATATCGCAATTTTGATTCCAGGAAATAACATCCTAGTTAAAAATGGTTGTGAAAACCATGCAATAGACACCTTGCCTGTTTCGTCTTCAATTTGACCAATTTGCATTAGCCTACCTGCTTTTGTGGATTGATTTCTAATTGATGTAATAGTTCCAATTACAGTTACTACTTCGCCAACTTTTACCTCACTTATCTTTGTAATTTTACTGAAGTCTAAGTATCTGTGTGGAATATGGTGAAGTAAATCAGAAATAGTTAATATCCCAAGTTTTTCTAATTTTTTCTCATAATTAGGACCAACAAATGGAAGTGAGGATACTGAATCAGTTAGATTCATATTTTTAATTTAAAGATAAACAAAGAATGGAATAAAGGTTCCTGCCAAAAGTGCAATTCCTGAAAGGATAACAATTACTTTAAATATTTTTTTGTGTGTTTTAGGTGACATATTAATTATTATTTAGACAAGTATACCAAATATCTTTTTTCCAATCTTGATTCTGTCACCTTTTTTAATTTTGTAATTAAGATCACTTACAGCATCACCATTAATTGTTAGTCCTCCTTGTTGGATTAATCTTTTTGCGTCTCCTGCAGACTTTAAATTAGTAAAAGGTGCAATTGTTTCAACAAGTGATTTATTAATTTTAATTTCTTGTGTGTATTCAGGTTCTTTTTTGGCAAAGGATTTCTCAAAATTATTTTTAGCCTTTATGGCTTCTCTTTTGTTAGTCAACTCTGTCGCAATTATTAAGGCTAAATCCTTTTTGATGTGTGATGGGTTTACTCCAGCTTTTAGTGCTTTTTTAACTTCTCCTATTTTTTCAATGCTTGCTGATGTGGCATTTTCAAAGTATTCAATAATTAAATTATCTGGAAGTGACATTGTTTTGCCAAAAATTTCATCAGCAGAATCTGAAAGCCAAATAGCATTGCCCCAACTTTTACTCATTTTCCTACCGTCCGTTCCTGTTAAATATCCAGTAACAATAACAAATGATTCTTTGTTTCGTAATCTGCTTTGCAGATTTCTTCCCGCCTGCATGTTAAATGTTTGGTCTGCTCCGCCAATTTGTATATCAGTATCTAAAATATAACTATCATAGCCTTGCATAACTGGATATAAAGCTTCGTGTAGCCCAACTCTCTTTTTATCAGTTAATCTCTTTTTGATTAATTCACGTCCTGCAAATTCTCCAAATGAAAATTCTTGGCATAACTTGACAATCTCTGAAAATTTTAATTTTGATAACCAAGAACTATTGAATTTAACAGTTACTTTAGAAAAATCTAATATTTTGCTTGCCTGTTTTTTATATGTTTTGAAATTATCTTTAATCTGTTGGTATGTTAATACTGGACGTTCTGTATCTTTGTCTGAGGTGTCCCCAATTAGTGCGGTGAAGTCACCGATTAAAAAGGTCACATCGTGACCAAGATCAACAAATTCTTGCAATTTTTTCAAAGCAACAGCATGGCCAATGTGAATTCTTGTTGCTGTTGGATCAATACCTAAATAGACGTTTAACTTTTTCCCACTTTTAAGTAAATCTTCAAGTATTTGTTTGTTTGGGATTATGTTTGTAACTCTTCTTGTTAGAATCTCTTCTATATTTGCCATACTTTGATTCTAGACGTATGGAGATGTAGATTCAAGTATGATAATATGACATATATGTGGAAAGCGAGAAGAAGGCTTCAGTTTGGTGAACGAAATGCTGGCTTAAGAAATTCTAGAAATATTGCAAAAATTGCTAAATTTGGTTTTTTGGGAATTATTGGTTTATTCGTAATTTTAATAATTGTTTTACCACTTCTATCTTTTGGTCTCCCCTCGCCTGACAAGGTAATCAGACGTGAAGGTTTTTCAACAAAAATTTTAGATAGAAATGGCAAACCTTTATATGACATCTTTGATAATGAAAGAAGAACCCCAATAAACATTAATGACATGCCTGTTTATTTAAAACAGGCAACTGTTGCAATTGAAGATAAAAATTTCTACTCACATAATGGTTTTGATATTTTAGGTACTTTGCGTGGACTTTCCCGTTTCTTTACTCGTGGTTATGCACAAGGAGGATCTACTTTAACACAGCAACTTGTTAAAAATGTGCTTTTAACTTCTGAACGTTCAGCTCTACGTAAAATTAAAGAGTTTATTTTGGCTGTACAGATTGAAAGAAAATATACCAAAGACGAAATACTTCAGATGTATCTTAATGAAGCTCCATATGGTGGTACTGCTTGGGGTGTTGAGTCTGCGTCAGAAACTTATTTTGGAAAGTCTGCAAAGGATTTAAACCTTGTTGAATCAGCAATCCTTGCAGGTATGCCACAGTTACCATCAAGATACTCACCATATTCATCAACACCAAAAGCATATGTTGATAGAACAACAAATGTATTAAGGAGAATGAGAGAGGATGGATACATAACCAAAGATCAAGAAGAAGCTGCTTTAGCAGAACTTCCAGAATTCAAATTCCAAACCAAAGGTTCATCTTTTAAGGCTCCTCACTTTGTTCAGTACGTACAAAAAATACTAGAAGAAAGATATGGTGAAAAAGTCATTGAACAAGGAGGTTTAAAAGTTACCACAACTCTTGATCTTGATTTGCAAGAAAAAGCACAAGAAATAGTTGCAGAAGAAATTGCTAAAGTTGAAGCACAACGCATAACTAACGGTGGATCTGTGGTCATGAATCCTGAAACTGGAGAAATTTTGGCTATGGTTGGTAGTAAAAGATTTGATGATCCTGATTATGATGGACAGGTCAACGTTACAGTAGCACTTAGACAGCCTGGATCATCTTTTAAGCCCTTTACATATGTAACAGCACTCAAAGAGGGCTATACCGCATCATCAATGGTTATGGACGTTCCAACTGTATTTCAAAGCGGTGAAGGTCAACCTGATTATAATCCTGTAAATTATGATGGCAAATATCGAGGTCCAGTTCAAATGCGTTACGCGTTAGGAAACTCTCTAAATATTCCTGCAGTTAAGTTTATTGCCATGGTGGGTATTAAAGACGTTTTAGAGACTGCGTTTGATTTTGGTTTAACATCACTCCCACCAACGGCAGAAACATTACAACGAGTAGGACTATCTTTAACACTTGGAGGTGGTGAAGTTAGATTGGTTGAATTAACAGGTGCATATTCTGCGTTTTTAAATGGTGGTACAAAAGCAGAACCATTATCAATTTTAAAAGTTGAAGATAGTAATGGTAAAGTATTGGAAGAAATTAAACCTAAAAGAGGTAAAAGAGTATTAGATGAAGAATATGCTTATATTATTACCAATATTCTTTCAGATAACTCTGCAAGATCTGATGCCTTTGGACCAAACTCCCTATTAAATGTTTCTGGACGTCAGGTTGCAGTAAAAACAGGTACAACAAATGATAGACGTGACAACTGGACAGTTGGAGGTACACCACAAAGAACAGTTGGTGTTTGGGTTGGTAATAACGATAATTCTCCAATGCTAAATGTGGCATCAGGTATATCAGGTGCATCACCTATTTGGAGAAGAATACTTCTTGAATCACTAAGCGGTATGGATCCAGTAAGTTTTACTGCACCTGAAAAAATTGTCACAGCAGATGTTGATACTGTGTCAGGAAAACGTGCACATGATGGTTTTCCATCAAGATCTGAAATTTTTGTTAAAGGCTCAGAACCTGAAAATGATGATATACATGTAAACTTGAAAGTTTGTAAGTCAGACGGAAGACTTGCAACCCCATCAGATATTTCAGGACAAAATTATGATAATAAAGAATATTATGTGTTTAAAGAAGAAGATCCAGTATCTACTGACGGAAAGAATAGATGGCAGGAAGCAATTTTAAATTGGTTAAATGGACAGTCAGACAGTATATATCACCCACCTACTGAATATTGTGGAACTGTTAATCCTTTAAGTGTTGAAATATATAGTCCTACAGATAGAACAAGTAATTTACCTAACCAATTTGAAATTAAGATGAGGGCAGATACAACAAGTAAAATTGTTTCTATAGAACTTGAAATTGATGGAGTCAAGAGAAGAACATTTGATGCCCCCCCTTATGTTTATCAGGCAGATCTTCCAAATGGTTCTCATGTTTTAAAAGCGATTGCAAGAGATTCAGAAGGTCATGAGTCATCTCATCCATTAACAGTTGGTGTAAACACTGCATGGGATGCAGTCAGTCCAACTCCTACTCCCTAGTTAAGTTTTTTTAAAATAAATACAACCATCACAACCTGTAAAACTTATTCGAGCTATATTACCTGTAGCTTCGATTTTACCTCCTTTTGGTGACCTCTTTTTACACGTAAACAGCTGACCATCTCTTACGACTAACTCTGAAGATGTATCTTTATGATCTTTTCGAACAAGATTGACACTAAACTTTAAAGTTCTTTTCCACTCGCAATCGAGATTTGGATATCTAGCAGAATGACTGATAATTCGATCTGTCATGTCGGAATTATAAATCTAAACAACTGAAATTCCAAACTTCGTGTTTAGCGAAGACAGTATTTTGCTTCTAACCTCTTCTACCTCTTTATCTGTAAGCGTGTGATCTTCTGATTGGTACTGAATATTAAAAGTAAAATTTGATTGATATTTGTCTGTAAGTTCTACCCTATATACGATATTTGACATACTATATACAGTTTTAATCACATCACCAACAAAAGTCTTTTCTGGCAGTTCAAGTGTAATGTCCTCTACTTGCGGTGGATACTTATTTATTTCTTTATACTTTCTAGCAATCTTCTTTGAAGATAGTAATTTTTGCATATCGAAGCTATATAAAAACAAACCATTTTCTAAATTGCCATACTCACCCAGTATCGTTTTGTCTGACTTTATAAATATTCTTTGGTTTGGTAGATAACTACCACCATCTTCTTGCTTGTCTGTGTATTCAATGTTTAATTCATTTAGTAATGATTCAACAATACCTTTATTTTGTCGATAATTATTATGTCTGATTATTCCACCTAACATTAACTTTTCTTCAGGTAGGTCATTCTTGCGAGGTATATAGATATTACTAATTTCAAATATATGTAAATCACCTTTTTCTTGTGGGTTGTCTTGAACATTTCTGGCTAGTGAATCTAGCAGATTATCTCTTAAGAATGCAGTATCTGGGCCTAGTGGATTTTTTAATTCAACTTGACCTTTGTCTGTTAATGATAGGTTGTAGACTTCAGTAGCTCCTAATGACTTTAGCAGCTGTTTTACAGTTTGTTCGAACTTAAAATCATCATTTTGTTTTGGTTTTGGAAGTGAACCGTCCATTAATACACATGGTAAATTGAAGTATCCGTATATTCTGGCAATTTCTTCTGCAATATCCTCTCTTATGTCAATATCATTGGCTCTATATGATGGCACCTTAACTTCTAATTTTGTTTTATTCCAATTAACACCAAAACCTAAATTTGTTAAATAATTTGTCATTTCTTTTTCAGAAATGTCTATGCCAATTATTTTATCAATTTCCTCTTTTGTAACAGTGACAGTTTTTGTTTTGTATGGATTAGGATAAATATCTAAGATTTCTTTTTCTGACTTTCCGCCTGACAAATTTTCAATCATTTCGATGCTAGACAAAATAGCAGGAGTTACATTTTCACTATCTAGCCCTTTTTCAAAAAGGACTGCAGCCTCAGTTCTTTGACCTAAACTCATAGAAGTTTTTCTAATTTTGTGTTGATTGTAATTTTGAACGAACAGTAAAACGTTTTTAGTGTTGTTATCTATACTGCTTGCTTCTCCTCCCATGATTCCACATAAATCAATTAAGTTTCCCGATGCATCTTCAATTACAATATCTCCTCCGTCTAGTTTAAATTCTTTTCCATCAAGAGTTTTGATTAATTCTCCTCTTTTTGATTCACGAAGTGTCATGTCTGCGTCTGATATCTTATCGTAATCAAAAGTGTGAACAGGTTGACCTAATTCATGCATTATGTAGTTACTGACATCAACAATATTGTTAATAGGTCGAACATCAACTTTTTCAAGAAGTGATCTGATTTCTTTAGGTGATTCTTTTACAGTTACGTTTTTAATCAAAACAGCAGTAAACCTAGAACATAATTTTGGATCAACTACTGCAGTTAAATATTTTGTTTTTTTAACAAATTTAAATTTGCTTTGATCAAGTTTGTTTTCTTTTAAACTAGCTTTGATTCCAAACCTCGGAAGTATTGTTGCAGCTTCTCTGGCTATTCCAAGTATTGAAGCGGTATCAACTCTGTTTGTAGTAACTTCTACATTGTAGATGTGGTCGCCATCATTAGTTTGTTTGGTTCTTTCTATTGAAGGTCCACAAAGAGAGAGATACTTTGCAATTTCTTTTGGAGTTGCCTTAGTTTCTAAATGCTTTTTAAGCCAGCTATTTGGTATTAATAAATCCATAATATTATTCTAATAAAATTACAATTGTTTCAAAACTCTTAAATCATCACTGTAAAGCAATCTAATGTCTGGGACAGAAAGACCAGATTTCATCATGTATGTTCTTTCCACTCCCCATCCAAATGCAAACCCAGAATATGTTTTTGGATCAACTCCACATTCTTTTAAAACATTTGGATGAACCATACCTGCTCCACCAATTTCCAACCAACCCTCTTTACATAGTTTGCATCCCTTGCCGTTACAAACATTACAAGAGATATCAACTTCAAATGATGGTTCTGTAAATTGGAAATGATAAGGTCTGAGCCTTGTTTCTCTGTTTGGTCCAAAGAATGTTTTAGCAAAATGGTCAATTGTGCCACGTAGGTGAGTAATTGAAATGTCTTTATCTACTACTAACCCTTCAAATTGGTGAAACATAGCAAGATGGCTAATATCAAGTTGCCTTCTGTAACACTTTGCAATATTAATCATCCTGATAGGTGGTTTGTTTGATAACATTTCTCTGATCTGCCCACTTGATGTGTGCGGTGTCAAAAGCATGGGACCATATTTTGATGATGTTGGAGCATCGACAAAGAAAGTTTCCCAATCGTCACGGGCTGGGTGATTGTCTGGAAAGTTAAGTGCACCAAAGGCAAAGTAATCGTATTCTACTTCTGGATATCTAACTCTAGTAAAACCGATCTTCTCAAAGACTTCTGAAATTTCATTTATGGCATTTGTTACCATGTGCAGATGTCCTAGCTTTGGAAGTTCAGCTGGCATTGTGGGATCAAACCAAACCCGTGCGTTATTATTTAATTCATTCTTTTTGGTTGCAAGAAGTTCCAATAAAGTATTCTTCACTTCGTTTAAAGTAATGCCATATTGCTTTTTCTCTTCTGGTGTAACTTTTGAAATGTCTTTTGAAGCAATTGTGAATTTGCCTGATTTACCAAACAAATCAATTCTAATTTGCTCTAATTCATTAAGGTCTGCACAATCGGAAACTCTAGCAATTGCTTGGTTTTTAATATTAATTAAATTATCATTCATGTTAGTATTGTATTACTTTTTAGATATAAATTATACTGTTTATATTCCACTGTTTTTGGTTAAAATATCCCTTTCTTTACCTAATTTAATCCCATATTTCTTACATCCTAATTTTAATGCAACAATGTAATCAGATGTTGTTGCTTCATGTTTTAGAATATTAGACAAAGCTTCTTGATATTTAAGTGCCTCCTCAAGTGTTAATGTATTATTTTGTTTTCCAATTCTTTCTGTCATGTAAATCACCTTCTTTCTGCTCCATTTGGTTTGATATCCATATCATTTTTATGTTCGATTTCAGTTGACTCTTCATCAATACGACTGTCCTTATTTAGCTCGCTTATAATATCAACAGCTTCTGCAACTACTTGTTGCTTATTCTTGTCTTCGTGACCCTCATTAATTAATAGTTGTATTATGCTCATATTTTTAAACCAACAAAAAACCTCCTTGTGGGAGGTTGAAACGAACGCAAACTTCAACCTCCGTTAGGAAGTAAAGAAGAATGCAAAAAATGTATTATTTAAATTCATATTGTTTATATTATTACTTTGTTTTAAAAGATGCAACTATTTTTTCAAAAACAGTTGGATTTTTTGCGGCTACATCTGAAAGGATTTTTCTATCTAATTCAATTTTGTTTGTTTTTAAATTGTTAATAAGTCTTGAATATGAAGTTCCAAGAGATTTTGCAGCTGCTGATAATCTAACAATCCACAAACTTCTTAAATCTCTTTTCTTAAGCTTTCTACCATGAAATGCATATGCACCAGCATGCATAACTGCTTCATGAGCAACTTTGTATCTTCTTGATCTTGCTGCATGAAAACCTTTAGCCTGTTTTAAGACTTTTCTGTGTTTTCTTGCTGCTAATGATTTTACTCTTGCCATATTATTTCCCTGTTCCTTTCAAGACCTTACCTAAAAACTTTCTAAGTCTTCTTGCCAACACTTTCTTAACTGGTGTAACTCTTGATAATCTATTTAATCTATTCTTGCTTTTTGAGGCATTCAAATGTCTCTTGAAAGCTTTTCTACGCAAAACTTTACCATTCTTGGTAACTCTAATTCTATTTGTTACTAATTGCTTAGTTTTGACTTTTGTTTTTGCCATATGTATTTGTTGGTGAAATTATCATTATTAGATTTCTGCCTAAGAACTTTGGCTTCATGTCTACATTAATTCCTTCACCTAAATCTTTCAATACTCTTCCCATCATGTCGTATCCAAATTGCTTTGAACCCAACTGTTTTATCTTAAAGTATACTACTAATTTTACTTTATCTTTACCCCTTAAAAACTCATCAATTCTCTTCAAGCGAGTTTGATAATCTCCTTCACCTATAAAAGGTGTAAATCTTATCTCTTTTAAGCTACTTGGCTTACTCTTTTTCTGAGCTTCCTTAGCTTTCTTCTCCTCTTGATACTTAAATTTACCAAATTCAATAATTTTAGCTACAGGTGGATTAGCATTTGCTACAATTTCAATTAAATCGTCCCCTTTGTCTTGGGCCATTTTAATTGCTTCCTCCTTAGAAAATATCCCTAGCTGTTTACCTTCTGCGTCTAAGACGCGTAGTGTTTGAGCAGGAATTCTTTCGTTTAAACGCCAGTTATTACTGATACTTTTCAATTTCAATAGTGATTGTACCTAAAAATGACAATAGTAGCAAGAAGATATTATATTAATTTGTTTTTGATGAAATCTTCAACAATATCTACTAATTCTATCTTTTTACCAGTAAAACTATGGTCTGTGTCTGAAATTGTTTCTATCTGAGCATTTGAGTTTTCATTCTTTAGCAGAGTAACCGTATCAACTCCTAGCATTTCATTCCATTCATCTGTGTCACAGATAACACCCAAAATAGGTACTTTTATGTTTTGGTAATAAACTAAACCTTTACCTTTTCTTAGAGGTAACGCCTTTGATAGTTCGGAGCCTTCACTAAAACAATTTACATATGAATTTGCAGTTTTTGGTAATACTCCTGCATGGCACAAATGAATTGAGGTGATTAATTCATGCCCTCTATCTTCCTTGATAAGTTCTAAAGCATTTATCATTGGATCAATCTTTTGTGTTTCTAAAAATTTCATTTGGCAACCGAATGAGTCTGCAAAACCTAGAAGTATCACTCCAATAATTTTATCCTTGTGTTTACCCTTTTCCATATAATATGTAACTTTTTCTGTTCCTAATGAATGCCCTTGAAGAATTATTTTTTTGTAGCCTTTGTCTAATGCAAATTCTATCCATGTATCTATATCTATTAGGCATTCTTCAAACTTTTCTCTTGCGCAACCAGTTGCTTGCCAACTTTCTAGTGTGTAGTTACCTCTGTTGTTTGTAAATAAAACTGAAATGTCTAATTTGGGCAGTCTTTCAACAAACTCCCCTTCAAATTCCTCTGCATAGAAGCACGATCCTGTTCCATGAATATTTATTAGGATGGTGTCTTTTTTGCTGGTTTCAGATAGAAAGCCAAAAAGTGCAATGTCGTCAGAAGTTTTAACCTTTACTATTGGATAGTTCATTGAATTAAATCTTTTTGTCTTCAATCTCTTTTTTAACCATTTCTGTAAATTCAGACAATTTGTGATTTTTACTTTCTCCTGCACGATTTCTGACAGATACTTCATTATTTTCAATTTCTTTGTCACCTAAAACTAACATATATGGAACCTTTTCATTTTGGGCATTTCTGATTTTATTACCAAGTGTTTCTGCTCTTTCATCAAGTTCTACTCTAATACCACTCTCTTTTAGTTGTTTAAGGACTTCATTTGCATAATCTAAATGCTTTTCAGAAATTGGTAAAATTTTAATTTGGATAGGACTAAGCCAAGTTGGGAATGCGCCGCCAAAGTGTTCAATTAAAACACCTATAAATCTTTCAAGTGAACCATAGATAACTCTATGTATTGCAACAGGAGTCTTTGTCGTACCATCACTTGCTGAGTATTTTAAATTAAATCTTAATGGCTGTTGGAAATCCAATTGTAATGTTCCCATCTGCCATTCTCTTCCAAGTGCATCTTTCATTAAAATATCAATTTTTGGTCCATAGAAGGCACCATCACCTTCAAGAACAAAATAATCTTTTCCTGAATCTTCAAGCACCTGTTTAAGCTCGCTTTCAGCCTTGTCCCAAAGTTTTACATCACCCATGAATTTTTCAGGTCTTGTACCTAATCTGAATTTGTACTTCAAATTAAATATTGAATAAAACCTTTCTGTTAAGGCAAATAACTTTTTATACTCATCAACTATTTGATCTTCTGTTACAAAAATATGTGCATCGTCTTGCCTGAACTCTCTAATACGCAAGAGTCCGTTAAGTGTTCCAGATCTTTCGAATCTGTGAAGTGTGTCAGTATCGGAGAGCCTTAGTGGCAAATCTCTGTATGATCTTGTTTCAGAGCCAAAAACAACCATAGCATTCGGACAATTCATTGGTTTTAAAGCATAAACTTCTCCTTCTTCTGTTTCACTCAAGAACATATTTTCTTGATAATGATCCCAATGCCCTGATGTTTCGTATAATTCTTTTTTATTTATTAATGGAGAAAAGATTTCTTGGTAATTTTCTTTTTGATGTTCTACTCTCCAAAAATTTACAAGTTCATTGTATAAAGTAACTCCTTTCGGAAGCCAATATGCCATGCCTGGTGCGGTTTCGTGAAACATAAATAAACCAAGTTCTCTTCCTAACTTTTTATGATTTCTTTTTTCAGCTTCAGAAAGCATATTTATATAGTCATCAAGTTCTACTTTTGTTGGAAAACATGTTCCATATATTCTAGTTAACATTTTATTTTTTTCATTACCTCTCCAATATGCACCTGCAATTGAAAGTAATTTAAAATGTTTTATTTCTGAATCTGGATGATTAACATGGCCGCCACGACACAAATCTGAATAGTTTCCAGAGTTGTAGAAAGTTAAATCTTTTCCTTCTCCTGAAAACTCTTCAATTAATTCTATTTTATATTCATTATCTTTGTAGTACTCTTTTGCTTCATCTGTCGCTACGTCTTTTCTTTCAAAACCCTTCCATGATTTAACCAACTCCTTCATTTTGGATTCTATTTTCTCAAAATCGGATTCTGCGACTTTAACTTCTCCGAAGTCGAAGTCGTAATAGAAGCCATTTTCAATTGATGGTCCTATGGTTCTTTTGGCTGTTGGATATAGCTCTAAAACTGCAGCAGCAAGAAGGTGTGCACAGGAATGCCTTAAGTTGTCTAAATATTCTTTTGATTGTTTATCTGTCGCCATATTAAATATAATTATATACTTAAGAAGACGATATCTCTATTGAAGATTCGTGGTTCCACTTCTCTTTTAACTCTTTCTCATTCAATTAATCTCTTTAGATTGGTTAATTCTAAATGCAAACGATTAATTAACTGATACAAGTATCATATTGCATTACTTGCTCTTTTGCAAATTTGGATATTTTTTGTCTACTTGTTCTTTTACCCAATTGTAATGAATTTTAATTGCATCTTTTAATTTCCATTTTGGTTTCCAACCTGTTGACTTAATTAATTTGTCGCTAAAGTTTCTTGCTTTAACTCCAACTGGTCCATCAATATGTTTAATTTTTAAATTTTTGCCAGAAGCATCTATTACATATTCTGCTAATTTATTAACTTCTACATATTCATTACTGCCTAAATTAACTGGCTCTTCAATTTTTGATTTCATTAGTGTCCTGATTCCGTTAATTAAATCTTCAATATATGTAAAGCAACGAACAGCCTTTCCATCTCCCCAGACTTCTAAAAACGTCCCATCTTTGGCCATCGCAGCTTTACGACATAGATCATCAGCTGCTTTCGGTTTTAACCCTTCCCAAGTTCCTTCAGGTCCAAAAGTGGTATGAAATCTAGCTATTCTAACTTTTGTCTTATATTTTCTGGCATAGGCCAAAATCATTCTTTCTGTGTATAATTTTTCCCAACCATATTCATTTTCAGGATGTGCTGGATAGGCGTCATCTTCAGTAATTACTTTTTCGCCAACTTTCATATCTCTATAAATACAAACAGATGATGAGAAGAAATATTTTTTAACATTGGCTTTTACAGCTTCATCAATCATGTATGCATTAATTAAAACATTTGAATACATCATTTCAGTTTCTTTGGGTACCATGTATCCTGCACCACCTCTGTCTGCAGCTAATTGATAGACTTCATCAAAACCACCCGTAATTTTTAATGCTTTTTGGCAATTTTCTTTAATGCGAAGATCTAGAAGTTTAAATTCATCTGCGGAAGTTTTTGAAAAATCAGGTTTTTTAATATCAACACCGCGAACAAAGTAGCCTTCTTTTTTAAGTTTTCTGACAAGGTGTGTACCTACAAATCCTCCTGCTCCACAAACTAAAGCCTTTTTCATGTAACAACAATTTATATGAAGTTTTACTCGAAGTCAAATATTACTTAATCCCCATTGATTTCTTACGTCTTGCTTCTGCTTCATCAAGAATCATTTTTCTGATTCTGATTGTTTTTGGAGTTACTTCTACGAGTTCTGTGTCATCAATATATTCTAACGCATCATCCAAAAGCATTTCTTTTGGTGTATTGAAATGTTCTGCAGATCCATCACCTTTTGATCTCATGTTTGATAGTTGTTTTTCTTTACAAACGTTAACTTGCATATCACCAGCTCTACTGCTTTGTCCAACAACTTGTCCTTTGTATACTTTTGTTGCAGGTCCAATAAATAATTGTCCTTGGTCTTGTACATTAACAAGTCCATAGAGTCTTGTTTCTCCTGTTTCAAATGCAATCATTGATCCTCTATCTCTTTTTCTTGTAAAACCATCATCAGGTAGGTAATCAAAAAATGCAGTATTCATAATACCCATGCCTTTTGTGTCTGTAATAAGTTCACCTCTAAAACCAATTAATTCCTTAGTTGAAACTGTAAACTCAAGCGCCACAATTCCTTCTTCGTTTTTATACATATCATCCATTTTGGCATGTCTTACACCCATGTGTTGGATTACAACGCCTGAATGTTCCTCTGGGACGTCTATATAGACCTTTTCAAATGGGGTTAGGACCTTTCCATCTACTGTTTTGTTAATAACATATGGTCGTGATACTGCAAACTCATATCCCTCTCTTCTCATTCTTTCAATTAAAATTGCTAAATGTAGTTCTCCTCTTCCACAGACTGTCCATGTTCCATCAGGATTGTCATATACTTTCAAGGCTACGTCTGTGTCTAATTCTTTATATAGTCTTTCTCTAATTTGGCTTGAAGTTTTAAAATCTCCTTCACGTCCTCCAAATGGAGAATCGTTAACCATGAAGACCATCTTAACTGTTGGTTCTTCAATTGAAATAACTGGAAGCGGCATTGGGTTGTTTACATCTGCAATTGTTTCTCCAATTGTTGCATCAAGTATTCCAGTAACAGCAACGATATCGCCTGCAATAGCCTCAGTTTCTTCTTGTTTTGCCAAGCCTTTAAAAGTTGTGATTGATGTTATTTTTCCTTTTGATTGGACACCTTCTCTGTTTATGTGTATAACATCAGAATTTGCCAAAAGTTTTCCATTTTTAATTCTTCCAATAGCAATTCTTCCTTTGTAATTGTCTTTTCCGATATTACTAACAAGCATTTGAAGTGGTTTTTCAGGATCAGCATCAGGAGCTGGAACATAACTTAATATTTCTTCAAAAATAGGGGTAATATCTGTCATTATTGCAAGATCTGGTTCTTTTCCTGCTAAACCGTCTCGTCCTGATGCATAAATTGTAGGGAACATTGCAATATCCTCACTTGCACCCAGTTCAACAAACAAATCAAATGTTTTTCCTTCTACCCACTTTGATCTTGCACCTTGCTTATCAATTTTATTAACTATGACAATAATCTTAAGACCCATTTTGAGTGCGTGTTTTAAGACAAATCTGGTTTGAGGCATTGGACCTTCTTTGGCATCAACCAATAAGAGCGCTCCATCAGCCATTGAAAGAACACGTTCTACTTCACCACCAAAATCAGCATGGCCTGGAGTGTCAATGATGTTTATTTTTGTACCTTTGTACATTACTGAAGCATTTTTACTAAAAATGGTGATTCCTCTTTCGCGTTCTAGATCATTACTGTCCATTATTGCTTCCTGATCAGCAACATCTTTTTTAAGTTCTGTGTGTGATTGACGCAAAAGTGCATCCACAAGTGTGGTTTTTCCATGATCAACGTGGGCAATGATAGCAACGTTTCGTATATCCATATGCAAAAGGAAAGCTAATTATATCCTATAGCGAGCTAAAAACAAAGTATCTGTTTCAAGCGAGATAAGAGGAGAAACATTCTTTACCTATGATTATTGTATCATTTACTTTAATTTTTTGACAGCTTCAGTATCTACATTGTAATAATATAGATTTTCAGGATCTTCTGTATCGCCAATTAATTTATTTGAAACTACCATTATTCTAGAGCAATTTTCATACTTTTCTGTATTTTTAATAATGTTGATATAGGCATCTGCAACTTTGTCGACGTCCATTGTATCTGACCATTCAAATTCATTGTCTTTGACTTCATCATTCAGTCTATGTTGAAGCGGTGTATTTACATATGACGGGAGTATATTAATAATTTTAAGGTTTTTATTCTCTAACGCTATGGCGTCAAAATAAATGTTAAGTGATGATTTTGAGGCACTATATAATCCATAATCAATTCCAGTCCATCTATCGCTTGTTGAGGAAGTATTAATAATTAATCCACCTGCTAGTTTATTTTTTAATAGGGTTGTTAAATAAATTGGTGCTTTAAAGTTTAAATCAAACATCTTGTAAAAATCTTCGCTAGTTAATTCTAACGACCTTAACTTAAATGCAGTTCCTGCGTTGTTTATAAGTAAGTCGATATTCTCCTCTTTGATTAATTTAGTGGTTTCTTTTATTTCTTCTTGATTATATAAATCACATTTGATCCAAACAAAGTTATTATTATCAATTTTAGTTTCAGATCTAGAAATACCATAGACTTTGTAACCTTCATTAAGAAGTTTTGAAGTAACAGAATATCCTATTCCATAGCTTGATCCTGTAACGATTGCAGTTTTCATAAATTACTCCGTATTTTCGGAGCTTTGTGGACCTAGGGAGAATCGAACTCCCGTTACATGACTGCCAGCCACGTGTCCTACCATTGAACGACAGGCCCAACATAACTAAAACCTTGTGGACCCCCCGAGACTCGGACTCGGAACCTATTCAACGTCAATGAATCGCTCTACCAATTGAGCTAAGGGTCCAGAAAACAATTTGTATTTTACACCATAATTTAAATTATTAGAAGAAGGCTAAAATACTAATTAATTACCCAGCGCTTCTCTGTGAGTAGTGGTCAGGAGAAAGTAGGAAGCTTGCACCTTTCTTTTTGTATTGTGACCAATAGTTTTTCTTTTCTGATCTTTTGCTTTGTCCTTGCATCCAAACAACTGCACCATCAATTTTCTTTCTGAAATCTGAAATTAATTTAATAATATTTTCAAAAAAGTTAATTTGATATTCAGAAGGATCAACAACACCTGAAAGTACTGCATTTCTAACTTCTTGTGACAAACTTGCAGTTGAAGCAATCATTTGTGATGCTTCAGTTTGGATTGCTTGAAGTCTTAATCTAAGCTCTTGTAATTTCTTTTGAGTTTCGTTTCTTTCTTCTGAAAAAAGTCTTCTTTCAAAATACATTTGTTCCTGAAGCTTTTTATTTTTTTGTTCCTGTCCTGACATTACTTCAGAGACGTTGACAGATGATCCTACCTCAAGATTTGTTGATCTTTTTTCTTGTGACTTCTTTTGTTGACCCAGAAGTTGTCTGAAGAACTCATCACTTACAGCTTTTGTTTCATCCTTTGCAGTATTAACTACGCTTGATCCAATTTCATTAATAGCCTCAAGCACGTTCTTAGTCTTGATTTGTTTCTGTAGTTTGGCCTTTTGGTTTTTGTCTGTCATTTGTCACAAACTCCTTTTCTTTGGCCTATTGTACTACTTTGGAGATATTTTTTCCAAAGCTGACCTTCTAAGGATGACTCTTCTTAGCATGTCTCTTTGTTCTTTGCCGACTTTAGCTACGTCTTCGCCAGTAGTTTTAATTAATTCATCGATCTCTTTTTCTGTAACCTCAATTTTTTCTTGGTTTGAAATTTCATTTAATATTAACTCTAAGGCAATGGCGTCTCTTGATTGGATATCATATTCGCCGCGAAGTCCTTCTGGAGTTTTACCAACACTCTTTAGGTATCCTTCAAGTGTTAGACCTAATCTTTCAATTCTTTCCAAAACTTGTGAAAGCCTTCCATTGACTTCTTCTTCGATTAGTAATCTTGGAATTTCTATTTTTACGGCTTCAAGCAAAGATTTAACTAAAACATTCTGGTCCTTTTCATCCTTCTTGAGTTTCTTTTTGTAATCTTTTGGAAGTATAACTTGTGGAAGTTCACAAGTAACAGCTTTAACTTGCCATTCTGTATCGTTGGCAACATTTTTAGAAGAAGTAATTTTAATTGCATCAAATTTTGGATAAATTGCAGGGTTGTATTTATGTTCTTCAACTGAATCGGAAAATGCTTTTGGTAAAATGTGACTTAAAATGTGTTCAGTTAGTTTTTCCTCACTAACTGCTTCCTCAACTTTTGCAATTGGAGCTTTTCCTTTTCTGAATCCTGCAACAACTGCATCTTTTGCAAATTCATTTAATGTATCTTCTTTGTTTGAAAGAATAACACTTGCTGGGATTGTAAAAATAATCTCAACATTACCGTTTTCTAATTTTTTAAATGTTGATGTAACTTTGCCTGACATGGCGGAATTATAACATAATATCATTAACTAAGAATAGTTAATTTTGGAATTTGAAGGACCTTAGTATTTTTAGTAAAACCTCCTTTTCATTGTCGTCAGCATAATTACCAAGTAGCTCAAAACATGTACTATTATGTCGGATTGGCATTTGCACTTTAAAATCTGTGGAACCATATTTTAAATTGTTAAGTTGATTGCTATCGATTTGATTATCTTTAGAATTTAATCCAAAGACACATTGGGATTTTCCTTCGCTAAATAAAGTAATTTGTAAAAAAATATCGTTGTTATCAATCTTGTGAATATGTGTTGAAGAATAGTATTCACAATCTTCATTTTCTTGGCATTCTTTGATAACCCAATCTTTGGGGACTGAAAATGAATAATTCATAAACCTGCTTTTATACAAATTCCAGTCTTTATAAAGTGGTGATTCAACTAATTGGATTTTGACAAGGTTTTTAGTAGGAGACTTTCTCAATTCGGCGGTTTTGTTTTGATGAATTTGGGTTAAATATAAATTTATTATTTTTGTAATTAATAAGAAGAATAAAGATAAAGCACAAATTAATACAATAACAACTCTCTTGTTCATTTATGCTCCCTTGTGTTGATTAATTCTGACTTTAGGTAGATTAACATTACCTTTTGGAGTAGGCATATTTGAAAGCTTAGTTAGTCTTGATAAATTAGCCTGACCTTTTTTATCAAACATAGAAACTCTAGGTCCAAAACTAGATAAACTTGACTTTGTTTGTATACTTGACATGGATATAGTATACTACATTTGCCATCCGCAAGGTTAATGAGAATAGAGTTTAATTAAATTGACTTTTATTTGAGTCCCCAAGGTAAGGTACACACTAGAATCGAGGTGAGTATTTAAACACACATATGAAAAAATTATTTATTGGAAATTTGTCATGGGAAGTAACTTCCGATGATTTGAGAGCATTTTTTGCAAGCTTTGGAACAGTTATTGATGCCGTAGTTATTATGGATAGAATGACTGGAAGAAGCAGAGGCTTTGGTTTCGTTGAAATGGAAACTGAAGATCAAGCAAATAAAGCATTAGAAGCTAACGGAAAAGAACTTAAGGGAAGA
Source organism: Microgenomates group bacterium (assembly GCA_049301455.1). Classification (GTDB taxonomy): domain Bacteria; phylum Patescibacteriota; class Microgenomatia; order UBA8517; family UBA8517; genus JAUYMM01. The sequence continues at coordinate 55,156 of JBAQKY010000025.1, forward strand.
GCTATGAACGTAAACATGGCAAAACCTCAAGAGAATCGTTAATTCTTTTGTTTAATACAATAACCCCAAAGCGGGTCATTTTAACTAAAATTAAATTGAAAGCGCAGGGGTTTTGTAGTGTTCAAAGAAGTCTAATGATTGACTTATAGCCTCGTTCCAAAGTGGATTCATATTATGGTCTGCTCCTATATGGTTATAGTTTGTTACATCTTTTTCAAGTGTTTTCATTTTCTTTAGAAATCTGTCTCTCCATTCAGTTGATATTGCATCGTCATTTGTTCCAAAGTGGTATTCAATTGGAGCATTTATGCTTTCAAAGTACTTTGTAAAATTAAATTTATCTGTGTCGTATTCGCTTTCAAATTTCGCAAGCTCTTTTCTTATGAATTTTCCACCATCATCAGATTCGTTTGTGTAATATAGAATTGAATAAGGAAACCCTTCTGTTACTGGGGCCCAAAGAACTGTTGGATAATTCCCTCCTGTAACCTCAAGTGTGGTTAGCGCAATCTGGCCTCCGTTGCTGTGGGCCCAAATAAATATATTTTTTCCATCCCAGTTTGGAAAGTTTTCTTTGTCAATTGATTTTAATAAAGTTAAAACAGTTGTATAAGTTTGAAATCTAGTTTCAAAGATATTTGAGGATTCACTACTGGAACCTCCATACCCCAAAAAATCAGGAGCCAGAGTTATGTATCCATTATCTCTAAAGTATTCTCCAACTCTTTTGGTACCTACGCCAGTCTGATAAATTGATTGATCTACATAACCTCGTAGTAAGACAACCACAGGCTGTAAGTCATTGGTCGTTGGCTTGTTTATGAGCCCAGTAACTTTTTTAGGCTCATAATTCTTTTTGTATTGTAATGTTGGGTCAAATTCAAAATTAAAGATATTGTCCTCAATATTTATTTTTACAGGTTTGACATCTGTTTTAGAAAGATTTTCAATTGTATATTTTTCTAGTGGTTTTGGTTTATTCCAACTTGGTAAATCTGTATCCTGACTCAAATAATTTTTAAACGTTTCGTTTCCCCACCAACCCAACGAAATTAAAACAAATGAAGATAGAAGAAAAAATATTACTTTCTTAAACATTAATCTATTATATAATAAATACATGCAAACTCTTATTCTTCCGGGATACTCAGCTTCAAACAAAGAATGGGTTGATGAAACTGCAAAAAATTTAAAAGTTGAAGGTACCATTCGACCTTTCTATTGGATGCATTGGACAGATGAAAACAGTAAATTTGATGTTCAAGAAAAGGCAGACTTAATTGCAAAACATTTAAGAGGTGAAAAGGCAAATATTATTGCAAAATCTATTGGAACATTGGTTGCAAGTTTGGCTATCAAGACAATATCTGATCAAATTAATAAAGTTATTTTTTGTGGTATTCCTTTAAATGATATTAGTAAAGAAGAATTAGAAATTATTAAATCAGTTGCAAAAAGTTTAGGAGATAAAATTATTATTATTCAAAACTCAAATGATCCACATGGTACTTTTAATGAAATTAAGGATTTTGGTATAGTAATTGAAAAAGAAGGAAATACCCACAACTATCCATATTTTGAGGAATTTAAATTTACTTAAGAATAATCTCTGCCATGGTTAATATTTTTTTAGGCGCGGAGATCTCTCCTTCTTTAATAACTGTAGACAAGAATTTAAATTTAGTATTTATTTTTTTAACCGTTTCTTTGTTGTCATTATCTAAAAGGTTTGCTCTTAAATATCCTACTGTTTCATGACTTAGTAATTTAGCAAATTTTAAATATGTATCCAGATTAATGAGATGGTTAACTCCAGTATCTGTATCGTTTTCTTGTGGTTCAATTGTTCCGCCTCCCATTGCAAGTTGCACCAAATCTCTGGCATCTATAAAATATTTTTCACTAAAACCAAAGATCTGTTCATCAAGTATTTTAACAGCTTTTGCAAGTGAATAAGGTTCAGAGTTTATTGGTAATTGTATGCCTTCAATATCAAATTTAATAACAGAAGAAACCTGGGAGTGTTTAATGTGATATTCTTGTGCGTGATTTAAGATACATCCTTCTTCGTTTAGTAAGTTATAAACTTGATCGTTATCTAATAAACTATCTTTTCTTCGGTCTTTCATTGTAGTATTGTAATTGATCCTAATTTAAAATCAATAGTCTATTGACTTCGTTTTAACTTCGGCATATATTTAATATTGTATATGCAAACAATATCCGAACAAGTCAGTGTTAGTTTAGTTGATAATATACCCACTTCAATGTCTTGGAGAAATAGAGATTATAAAATTACCAAAGTTGGACTCCATCACACTTATCTTGAAGGAAAAATACTAGTCCATATCTTTTCAGTTCTTGCTGGTGATTTATTTTTGAAGTTAAAACTTAATACTAAACATTTAACATGGAATTTAACAGAAATTTACCAAGGATAGTTCATCTTGATATCAACTCTTGTTTTGCAACAGTTGAACAACAAGCAAATCCTCTGCTTCGTAACAGACCTGTTGTAGTTTGTGCTTATACTACAAACTCTGGCTGTGTTTTGGCTGCTTCTGTAACAGCTAAAAAACTTGGAATTAAAACTGGAATGAGAGTGATGGACGCAAGACTGATATACCCTAAAGTTGTAGTTCTTTCTCCAGATCCTCCAAAGTATAGATATATACATAACAAAATTAAAAAGATATTGAAAGATTATTCAACCTGTGTGGTTCCTAAATCAATTGATGAATTTGTTTTTAAAACCATTAGTGATAAACCTTGGGAAGTAAGCCTTGAAATTAAAAAGCGTATAAAGGAAGAAGTTGGTGAATATATAACAGTATCTATTGGGATATCAACAAATAGATACCTTGCAAAAGTAGCTAGTAATTTGCAAAAACCTGATGGACTGTCTGAGATAAACAAAGACAATATTAGAGAAATCTTTTCAAAACTCAAGTTGACTGATTTAACAGGAATCAAAAAAGGAAACTCAAAAAGATTAAACTTGTTTGGGATAAAAACAACAACTGATTTTTTTGAATCTTCTGTATCTAAACTCAAACTAGCCTTTGGTGGTATTGGTGGTTTGTATTGGTATCTACGGCTTCATGGTATGGAAATTGACGACTTTAAATCAAAAAGAGGTATGTATGGTAATTCTTTTGCACCACCTCCAAATAAGGCCAACATGACCTTAGAAATACTATCAAAACTTTCAGAAAAAACTGGCTTAAGGCTTAGAAATGCCAACTTAAAGGCTTCGGGAGTTCATCTCTTTTTAGAAGATAGGAATGGCAACGCTTGGCATATGGGCAAGAAATTAAAAAGGGATATTTTTAATTCTAACGACATATATAAAGAGATGAATAATCTATTAAGTATAAGTCCTATAAAGGACAATCTAAGACATATTGCTATTTCGACTTTTAATCTAAAGCCAATAGACACGCTCCAGCTCGAAATTTTTGACGACGTATTAAAAAAATCAAAATTAACTGAATCTTTAGATGTAATTAATACTAAGTATGGAGATTACACGATTTACCCTGCCAGAATGATTAACACTGAAGATATGATTAAAGATCGGATAGCTTTTGGACGGTAGATCCTGCTTTTATTCCATTTTTATCACTAAAACCAGCATTTACCTCTAATACATAATCAATTTCAGATGGTGCAGGATATTTCTTAAGTTGAGAATCACTCTTGTTAGGTTCTGGTTCAACATTTTTATTAATTGATACTATTTTATCGTCATTGATCCAAATAATATCTAATGCAATCTTGGTATCTTTCATCCAAAATGAAGGTTTAGAGTTTTTGTCGAAAACAAAAACCATTCCTGAGTTTTCTTCTAGTTTTTCTCTGTTGGATAATCCTTTTGATCTCTCAACGTTTGTTCTGGCCACCTCAACCTTAATCTCTTTGTCATTGATTACGATACTCTTTGCATGTTGGTTACTGTTGTCTGTTGTTTTGATAAATTTATCTAATTTACCTTGACTAAGAAGACCTACAAGGGTTATAAAAACTGCAACAGCAATTATTGGAAGGAATAAAGATTTAAACATTAGTTAAGTTCTGCTTGGATGTCTGCTAGTTCAATATCGAGGCTTTCAAAATCTGTTTCGTCTAAATCTTTTTCTATTGCATCAACATCGTCAGAATCAGATGTTTGTTCCACTTTTGATATTTGTCTCTCATATTTTTTAGGAAATGAAACATCTTTGCTGGACATAACAATTGCAAAGAAACCCGAAACTATTACAAGTACTGCAAGAAGTGAGATAACCAATTTGTTTTTCATTTAAGTATTTTATTCTCTGTTTTCTCCAACTCTTAACCCTTTAATGTCACCGATAAGTTTTACAAGAATTGTATGAACTTCTTTTAATCCATCTCTAATTTCATTGACTGAGGTTCTAACTTCTTCAAACATCTCTTTTGGATCTCCGTCAACTAACATTGAATCGATTTTGTCTTGAAGCTTTGTAATTTCAATTTTTACTAATGCAAGCTTTTGTTTTGCTTCATCTAATGACTCTTTGATTGGCTCAGTTTTGATATCGTTTTCGCCTTCTTCAATTTTTGTAATTCTTGTTTCAATTCTTGCTATTAATTTTTCAATTCTATCTGTGGTTGCCTCAAGTCTGACAATCATTTTGTTTGAAAAGTTTAGGATTCTTTCTTTTCTAACTGCGTTTAGCTTCTCAATTCTTTCTGTTTTCTTCTCTTCAATCATAGTTCTAACCTGTTGTCGTTTTGGATTTGGAGTTGCAGAAGGTGTGGATTCTATTGCCATTACATTTGGAACTGAAACAAGGCTAGTTAGAAGTAGGCTAAATATAACTAAAGAATTAGTAACCTTCATAAATTAATACTATACAATCACCATCAAAATTGCAAGTGTGGTGAAAAATACAATTATGGGTATAAAAAGTAGAAAAACACCTAATGAGTCTTTCTCATGTTTTTTAAGTGTGTGTATTGCTTGCATAACTAAATAATATCACAAATTATTGTGCAGATCTACGAAACTGCTAGAACCTATTTTCAAAACTCATTTTGAAAATAATTTTATCTGCACCAATCTAACTTCGCAAAGTTATTTTACCATGAAATGGCAAACTTGTTTATCATGTGTTGCATTCTCCAAGGGAGGGGTCAAAGGGGAAGGAATTGGAGAATGCTCGTGTTTCTCTGCTCGCCGCTTCGCGGCTCGCAACCACAGTCGAATCTTCCGCTCCAGGCCTCCACTCGCTTCGCTCGTTTCGGCCTTCCGCTTACCCACTGTACTACCAAAGGGGAAAGCCCTTGCGAGGGCTTGACGGTATACCGTCAGGTACTTTACA
>JBAQKY010000026.1:0-11157 GCA_049301455.1 Microgenomates group bacterium
ACTTCATCACTAACAACTACTTTTTCAAGTTCAATGTCTGGAATGATGAGTTCTTGTCCAACTTCTATTTCGCTTGCATTGGCAAGTTTATTTTCTGTTGCAATATCTACCCATTTAAAACCATCTCCATAATAGGTAACTGCAATATTCCATAACGTCTCGTTCTTTTCTACTTTATGAACTTTGTTTGTTGATTCAATTGAGTTTATGCCACTTAGAAGCTCTTCTGGGATTGTTCCTCTGTCACTTCTTAAATATTTTACAGTTAATGATCCAACAATAATTAAAACAATTGCACCAAGAAACATGGAAATTGAAGATTCGTTTAATTTAATGAATTTTAAAATTTTTTTGAGTTTCATAGCCCTTTATCCTTCAGGGCAGAAGATTGATATACAACAATTTATACGAGATTTATGGTGAAGTCAATAGTACTTTAAAAATTAGTAGATTAATACACCTATCCAAACAGCAAGATCAACAACTATCCAAAGTCCATTTAAAATAATCATTGGGAATTCTTTCCTTTTGATTGAATAAATAAATAGGGGAATAGTAAGTAATGCATACAATAACCAAGTAATTGCAGATACACCAGCAGTTTGTTTTTGAACATAAATTATGTGAAGTTGATCTAGAGTGGTAAAAGGTAAAACTACTGCACAGATATTTGTAATGTAATCCAATCTATCATCAACACCATTTTTATTTTTGTCTGAATGTTTTTTGTAATTTAACATGGTGGCAGAAGCTTAAGTTAGCTTTGCGGGATCGACGAGACTCGAACTCGCAACCTCTTCCGTGCAATTAATCTCTAAGTTTCCTTAAAGCTTGGACTATCTCATCAACCGCTTGGGTTGTCAGGTATATAGTCTCTACACATTTACACAAATTTCTTTGTGATTTAGCTCGGGATTACCATTTTAAAGGTTTCCCCGAATTAGCCTGATTTTACATTTCAATATTGCTACAGAAAGCTGCCAAACTAGACAGGGAAGCGCTCTAACCAATTGAGCTACGACCCCACAAAGCCAACTTGTAATGTAATTTTACAATAAAAATGACTTTGACGCTACCAATAATAATAAAATGATAAAAGAGACTTTAAGTCTGTTATCTTGTGTAATCCAAAAAATTACTCCAATCACCCTCGACTTGTTTAATAATTTCGTACGAGTCTCGTCGGGCCCGCTTTGTAAATTAGGCACGAAAAATGTATCTAAACATATCAATTCCTCATTTTTAATAATTATTTTCGAACTTTTGATATAATTAAACACATGGAATTTACTATTACACTTCCAGAACGACCATTTAGAGCTATCAAAAACGGAACTAAAAAAGTTGAAGGTCGAGTACCTAAAAAGGCTGATAGTAAATATCATAAAATGGCAAAGGGTGATTATCTTTTGATTACGAACGAGAATACTCAGGAAAAGATGAATGTCGTTATTACATTTGTTCATCATTATCCTGATACTCGTTCGATGCTTAAGGTAGAAGGAGTTGAAAACGTTTTATCGAGTGGAGGAACAATAGAAGACGGCATTAAAAGTTATAACTCTTTTAAGGATTACGAAGAAAATCTACCTAAATATGGAATCTATGCAATTGGCGTTAAACCTACATCGTAGATTCATATCTCTTTCATAAGGCATGTTTATTAGCGAGTGTATTGGTATTTTTGATATAATTAAAAATATATGAACGATATATGTCTTCCATATGTGGGCGCAATAATTGAAAAAGTATCACCTTCAGGTGTCGAATTGCTAATCCAAACAAGATGGAAACCTGAAAGAGATCCCCTATATTCTGGAACCTTTGAATTTCCTGCGGGTGTAATGGATAAGCCATTTGAAAATGTGTATGAAACATTAAAAAGAGAGATTAAAGAAGAAACCGGATTAAATCTATTAAAAATCAAAAATGATTCACGGACAAAAGAATACACAACTAACCGAGATGATTCATCCTTTGGTTTTAAGCCGTTTTGTTGCACTCAGCAATTAAAAAATGGAAAACCCTGGATTGGTTTTGTTTTCTTGTGTGAAGTAGAAGACGGTAAGATTGTACCTCAAGAAACTGAAGTAAAAGATCTAAGATGGATTAAAAGAAGCGAAATGGAAAGTATGTTTAAAAATACTCCTGAAAAGATTTTCTCTCTAGAGCTTCCAGCATGGGAATACTATTTCAATTCATTGTTCTAAACTCGTACCATTGACCCCATAAACTGATGGAAGATGCAGTAAAATCATCAAATCGCATTCCCCAATGACGAGATTAGAAGTACAATACAAATAAATATATCACGCGATATAGGTCCTCTTTTTAAATTGAAGACCTTCAGTAGCTGATCCATCTGTGATGGCATCAACAGTTAAGATCTCATGTTCAATTTCTCCTAGAAATGTATTTGGTGTCGCGAGATGGCTATTAACTGCATTAATAATTATTGGGACATCAGCTGGATTTCCTGTGTCTTGAGCAATAACAGTCTTACATCTATTACAAGTTATAATAGATAGAGTTTCTATTAACAATTCTGCTTTCATGTAGGAATTATATCTTATAGTACAAAATAATCAATATGACAGGGTTCTAAGCTCGTACCAGTGAATCCTCTTTGAACTTTAGGCACAAGAAATATTGTAATCAGTTTATTTTGAAGATTTTGATAATAAATTATTTAACAAATCCTTCTGTTCGGTGATAGTATCTTCAGGCGGTTTATCAAAAAAACCAATCTTTTCAACTTGATCATCGAGTTCGAACTCAGTGTTTAATGGTTCGCAAACAAATACAAGTGATATCGTATATCCAAACCCTCTTTCTTTAACCTCGCTGAAATATTCCAAGTAACCTGCAAATTTTGTTATAGTAATGTCAATTCCTAACTCCTCTTTTGCTACACGTTTTACTGCATCTTCTACTCGCTCTCGATAATAAATTGTTCCACCCGGTAAATGCCATTGGTTCTCGTAACCATTCTTTGCACGAAAAGTTAGCAGCACTCCTTTTTCTGTTTTAATAACTAGGTCTACACATAAACGTGGTACTTTTGAATATATTGTTTTAAATTCCTCAAATGTAAAAGGTTGTTTTCGATTCATGCCATGTTTATCTTATCATCATTTTATATCATTCTAAACTTTTTACCCCTCCAGTGGAGTGCGGGCATCGACTCAGGCATGGAACTTAAACTGACATTTTTAAAACTTTGGTATAATGTTTTAATGAAATTATTTCTCACATCTTCAGTTTCTGAGGTTGCTCATGACATTGTAAAACATCTAGATCTTTCAAAGGGTAATAAATTAGTTTTTATTGATACTGCAGCTGAACCAGAAAGAGGTGGTGATATTACATGGTTGATTAATGATAGAAAATCGTTGGTAAATGCTGGATTTGATGTTGTCGATTATTCAATAACAGGAAAGAATTCAGAAGAAATCAAAAGTTTTTTAGCTGAATTTGATTATATTTATATGTCTGGGGGCAATACTTTGCATTTACTAACAGAATCCTATAAATCTGGTTTTATAGATTTAATCAAAGATTTAGTAAAAGATAAAGTGTATATAGGAACAAGTGCTGGATCAATTATAACTGGGCCGTCTGTTCCAGAGTATTTGAGAGATACTGAAAAACAAACAGAATTTGAAAAAGAACCTGCATATAATTTAGTTAATTTCACAATTGCTCCACATTGGGGGTCAATTCATTTTAAAGATGAATACCTTGGAAGTAGATTGAAAATAGCATATGTTGATACTAATCAGCCGTATGTATTATTGAATGATAGGCAGTACGTTTTAGTTGAGGACAATCAGTTTAAAATTATTGATTTAAATAGCTAACAAAAATTGGTTCTAATTCATAAACTGACTCTGTCGTGAACTTTAGATAATTATTACTTCTAGAAGTGGATCATTTAAAACAGTTTCTAGTATATTTCCAAATCCTATGCAGTCCTCGTTTTGTACTGCCCTATTGTGGCCTCTTCCATTAATACTAACATATCCAGAGACATTACCATCGCATGGCTCGGTAAACTGAAGGCCATAATTTTTGCATATAGTCAGCACTTTGTTGTTAGGTGATATAGTTGCGACGTGTAATCGTCCATCATCAATTTGTTCAATTTCTTTCCACATAAGGTAATAGTAGTCCTATTTTGGTAATATTGCTTAAAAATAGATATACTTTCATTATGACAAATTTGCAGATTGCAGAATTACTTCGTAATGTAGCTTCAGCCTATCAATATCAAGACCCTGTGAAGTACAAATTTCAAATAATTGCATATAACCGTGCAGCAGATAGTGTTGAACATGCAACAAGCGAACTTAAAGATCTTTGGGACGATGGCAAATTAGATGATGTTCCTTCAATCGGAACATCAATTGCGAAACATTTAGATGAAATATTTAGAACTGGAAAATCTACACATTTTGAAGAATTGATGAAAGATATTCCAGAAGATGCCTTTAAGTTAATGGTACTTCCAAAAGTGGGTTTAAAGACTGCAATGAAAATGATTTCTGAGCTTTCCAAAACGGAGCTTGAAGAAAAAGTTAAAGAAGCTGAAAAAATAATATCTAAAGTAAAGCGACACCTCCTTCCATACGCTGAAAATATTGCAGCAGAAGTCATTGAATGGCTAAAAGAAGGGGGTAATGTGGAAGACATTGATACATTAGGCTCTTTGCGCAGAAAAGCAGCTACAGTGGGTGATATTGATATAGCAGTGGCAACAAATAATCCAGAATTAGTGATGAAACGTTTTATTGATTATCCAAAAAAACAAAAGATAATTGAGCAAGGAGAACACACCGCATCGCTTCTACTTCCTAATAATGTTCAAGTTGATTTACTTGTCATGGAACCAGAAAGATATGGCTCAGCACTTCAACATTTTACAGGTAGTAAATTCCACAACATTGCACTTCGTGAACATGCAAAAAAACTTGGATTCAGTTTAAATGAATACGGTGCCCAAGATATTTCAAAACCAAAATCCAAAAGATTAAGTTTTAAAAATGAAAAAGATTTCTACAATTTTTTGAAACTCGATTATGTAGAGCCAGAACTCCGTGAGGATACAGGAGAAATTGAAAGTGCTTTGCAAAATAAATTGCCATCTCTTGTAAAGTTAGAAGATATCAAGGGGGACCTTCAAATTCATAGTAATTTTGATATAGAAACATCACATGATCTTGGTATAAATTCGATGCAAGAGATTGTTAAACGTGCTCAAGAATTAAAATACGAGTATCTAGCCTTTACAGAACATAACCCAAGCAAAAAAGGTCATACCGAAACTCAAGTTGTTGATCTACTAAAAAAGAAGAAAGAACATGTAGAGCAACTAAATTACTCTCGTGAAAGTAGTAGTGAAAAAGGAATACTAAAAGTGTTCAACTCTCTAGAGATTGACATGAACAAAGACGGAACACTTCCAGTCCCAGATGCAGGACTTATGACTTTAGATTTTGCCTTAGTTTCTATCCATGGAAGTTTTGATTTAAATCGTAATGATATGACAGACAGAATCATTAACGCTTTGTCACATCCAAAGGTTAAGATATTTGCACATCCTACTGGTCGTAAAATAAATGAAAGAGAGGGTGTTGAAATAAATTGGGAGAAAGTTTTTGAGTTTTGTTTAAAGAATAACAAATGGATAGAAATAAATGCTGATCCGATGCGTCTGGACCTTCCTGATACTCTTGTTCGTGATGCAGTGAAACTAGGTATTAAATTAACTCTCGGAACAGATACTCATTCAATCGATATGATGGATAATATGAAATATGGAGTAAATGTTGCAAAAAGGGGCTGGGCAGAAAAGAAAGATATTGTTAACACAAGAAGTTTGAAAGAATTTGAAGAGATGCTACAATAAAAAACAGATTGGCGGTGATTTATATATGAATATTACAATTATTTTAATAGTTGCGGTAGTTTTGTTAGTTCTTTGGGTTATTTCAACATATAACTTTTTTGTTTCAAGTAAAGCCAGAATTAAAGCTTCAATTCAAGAAATTGGAAATCAACTTAAAAGACAAGCTGACCTTATTCCAAACTTGGAAGCTTCAGTTAAAGGTTATCTAAAGCATGAAAAAGGAATACTTGAAATGCTTTCAGAGGCAAGAAAACTTGTTTCAAAAGGACAAGACGCATCAAAACAAATTGGTGAAGCTCTATCAGGTTTGAAAATTGTAGTTGAAAGTAATCCTGAACTTAAAGCTAACACTGTTGTCGAAAACCTAATGGGTGAACTTCGTGATACATCAGATAAAGTAATGTATGCAAGAAGACTAATGATCGACTTAACAGCTGACTATAATGTCAAAAGAGTAACAGTACCAACAAACATTGTTGCCAACATGTTTAAGTTTGATGAATTAAAAGGTTTAGAAACTGCAGAATCAGGTGAACACTTAACAGTAAGTAGCTCTGAAATGAAGTCACCAAAAGTTAATATTTAAACTATAAAAACTAAAATTATGGATTTTAAAATTTATACGTTTTTAGATTTATTTTTGCGACCTTTAATGTATTTGTTACAAGGAAACTTTTCTGAAATTCCGCAAGAAACTCATCCGTGGCATGTCAAAAGGTTTACATGGAAAGAAAAGGGAGTACTTATTGAAGGAAATGATCGTGAATCGAGATTTGGACAAAGTGGACTTCCTAAAAGATTTGGATTGTTTCATATGCCTATATTAGGTGGGCTTAAAAAGTATGTAATTTTAGAAAACAAGAACTATATAAATTACTGGAACGTTGGATGGAATGATCAAATACAAAAGCTTAAAATATATGATAATAGAATTAAGCTATTGGTTGGAAAGGAAGATTTTGATGCCTTTGGATTATCTGATAACAAAACAGAAGTAAATTTAAAAATAATTGATTTTGGCAAAATAGGTGACAGCAAGTATAAAAATGTTAGACTATTCTAGAAATTTAATTATTATGCAAAATATATATGAAGTTCAGCAAAGTAACAAAATAAAAAGTGGTGTTATTACTGTTTTGTTTTTTGCTTTTTCTGTTATAACAATTTATGTTTTATCCTTAGCTTTTGGTGCCTATGCAGGTTATGAAGTTGGTGGGTTTGGCTATGCAGGAATCGCCTTAATTGTCTCTGGAGTTTCTACTTTTATTAGTTATTATTATTCAGACAGAATAGTTCTTTCAATTTCCGGAGCAAGACTTGCAAACTCAAAAGAAGATAAAATATTTACCTCTGTTGCACAAAATTTGTGTATTGGCGCAGGATTGCCACTTCCTAAGCTTTATGTAATTGAAGATAGCGCTCCTAATGCATTTGCAACAGGTAGAGACCCTGACCATGCTGTTGTCTGTGTAACTACTGGACTTCTTGAAAAACTAGATAGAACTGAACTTGAAGGTGTAATTGCCCATGAATTAACTCATGTTAAAAACTACGATATCAGACTCATGAGTATTGTTTCTGTAATGGTTGGTTTGATTGCACTTTTAGGTGATTGGTTTTTTAGGGCAAGTTTCCACTCTAGACGCAGCTCTGATAGTGATAATAAAAGTGGAATTGGAGCTGTAATTATGATTTTAGGAATTATTTTTGCATTACTTTCTCCAATCATCGCCCAACTTATACAACTGGCAATTTCTAGACGTCGTGAATTTATGGCAGATGCAGGTGCCGTTAGTATCACAAGGCAACCACAGGGTCTTATTTTTGCTTTGCAAAAAATTTCTGCAGACCATGAGCCATTAGAAGCTGCAAACAAAGCAACTGCACACTTATATATCTCAAGTCCATTTAAGGATAAAACTAAATCTCAAGTTTCATGGTTTGCAAATCTTTTTAATACCCATCCTCCAATAATAGAGAGAATTAATTCTTTGAAAAGAATGGCCTAAAGTGATTGGGTTGTTCGTTGCCATCTTGGCAGTTGTGGTTCACCAATTGCTTTCGTCATTAATTCAACTACACGCATATCCTGATTTAACTGTATTGTTCCGTCAGTTTTGATTTCTATTGTCAAAATGTCTCCAAACTCATTTACTCCATATGGTTCAAACAATACTATTCTTCCCAACCTAGATTGGTCACTGAATGATTGTGGCTGTCTATCTAAAATGGGTTTTATTAAAAAACCTGCATTTTGAACTTTATTAATTGTTTCTAGTGGAATATTCATTACTTCACCATAGTCAGTGTTTTTGTCTAATAATCTAAATACAACTTGAGGTGGCGTTTCACCATCTTTGTTTTGTAAACTGAAGTACCCCACATATTTCCCTAGTACAAACAACTCGCTTGATGTATTTGAGTGAATTGTATCTGCATCGTAATCTTTGAGTTCTAAAACTTGATCCTGATCATTTGATAAGATTGTCAGAATGGGATTTTTATTTGACTCAGTTCTTAATAGTCCAATATGATCATCGGTTGTAACAATTAGTTTTTCAATATAACCCAGAGACTTTTCGTTAGATACGTTTTGAGTGTAACTATTATTATGTTGTTTGTTTTTAAGTTCAGATATTGAAATGACTCTCTGAAAATTGCCATCACTAAATTTAAAAACTTCTGTTATATAATTTTCATTACCTAAATCTATTTTTTTCATTAAGACACCACCTTTATGTAAAGTTAGCTCACCATGTTCTGCAATAGTTGTCAGGTCGACCATCTTTCTTTCTCCAGGCCCACTACTAGTGACAAAAAAACATTTATCCTCAACCTGCCCAAAGATATCAGGAGTTGAATGGGTGTAAATTAGAGCTGATTCAAAATTAGGTTTAGCTTCGGAGTGGGTTGTCGGTCTATCAAACTCTCCAATCCAATGGATATCAACATGGTCTAAAGCCTGACGTGTTTTTGTCTCGACTAAGTAATATAATCTAGACGAGAGAATACCATAATCTAATCTAAATTTTCCATTAATTTCTGCGCTCAAAACATCTTTGTCATGAATATTTGGACCATTACCAGCTCTTACACTAAAATCAGGTAGTCTACCTAAAATTTCGGAATATTCCTCATCCTGAAATTCGGGAGTAATCCTTGAGTTTTCATTATTTGTGAGTATTGGAGCTAACAAAGAAGGCTTAATCAGATTGCTAATTAAATTAATAAAGTCCCGCTTGCTAAATGGATTATCTGACATATATAACCATATTAAGGATTTGTTCAACGTTAGTAAATATCAAAAATACAAATTGTTTTACAAATATCGATTTAATTTTTAGAAAATGCATATTGATAGAAGCAAAACTTGCCTCAATTTACGAAGCAGAACATTTAAATGTCAAAGCATAACAACTATTTTTTTGTGGTGGAACTATACCCTCATTTACAAATTAAAAAGGGGTAAGGGTTAGTGGAAAAGCCTTTGACTTACTTGAAAAATTAGCAGAAATAATGTCTGGTTCTTGTAGAAATCTAAATATTACCAAGCCAGATGTCTTTTACGATGGATTTGGCGATAGAATGACAGAATCCGAGAGCTTAAAAAGTCGTGGTTGATTGGAATTTAGCAGTTTTTAAATCAAAGCTTCAAAAAATGAGTTAGTTGAAGTATCATACAAGTATGTCTAAATTAACAAAAAAACAAGTGATTCATGTTACTGAGTTAAGTAGCTTAAAATTAACCGATGTCGAAATTGAAAAGTTTACTCCACAGCTAGATAAAATTATTGAATTTGTTGCAAGCTTATCTGAAGTTAATACTGATAATGTATCACCAACATCACAAACAACTGGCTTAACAAATGTTTTGCGTGACGATAAAGTAAAAGTAGAACCAATACTCTCAAAAGATAAAGCACTTTCAGGAACAGATAATCAACATAATGACTTCTTTAAAGTCCCATCAATACTTTCTGAAAGGAGTAGCGAATGAACGCTCCATTAACAATTAAGGAAACACAAGAAGGATTAAAATCAAAAAAGTTTTCTGCAGTTGAGCTTGTTGATTCATACCTTGCTCAAATTGAAAAATATAATAAAGAATATAATATTTTTCTAACTGTTACAGAAGAAATTGCATACAAGAAAGCAAAAGAACTAGATAATGTTGGCATCTACGGCAATCCATTATCTGGTGTCGTAGCGTCATACAAAGATATATTTCTAACTGAAGGAGTTAGAACTACAGCAGCATCAAAGGTTCTTGAGAGCTATATTCCCCCATATTCTGCAACTAGTGTAAAAAAAATTGAAGAGGCTGGAGCAATTTCAATTGGTAAACTAAATTGTGATGCTTTTGCTCATGGTAGTAGTGGAGAAAATTCATATTTTGGTACAACTCTAAATCCATGGAATAAAGAATATACAGCAGGTGGTTCATCTTCCGGTTCTGGTGCAGCATTGTCTGCTAACATGAGTTTAATTACAACAGGAACTGATACCTGTGGATCTATAAGACTTCCTGCAAATTATAATTCTGTAGTTTCACTTAAACCAACTTATGGCGCAGTTTCTAGATATGGTGTAATTGCTATGGCTTCATCACTTGATACTGTTGGTCCACTAGGCCATACAACAGAAGATGTAGAAACAGTTTTTAATGTTATAAGAGGCGAAGACGGATTCGATGGAACAGTTAAAGATTATGACTATCAAGAAGTTGATAATAAAAAATTTAAAATAGGTGTTCCAAAAGAATTTTTTGTTGGTGGTTTAGATAAGGAAATTGAGAATAATATCCAAGAAGTAATTAAAACTTTAAAACCTGAAAATATTGAGTTTGTAGATGTTAGTTTGCCAAATACAAAACATGGTATATCAGTCTATTACATAATTCAGCCCGCTGAAGTATCAAGTAATCTTGGCCGTTTTGATGGCGTCCGTTATGGTAATGATAGAAATACATTTGGAGAAGAAGCAAAAAGAAGAATTATGCTTGGTAGCTATGTTTTGTCGGCTGGTTATTATGATGCCTATTATGAGAAGGCTATGAAAGTAAGAACTATTATTAAAAATGAAGTAGATCAAGTTTTTACAGAAGTTGATGCCTTAATTGCTCCTGTTGCCCCAACTCCTGCATTTAAAATTGGAGAGAAAGTAGATGACCCACTGGCTATGTATTTAACTGATATCTACGCGGCAACAGCAAACCTTTCTGGTATACCATCTTTGGCTCTACCTTCTGG
>JBAQKY010000027.1:0-3244 GCA_049301455.1 Microgenomates group bacterium
TATATCCTAATATCATATCTCCATCTTCATCAATTACTGCTCTTTCATATCCTGCAATACCTAACCCTAGTAGTTGTCCATTAGTTGCTGCTGTTGTGGGGTTGATTAGTACAGATGCTTGATTAATAGTTGTATCAGTTGGTGGGTAACTGAAGGTAGTTTGTCCTGAAAATGATTGACTACTGTTACTGTTAATGTTTGCAACCCAGAGGTTATTAAATCTATATGATGATGATCCAATATCACTTCCTAAATCAGTATCAGGAAGGAGAGAATGTCCTGAAGACACTGTTAAATCACTAGTTAAAGATAGTCCTCCTGTTGTTAATGAATCAACTGTTACAGCACCTGCAGTTAAAGCACCAACTGTTACAGAATCTGTTAGTGTTGTTAACCCCACAGTTGTTCCAGTTTTTGTCCAACCACCTTGTGTATAGTCTGGAGTGAAGGAGTATGTATTTGTTATTTTATTTCCATCAACAGATATTCCAGTTCCTGCAGAAAGTGTAACTATTCCACTATTTGTAATTGTTCTGTCTAGTATTGATATACCAGTACCTGCAGTTAATGAATTATCTATTGTAATATCACCAGTTTCATCATTTATACTGTTTACTACATTAGGAGCTACTATATCTTTAAGAAAGGTTACAGTTTCATTAAATTTACTTGGTACATTAACTGTAAATGTATATTTGTTTGATATCTCACTAGCATCTGTTGTTGCTGCAAGAACTGATGGTTGTGAACCAACTTTTGTTAAGTTTGAACCCTCTGCTGATTTATCTTTTAGGGTTTGACCTTCAATAACAAGATAGTTACTAAATGAAAAAATAAAAACCCAAAGGGAGGATGCAAGGATCCATTTTTGTGCATTTGCAAAATTACTTTTGTTGGAATAACTACTATTAGAATAATTACTATTAGAATAACTGCCATTAACTTTTGTACTATTAATAGTAATAGGGAATAAACCCTTTAGTTTTGCAAAATTTTCCAAAGATTCTTTTCTATAATATCTTTGATTACCAAAAGATCTTTCAGGAATTAATTTTTTTGATTTTTCCCACCTTCTTAAGGTCTTTGAAGATACTCCAAGATAGTTTGCTGCGTCTTGAATTCTTACACTTTCTGAAAGTTGGACAGTATTTGCCATATGTCTAAGTTTATATATTCATTTAAATCCTAATTAAGTATGGTGTCAATGACCTTTTGGTTCATTTTGGGCAAGTTTTTGGACTAAATACTATTGACAAGATTAAAATTAAAGTTCAAAGTTAGTTTATGCTGAAATTGTTAGAAATCTTATTTTTTACTGGCTTTATTGTCTCTGCACAGTCAGAATCAACTGGTCTTGCAACCTATGTTTCTGTTGTTGATCCTAGTATTTTAAAGGGCAGTATCGTTTGTAGTGTCGAAACAAAATTAAACGAACCTTGTAACAGAGAATATGACCCAAACATGATTGGAGTGGTTGTTGAAAATCCTGCAGTATCATTCGTGTCTAGTGATACGACAGGTACAGTACCTGTTCTATCAAGTGGAACAGCGTATGTTTTAGTAAGTAGTATAAATGGTAATATAAAATCAGGTGATTATCTGACATCATCGAAAATGGATGGTATTGCTCAAAAAGCAAACAAGAGCGGTTATGTTATTGGTACAGCACTTGAAGATTATGAATCAGAAAGCGCTGAAAATGTAGGGCAAGTGTTGGTTTCATTAACTGTAAAACCTGCAGTTTTGAAAAAAAGTGCAGAGGCAAATCTATTACAAATGGTTAAAGATGGTGTTGAAGGAGCATTTGAGTCACCACTTTCAGCTCTTCGATATTTTGTAGCTGCCTTGATCACTTGTGTTACATTTGTATTTGGTTTTATACACTTTGGTAGAATTGCCAAAAGTGGTGTAGAAGCGATTGGTAGAAATCCATTAGCAGGTAGAATGATACAAACAGGAGTGTTAATGAACATGGCTATTACAATTATTATTATGGCAGCTAGTGTTTTTGTTTCTTATCTTATCTTGGTGTTATAAAAATATAAAAAACTATGATCCACTCATATAAATACTGTATAGAAAAAAATAAAGATATTGGTATTGCTGATCAAATAAAAGGACCACTTGTGTTAGCTTCTGGTTTTAAAAAAGCATCAATTGGTGAAGGAGTAACTTTTGAAAGTGGAGTACATGGTGAGATATTATCTATTAAAGATAATTTAGTTGAAATACTAGTTTTTTCTAGAAACACTATTAGTCCAAATGAAAAAATTGGTAGGACAGGTGAACAACTTTCAATTTCTACTGGTGAGGGTCTTTTAGGACACGTTGTTGATGCCTTGGGTTACACACTTGATAATATGAGAGAGGATAGTATTGTTTCTAAACTAATGCCTGTTGAATCAAGAGCAAAAGATATATCAGATAGGGTAAAAGTAAAAGACTTTTTAGAAACTGGTGTTTCAATCGTTGATTTGATGGTTCCACTTGGTAAAGGTCAAAGGGAGTTAGTTCTGGGTGATAGAAAAACTGGGAAAACATCATTCCTTCTTCAAACAGTTTTAACTCAAGCCAAAAAAGAAACTGTCTGTATTTATAACCTGATCGGTAAAAGAAAAACTGAGATAAAAGAGGTCTATGATTTTTTAAAGGCTAATAATGTTTTAGATTATTGTATTATTGTTGCTGCTTCTGCTGAGGATTCACCTGGAGAAATATACATCTCTCCATATACTGCAATGACCTTGGCTGAGTATTTTAGAGATCAAGGCAAAGATACATTGGTTGTCTTTGATGATCTCACAACACACGCAAAATATTATAGAGAAATATCACTTGTTGGAGGAAGATTCCCCGGACGAGAGAGCTATCCTGGAGATATTTTTTACTTGCATAGCAAGCTTTTAGAAAGAGCTGGTAGTTTTAAAAGTGCAAGTATTACTTGCTTACCTGTTGCTGAGGCTCCTGCAGGGGATATTACAGGCTATATTCAAACTAATTTAATGAGTATGACTGACGGCCATATATTTTTTGATTCAGACCTCTTTTTGGCAGGGCATAGACCAGCAGTTAATGTCTTTTTGTCTGTAACTAGAGTTGGTAAACAAACACAGAATCAGGAATCTAGAAATTTAAACAGTGAAATATTGATGCTACTTAAAAAGAATGAAGATTTATCAAGATTTTTGAAATTTGGTCCTGAAATTACGCCTCAAGTAAAAGATATACTAGAAAAGGGTAAAAA
>JBAQKY010000028.1:0-3227 GCA_049301455.1 Microgenomates group bacterium
GAGTATGGGTATGGATCATACAGGTCTTGCAGGCCGTGAGATGGCCAAGATGATGGAAATTGATATCAGAAATAAATTTTTTGTTTCTCTTATTTTAACTATTCCAATAGTTGCACTTACTTATATTCCACTCTCATTTAATAAATCTTGGATACTATTAATCCTTACTACCCCAGTTTATTTTTACTGTGGTTGGATATTTTTATATTCAAGTTATCTTGCAATTAAACAAAAGACTTTAAATATGGCAGTTTTGATTGCTGTTGGTATAACTGCTGCTTATTTATTTAGTGTAGTTCTAACATTTATTGGAAGTGTTGAAACTTTTTATGAAGCCTCTGCAATGCTCACCACTTTTGTCCTCTTTGGACATTGGATGGAAATGAAATCAAGAAGAGGGACAACTGATGCTTTGCAAGCACTTTTTAATTTAGTACCACCAACAGCTAGAGTAATACGAAATGGAAAAGAGGAAATAATTCCAACCTCTGATGTTAAAGTCGGTAATACTATCATTTTAAAACCTGGAGACAAAGTGCCTGTTGATGGAAAAATAATAGAGGGAGAATCTGCAATTGATGAATCCTTAGTTACAGGTGAATCTATACCTGTTTCAAAAACAATAGATGATTTGGTAATTGGAGGGTCAATTAATACTTCCGGATCAATCAAATTTATGGCTACAAAAATCGGAGCAGATACTGCACTTGCTCAAATTGTCAAAATGGTTGAAACTGCACAAAATTCAAAAGCACCTGGACAAAAAATTGCTGATAGATTTGCAAAATATTTAGTAATTGTAGCAGTAGGGGGTGGTCTTATTACTTTTGTAGTTTGGTATTTTATTATGGGAGAATCGATACTTTTTGCACTTACCTTTGCAATTTCAACTGTGGTTATTGCTTGTCCTGATGCACTAGGCCTTGCCACACCTACTGCCGTGGCGGTTGGTACAGGACTTGGAGCAAAACACAATATTTTAATTAAGGATGCCCCAACACTTGAACAAGTGTCAAAAATACAAGCTATTGTATTAGATAAGACAGGGACATTAACTGAGGGAAAACCTAAAATCACAGACATTACAGTACTTAAAAAATTTACTCAAAATGAAATTTTGGAACTTGCAGGATCAGTTGAAGCAAAATCAGGACACCCTTTAAGTAAGGCAATTTTAGAAAGAATAACGATAGATAAACTTAGTTTAAAAAATGTCAGTAAATTTAATTCAATTTCAGGGCATGGAGTTGAGGCAATAGTTGATGGTAAAGATATTTTGATTGGAACAATAAAATTAATGAACGACAGGGGAATTGATATTAAACCAATCAAAATAGAAGTTGATAACTTTTTAAGTGAAGGTAAGACTATAATGCTGATCGCGATCAGCAAAAAAATAGCAGGTGTAATCGCAGTTTCAGATTTAGTTAAAGAGAACTCGCAATTAGCAGTGGCCAAAATGAAGGAATTAGGATTAGAAGTAGCGATGATCACAGGGGATAACAAAAAAACTGCTGAAATAATTGGAAAAAGCCTTGGAATCAATCGTATATTTTCTGAGGTTCTACCAGAAGAAAAAGAAGATTATGTAAAGAAATTGCAGAGTGAAGGTAAGTTTACAGCAATGGTTGGTGACGGAGTAAATGATGCACCTGCGCTTGCCAGAGCCAATATAGGTATTGCAATTGGTGCAGGTACTGATGTTGCCATTGAAACAGCAAATGTTGTCCTGATGAAATCTGACCCAATGGATATACTACGTGCTATTATATTAAGTAAAGCAACTGTAAGGAAAATGAAAGAAAATTTAGTTTGGGCTAGTATTTATAATATTCTAGCAATACCTGTTGCGGCAGGAGTTTTATATCCTAGTTATGGTATAACGCTAAAACCAGAATTTGCAGCACTTTTAATGTCAATTTCATCAATTATCGTCGCAGTTAATGCTGTCTCATTGAAAAGAATCGGGGTGAAACTTAATTAATATATGAAAATATCAAAAATAATGCATGTAGTAAGCGTCCTTGTAGGGTTTGCTGGAGTTTTTACGTTTTTAGGAGCCGTATTCGGTAGTACGAATAACATCGTTTTTGGGATCACTAAAATAGATGCTTTGCTTTGCTCTGGAATTTTAGTTCTTTTTGCAATCTGGGGACAAATTGGAGCAATCCATCACATGATGCTCGAAAAACATGGGGAGATTATTTAATAATCTTCACTAAATCTTAACAAGTTAAATTATATAATTTGTGTATGGAGAGAAAAATAGTTAATAGTTTAAAAGTTGCTAAAAAACGAATTGGGTTAGCGATTAAGGACATCGAAGAAAATAAAGATTGGAAAGCTATACATAAGGATATAATAAGTGCACTCAATTTGATTAAGATTTCTACGAGAAAGTATATTATTGCCAATATGCTTAAAACTACTACAACATCTGAATTTATGAAGTTATACAGGGACTTTAACCCAAAATAATGAGGATTGAGATATAATTCCCATATATGAGAGTACTTATTGTTGAAGATGAGATAAGACTAAATAACATTATCAAAAAAGGATTTGTCGAAGATGGTTTTGCAGTAGACCAAGCATTTGATGGTGAGGAAGGTCAATATTTAGCAGAGAGTGAACAATATGATCTAATTGTTTTGGATTTGATGCTTCCTAAAATTGATGGTGTTACCGTTTGTAAAAATTTAAGAAAGAAAAAAAGCAAAACTCCAATAATAATATTAACAGCAAAATCTACAGTTGAAGATAAAATAATGGGACTCGACAGTGGTGCTGATGATTATATAACCAAGCCATTCTCTTTTAACGAGTTTAGATCAAGAGTCCATGCATTGATAAGAAGAAGCCATCAAGATCCATCCCCCACACTAGAAGTTGACGGACTAATTTTAAATCCACTTAGCCATGTTGTAACTAGAGATAAAAAACAAATCAAATTAACTCCAAAAGAGTTTGCAATTTTAGAATTGTTAATGAGAAATAGAGGTGAGGTAACAACTAGAACTAACATAATTGAGCATGTTTGGGATTACAATTTTGATGGAATGAGTAATATTGTTGATGTTTTAGTTGTAACACTACGAAAAAAGATAAATAACGGATACAAGCAGAAATTAATTAAAACTGTTCATGGTGTTGGTTATGTAATATGAATACAAAAAGCATAAGATTTAGAATTATAATCCTTTTCAGTTCAATACTCATTATTGCTA
>JBAQKY010000029.1:0-108337 GCA_049301455.1 Microgenomates group bacterium
GCATGTTGATGATGGATAGTAACTGTGTTGAATTGAAAGAAGAAAAATCAGAAACTAAAGTAGCTAAAAAGACAAAAACAGCAAAAAAATAAACTAAAAATAATATGAATATCAAACCAATATATACAGAAAAGACAATGAACCAAGCAAAAAATGGTTTATATTCTTTCTGGTTTTTACCTAAATTTACTAAAAGCCAAATCAAAGTAATGCTTGAAAAAGCGTTAGATATTAAAATTGGTTCAATTAAGACACAAAATTATAAAAAGATGACAACAAGAACAATGAGAGGAACAGTTAAAACAATTAAAGCTATGAAAAAAGTATTGATAACTTTAAAATCTGGGAAAATGGAACTTTTTGAAGAGACAAAATCTAAATAAAAAACAAATATGGCAAAACTTAAATTAATATTAAAAAAGAATTCAGGAAGAAGCGGTGGAACTGTAACAGTTAGACATCAAGGTGGTCGCGCAAAGAGATTTTTGAGAGTTATTGATTTCAAAAGAGTTAAAAAGGATATGTGGGCTAAAGTTGAGGCTATTGAATATGATCCAAATAGAAATGCAAGAATTGCAAAATTGGTTTACCTTGATGGTTCAAGATCATATATAATAGCACCCGTAGATCTAAAGGAAGGAATGAAAGTTATTGCATCAAGCGATGCTCCACTTGAAGTCGGTAATTGTTTGCCACTCTCAAGAATTCCAGTTGGAACAGCAATACATAACATTGAAATAAGACCTGGAAAAGGTGGCCAAATTGCAAGAGGTGCAGGAATTGTCGCTTTTGTCTTTGGAAAAGACGAGACATCAGTTCTTGTCAAAATGCCATCAACTGAAATTAGAAGATTTGACCCACAATGCACTGCAGTAATTGGTCAAGTTGGAAATGTTGATGAAAAGAACAAAAATAGAAGAAAAGCAGGAGCAAATCGATGGAGAGGTATAAGACCATCTGTTAGAGGTGTTGCAATGCATCCTAATGCTCATCCACATGGAGGTGGAGAAGGAAGAAGCGGAGTTGGACTTAAATATCCAAAGACACCATGGGGTAAGAAAGCAGTTGGAAAGACAAGATCACCAAGAAAGTATTCTGACGAATTAATTGTCGAAGGAAGAAAGAGAGGGGTTAGGGGTTTAACTAAATAATTATATGAGTAGAAGTAGCAAAAAAGGACCATACGTAGACTTAAGACTTATCAAAAAGCTTGAGAAGGGTATGGGTGTCAAAGAAAACCCAATTAAAACTTGGTCAAGATCAAGCCAGATTCCACCAGAATTTGTAAATAAATATTTCCAAGTTCATAACGGCAAGATCTTTATTGAAGTTTTTGTCAGTGAAGACATGGTCGGTCATACCTTAGGAGAATTTTCACCTACCAGAACATTTAAAGGACATGGAGAAGTTGTTAAGAGAACAATGGATAAGACATAAGGAGACAATATGGAATTTAAATCTGAACAAAAACATTTACTATTAAGTCCAAGGAAGATTAGACCAGTTGTTGATGTTATTAAAAAACTAACACCTGTTAAAGCACTTGATGTCTTACCATTTATTAAGAAAAGAGCCTCCGAATTTTTATTCAAGGTAATTAAGTCTGCTTTAGCAAACGCACAACAAAAAGGTGCAGATGTTAATACTTTGATTTTTAAAGAAATACAAATTGGTGAAGGTCCAAGACTTAAGAGAGGTCAACCAGTATCACGAGGTAGATGGCACCCAATTAAGAAGAGGATGAGTCATATTAAAGTTATATTGGCAACCAAAAAAGTAAGCGAAAATAAAATAAGTAAAACAGTCAAAAAAACTGCAGAGAAAGCTGAAGTAGAGACAGTAAAGGCAGTTAAAACAGTCAAAAAAGTAGTTAAAACTGCTAAAGAAAAGAAAGGATCAAAATAAGCAAATAGCTTGTTGTAAATAATAATATGTCACAAAAAGTTAACCCAATTGGATTTAGAGTAGGAAGAATGACTGGATGGAAATCTAGATGGTTTTCAGATAGTGGTGTCTATAAAGATTTATTGCTTGAGGATATCAAAATCAGAAAAGAATTAATGAAAAAATTAACTGCTGCAGGAATTGTTGGAGTTGAAATTGAAAGACAACCAAAAAGTTTAGTAGTAATAGTTACAGTTTCGAGACCAGGTGTAGTCATTGGTCGAGGAGGATCTGGAATTGAAGAATTAAAGAAATTTATTGTTTCTTTATTAAAAGATAGCAAAGCTACAAAAGTTTCTAATATAAAAATTGATTTAAAGGTTAATGAGGTTAAGAATTCTGAACTTTCAGCTTACCTTGTTGCAGAAAGAATAGTTTCTGATTTGGAAAAAAGAATTCCACACAGAAGAACTGTTACTAAATCAATGGAAAGAGTTATGGCGGCAAGAGCAGGAGGAATTAAAATTGTATTATCAGGACGTATTAATGGAGCTGAAATTGCTAGAGTTGAAAAGTTCCACCAAGGTTCAGTTCCAACTCAAACATTAAGAGAAGATATAGATTATGCAGAAAGACCAGCTTTAACAAGAAGAGGTTACGTAGGAGTAAAAGTTTGGATCCACAGAAAGGATCAAGAATAATCAGAGATTGCTCCTTCGGAGTAAGCAAAGATAGTTTTATTAAATAATATGTTACAACCAAAAAGAGAAAAATTTACAAAGAATATGAGAGGCAGAAGAAGAGGAACTGCTCTTCGTGGAAGTTCTGTTTCGTTCGGTGACTTTGGTTTAAAATCAATGGAAGTTGCATGGGTAACTGCCGCACAAATTGAAGCAGCTAGAAAAGCAATTTCACATCATCTTAAAAGAGGTGGAAAAGTTTGGATTAGAATTTTTCCTGACAAACCAGTATCAGGTCGTGCAGCAGGAAAAAGAATGGGTGGAGGAAAAGGAGATGTCGAAAGACATGTAGCAGTTGTAAAACCAGGTAGAATTATGTTTGAAGTAGCAGGTGTAGCAGAGAAACTAGTCAAAGAAGCTTTTATAAGAGCAGCTGCAAAATTACCTGTAGCAACAAAGATGGTAGCTAAATAAATATATATAATTACATAAACATATGAAGATTAAAGAAATAAAAGAATTAAAAACAAAGACAGTAAAAGACTTGCAAGATTTAGTCTTGAAAAAGAAGCTTGAACTTGTCAAAAATACGGTTAAAATAGCAGGAGGCAAGGAAAAAAATTTAAAAGTTGCTTGGACTCTAAAAAAGGAAATTGCACAAATTTTAACAATTATCAAAATGAAGGGATTAGAACAAAAATAATATGAAAATATTTCAAGGAAAAGTAACAGGTATGAAGATGGCTAAAACCATATCAGTTGATGTGGAAAGATTTTTAGCACATCCTTTGTACAAAAAGAGATTTAAGAGAAGCAAAAAGTATCAAGTCCATTCAGAGATTGAACATAAGATTGGTGATGTTGTTAAATTTGTTGAATGTCCACCAATTAGTAAAACAAAAAGATGGATTGAGGTATCTAATACAAAGAAATCTGAAAAAGTTATTGCTAAAAAAGAAACAAAAGTAGAAGTAAAAGGAAAGGCAAAGAAGTAATATGGTTCAATTAAGATCTTATTTAGTACCAGCCGATAATTCAGGAGCAAAAAAGTTAATGATTATCGGAGTTCCAGGAAGACTTGGAAAAATTGCAACACTTGGACAAGTTGTCTTGTGTGTAGTTAAAGGTTGTGATCCAAATGGCGCAGTAAAAGATCATGACAAAGTAAAGGTTTTAATTGTTAGAACAAAGAAAGAAGTTAAAAGATTTGATGGAACATACGTTAGATTCGATGACAACGCAGGTGTCATAATTGACAAAGGTGGTTTACCACTTGGAACAAGAGTTTTAGGACCAGTTGCAAGAGAGGTAAAGGAAGCAGGATTCCATAAAATAGCATCTTTGTGTAAGGAGGTAGTGTAATATCACTAAAATAATATGATTAAAATAAAAATTGGAGATACAGTAAAAATTACAGCAGGAAAAGACAAAGGCCGTGAAGGTAAAGTCGAGATGGTCTTGCCAAAAAGAAATTCTGTTGTGGTTCCAGAAGTTAATATGTACAAAAAACATGTTAAAGGACAACAGGGTGGCATAAAGGCAGGAATGTATGATATTCCAAGACCTTTAAATATGGCTAAAGTAGCTCTAATTTGTCCAAGCTGCAAGCAACAAACAAGAGTTGGTATTGAAATGAACAAAGAAACCAAGGTTAGAGTTTGTAGAAAATGTGGAAAACAAATTTAATTTTTAAACTAAAAATAAAAATATGAATAGATTAAAACAAAAATATCAAGAAGAAATTAAAAAGACTATGCAAGAAGAGTTTGGTATTGCAAATGTTATGGCAATTCCTGCTTTGAAGAAGATAAATATCAATGTTGGTATTGGTGATTTGCTTAAAAATAAAGAAGGTAAAGAAGCATTGTCTAAGGACATGGCGCTAATTGTTGGTCAAAAATTATCAGAAAGAAAAGCAAAAATATCAGTTGCTACATTCTCAGTCAGAGAAGGTATGGTAGTTGGGCTATCAGCAACACTTCGAGGAGAAAGAATGTATGATTTCTTTGACAAATTTGTTAATATAGTACTCCCTCGTCTTCGTGATTTTAGAGGAGTAAAAAGAACAAGTTTTGATAAAGCTGGAAATTACACAATTGGTTTAACTGATCATACAGTTTTTCCTGAAATTGATATCACTAAGGCAGCTCAAGCACATGGTATGGAAATAACATTTGTAACAGAGGCAGGATCAGTTGAAAAAGGTACCAGATTAATGGAATTAATGGGAATGCCTTTCACAAAATAATTAAATAAAAAAAATATGGCAAAAGCATCAAAAGTAGCAAGAGAGACAAAAAAATTAAAACATGCAACTATGTACAGAAATAGATGCAAGCTTTGTGGACGTCCAAGAGGTTATATGAGAAAATACGGAATCTGCAGACTATGTTTTAGAGAACATGCTCTAGCTGGAGAAATTCCAGGAGTCAGAAAGGCAAGCTGGTAATTCCAGATTAATAAATATATGACAAACTATCAAATTGGAGACTTTTTAATAAGACTTAAGAATGCTGGAATGGCAAACTTAAAAGAGGTTAGTATGCCAAAAACTAACTTAATTTTAGCTGTTGCTAATACTTTGAAAAAAGAAGGATTTTTAGATACAGTTTCTGAGAAAGATGGAAATATTATAGTTACACTTTCAATTTTTAGAAAGAAACCAGTTCTTTCAAATGTAACCATAATTTCAAGACCAGGACTTAGAATTTATATGAACGTTGATGAAATTGAAGCAATTAAAACACCTGACACATATATTATTAGCACACCAAAAGGAGTTATGTCAGGCAAAGATGCAAAAAAACTTAGACTAGGTGGAGAAGTAATAGCAAAAGTAATCTAATACTTAAATATATGAGCAAAATCGGACAATTACCAATATTAATACCAAACGGCGTAACAGTAGAAGTTAGCGGTGGAACCGTTAATGTTGCTGGTCCAAAAGGTAAACTTGAAGTTACTTTCAAGAAAGATTTGATTGACGTAAAAATTGAAGAAGGTAATGTCATAGTTTCACCTAAGAAAGAAAGTAAAATTGCAAGATCAATGTGGGGTACAACAAGAATGTTAATTGCAAACCATATTAAAGGTGTAACAGAAGGTTGGAAAAAACAATTGGAACTTGTAGGAACTGGATATAGATCAGAAGTACAAGGTACAAAGCTTGTTTTAACAGTAGGTTATTCACACCCTGTTAATATTGAAGCACCTGAAGGAATAACTTTTAAAGTAGAAAAAAGTGTAATTAATGTTGACGGTATCGATAAGCAAGTAGTCGGCCAAGTTGCAGCAAATATTAGGAGCTCAAGACCACCAGAACCATATAAAGGAAAAGGTGTTAAATATGTAGGTGAAGTAATAAGAAGAAAGGCAGGAAAAGCAGCTAAAGCAGCAGCTTAATCTCAAAAAAATATGACATTTGCAAAAAGAGAAATCAGAACAAGGGTTAAAGTAAGAGGCACAACAGAAAGGCCTAGACTTACTGTGTATAAATCAAACAAATACATGTCAGCTCAAATAATTGATGATGTAAAAGCTGTAACTTTAGTTTCAGTAACAGAAAAAGCTTTAGGTAAATTAGGTGAACTTGGAAAAGATGGTTTAGGAAAGGCACACGAACTTGGTAAAATGATTGCAGAAAAAGCAGTTAAAATGAAAGTCAAAAAAGTTGTCTTTGACAAAGGTGGATATGCCTATCATGGAAAGATTAAATCTATTGCTGAAGGTGCAAGAGAAGGGGGATTAGAATTTTAAGAAGTTCTAAGATTTATTACTATGCATAACAATAACTATCAACAACCAGAAAGAGAATTCAATGAATCTGTTGTTCAAATAAACAGAATTTCAAAGAAAACTAAAGGTGGAAACCAAATAAGATTTGGAGCTGTTGTTGTCTTGGGCGACAAAAAAGGAAGAGTTGCTGTTGGAAATTCTAAAGCAACTGATGTTAGAAATGCAATTAGAAAAGCAATTGATGATGCAAAGAAAAATATGATCAGGGTTACAATGAGAGGAACAACAATTCCATATTCAGTAACTGCAAAAGTTGGAGCATCTGAAGTTATGTTAAAACCAGCACCTCCAGGATCTGGAGTTATTGCAGGTGGACAAATGAGAGTGGTTTTAGAAGCTGCTGGAATTAGGGACGTCGTAGGAAAGACATTGGGTAGCAATAACAAAATATCAAACGTTAGAGCAACCATATTAGCCCTAGAGAAAGCATCAAGACTTTTAGAAAAGAAAGACTATATGGCAACTGAAAAGGGTTCAAAGAAAGGAAGCAACTAATATGGCAAAGAAAAGATTAGGACGAGGATATGGAAGCGGAAAAGGTGGACACACTTCAAGCCGTGGACAAAAAGGACAAAAATCTAGAACAAAAGTACACGTTTTGTTTGAAGGTCTAAAGGTTAAAAAATCAACTTTGAAAAAGTTCCCACTTCTTCGAGGAAAAGGAAAATTCAAAGCAAAGGCTAAACCTGCTGAAAGATACGTCAGCAAAGCAGATAGATAAAGTAAAGTTAATTAGTTAAAAATAATGCTATTAAATATTGCCCAATTTTTTAAAAAAATATTTTTAAGCCCACGACTTCGAAAGAAAATTTTAGTAACCGCAGGCGCGCTTCTTGTTTTCAGAATTGCAGCTCATATTCCAGCAGCAGGTATTGATAGAGAAAGTCTTTCTGCACTCTTTTTAGGTAGTCCACTTCTTTCGTTGTTAGACGTTTTTTCAGGTGGTACGCTAGCCAACTTTTCAATCATGGCATTAGGTCTAAACCCATATATTAATGCCTCAATTATTTTGCAAATTTTAGGTTATGTCGTTCCTCAACTTGAAGAATTACAAAAAGAAGGCGAATATGGTCAAGAAAAAATAAATCAATATACCAGATTTTTAACTGTTCCGCTTGCAATAATGCAGAGTTTTGGGATGTATGCACTCTTAAAATCTCAGTCAATTATTGGCAATCTTGATGTTTTCCAGTTGATATTTCTATGTTTAACTATGACTGCAGGAACTATGCTTGCAGTTTGGTTGGGTGATTTGATTACCGAATATGCATTTAAAAGTGGTGTTTCATTCTTAATTTTTGTAGGTATAGTTTCAAGACTTCCAATAACAGTTGGACAAACAATATCTACATTTAGAAGTGAAGATACTCTTAAGTTTATAATTTTTGGAGTAGTTGCACTTCTTGTTATGGGACTTATTATCTTTGTTAATGAAGCAATCAGACAGATTCCAATTAACTATGCAAAAGCTACAAATTTAAGACAATCTGCATCATATCTACCACTTAGGTTAAATCAAGCAGGTGTTATTCCAATTATCTTTGCAGTTTCACTTGTTTTAATGCCTTCTATGATCACACAATTTTTAGGTGCATCTGGTAATCAAACCGTAATTGATATTGCTACAAATATTCAAAGATACTTTGACCCACAATCTGTTACATATAATGTAATTTACTTTTTATTAGTTGTTGGTTTTACATATTTCTATACATCTGTTGTTTTTAACCCAGAAAAGATTTCTGAAAATTTGCAAAAATCGGGCGGTTTTATTCCAGGGATTAGACCAGGATCGTCAACAATTAAATATTTAACATTTGTATTAAATAGAATTACTTTAGTCGGAGCAGTGTTCTTGGGATTAGTTGCAGTCTTGCCTTCAATGGTCCAAGGTACAATTGGAATTAGCAACCTTGCAATTGGTGGTACAGGAGTCTTAATTGCCATCTCAGTAGTACTTGAGATTATCAGAGAAATTGAAGGGGACCTGTTAATGAGTAAGTATGAAGGATATTCAAAATGAACATAATTTTGTTTGGTCCACAAGGATCTGGAAAAGGAACACAGGCACGACTTCTTTGTGATAAATTTGGTTTTTCATACTTTGAATCAGGAGCCTATCTAAGAAGACTTGCTGAGACACATCCAGAAATGGGTGAAATTATGAATTCTGGAAAACTTGTCCCTGATGAAGAATTTACATCATATTTAACTGCATACCTTGATCAAGAAAACCTGTACGACAATATCATCTTTGATGGTTTTCCAAGAACAGTTGAACAATATAGATTTTTAAAAATTTGGTTAAATAAAAAACAAGTTAAAATTGATTTGGCAATAGTTTTAGAAATAAGTGAATCTGAGACATTGAAACGATTGGGCGCAAGAAGACAAGACCCAGTAACAGGTAAAATATATAATTTAGTTACTGATTTACCACCAAAAGAAGTCGATGTAAACACTTTGGTACAAAGAGATGATGACAAACCAGAAGCAATTAAAAAAAGACTTGAACTTTATCATGCAAGGACAGAACCATTAATTTCTGAAATAGAAAATGACTCAAAAGTATTTAGGGTAAATGGTGAAAGGTCTATCGACGAAATCCAAAATGATTTAGAAAAAATTATTGAAAATGCAAAAAATTAATTTAAAAACACCAGCTGAATTAAAAATCATGGAAGAAGGGGGTAAAATTCTTCACGAAGTAAAATTGGCTTTAAAAGATGCTGCAAAAATTGGCGTTTCTGCTGCTGAAATAGATGACCTTGCCGAAAAGTTAATTACCAAAATGGGTGCAGAACCTAATTTTAAAAAAGTTGAAGATTATCGTTGGTCAACTTGTATTAATGTTAATCATGGTGTTGTACATGGAATTCCTCACAAAGAGATAATTTTCAAAAGTGGAGATAATATAAGTATTGATGTTGGAGTACTGTATAAAGGATTAAATACTGATACCTCAATTAGTTTTGGTTTGGAATTAAGCAAAGAAAAAGAAAAGTTTTTAAAGGTCGGTAGACAGGCCTTTCAAGAAGCTGTTAAAGTTATTAAGCCAAATAATTCATACATCTATGATATTTCTAAGGCGATAGAAGATGTTTTGGTCCAGAATAACTACTCACCTATTTTAGATTTGACTGGCCATGGAATTGGAAAAAATTTACATGAGGAGCCCTATATTCCTTGTTTTACCTCTGGTTTACGCATTGAATCTCCAAAAATTGTTCCTGGAATGGCCTTGGCAGTTGAGGTAATGTACTGTATGGGTGAGCCTGATTTGGTCAAAGAAAATGATGGGTGGACAATCGTGACTCAGGATGATAAAATAGCAGGGCTTTTCGAAGACACATTAATTGTTACAGAGAAAGGATATAAAATAATCACATAGGTGGTTATTTATTGTTGTTAAGCTAGTCAAAATATATGAATACAGATGGTAGTTATGAAGTTGAGGGAACAGTAACTGAACTTTTACCAAATACAATGTTTAGGGTAGTTACCACTAGTGGTAAAAGTCTTTTGACAACCTTAAAGGGTAAGATGAGAAAAGCATATGTCAGAGTTTTTCCAGGTGATAGAGTTAAAGTAGAAATGACCAAGTACGATGAGGATAGAGGTAGAATTATTTTTAAATTTAATAAGTAAAATAAAATTATGAAAGTATTAGCATCAGTCAAACCAAGGTGTAAAGATTGTAAGCTTATTAAAAGAGCTGGAGTTTTGCGATTAATTTGCAAGAACCCACGACATAAGGCAAAGCAAGGATAACTATAAAGTAATAAAAATAAAAAATATGGCAAGAATTTCAGGAATAGAACTAAACGACAACTTAAGAATAGATTATGCATTAACCAGAATTAAAGGTATTGGTTGGACAATGTCTAAATCATTACTTAAGGTTTTAGGTTTTGACTTCTCCAAGAGAATTAAAGAATTATCTCCAGAAGATTTAAATAAAATTTCAAATAAAATTGAAGAGTTTCCAACAGAAGGTGATTTAGTGAGAAGAGTCAGATCAAATATTGGAAGACTTCAAGCAATTGGATCATATCGAGGTATTAGACACACAAAGGGACTTCCTGTAAGAGGACAAAGAACAAAGACAAATGCTAGAACAAAGAGAGGTAAGAGAAAGACAGTTGGAGCATTTAAAAAGGAAGCGTTAGCAAAAGCAACAGTAGCAAAGAAAGCATAAGCACCTATGGCAACTAAAAAATCAAAAACAATTAAAGGTGAAGGACCAGCAAAAATTTATATTTCTGCTTCTTTTAATAACACCTTAATCTCAATCTGTGATAGTACAGGAGCAACAATATCATGGTGCTCATCTGGTGCATCAGGTTTTAAAGGTACAAGAAAATCAACACCGTTTGCTGCAACAACTGCACTTGAAACTGCAATTAAAAAAGCAAAAGAAAAAGGTGTAACTGAAGTAGAAATCTATGTTAAAGGTCCAGGACCAGGAAGAGATGCAGCATTACGTGCAGTTAAAGCATCAGGTGTTAAAATAGCATTAATTGCTGATGTTACACCAATGCCACACAATGGACCAAGACCAAAGAAAAAGAGAAGAGTATAATCAGTATTTGTCGCATAAGTGACAAATAAAAAATAAAAAAAATAAATTATGGCAAAATATAACGGACCAAAAGACAGATTATCAAGAAGAGAAGGTGTAGACCTTTTCGGAAAGGGTGCAAAGTTAACCAGACTTAACATAACACCTGGTATGCATGGACCAAAAGGTGCAAAAAGAAATCAGTCACAATATGGAAAACAACTTCGAGAAAAACAGAAGGTTAAAAGAATCTATGGAATATTAGAGAAACAATTCAGAATCTATGTAGAAAAAGCATTAAAGTCAAAAGGTAATACAGGAGAAGCACTATTGGTATTGCTTGAAAAAAGACTTGATAACGCAGTCTACAAATTAGGTTTTGCAGAAAGTAGACCAATGGCAAGACAATTAGTCTCTCACAGACACGTTTTAGTAAATGGGCAGAAATTAAACATTCCATCATATGAAGTTAAATCTGGTGATGTTATTTCGTTAACACCAAAGATATTAGAAAATCCAAATGTTAAAAAAGTTGTAAATCTTGAGGATTATGAAGTTCCACAGTGGCTTGTCAGAAAAGGCCCAGTTGGAAACATAAAAACTGATCCAAAAAGATCAGATATTACAGAAATCGTATCGGAGCAAGATATCGTTGAGTTCTACTCACGATAATTTAGCTACGACTTAAGTAAGAATTATTCGTGTTGATCCTTACTCAAGATGATGGTACAATACGAAAACCTTTAAGGAGGTGATATTTTATGTCGCAACCAATATTTGAAATTTTAGAAGAAAAGAAAGAAAAAAACTATTCTAGTATAGTTATTACTCCTTTGGAGCAAGGCTATGGTTTTACATTAGGCAACTCTTTAAGAAGAGTATTGTTAACTTCACTTTCAGGTGCAGCAATCACATCAGTTAAAATTGCTGGAGTTAATCATCAGTTTTCTTCACTTAGTGGTATGAAAGAAGATATCGTTGAGTTTTGTTTAAACTTAAAGAAAGTCAGAATCGCATATTCAGGTGATAAAGCTGTTAATGCATCTTTAAAAGTTACAACTGCAGGAGAAGTTAAGGCAGGAGATATTAAACTTCCAACAGGAGCAACAATATCAAACCCCGAGTTAGTATTAGCAGTTTTAAACAAAGGTGCTAAACTCGATGCAGACATAATTATTGAGTCAGGTTCTGGTTACAATCCAGCAGATACAAGATCCTCAACTGAAATAGGAATGATTCCGCTTGACGCATCATTTTCACCTATCGTAAGAGTTAATTACAAAGTTGAAGAAACTCGTGTCGGAAGATTGACCAATTATGACAAGTTAACACTTGAAGTTTGGACAGATGGAACAGTTGACGCATTAGAAGCAGTTCAAAAAGCTGCTAATATCTTAGTAGATTATTTTGCTCAAATCGTTACACCTGTAAAAGCAGAAAAGAAAAAAGAAGAAGTAGTAATTAATGATCTAGGATTAGTAGGAAGACTTTCAGTTGAAGAAATTGGACTTCCAACTCGTGTAGCAAATGCGCTTGCAAAAGCAGGATTTGAAACAGTTGATGCTTTAGTTAGAGCAGATAAAAATGAACTAGTTAAGGTCAGAAACTTAGGCGAGAAGTCATTAAAGATTATTTCTGCAGCTCTTGGCGAGAAAGGAGTTTCTTTCTAAACATTTTTGTTTAGATGAATTTTCATTATGAACAAACGTGTATTTGGAAAGAAACTTTCTCGTGAGAGGTCGTCTCGAGAATTGCTATTCGTGTCTTTAGTCGAAAGTTTGGTAATAAATGATAAGATCAATACAACCAAAGCTAAGGCTAAAGCTATTATTGGTTTAATTGACAGATTGGTTGTATTAGCCAAAAAAGGAACATTAGCTTCAAAGAGACAAGTCTTAAAAAGACTTAAAGGAAATAAAGAAATATCAACCAAGCTTTGGACAAATATCGCAACAACATTTGCAAATAGACCAAGTGGTTTCACAAGAATTATTCCATTAACCCAAAGAAAAGGTGATATGGCAGAAATGGTAAGACTTGAATGGGTTGAAACAATTGCTAAACCTGAAGTTAAAGTAGAAAAAGAAGTTAAAGAAACTAAAAAAGCTTCTGTTAAAAAAACAGTTAAGAAAAACTAAAAATGATTAAGACATACCAACCAAAGGGAAACGACGTAAAAAGAGCATGGCACTTAATTGATGCAAAAGGTAAAGTGCTAGGTAGGCTTGCATCAGAAGTTGCAATGCTTCTCATGGGTAAACAAAAAGCTACCTATTCAACTCATATGGATTCTGGTGACAATGTCGTTGTAGTTAATGCTGAGAAGATTGTTACAACTGGTAGAAAAGCAGAACAAAAGGTTTACCAGAGCCACTCCGGTTACCCTGGTGGTTTTAAAGAAGTTTCTTTTGAAAAGATGAGTAAAGAACATCCAGCAAGAGTTTTAGAATTTGCAATTAGTGGAATGCTTCCAGATAATAGATTAAAATCAGATAGAATGGCAAGGTTACACGTTACTAAAGGTGACAAACATAAATACGAAGCTAATTTTAAATAAATTAATAAAATGATTAAAACCCAAAAAAACTATACATTTGCAGTAGGTAGAAGAAAAAGCTCTTCTGCTAGAGTTCGTTTATTTAAAGGTGAAGGTATTAATCTAATTAATGATAAAAAGGTTTCAGAGATATATGAAAACAAAGTTGCTGAAATTATCTTAGCTAAACCATTTAAATTAACTGAAACTGTTGGAAAGTTCTTTTTCACAGCTAAAGTTTCAGGTGGTGGAAAAGAAGGCCAATTAGAGGCAATTCTTCATGGTATAGCTAGAGCTATGGTTAAACTTGATTCTGATAAGTTTAGAGTTACTTTAAAGAAAAACAATCTGTTAACTAGAGATCCAAGAGTTAGACTTAGAAGAATGGTTGGAACTGGTGGTAAGGCAAGAAGAAAGAAGCAATCTCCAAAGAGATAATAGGTTTTATATCCATGTCAAAAAAGATATATAATAATACTGCGAGAAAAATTTCACTGCCAAAATCAGAAAATATTATGTCAAAGTTATTTAAATTTTTGTCTACTAATTGGAAAAAAGTTGTTGTTTTAACTCTAGTTCTAATTGGTATTTTGCTTTTTGTTTTTAGAAATAATAATAAAACAGTTAAGTCAACAGAAGTTAAAAGAGGAGATCTTAAGGAAGAATTGATTCTATCAGGTGAAGTAGATGCTACAAATTATGCAAAATTAGCTTACGAAACTTCAGGAAAAATTAATTACGTTGGTGTAAAAGAAGGCGAAAAAGTAAATAAAGGAAAGTTGATTAGTAAGCTTGATTCAACTGTCTTAAACTCAA
The DNA here is from genome assembly GCA_049301455.1 of Microgenomates group bacterium. Lineage (GTDB taxonomy): Bacteria > Patescibacteriota > Microgenomatia > UBA8517 > UBA8517 > JAUYMM01. Next base: position 14,273 of record JBAQKY010000029.1, read on the forward strand.
ATTATCAAATTGCAATGTCAAATCTTAGAATTTATGATGCAACTGCACAAAATATTTTAGATCAGGTCAAAGATAATTCGAATGACGAAACATTTGCACAAAAAGATACAAGAACAACTGCTGAGGCTAACAAGGATAAAGCCTATGAGGCAGTAATTGTTGCCAAAAGAAACTTAGATGGAGCTAGTTTGTATGCCCCATTTAATGGAATAGTTACATATTTAGCTCATCCATTTATAGGGGTGTATACAAGTTTAGGTGCAGTAGAAGCAGAAATCATTGACCCATCAACAATTTATTTTGATGTGTTAGCTGACCAAACAGAAGTCACCAGATTATCCGTTGGTCAAAAAGTAGAAATAGTCCTAGATCCTTTTGAAGAAAAAACTTTTGAAGGAAAAGTATCAAACATCTCTTTTGTTCCAAAGATTGGTGAGTCTGGATCAGTCTACTCAGTTAAAGTAGATTTCGTAAATGTCGATTTATTAACCTCTCAATTTAAAATTTCAATGACAGGAGATTCTAAATTTGTAGTTTCTGAAAAGAAAAGTGTTTTGTTTGTTCCAAATAATTATGTTAAACAAGATAAAGATGGCAGATTTGTTAAAATTACAGCTAAAGGAGAAAAATTATATATCGAAACTGGAATTGAGTCAGAGGAATATACAGAAATAATTGGAAAACTAACTGAAGGTCTGACTGTATATGACTAAGACACAAAATACTTCTGTAATAAAACTCAATAATGTTCAAAAAACATATTTTTTAGGTGAGGATATTGTCCGTGCAGTTGACAGTGCAACGCTTGAAATTAAAAAGGGTGAATATGCGAGTATACTTGGAACTTCTGGATCTGGTAAATCTACATTAATGCATATAATCGGTCTTCTTGATAGACCGACTTCTGGTCAGATCTTAATAAATAACAAAGACATATCAAAGTTGAGTGATGATGAACTTTCAATACTAAGAAATACTTTTGTCGGCTTTGTTTTTCAACAATTTAATTTAATAAATAAACTTACAGTTCTTGAAAATGTAGCTTTGCCTGCAAATTATTTTAAAGGAAAATTAAATTTTGATCCAATGAAAAAAGCTGCAGAGTTGTTAGAACAATTTGGCATGGGAAAGAGATTAAATTTCTATCCTAATAAAATATCAGGTGGACAACAGCAAAGAGTTGCAATTGCACGATCATTAATTATGTCACCTGATTTAATTCTGGCTGATGAACCAACTGGAAATTTGGATAGTAAAACTGGGGACGAGATATTAGATATATTAGAAGACTTAAACAAAAAAACTGGGGTTACAGTAATAATTGTTACACATGAGAAGGAAGTTGCAGATAGAACAAATAGGAAAATATATATTAAGGACGGAAAGGTAGTTAATAAATATTGATATCAATGATTACATTATAATATGCAAACATATATGAATTTAGTTAAAGCGTCATTTGATGACTTTAAGAGAAATAAAATTAGAACATTTTTAACTTCACTTGGAATAATGGTTGGGGTTTTATCTGTTGTCCTGTTAATTGCTTTAGGACTAGGACTTAAAAATTATATTCAAGGTCAGTTTGAGAGCTTAGGTGCAAATTTATTAATTGTTTTTCCTGGTAGCGTTTTCTCTGATGATAGTGGAGCAGGAGGTAATTTTGGTGCAGGTTTTGCAGGTGGAGCAAGTTTTGATGAAAAAGATGTCAGGACATTAAAGAAAGTTCCAGATGTAAAATATGTAGTTCCATTATTTTCAAAAAGCATGGCGCTATCAAGTGGAAAAGAAAAAAAGCTAGGATCTGTTAATGGAAGCAGTGAAGAAGCATTTGAAGTTATGAATGTTGAAATTGAAGAAGGTCGAGCTTTTGGAAAAGGTGATGTGCTTGGAAAATCAAAGAAAGCAGTAATAGGATATACAATGGCCGAGAAATTATTTATTGATCCGAAACTGGCAATTGGAAAAACTGTTAAGGCAAACGATGTAAGATTTGAAATTGTTGGTCTGGCAAAGAAAAAAGGAGATAGGCAAATGGATGATGGAATATTTGTTCCCTACACTGCAACTTTTGGAACATTAAATCCTGACAAAACATTTTTTACTATTTATATTGGTACAGTTTCTGAAGATACAATAGCAACAGTTAAAATTGCAGCCAAAGAAGCATTGCTTAAAAGATACAACGAAGACGATTTTTCAGTAACTGAACAATCACAAATTCTTTCATCGGTTAATCAGATATTTGGAATAATTAATACAATACTTGTTGCTATTGGTTCAATTTCACTTTTTGTTGGAGGAATTGGAATTATGAATATCATGTATTCAACAGTTACAGAAAGAACAAAAGAAATTGGAATTAGACGTGCAATTGGAGCAACTGAAAAAGATATACTTTCAATGTTTTTAACTGAGTCGGTTGTGCTCTCACTTCTTGGTGGAGTAGTTGGTTTGATTCTTTCTGCAATAATTGTTTGGGGTATTAGATTTTTCTTCCCAGCAAGTTTAAATTTGGTGGCAGTAATAGTAGCAATAGTTGTTTCTTCTGGAATTGGAATTTTATTTGGAGTTTTCCCTGCAAGACGTGCTGCAAAACTATCCCCAATTGAAGCTATTAGGTATGAGTAGTGATATAATTATAAACATGTTTTCAAAGACTAATTTAAACGACATCCAAATTGAAGGAACATCACATACTTCAGGTTCTAGAAAAATGATAGTTTCTAAAGATCAAACAACTTCAAAATATTTTGAAGCAATGACTTATGGCTACCTCCCCGCCGGAGTTAAATGGGAAATGCACGATCATACAAATATTATTGAAATATGTATTGTTACAAAAGGAAATGGGATTATAAAAGATGCGGAGGGAAAAATTGAAGAATATAAAATAGGTGATAGATTTATATTTCCGTCGAATACAAAGCATGAAATAGAAAACAACTCTGATAGTGACTCAGAATTTTATTTGATAAGATTTCAAGACCAGTAATTTTCCCCACTTGCATTTGGTATAACTTCGTATTATTGTGTAATTACAAATGGCAAAGAAAAAGAATGAAACAGTTGAGGCTCCAGTAAAACAAGAAGGTGCTAGTCAAAAACTTCAAGCAATTAAACTTGCAATGGAACAGATTGATAAACAATATGGAAAAGGTTCTATTATGCGTCTTGGGGGTAATGCAGATAAAATGGCACAAATTGAAGTTATTCCAACTGGTGCAATTGCACTTGATTTGGCATTAGGTGTTGGAGGTTTTCCAAGAGGAAGAATAATTGAAGTCTATGGTCCAGAAGCATCAGGTAAAACAACCTTAGCATTATCTGTAATTGCTCAAGCTCAGAAAAAAGGTGGTCAATGTGCATTCATTGATGCAGAACATGCATTGGATCCTGTAAGAGCACAAATCATTGGTGTTAATCTTGACGATCTACTTCTCTCTCAACCAGACACAGGTGAACAGGCTTTGGAAATTACAGAAACATTAATAAGATCAGGAGCAATGGATGTAATTGTTGTTGACTCAGTAGCAGCCCTTGTCCCACGAGCAGAGCTTGAAGGTGAGATGGGAGACTCTGTTATGGGTATGCAAGCAAGACTTATGTCACAAGCTCTTCGTAAATTAACTGGTGCAATTAGTAAATCAAAAACTGTTCTTATCTTTACTAATCAATTAAGACAAAAAATTGGAGTCATGTTTGGAAATCCTGAAACAACCCCTGGTGGTCTAGCACTTAAGTTTTATTCATCAGTCAGACTTGATATTAGAAGAATTGAATCACTAAAAGGTGAAAATGATTTAATCATTGGATCGCGTGTTCGTGTCAGAGTAGTTAAAAATAAAGTAGCTCCTCCACTTCGAGTTGCAGAATTTGACATTATGAATGAAGATGGAATAAGTAGAGCGGGCAATTTGTTAGATGTCTCTGTAGAGCTTGGTATCTTAACAAAATCTGGATCATTCTTTAACTATGATGGAAAAGTTATTGCACAAGGCAGAGAAGGATCAAAGTTATATATAAGAGAAAATCCAAAGTTTGCAGACGAACTTGAAAAGAAAATTAGAGAGTTATCAGTTTCAGGGAAAAAACTTCCAACTGAAATTGGTGAAGATACAAAAGAGGACTAATATATAATTGGTATATGCCAATTATCACTTCTATTAAAGCTCAAAAGAATCAGAAAAGAGTTAATATTTATTTAGATAATTCATTTGGTTTTGGTTTAGATTTAGAAAACTTCATGAAACTTCAACTGAAGGTTAATCAAGAATTAACCGAAGAAGAAAAAAATGAAATTATTAAAAAAGGAGAATTACAAAAAAGCTTTGATAAAACATTAAGATTTGTAATGACTAGACCTAGAAGTTTTAAAGAAGTAAAAGATTACTTTAAAAGAAAAGAAATTGATAACTCACTTCATCAAAATATTTTGGAAAGACTCGAAAAATTAGAATTATTAGACGATCAAAAATTTGCAAAATGGTGGGTGGAACAAAGATTAGAGTTTAAACATAAATCGAAAAAAGATATAACTTTTGAATTAAGGCAAAAAGGAGTTGATACAAACATAATTAAAAATGTATTGGATGATAGTGAAATTGATGAATTAAAAATCGCAAAAGAGTTAATTGCAAAAAAAGAATATAGATGGAAAAGATATGAAGAAAATGAAAGAAAACAAAAAATTACACAATATCTTGCAGGAAAAGGTTTCAGTTGGGACATAATATCTCAGGCTGTTGATATAACCAGTGAATGAAGATATAATATACTTAGGAGATAACAAAAATGAAAATTAAACTCCAGTTAATTTATGGCTACACAAACTGATTACATTAAAAAGCTAGAACTAGTTTCTAAAATGACTACTGAGGAAGCAAAGAAGATGCTCCTTGATGAAGTACAAAGAGATTTAACCTCTGAAATTGCAAAAAGAATTAGACAAGCAGAAGAAAGAGTAAAATTAGAAGCTGCTGAAAAAGCTAGAGAAATCTTAGCAGACGCGTTAAAGCATGGTGTTACAGCTTTTGTTGCAGAATATACAGTCTCCTCAATCATAGTTCCAAATGAAGAAGTAAAAGGAAGAATCATTGGTGGAGAAGGAAGAAACATTAGAGCCTTTGAGAAAGATGCTGGTGTTGAAATTATTATTGACGATACAAATGAAATTAGAATTTCTAGCTTTGATGCAATTAGACGTGAAGTTGCAAAGAGAGCTTTGGAAATCCTTGTTAAAGACTCAAGAATTCAACCATCAAGAATAGAAGAAGTTCTAAAATTGACTCGTGCAAATTTGGAAGATGTTCTTTTGGAAGAAGGTAAAAAGATTTCGGAAGAATGTGGAATATTTAACCTTCCAGTTGATCTTTTGAAGTTAATTGGAAAGTTTAAATTCAGAACTTCATATGGTCAAAATTTGGCCCATCACACAATTGAAGAAACAAAGATGGGTGTCGCCATTGCTCAAGAAATTGGAGCAAATGTAGAAATAGTTAGACTTGGATGTTTACTCCATGACATTGGTAAAGTTGTAACTGACGAAGAAGGAAATCACATTGATGTTGGTGTCATGACTGCAAAGAAATTTGGAATTGTTAAAGAAGCTGTCAATATTATTGCAGAACATCATGAAGACAAACCATTCTCATCAATTGAAAGTTATATCTGTTGGATTTCTGATGCTGCATCAGGATCAAGACCAGGAGCAAGATATGAACCACACGAGGGTTATGTTAAAAGAATGGATAAAATTGAAGAAATTGTTAAAGGTTTTGATGGAGTTGAAACTGCATATGCCTTCCAAGCTGGACGTGACGTGCGTGTTTTTGTTGATCCAAATGAAGTTGATGATGACAAGTTAACAATTTTAGTTCATGATATAGCTAGAAAGCTTGAAAAAGAAGCAGAATATGCAGGTCAAATAAAAGTAACTGCAGTCAGAGAAGTTAGAGCAGTTGACACAACCAAAGCTAAATAGTATATTAAGCCTAACATTAATAATATATGACAAAAAGAGACATCGTTGAACTAGTTTCAAGAAAAGCTCATCTAACCAAGAAAGGTGCAGAAGAAGCAGTTGATGTTTTTTTAAGTGAAATTGGTAGAGTCCTCTCCAAAGGTGAAAAAGTAGTATTATCAGGTTTTGGAACATTCAGAGTTATCTCAATGAAGGGTAAAACTGTTAAAATTCCAAAGACAGATAAAATGGTAACAATTAAATCTCACAGAGCTCCAAAATTTACCCCAGGCAAAACACTCAAAAGACAAGTAGTCAGATAATTTATCACTGTTGGTATATAATTAGATATAATTTATATGGACAAAGCAATTATTGTTGATCATTTGTCGAAGCAGTTTAGTGTTAACGAATCTGGTACAAGCCTAAAAGGCGCTGTCACCTCATTATTTTCCAAACCAAATAAAAAAATAGTTAATGCTGTAAAAGATATTTCATTTACAATACAAAAAGGTGAGTTGGTTGGTTTTATTGGACCAAACGGTGCTGGTAAAACCACAACTATGAAAATGTTATCTGGTTTAATTTATCCCACATCTGGTTTTGTCTCAGTTTTAGACTTTGATCCATTTGGAAAATCCAAGGACTTCTTAAAACAAATTTCTTTGGTTATGGGACAAAAGAATCAGTTATGGTGGGACTTGCCAGTTATTAATTCCTTTGAATTCAATAAAGAAGTCTATGAAATCAAAGAAAAAGATTATAAGAAGAATTTGGACGATTTAGTTTCACTCCTTGGAGTCTCAAAATTTTTAAATACACAGGTAAGAAAGTTGTCACTTGGACAAAGAATGAAGATGGAACTTATTGCAAGTCTTATATATAAACCAAAAGTTTTATTTTTAGATGAACCAACAATTGGACTTGATTTAGTTGCTCAACAAAATTTGAGAGATTTTATATATGAATACAATAAAAAGAACGAAGCAACTGTTCTACTAACATCACACAATATGAATGATTTATCCGATCTGGCCAGAAGAGTGATTATGATAAATGAAGGTGAGTTGATATTTGATGGTGCATTAGATGATATAACTGTTAAATTTGCTCAAGATAAAATGATAAAGGCAACGCTTTCAGACAATGTCGATCCGAAGAAAATGTCCGAAATAGGAGTTGTAAAAAAGTATGCGTATCCATATGTCTACATCTCTGTACCAAGGTCAACGGTGGCATTTGCAGCAGCAGAACTTCTACAAAAGTTTCCAGTGGTGGATATAAATATTGAGGAGCTACCAATCGAAGATGTAATAAGGATGGTTTTTAGCCAAAAAGACAATTTTCAAGGCGATTTGAATAAAAAGTGAATATATTAAATAATGCAAAAGTACCTTTCAGTTATTAAAATTTCACTTGCTCAAGAGTTCGTGTATAAGCTTAACTTCATTATGTGGAGAGTTAGAAATATTATACAAATACTTGTTTTCTTTTTTCTCTGGACTGCAGTATTTGAAACACAAACAGATAATCTTGGAGTCGAAGTTTCATATTTTGGATATACACAATCTTCAATTGTTGCGTACACATTTTTACTAATTTTAATTCGTTCGATTGTAATGGCAACAAAGTCGAATGATGTCTCAGGTTATATATCAAGCGGTGAGCTTTCAAATTATTTGGTTAAGCCAATCAGTTTCTTTAAATACTTGTTAGCAAGAGACGTTTCTGTAAAGTTTTTAAATATATTATTCTCTTTTTTTGAAATTCTAATTTTATATTTAGTTCTTAAGCCAATTATATTTATTCAAACAAATCCTTATCAACTTATACTGTTTATTATAAGTTTATTAATTGCAGGATTTATTTTCTTTTCGATTATGATGCTTTCAAGTTCTGCCCCTTTTTGGGTTCCAGAAATCGGTTGGGGCGTTCAATTTTTAGTTACTGTAATTTTTGTAGAGTTTTTGTCAGGTGCATTCTTTCCACTAGATGTTTTTCCTAAACCCCTATTCGAATTCTTAAAGTTAACACCATTTCCATATTTAGTTTTTATACCCATACAAACATATCTGGGAAACCTGAATGTGTTTGAAACTGTTAAAAATTTAGTAATTGGTTTACTTTGGTCAGTTATCTTATGGTTAATAATGAATAAAGTTTGGAAGAAAGGATTAAAAATATATGAAGCAGTTGGTAGGTGATAAATATAAATTAAATAAAACAATAGGTTTTTATTTTAAAATCTGGATATTAATGGCAAAGAACGCCATGCTGTCTTGGTTAAATAAAAGAGAGTCTGTTATTATTTTTGTTTTTGGAAAAGTCGTTCGATACTTTTTCTATTTTTCATTTTTATACTTATTGGTTACAAAAACCGATGGAATCGCAGGATTTTCTGCTAACCAAGCATTATTTTTTACAGCCACATACTCATTGATTGACACAATTGGTCAATTTCTGTTTAGAAGTGTGTATACATTTAAACAACAAGTAGTGACAGGAGATTTCGATCTTGTGCTGCTCAAACCAATTAATCCATTATTTAGGACAATTGCGGGTGGACCTGACTTGATGGATTTAATTACAATTCCTCCAATTATTGCTATTACATTTTATTTCGGTTCACTTCTTGATCCATCATTTGTAAATGTATTGATTTATCTTTTACTTATAATAAATGGTTTATTAATTTCAATGTCTATCCATATCTTTGTAGTTTCATTAGGTATAATTACTGTTACTGTTGACCATCTGATTATGATTTTTAGAGATTTTTCATCAATGGGTAGATTTCCAATTGATATATATAAACAACCATTAAAAGGCTTTCTAACTTTTATAGTTCCTGTTGGCATGATGTTCACTGTACCTAGCAAAGCGTTAATGGGTTTGGTAAGTCCAGTCGGAATTTTGTTGAGTTTGGTTTTTGGAGTTTTATTTTTTATTTCCTCTCTCCGATTTTGGCAATTTGCTTTAAGGAAGTATACTAGCGCAAGTAGTTAATATATGAAAAGAAAAATACTTGTTATTTGTGGACCTACTGCTACTGGCAAAACTTCACTAGGGATTAGCCTTGCAAAGAAGTTCGATGGCGAAATTGTGTCTGCTGATTCAAGACAAGTTTATAGACATATGGATATTGGTACAGGTAAGGAATGGGATGATGAGGTTAAAATTTGGGGGTACGATCTTGCAGAACCAAATGAAAAATACAATGTCTCTGATTATTTTAGAGAAATGAAGATTGTAGTTTCTGATATTTGGGATAGAAACAAACTACCTATTATTGTTGGTGGAACTGGCCTTTATATTAAAAGTTTAATTGATGGTATACCAACAGTAGATATTCCAAAAAATGAAAATCTTAGACAAAGCATAGAAAATTTAACTGTTCAAGAGATGTATGAAAAGTTAGCAACACTAGATAGTTCAAAAGCAGCTTCTTTAAATGCGTCGGATAAAAATAATCCAAGAAGGTTGGTTAGGGCAATTGAAGTTGCTGTTTGGAATATTGAGAACGAAACACAAAAAATAGTGATTGAAAAAAGAGAAAATGTTTTAGATAGTAATGTTGAGGTTTTAACGGTTGGTTTGACTGCTGAAAATTCAGTTTTACTAAACAATATAGAAAATAGAGTTGAAAATAGAATGGAATCTGGATTTATTGATGAAGTTGAAGAGTTATTAAAAATGGGAATATCTTGGAAAGAGCAAGCAATGAACTCTTTGGGTTATAAAGAGTCAGAAGCCTTTTTTAAAAATGGACAGACATATGAGGATTTCATAAATCTTTGGATTCGAAACGAAATGAAATATGTTAAAAGACAATTAACATGGTTTAAAAAAGACAAAAGAGTTAATTGGTTTGACATAAAAAATCTAAGTTATCCTGATAATGTGGAAAATTTAGTAAATAAATGGTATTCTTCAATTACAAATGGTACGAAAAGTTGAAATATCACACAAAACAATTATATTTACTTTCTTCTTTCTTGTTTCAATTTGGTTTGTCTATTACATCAGAGATATAGTTTTACAGGTCTTTGGAGCATTTCTTTTAGTCTCAATTCTTAATCCACTAATTTTAAAATTATCAAAGTATAAAATACCTAAAGCTGTATCAATTGTATTTTCATACATTCTCATCTTTGGCTTTTTAGGTTTAGCAGTTGGTTCAATTGTTCCACCTTTAGTAGAAGAGACAACCAATTTAGCAAATAGCTTACCTAGTTATTTTCAAAGTAGTGAAATATCAAAATACGTAAGTGATGAGGCAATGAGTCAATTTGTTTCTCAATTGGGTTCACTTCCTGGACAAGTTGTTAGAGCTGTTTTTTCTGTTTTTAATAACGTTTTAAGTATTATCACTGTTGCAATCTTTGCTTTCTATTTATTACTTGTTAGAGACAGATTAGACTCAAATTTAGAATTTTTATTTGGAAAAGATAAAGCAAAAAATTATTCTGATCTGGTTAACGTTTTAGAGGTGAAACTTGGTGGCTGGGCAAGAGGACAATTCCTTTTGATGTTTATAATCGGACTATTAACATACACAGGTTTATTAGTTCTTGGTATTCCATATGCATTACCACTTGCCATGCTAGCTGGAATATTTGAGATAGTCCCATATGTTGGTCCAATTGTTGCTGCAATTCCTGCAGTTGTTCTAGGTTTTAGTGTTTCACCCTTTTTGGGTTTAGCAACTGTTGGTTTGACAATATTGATACAACAACTAGAAAATTATATTTTAGTTCCTAAAATAATGGAAAAATCTACAGGGGTATCTCCAATTGTTATTTTAATCTCACTTGCAGTTGGTTACAGACTGGCAGGTATTACAGGAATGATATTTTCAATTCCACTTGTAATGATTATTCAAGTATTAATTCAAGCGAGAATAAAAGACAAATAACTTCAAATTTGATATACTTACGCTTGTTTTAGAGGTGGAACAATAGCTCCAACTTTATTGTTGGAGAGGAAAGTCCAGACAGCAGAAGACAGGGTGTCCAGCGTAAGCTGGAGATTCCAAGCAATTGGAAGACAGTATAGAGCAACAGAGACGAGTCCATCGCAAGATGGGGTGAAACGTTGGCAATCCTCCCCGCTGCAACCTCCGAATTGGTCGTTTGAGGCGTTTTCCCGACATCGTAGAAATACGATACGACCTAAGGAATGAGGGCAACAGATAGATTATTGTTTAGAAACAGAATCTGGCTTACTAGCCTCTAAGACTTTTTTTATTGAGAGAAACCATTATTAGTTTATAAAAATAACAGATCAGGTTTCGTCTGGATGGGATTCATTCCAGTGAAGTTTTTTGTGGCAGTTTGAACAAATCACTAAACATTTATTTATCTCGCTGGTGATTTTTTCTTTTGAAAACTTTGGTACAGAAGATATCATAGCTCCAATTTCCATTATCTTTGTCGATGGATCTAAATGATGGAATTCAAGCGTTGCTGGATGGCTTTCCTTGCAAACACTACACATTAGATGAGATTTGTACTCAACATACCAGTTTCTTAGTTCAGCACGTTTACGTCTGTCTCTAATATTTCTTGTCTCCCTGTCCCGTTGAGGGTTTGGTCTTTTGTATCCATTCCTCCATTTACCCATTATCAATTCTTACACAAATATTAATAATGTGCAACATTAGCTTGATGTTGCACTAAATAATTGTTACCTGTCTTTTGTGTCGCATAATTGTTGTACAATAAAATAAATTTATGAAAATTGTAATACAAAGAGTTAAATCGGCAAAAGTAACAAGGCAAGAAGACAACAAAATAGTTGGAGAAATTAAAAGTGGATTATTTTTACTTCTTGGTGTCAAAAAAGGTGATACAGAAAAACAGGTTGATGAATTGGTAAATAAAATAATTAAACTTCGGGTGATGTCTGATGAAAATGACAAGATGAATTTGTCAGTGCAAGATACAAAGTCTGAAATTTTAGTTGTTTCTCAATTTACACTTTATGCAAATACCAAAGATGGGAATCGTCCATCTTTTATTGATGCAGAAGAACCATCAAAAGCAAAAGTATTATATGAATACATGATAAACAAATTAAGAGAATCTGGTTTGAACATCCAAACAGGAAGCTTTGGAGATTATATGAAAATTGAAGCAGATCTTGACGGTCCAGTTACAATTGTTTTGGAGAATTAAATTGTTATAATTGAAATATGAAAAATGCGGTGATACTTCATGGTACTAACGGAAACCCTGAAGAAAACTGGTTTCCTTGGTTAAAACAAGAGCTTGAGAAAAAGGAATATAAGGTTTGGCTCCCCCAACTTCCAAATTGTGAAAAACCAAATGTCAATACTTACAATAAATTTTTATTGCCAAGCTGGGAATATAATTCGGAAACAGTTTTAATTGGCCATTCATCAGGGGCAGTTGAAATTTTGTCTCTTTTAGAAAACCTACCTGATGGAGTTGTCGTAGATAAAGCAATATTAGTTGCAGGCTTTATTGATAATTTGAAGTGGGATGCGTTGGATGAGTTATTTATCCATCCATTCGATTGGGAAAAGATAAAATCTAGAGCTAAAACAATAATATTAATTCATTCAGATAATGATCCATATGTCCCACTAGAACATGGCAAAATATTACAGAAAAACTTAGATGCAGAGTTAATAATAAAAGAAGGCCAAAAACATTTTAGTGTTAAGAGCTTTGGAGAAGAATATAAAAAATTTACTTTGCTTCTTGAATTAGTCGATTAATTCTTCTTTCTTCAGAAATTCAATTAGTTTTTTATTTGTTGTGTATTGTCTGCCAATAGAAACAAATAATCTGTTTAAATCTGGCCAATATTTTTCTGGAATTATTTTAATAAGTTTCATTTCTGTTTGCTGAGGTGTTTTTGTTTTTACCCAACCTAAAACATTACAAATTCTATGAACATGAGTATCTACTGCAATTGCAGGTATCCCAAAAGCACGATTTAAAACTAAATTTGCAGTTTTTCTACCAACACCATTTATTTTCATCAGTTCATCTCTAGTATTTGGGACTTTAGTGATATTTAAATTTTTTAAATACTTAGCTTTTGTTCTGTAAAATCCAACAGGATATATAAATTTTTCAATCTCTTTAATATTAAGACTTTTTAATTGCCCCAGATTAGAAGCTTTTATAAATAATCTTTTTGATGCTTCTAGTGTTACTTCATCTTTAGTTCTGGAGGATAGAATCGTGGAGATTAATGTTTTGAAGGGGTCTTTACCAAACACTTCAAGAGGCACTAGTGTATAGTTCCTCTTGAAGGCTTTAAATACGTTGGAAAAATTACTTGTTTCCACCGATCTTGAACATTGTTGTTCCGCAGACTTCACAAACTGCTTTTGTTGCTTGCTTTCCATTCTTCATTGTTACAGCTTGTGCGTCTTTTCCTTCTCTCTTTGTTCTACATTTTACACAGTACATCATAATTAAATCACCCCATTTCTTTAGCGCCTAGCGCCTTAAGAAACCCAGTATATCACCACAAGGCTAATTAGGATTAAAAATGCAACAAAGAGGCTTTTGTATAACTCTTTTTTGATTGAGGCTAAACGATTATATTTTTCGGTAGTTTCGGCACTTTCATTTTTTGGGCTTGAATTATAGGTTCCTTCAAATTTGTAGGCTAATTGACTATTGACACGCCTATCGTTTGCTTTTGTCTTTTGCTTTTTTGTTCTTTTCATATGTCTTTAATTAATATATTCTTGATACATGAATGTTAGCTTAATTTTAAGCATAATTGCAACTGTATTGTCTGTTTTGACTATATTGTCGTTAGTATGGCTATATGGAATATTTAAAGATCTTGTAAAAATATCCAAGCAAAAAGACTTTATAAACAATACAAAAGAAATAAAGGAAATTAAAAGTGAGTTTGAAATATTTAAAAATCTATCCAAAGCAAATATCCAAAAGGTAGGACTTATCAAATTCAATCCATTTAATGAAACAGGAGGGGACCATAGTTTCTCTTTGGCACTTTTAGATGGACATAAAAATGGTATTATTATAACTAGCCTGCATACAAGAGAAAGAACAAGACTCTATATAAAGGATGTTTCTTCTGGAAAGTCAAAGATTGAGCTTTCAAGTGAGGAGCAGAAGGCTTTACAATTATCCCTAAAGTAATTTATTATATATGAACATGGAAAAAATAAACAAAATAACAAACTCCAAGAATTTCATGCTAGTTTTAGGTTTTATAGGTTTGTTTTTAGTGTCTACTGGTGTGTCACTTGCAGGTTTTACATTTTTAATGGGTGACACTAAAACTGGTACACAGAACGTTAGTTCAACTGGCAAGGTCTCAAGAGTAGATCTTTCAAAGCCAAAAACAGAAAGTTGTCCTATAAATGGTCAATTGTTTACTAAAGAGCAGAAAGAACTATGGTCTAAGAAACGCCCAATAGTGGCAATAATTGAAAACCATTTAGATTCTAGACCTCAATCTGGCTTGTCTGTTGCTGACGTTGTCTATGAAGCTGTTGCAGAAGGGGGCATTTCAAGATTTTTAGCAGTTTTCTATTGTGGTATAGCAGATAATAACTACACAATTGGCCAAATTAGAAGTGCAAGGGTTTATTTCATAAATTATGCACTTGAGTATGGGGACAATCCTTTATTTGTTCATTGGGGTGGCGCAAACAACATCTGTAATAATTGTCCTGGGGGTGTAAAACCAAAGGGTGATATCGATCCTAGAGTTGATGCCTATAAACTTTTGGAAAAGATTGGCTGGGTTAATGGTAGATATGGAAATGACATGAACGGTGCAACTAATACAGGTTACCCTGCTTTGTTCACTGATGATAGGAGGATGGATCTTGCAACAGAGCATCAAAAAGTTGGATCAACAGATAAAATATATGAAGAGGCTTCTGAAAGAGGATTTGATTATGCAGATTCTGATGGTTTAGCTTGGGATGAAAATTTTGTAATGTGGAAGTTTAAGGATGGTAAACCAAACAGTTCTCCTACTGCATCAGAAATATCTTTTAACTTTTGGGACAGTATGGCAGGCTATGATGTTACTTGGAAGTATGACACAACAAATAATGATTATTTAAGATTTAATGGTGGCAAAGAACATACTGATTTAGAGAATAAAGAACAGATTAAGGCTAAAAACATTGCAGTTGTCTATGTTGAAGAAGAAGGTCCAGTAGATAAGGAACATCACATGCTTTATACAGTTACAGGCGACGGTAAAGCAATTGTTTTCCAAAACGGTGAAGCAATTGAAGCAACTTGGGAAAAGAAAACTCCAACAGACAGACTAACACTGTTTGATGAGAACGGTGATGAAATAGAATTTGTTAGAGGACAAACTTGGATAGAAGTGTTACCATCAGGTAATAGTGTTAACTATTAATTAGTTTTTGTATTAATTCTGCCCTCAATTAAAATATGGCAAGTTTAAATGACATCATAACTTCAAAAGTAAGGGTTAAAATTTTGGATCTTTTTTACTCGAATCTAACAGAAATGTACCATGTTAGGGGAATAGTTAGAGAAATTGGAGAAGAAATAAATGCTGTAAGACGTGAATTGGAGAGATTTGAAAAAGTTGGAATACTCAAAAAAGAACCAAGAGGAAATAGAGTCTACTACTTTGTGAATAAAGATTATTCGGGCTATGGTGATCTTGTACAAATTGTTTCTAAATCGACAGGATTAGGAAAGGCAATTATAGAATCCAAAAACAAGCTTGGTAAAGTTGGAATTGTTATGTTTTCAGGCAAGTTTGCTAGAAGAAAGCCTAGAAAAGATGATAGTGTTGATGTCTTAGTTGTTGGAGAAATTGTATTGCCAGAATTGGCTGCAATTATTAGAACATATGAATCTAAATTGGGTAGAGAAATTAATTATACTGTTATGACTAGAGAAGAGTTGGATTATAGAAAGAAGAGAAGAGATCCATTTTTGCAAAGCATATTTTTAGGTAGCCGCGTAATGATAATTGGAGATGAAGAAGAACTTACTGGTTAAAGTTATATTAATCCTCCTGTTTGCTGTAGCTTGTGGTTTAATAAGCTATGGTTATCCTTTGTTTGGTAAAACATTTGATCTGTCATTAGGTCTTGATCTTTCTGGTGGTAGTAAACTTGTTTTTGAGGCTGATACTTCAAAAATTGAATCATCTAAAAAAGACCAGGCAATATTATCGCTTCGCAACGTTATTGAAAAAAGAGTCAATCTGTTTGGTCTTTCTGAACCAAATGTGCAAACCTCAACCTTTGAAGGAAAAGACAGAATTATAGTAGAGCTTCCAGGGATTAATGATCCAAAAGAAGCAACTGCATTAATAGGTCAGACTGCACAATTAGTTTTTTCCGAATTGATTGAAGTGCCAGCTGTTGATGGTGCAACGCCATCGTCCCAATTAGCACCAACTGATTTAACAGGAGCAGATTTGAAATCAGCCTCGACTGTTTTTGATCAAAATACTGGTAAACCCTCTGTATCAATTGAATTTACTGAAGAAGGTTCAAAGAAGTTTGAAGAAATTACAGGTCGTAATATTGGCAAGCCTTTAGCAATTGTTTTGGATCAGGATCTTGTTTCTGCCCCAACTGTTAATGAAAAAATTGTCGGAGGTACTGCTCAAATTTCAGGAAGCTTTACAGTTGAAGAAGCAAACAAACTTGAGGTGCAATTAAATGCAGGTGCATTACCTGTGCCAGTTAAGCTGGTTGAAGAAAAAACTGTTGGAGCAACACTGGGTGCTGAATCTGTTCAAAAGAGTATTAAGGCTGGTGTCATTGGTTTGGTAATGGTCTCAATTTTTATGGTCTTGTTGTATGGTAAATATGGAATTGTTGCAGATATCGCCCTAGTAATATTTGGTGTCACGACATTGGCACTCTATAAATTAATTCCTGTTACATTGACACTTCCTGGAATTGCAGGATTTTTACTTTCTGTTGGTATGGCAGTTGATAGCAATATTTTAATTTTTGAAAGATTAAAAGAAGAAATTAAAACCCGTCCATTCAAAGACGCTTTAGAAGTTTCATTTGGTAGAGCTTGGGATTCCATAAGAGATGCTAATGTGGCAACTTTAGTAACTGCATTTATTTTGGCAAATCCACTTGATTGGTCCTTCCTTCATGTCTCAGGCCCTGTTAGAGGTTTTGCTATAACACTTGCTTTGGGAATTGGAATATCATTGTTTACAGGTATTGTTGTAAGTCGTAACTTACTTAGATTGTTCGTCAAATAATATGATTGCGTGGATGAAATATAAAATAATTTACTTTGCAATATCTCTAGTTTTGTTGTCTGTTGGTACTTTTAGTTTGTTTAAATGGGGTTTAAATCTGGGAATTGATTTTACAGGAGGTGTAATTGCAGAGTACAGATTGCCAAATGGAGAAACAAAAGTTGAGAAGTACGGCACAAAGTCAGAAGAAGAAATTAGTAAAATAAGACAAAGCATAAAGGATCAAGAAGGAACAGAACTTCGATTTGAAGTTGTTGGTCCAACTATTGGACCAGAACTTATTAAAAAGACTTTCTATGCTTTAGGAATATCTGCCACCTTAATTCTCTTTTGGGTTGCGATTCAGTTTAAAAATATTAAATTTGGAGTATCAGCAATTCTGGCTATGATTCATGATTCGCTAATTTTACTAGGAAGTTTTTCATTGCTTGGTCATTTTATGAATGTTGAAATTGATTTCTTGTTTGTTACTGCAGTTTTAACAATACTTTCATTTTCAGTCCATGACACTATTGTTGTATATGACAGGATTCGTGAGAAACAGAGAAAGTACGATCCAGAACTAGGCACTGATATTAAAAAGATTGCAAATAGTGCATTAACAGAAACAATGGTTAGAAGTTTAAACAATTCTTTTACAATTATCTTTATGTTGCTGGCTCTTGTCTTAATGGGCGGTGAATCAGTTCGTTGGTTTGCAGTTGCACTTCTGATTGGAACAATTTCAGGAACATACTCCTCTCCATTTGTAGCAGTTCCAATACTTGTTACCTGGGAGGAATTACAGAAGAAGTTTAAAAAATAGAGGTGTGTCTTCAAAAAACTTGCATTTCGCGGAGAGTGAGGGTAATATATGACCTATAATGAGAGAATTTACATCAGAAGAACGTAGCGGCAATGGACAGGCGGGTACATTTGTTAAAAAAATAGAGTCCAATACAAACTTAAGGGTTGTTGGTTTTGCTGAAGAGAGCTCTGTAATTGAGATTTGTAACGAATTAGGATTCAATCTCGCCGAGATGACAGCTGGCGGTATTAAGGGTTTTTCGACATCGCTTGTTATAGGAAGAAACGAGAGTGGTGAAGAGTTAATTAAAATTTACGAAAGTGCTGGTATATTGGTTATTAGAACCCCTATCGAGCAATAATCACTTATTCTCTAATTTTCGATAGTAAAGTCTCTCTTTCATTTGGAACATTGTTCTCAACAACTTCATTAAATATCTTTTCTAATATTTCACCAACTTTAGGTCCTGCAGGAATATCTAGTTTTTCCATTACATCTTTACCATTTATTTTTAAATCTTTAATTGCAAATGGTTGTTTTTGTACTTCAATTAATCTTTTCTTGAATTCCTCCAATCTCCATGATGTTTCAGATGCTCCACCACCAAGCCTATCTGCTACACGAAGCTCAAGCATATCTTCCACATATTCCAAACCGACATTTGTTATGAATCTTCTAATGGCAGAGTCTGTTTGGTGTTCATCAACTGTAAATTGGTGGAATCTAACAAGTTTTACAAGTTTATCTTTTTCTTTAGAAGAAAATTTAAGTCTATCTGCAATATTTTCTGCAATTCTGGTTGAAACCATTTCATGATTGTAGAAAGTAATTACTCCTGTCGGTAACTTTCTTACTGTTTGGGGTTTACCAATATCATGAATTAAAGTTGCAAATCTTGTAACAGAATCTGTCGATTTACACTCTTTTAATGACATTAAAAGATGAGTACCAACATCATAGATGTGGTGTCTGTTTGGAGACTTTTGCTCAATTCCAAAACATTTTATAAGTTCGGGAAGTATCTCCTGCATTAATCCAGATTCTTTAAGATGAAATATTCCAGAATATGGATTATTACCACTTAATATTTTAAATAGTTCATCTTTAATTCTTTCCTTGGCAATTTTATTTATAAGTGTTGCGTTTGTTTGAATTGCTTCGAATGTTGTTTTTTCAATTTGGAATTTTAATTCTCCTGCAATTCTAACAGCGCGCATCATTCTAAGTGCATCTTCATTAAAGCGCTCATTTGGATCTCCAACTGCTCGGAGAATTTTATTTTTTAAGTCTTTTTGTCCTTCATATAAATCAATTAGTTTTTCTCCATCGTATGCGAAGGCGTTTATTGTAAAGTCACGTCTTTTTAAATCTTCTTCAAGCGATTTACCCCACGATACAGAGTCAGGTCTTCTGTTGTCAGAATAACCATGTTCAGTTCTGTATGTTGTAATTTCGAAGGGTTCTTCAAATCCTTCGACTGATAATCCAACGGTTCCGAATTTATTATCACAAAAACCATCAGGATAAATTTCTAAAATTTGCTCAGGAGTTGCATTAGTTGTGAAGTCCCAGTCGTATACAATTTTACCCATTAATAAATCACGAACAGCACCACCAACAACATATATTTCATATTTATTTTTTTTGAAGTCAGAAAGTATCTTTTTTACTTCGTCTGGAAGATTAAAAATCATAAGTTTATTATAACAGGAGACCACTCTTTTTGACCAGCTATATGTTATAGGGTATAATTGGTCTCATGACTGAGAGAACTTGTGAGCAATTAAAAATTAATGACATCACTTGTTTAAGATGGAGACACAAATTGGCGTTTCCTTCTAATGGACCGACGAATACTAGACAAGTTGCTGAAGTTGTTTCATCTTTAGATCCGCAATGTGTATCGTGGGACCATCTCAATTTTTATGCAGGAGGAGATGCTGTTTGGGAAAAAAAGAAATCAAGTGCAGATGAAATAAATTTTGTACAAGAAACATTTGTTAAAAAAAAGACGATATTATTATTCAGTGATTTTAAATCCGAAGCTGGATCAAATAAGTATCAATCCTATTTAAAAAAAGAGGCAGAAAAAATAGGAATTAGTGTCGGGACTGTTTCTGCATTTACAACATTAGCGTTAATGGCAGGTAGGGACAGAAGAAGTTTCCTAAAAGGAATTGGTATTTTTTCAGTCGCTTCATTATTGTCTCTAACCAGCATTAAGATAGTAGATTTATTTAGGGCGTTTGAGGAGATAGAAAGTATAGAAAGTTGTGAATATAAACCAAGTGAGCCCTATGAGCCAATGATAGCAGATTCATCTTGGAGAACAGGGATGGTAATTGCGAAGCAGTCCTGGATTAGTGAATTGGGATATTTGAAAGATTATCAACATGAAGGTGGAGAAAATATCTCGATTTGGGGGTCTGGGCATTTGGATAATGCTGAAGAGTTAAAGTTGATAAATAAAATTGCTAACGACCCCGGACCGCACGCTGAGGAACTTATAGAAGAAGAAATTACCTTTTTGAGTCGAAATGGAGTAGAAGAAAAAGAATTGAGAAAAAAGATAATAAATCTAAGGATGGCAATGGCTGGAATTATGCCAGTTAAAACTGAAGATCGAGGTGACCTGTTTTATATTAGCCCAATTAAGCCTGCGTATTATGACCCGAGAATACTTGGCTTTGATGCTGGAGGAATGACTGCTGATCGAGTATCTGCTGAAGTAAATTTAAGGATTAAACTTTAACTAGATGTCTTTACTATTGATATATCTTACAATTTGTAAGATCATGTAGTGACGATGAAATGGGAAATATTAGATAAGTCACCAGTCGCTACTCACAAATTACTAATTACTGTACTGTTAAAAAATATAGGTTTAAAAACTAAAAAAGAGATTGATGATTTTATTAATCCTAAAGATCCAAGTGAAATCAAGTTTAAAGACTTGGGAATAAACGATAAATCATTAAAACAAGTTGTTAAAAGGTTAGAAACTGCAAAAAAGAAAAAAGAAAAAATTGTTATTTTCGGAGATTATGATGCTGATGGTGTGTGTGCTACAGCAGTACTTTGGGAGGCAATGTATAAATTGGGTTATGATGTTATGCCTTTTATTCCAGATAGATTTGAAGATGGTTATGGAATCAAATCTGCAAGTTTTGAAAACCCAAAATTAATAGATTTAAAAGCTGAATTAATTATCACTGTCGATAATGGAATCGTCGCCTACAACGCCGTAAAAGAAGCAAAGAAATTAGGAATAGATGTAATAGTTGTAGATCATCATCAAAAAGGTGAAAAAGTGATTGGCACACCATATGTTTTACACTCAACACTTGTTTGTGGCACTGCATTATCATGGTTTTTAGCGAGAGAACTAGGTAGTAAAGATGGGTTAGATCTTGTAGCACTTGGAACAATTGCAGACCAAATGCCTTTACTTGGTATTAATAGATCACTGGTTAAATTTGGACTTCCAGAACTTACAAAAACTAAAAGAGTTGGACTTCAAAAATTATTGAAGGATTCGAAAATAGACAAAGTTGGAGTGTATGAAGTTGGCTACATCATAGCTCCAAGAATTAATGCTATGGGTAGATTAGCTCAAGCAACTGATTCATTAAGGTTTTTGTGTACTAGAGACCCAAAGAAAGCAGAAGATTTAAATAATTTATTAAATGATACAAACATTCAAAGGCAAAAAGTTGTAGATGATGTATTAACTAGGGTTTTAAAGGAGATGAACACAACAGACAATATTGTTGTTATTGAAGGTGAATACCACGAAGGCGTAATAGGACTAGCATCAGGTAAGGTAACAGAAAAATATTACAAACCATCAATTGTTTTTTCAAGAAGCGAAAAAATATCAAAAGCCTCAGCAAGGTCAATTGCAGGATTTAACATTATTGAAGCTATCAAAGAAACAGGACTTATCTTGGAAGGTGGTGGACATCCAATGGCTGCAGGATTTTCAATTTATACAGAAAAAATTAGTGAATTTAGACAAAAGATAAATGAAATATCACAATCAAAACTGACAGATGAAATATTGGAAAGAAAATTAAAAATCGATTTAGAATTAAGTTTTGATTTGATAGATAAAAATTTGGTTGATGAATTGAAACAGTTTGAGCCAACAGGGCAGGGTAATTATTCTCCAGTTTTTTCAAGCAAAAATGTAAAAATAATTGATAATAAAACAGTAGGCAGTGATGGAAAACATTTAAAATTAAAACTTGAACAAAATGGAATTAAATTTGATGCTATCTGGTTTAATGCAAAATCAGATTTTATTTCTTCAAATCCTGTGAAGGCTGATGTCGCCTTCACAGTTGAGGAAAATATATGGAACAATAAAACATCAATACAGTTGAAAATTAAAGATATTAAGACTATGTAACCGGATTATAACCATTAGGTTTGTCTTCTTCGGCACGCTCACTATGTAGTACCCCTTTTTCTAAAGCGGTTCCATTTTTTTCTACATACTCCCTTGCTTTTTGTACCAATTCACTTGTTGTCATTTGTGAACCATCATTGTTGCCTTGATTGACAGTTGTTCTTTCACACATTACAAATCACCTCCTTTTGTGTCTATGTTGCTTTGTTTATTCATAGTAATTTAATTTTGTCTACAATTTCCCACAACTGTCTCTACGATTTCATCATCTGGTTTTATTTTTTCAATTACAATTTCACCCTCTCTGGTCCCAGAGTTTGAATCGTAGACAATAACTGAGAAACGGCAATCTGGGCTCTTTTGTTTTAAAGCCTCCATTTTTCGATTAGCACTTTGTTCTAATTTTTTTCTCAATTGTTCGTTTAACATGTTAGGTATTCGTATATAAGACATTAAAAAAACCTCTTTTGTAAAAGAGGTTTGTCAAAAAACACAGCCAGACAAACCCCTTAGGTAAAGAGATTAATGATTGCCTTGACTGATCTATATAATTTCATATGTAACTGGTAGTTTAGAAAATGTTTGTGCATGTTGTCAAGACTTAATATTGAAGTTAGAATACATATATGCAAAGAACTTTAGTTTCAGAATCTGTATCAAAGGTTGGTGAGACAGTAAAACTCATGGGCTGGGTACATTCCATTCGTGAACATGGAAAGGTTGTTTTTATTGATTTAAGAGATAGAACAGGATTGGTTCAAGTTGTTTTTTGGGGAGAGGTTGGAGATGCTGCTAGGAAGCTGGGAACTGAATATGTTGTTCAAATAGAAGGACTGGTCAAAGAACGATCAGCGGGTACAGTAAACCCAGACATAATAACAGGTAAAATTGAGATAGAGGGTCAAAAATTAGAAGTTTTAAATGCCTCCAATACACCACCATTTGAATTGAATAAAGATACTTCAGGTGTTGATGAGGCGCTTAGGTTAAAGTATCGATATCTTGATTTAAGGACAGAACGTGTAAATAAAAACATAAAACTTAGAAGCGAGTTTGTTAGAAGGTGTCGTGAATTTTTATTTACAAATGATTTTACAGAAATTGAAACACCACTTCTTACTAAATCAACACCTGAAGGTTCTCGTGACTTTGTTGTCCCATCGAGATTGCAATCAGGAAAGTTTTATGCACTTCCTCAGTCGCCACAACAATATAAACAATTATTGATGACAGCAGGATTCGAGCGTTATTTCCAAACAGCAAGAGCAATTCGAGATGAGGATCTAAGAGCCGATAGAGGTTTTGAGCACACTCAAGTTGATTTGGAAATGTCGTTTGTTGAAAGAGAGGGTGTAATGAACATGGTTGAAGCGATGATCATTGATGTTGTTGAAGGCATGGGCTTTGTAATAAAGACAAAACCATTTCCAAGGATCACCTATAAAGAATCGATGGAAAAATATGGTGCAGATAAATTTGATCTAAGAACTGAGGAAGATAAAAAGAACGGCATTTTAGCTTACGCATGGGTAGTTGAATTTCCATTCTTTGAAAAAACTGACGATGGTAAATGGACCTTTAGTCACAATCCGTTTTCTATGCCAGTTGAAGAACATCTTGAATGGTTAATGGCTGGTAAAAATATCGATCAAATTATGACAACTCAATATGATTTGATTTGTAATGGTTACGAATCAGGAGGGGGCAGTATTCGGGCTCATAAACCAGAAATATTAGAAGCTACATATAAAGTAATGGGTTATACAGCAGAAGAAATCAATAAAAGTGTAGGTCACATGATTGAAGCATTTGGTCTAGGAACTCCACCACATGGAGGAATAGCAATTGGTGTTGAGCGAAGCATAATGAATTTAACAAATGAAAAATATCTAAGAGAAGTGCAAGCATTTCCAATGACTGGTGGTGGTCAGACATCGGTTATGGATGCTCCAAGTAATATAACTGATTCACAGCAAAAAGAATTGGGAATAAAAGTAGATGTCAAAAAGTAATTACTTCAATAAAAATAAATTATTGTATCTATCAATTTTAGCTTTTGTTTTAATTTCTACATCAGCAATATCTTTAGATAATGGTTTTGAAAATGTAATTACATATGTTTTCCCAGAAAAGAAAGTTAAGGCCTATTCAGATTTGCCAGTATTGAAAGAGGGAACAAGTTATCCAATTCTTTCTGCACAATCAGTGATGGCAGTAGATTTAACTTCTGGAGTAACACTATATGAAAAGGATCCAAATAAGCCACTTCTCCCAGCCTCAACAACAAAAATTGTTACTGCTTTAGTTGCAATTGATACCTATCAACCAGAACAGGTCTTAAAAGTTGGTAGGGTGGTCGTAGAGGGTCAAAAAATGGGGTTAGTCATGGGCGAAGAGATTAAATTCATTGATTTGTTAAATGGACTGCTTATCTACTCTGCAAATGATGCTGCAGAAGTATTGGCCCAAAATCATCCCGGAGGTAGAGATTTATTCATAGGATTAATGAATAAAAAAGTTAAAGACTTAGGACTTACAAACACACATTTTACAAATCCAGTTGGTTTAGATAGTGGAGCTCAATATTCAACAACTAGGGATTTGGTAGTAGTTGCCAAAGAAGCTATGAAAAATCAAACTTTTGCAGAAATTGTAGGAACAAAGGAAAAAATAGTAAAGAGCGTAGATAATAGATTCACCCACAGACTATACAATATCAATAAACTATTAGGTGAAGTTGATGGTGTAAAAGGTGTAAAGACTGGGTGGACTGAGAATGCAAGGGAAAACTTAGTAACTTATGTAGATAAAAATAATAGAAAAGTAATGGTAGTTGTTCTTGGTTCTTCAGATAGATTTGGTGAAACAAAAGAATTAATTGAGTGGATTTATACTAACTATGCTTGGGAAGAAGTAAAACCAGAGTAGTTTATTCACCGTGAACAAGTTCCGGCTATTTTGTAAAAACAAGCTTTGCTTATTCGCCGTAATAATCTGTAGTTACTGCTGAGACATAGGCTACAAAGTCTTTATCACCTTCAAAAACAAAAACTGGTTGGAAGAATTCAGTATATACACCCGCATCGTAATAGGCCAAATATATTTTTCTAATTTTTATTGCGTCGCCTTCCTGTGTGGTTCCTTGAGAGGCAAGATAGTAGTTTCCTGCAACCAATTCTTGCCAAGCAGTATCGCCTGTTTTAATTGGGTAGGTTGAAAATTGTGACTCATCTACAGGGAAATAATGATATTCGCCTGCAATTACTTCTTTTCCTCTTTCACGAACACCACTTACCATAAACCAAACATTTCCTTCATTGGTTGTCTGTGTAACAACTGGCAATTCATCATATTTTTTTCTGAATAAATCTATGCGGACTATGTTGGCGTCAGATACTGAAAGTGCAGGTATAAAACCTCCTGATTGGGTCTTTAAATATTTGCTTTCAAATGAACCCGTCTCAATATCTTTTGGATAAAGGCCAGCCGCAGAAAGATATGTTTTAATACTATTTCTTGCAATTTCAGGTTGTGGTGGTCTAACTGATATCGGTGATGAATCTGCATTTAAGTCAAAACTTAATGAAAATGAACCTGTGATGATGTTTGTTTCAAGTGTTGCTGGTGCTGTTTTGTGATAAAACTTATAAAGTGACTCTGTTGTTTGTTGAGGCTGTATATCAAAACCTAATTTATTTGCTTTGTCTTGTGCAAAATCTAGAGATAATAGATTTGATGATGTTTTTGGCATGAAGTAGACTTTGGCTTGATCTGAAAAAGCAGGTATTCCACCCTCAGGAGTTTCAACTGTAAAATTCAAATTAAACTTTGTTTTCATTGGGAATGGTATCTTTGTTAGTTTTCCAAAGGCTACAGTTGGTGGCGTTGGAGGAGGAGGAAAAGCCTTTTTATAAATGGCTATCCCACTTAAGATTATACCTCTAGCTATAATTATGAGGATTATTCCATAGATTGAGTATCTAATTCCTTTTCTTGATGCAATTGATGCTTCAGTGAGTGTGGCCATACTTATATTTAAGTCTAGCGTGTGAAATGATACAATTCAATGTATGAATAGAGTTAGAACTAGATTTGCCCCAAGTCCAACAGGAACACCAGAAAGTATTCATCTTGGGTTTGTAATTCGGGCACTTTGGAATTATGCCTATGCTAAGAAAAATGATGGACAATTTGTATTAAGAATAGAAGATACAGATCAAAAAAGATCGAGAAAAGATACAGAAGCAGAAATATACAATATCTTACAGAAGTTTAATATTAAATGGAATGAAGGTCCGGACGTTGGTGGTGACTTTGGTCCATACCGACAATCAGAACGGCTAGATCTTTATAAAGAGGCTGCAAAGTTATTAGTTGAAAAGGGTTATGCTTATTATGATTTTGATGCAGTTCAAAGGGAGAAAGAAGAAATAAAAGCATCGTATTCAGATGACGAAAAAGTTAAAGAGTTAAAAGTTAGACCAAAAGCACGAGAGAACACTTTAGAAGAATCTCTAAAAAGAATTGAGAATGGTGATCCATATGTGGTCAGAGTTAAGATTCCAGAGAATAGGACTTTTGAATATACAGACTGGATTTTAAAGAAAAAAATTAAATTCTTTGGAAAAGAAGTATCTGACATGATTCTTCTAAAGTCGGATGGCTTTCCAACTTATCATTTAGCTGTTGTTGTAGATGATATCGCCATGCAGATATCACATGTCTTTAGAGGCCAAGAGTGGATTTCTTCAACACCTATACACTTGTTTGTCTATGAAGGGTTAGGTAAACCAGTTCCTGAAATAGGACATTTTAGCGTGATCTTGGATCCTAGAACTGGAAAGAAGTTTTCTAAACGAGATATGACTGCTTTTTTTGGAGTTAATACTTGGCTTAATGACGGTTACTTACCTGAAGCATTACTTAACTATTTAATGCTACTTGGATGGGCACCAAAGGATAATAAAGAATTGTTTACTCTAGAAGAATTTGTTGAAGCATTTGATCAAGATGGAGTACAAAAATCAAACCCGACATTTGATGTTAATAAACTAAATTGGTTTAATGGGCAGTACATTCGTAAATTATCTGTAGAAGAATTATTAGAAA
Organism: Microgenomates group bacterium; assembly: GCA_049301455.1. Classification (GTDB taxonomy): domain Bacteria; phylum Patescibacteriota; class Microgenomatia; order UBA8517; family UBA8517; genus JAUYMM01. The sequence goes on from JBAQKY010000029.1 coordinate 41,789, forward strand.
AACTTAACTTAGATAATAATGAAAAAAATAAAGCTATTGTTTCTTTAATCCACGATAGATTGGAAAAACTTTCAGACTTCGAATCTCTAACTAAATTTTTCTTTGAACAGCCTGATGTTGATGTTGTATTGTTTGGTGAGAATTACAAAGATCATTTAATAAAGGCGATCGAGGGGATAGAAAAAGAAAGGGATTTGATGGAAGTAGTTAAAGAAAATAATTTCAAAACAGGTGACTTTTTCATGAGTTTAAGGATTGCCATAACAGGAATGAAGTTTACCCCACCAATTAATGAATCAATTGCAATTTTAGGAAAAGAGGAAACATTGGCAAGACTTAAAAAGTTAATATAGTATAAAAATATAATGCAACAAACTGCCCAAAGTAATTTTCGTGATTTATTAAAATTAAAAAGTATTCAGGCTAAGGTTAATTTTGAAAAAAAATATCCCGCAGCTCATCAATTTTTATTGGAAAGAGGTTTAGAATTCTATAAATTAAGAGAACATAGCGCCAAGTTAATTTCAGCAGGAGCCTTAACTGGGACTTTGCTTCTAGCTCCGCCAACAGGAGTTGGTCAATTACCGAGTCCAACTGAATTGTCAAAAAGTATTGATGATTTATCAGACAGAAAAGAAGGTGCAACATTACCTCAAAAAGAATTCATTGATTCGCTGAAAAATATGCTGCCAGAAAATGTTAGGCCTCTCTCAAGAGACGAAGAAAAACATTTAGAACAAGTTATTAAAGATATAACAAATATTCCTGCAAAAGCTTCACTTGAAGGTGAGCATTTAAATCAGACATATGGTTATATTGGTGCGGAGCAACATCTTAAAAGATATCCAGGGGATATTCTTGAAAATCATGGACCATATTACAAAGAAGGAATTGCACCTGGGCTTGGTGCATGGGGATATTTTGCAAAGTCGAAGGCTGATATGACACCTGAATTAGTTGAAACTGAAAAATGGTATGCAGTTGTGCAAACACTTTATCTTCCTGATTGGAATACAAGACATAAAACTTTATACAAGTGGTATAAATACCGAAAAGTTATGGTTGTAAATACTGTTAACGGCAACGCTGTTGTTGCAGCAATTGCTGATGCAGGTCCTGCAGCTTTTACTGGAAAACATTTTGGTGGAAGTCCTGAAGTTATGGAATATTTGGGAGGATCTCGTTATAAAAAGGGTGCAGTTTTGTTATTCTTTGTAGATGATCCAGAAAACAAAGTTCCATTAGGACCAGTAAAGTATAATGAATTAAATATACCTGAAGAAAGTTTAATACAAATATGAGTATGATTTTTTACAATCGACGAAAGGAGAGTGCCAAATAATTATGTCAATAATTTTTTACGACCATCTAATAGTTATTAAAGGACTAGATAAAAAGATAAAGAAACATTCTTCATCTAATGAAGAGATGCAAGAGCTTTGGAAGTATGTTGATGAATTAATACATGCCAAAGTTTTAGATTGCTGCCTTGGTAACTTACCAGAGGAGCATCATGCTGAATTTCTGGATAAATTCCATAAAGCTCCACATGATACTGGGCTTCTTGAATATTTAAATCAAAGAATTGGTAAGGATGTAGAAAAATTAATTAAGGCAGAAATTAAAAAACTATCCAAGGAACTCCTCCTTCTTAACTCTAACAAAGTGTAACCATTGCTCAAATATTTCTAAGAATGTTTTAAGTGGTGCTTCAATTATGAAATCAAAAATGAAACTTAATATGTTTATTTTTGAAACTTGGCTAGATAGCCATTGGCCAGATTTGATTATTGGCAAGAACAAATAGTCGAGTAGTGTTTCAAGAAGTGAGTCTTTGGTAGATTCTGATAATAAATAATCATTTGATATCTCTTTGACTCTATATGCAAAAAATGAAACTACACTTAAGAAGAATAGAAATATAACTTGGCTGACGAAGTTAAAGTGCAATAAATTCAATAGATAAATTAAACCTGATATAAAAAGAAAAGATGTTGTTAAAAATGCAAAGTAAAATATTTTTTCTGTTAAACCTTTTGACTCTTTTACTTCTATTTTCTCTTTTTCAAATTCCTGACTGTTTGCATAAAAATATTCATTTACTTTATCAATCATAAATGCTGTATTGTTTTCATCAGGCAATTTAACTCTAGTATTAAATAGAATCATCAGTGATGGTGGAAACAAAACGTTAATTGATAATGCCAAAAAGTTAATGCTGCCAAACAAGATGTCTAATGGAATCTCGATCAAAAGCGCCATAACCATTTTTGTTAAAAATATATAAATAATACTTCGTTTAGATGCACGAACGACTTTTTCTCCAGTTTCCTTATATTTAGTGTTAAGTATCTCAGTTAGTTTTGAATTAAGTTTTTCTGTGTTCTCTGTACTTTCAGCTAATTTACCGATTTCCTCTGAAACAAAATCTCTAATCAAATTAAAAGGTGGTGAAATTTGCAATACTTTTCTTCTTAGTAGATCTTTATTTTTATAATTTAAATGGGTTTCAATTTTATCTAACACTTCTAATAATTTAATTGGGTCGTTTGGAGCAGGGTGCAAGACTTTTAACAACTTATATCTAATTAGTATTTCGCTATTTCTAGCAAAACTTCTTTCTGTTGCTATGTAAATTTGAATGCTTCTTTCGGATTTATCTTTCTCATCAAAATCAATTATTGATTCTAGTGTTGTGGATACATAATTTATAATAATTTGACTTTCAGGATCAAAATTTAATGATTCGTCAATTTCGCAGGCACATAAACCAACTAAGATTGCTGACTTTGAACTGTTTGGGACCAAAAGTCCTGCTTCTCGATATTTATCAATAATTTTCTTTAATTTTTCAATCTCATTGTCGTTGTCGACACTCGATTCAATATACCTCGCCCACATCAGCTCTCTTAAAAGTAGATTTGCGATTTTAGTATTAGATTGATTTAGAAATATCCTTCTTTTTAGTATTCTTTCAATTGCGGCTTGTCTAATTGATCTTTCATCTCGATATTCAACTGCATTTCTTGCCTTTTCGTATGCAAAAGCAATTGAAGAACTTCTTTTGTGAGATTTGTTCTTAGGCTTATATTTACTTAATTTATACTTTTTGGCGAGTATGATTTCGTCGATTAAACTCTGGCTGTTTGCATTTAAAGCATTCATTTTTTGAAGTATACTAGAAAAGATGAATGATCGAAACTACGGTGGTCTAATCTGGACAAATCATGCATTACAGAGATTAAACGAGCGAGGTGTAAAACAGGGTGATGCTTGGGCTGTTTGGAACAGGCCGGAACAGAGTAGATATTCCGCGACTAAAGGTGCATGGATATATTATAGAACATATGGAAATGAACGAATTGAGGTGGTGGCTAAACAGAACGAAAAGAAAGAGTGGATAGTTTTGTCTGTTTGGTCAAAACAAGTTTTTGAAAAGGAAAGGCAAAAAAAGTCTCTTTGGAAAATTTTATTTGGGGGCTATACAGACACTTTAATACCAATTTTAGCTTCAACACTTTTTATAACTATTTTTACCATTTCTATAATATCTCCTAAAAAACCAGAAACATCAAATACTCCCACCACTCCAACAGAGACATCAACAATTTTAGCGTCGTCAACGCCAACTTTAATTTCAAACCAGATAGTAACGCCGTCTATAACACCTACTCCAACAGGAACTATAAAACCTATTGTTACAAAAGCTCCAACAGCAGTTCCTGTCATAAATAACTCTGCGCCAAATTCTGGATATTCAAGGCAAAATGTGCAAACAGATGCAGGAACATTTAGCGTCAGCATAGTTGCTGCAAACACAGCTACAACTAAGGTAATTGTTGATACTGCATCAACAACTGATTGCACTAATAATTGTCCAGTTTTATCTCTGGGAGAATATGTAACAAGAAATGGTGGTTGGGCAGGTATTAATGGTTCATATTTTTGCCCAAAAGATTATCCAAGTTGTGCAGGGAAAGAAAATTCTTTTGATTTACTCGTCATGAATAAAGATAAATATTATTTTAATTCTGCAAATAATGTCTACAGTACCAATCCTGTAGTGGGTTTTAGAGATGGATCTGTTAGTTTTGTATCAGCTGGTAGCCAATGGGGTAGAGATACTTCATTGAATGGAGTTTTGATGAACTATCCACTTTTAGTATATGGTGGAAATATAACTTTTGGCGGTGATGATGATCCAAAAAAAGGAAGCAAAGGATCAAGAAGTTTTGTTGCTAACAGAGGCAGCATGGTCTATATAGGTGTAGTCCACTCTGCAACAGTTGCGGAGTCTGCCAGAGTAATGAAAGCATTAAATATGGATAATGCATTAAATCTTGATAATGGTGGTTCTACAGCCCTATGGCATGGAGGCTACAAAGTTGGCCCAGGGCGTGGTATTCCCAATGCAATTATATTTAAATAGACTGGTATTGACGAACCGTTTATTTTAGTTTAAATTTAATTATGGCTAAAGCAAAATTAGGCAGAAATACACTTCCACTTCTTGCAATTACTGCCCTTCTACTAAGTATTGCCTTGGTGAATTACGATCAATCTCTGGTTTCTAACAGTAAAAGTACCCAAAGCGTATTAAGTGATACTGATGAAAGGGAAGATCGTGATGAAGACGAAAAAGATGAAGATGAAGATAAAGACAACGATGACGATGAAGTAAGGACAGCTTCCCAAGTTAGAGAAACACCAAAGCCTGAGAAAAGAGAAAGAGAGACTCTAAGGACTAAAGAAAGAGAAGAAACTAAAAAGACAAAAACAGAAACAATAAGAGTTGAAGAAGAAATGGAAATTGAAGAGGATGATGCAAACGATGATCAGACTGATGATGAAAGCGCGGACGACGAACTTGAGACAGAATTTGAATCAGAGTCAGAAGTTGCATCAGCCGACGGTACTGTAAATAAATTTAAATTAAAAATCAAGACAAGAACAGTAGCTGGAAAAACAATAGTTGAGACAGCTTCAGGCGAGATTGAGGTAGAAACAAATCCAGACGAAGCCATAAATGAACTTGTTGCAGATGGAATTATTGATGAACCAGTTTCATTTGAGGCAAAAATGAATAATAGAGAAAAGGTCGAATTTGAAATCCAAGGTACTGATTCTAAAAAGTTTTTAGGTATATTTAATGTTGTGATTCCAAAACTTATTACAGTATCTTCAGAAACTGGTGAAGTAGTTTCAACTAACCAAAATGTGTGGTCAAGAATATTAAGTTTACTTTCAGTTTAAACAAAAGTAATTGCAACACCTTTTTTGTCTGCTCTTCCAGTTCTTCCGATTCTGTGGACATAGGTATCTTTACTTTCTGGAGCTTCGTAGTTGATTACATGGCTAACGTTAGGAATATCAAGTCCACGAGAGGCAACGTCTGTTGCAATTAATATATTAATATGGCTAGATTTAAATCTGTCCAAGGTTCTTAATCTTTGACTTTGTCTTTTGTTTCCATGGATTGCATCTGCTTTAAAACCTCGACTGACTAATTCATCAGAAAGTTTTTGTACTCCATGTTTTGTTCTGGCGAATATTAATACCTTATCAAATTCCTCTTTTTTCAAAAGATCATGCAATTGCTCTATCTTTTTATGTGGACTGTCGACTCTTATAACTTCTTGTCTAACATTTGCTGATGTTTCTCTGGTTTTAACAGAAATTGTCACAGGATTATTTACAAATGCATTTAAAACACTTCTAACTTTTCCATCAATAGTTGCAGAAAAGAAAAGTGATTGTCTTTTTTGTGGCAAAAGCGAAATCATGTATTGGATATCTTTAAGAAAACCAATATCTACCATATGGTCCGCTTCATCAAGTACCACAGATGCACAGTCATCAAGTCTTAAACTTCTTGTGTCTACATGGTCCAATATTCTTCCAGGAGTTCCAATTATAAAGTTTGGATTACGTCTTAATTCTTGTTTTTGTCTGTTTATGTTTTCTCCACCAATACATAGTGCAGAGTAGATATTTAATCCTTTAGAAAAGAGATAAAATTCGTCCCGTATTTGTGAAGCAAGCTCTCTTGTTGGGGCAACTATTAATACCTTGTTTGTTCTGTCTTTGATTACTTTATTCAATAGTGGAATTAAAAAGGCTGCAGTTTTACCTGTACCTGTGTTTGCAATACCAATTAAATCACGTCCTTCAAGAATTTCTGGAATCGATTGATCTTGAATTGGTGTTGGAGAACCATACCTTCTGTCCAAGACATTTTGCATAAGTTTTGAATCGATATTAAAATCAGAGAATTTATTTTTTGAAATGTAGCTTTCAGGAGCAACTACAACATCTTCATCCTTTTGTGCGTTTATTACGCTAGTTGGATCAAATACTTTTGCAACTCTTCCACGACCTCCAGAACCAAAACGTCTGCCCATTGCACCATAATTTGTGCGAGCACGGAACCCACTATTTGAACCTCTTTTAAAATTTTTATACATTTTTTGGTAAATTTATAGCTTTTAACTTTTAAATTTAATTATTAATTTTAATTAATTGGGGAAAAACCGGAGAAGTAAAAATAAATTAATACGACTAGCTTTTCAACTCAATATGTCAATATTGACACCAATAGAAAGAATAATAACATCTTAATATCCAAATGTCAATCCCATAGTGTATTATTTGGTCTTTTTATTTTTCTTTGGAGTTTCTTTTTGATCACGATTTAAGATCAAATAAATTAAAGGTAATATGCCCATAGAATTAACAACCAATAATGCAATAAACCACACATTCTGATCCTTTCTTGCAGATTTCCAAAGTGCAAAACCGCGTAAAACCAAATCAAAAATGGCAAACGGTATTAAAAGTCCAAACAGACCAAAGTTGTTTCCTAAACCGTTGTAGTAATTATTGTACCCCCACATCATATATTATTAATTAAAGCTTCTTTTTTTGATTTTGTCAATTTCTTAATTTCGGTCTCACGCCTTAGAGCATTACTCCTATTTTTTAATTTTTCTGTGTAAACCAATTCAAAACTTTCAAAAGATCTCATGTACTTAGCAGATTTTCTACCTTTACTTCTATGTTCCTGAAGTCTTTTTGTTAAGTTATTTGTAATCCCAGTATATAGAGTGTTCTTGGATGTTCTTAGTATGTAGACGTTGTACATTTAGAGTAATTTTTTAGCTTCCTCAACATTTTTTGTTGCCATGAGTTTTGCTCGTAATTCCCTAGATCCCTCGAAATTGTTAACATACATCTTAAAAAACTTTTTTACAGCGTCATAGCTGAGACCTACTTTATCAAAATGCATTGTATTATCGTATAGATCTAGATGTTTTAATAAAACTTGTCTGTAGTCGTCCCAACTATGTTGTTTTTCTTCTTTATCAAAAACCCAAGGGTTGCTGAATATGCCTCGACCTATCATAACTCCATCTACATTATATTTATCATGTTTTTCTTGTATATCACTTTGATTTTTGACGTCTCCATTGCCAATTATTATAGTTTGAGGTGAAATACTATTTTTTATTTTTACTGCTTTTGCAATTTCTTCCCAGTTTGCTGGGACGTCAGACATTTGTTTTGCTGTGCGTCCATGAATAGTTAATGCATCTATTTTTTGTTCGAGTAAGAAAGTGATCCAGTCTTCAGTCTCAACATCTTTAAAACCAATTCGTGTTTTTACACTAATGGGTAACTTTTTTGTGCCTTTGCGTGTTGCTTTAATAATTTCTGCAACTAACGGTCGATTGTTTATCAGTGCTGAACATGCTCCAATTTTAATAACTGCCCGTACGGGACAGCCCATATTAATATCAATTCCATCAAAACCAAACTTTTCAGCAATTTGTGCAGCTTTTGTAAAATGCTCAGGATTTGTACCCCAGATTTGTGCAACAATTGGATGTTGTACTTTGCTGAATTTGAACCTGTGGATTGTTTTCTCGTAACCTTCAGATGATAGTGCATCTACATTAGTAAATTCTGTAAATAAAACATCTGGTTTTGGAAGTTCGTTTGCTACAATCTCACGAAATACAAAATCTGTTACATTTTCCATAGGCGCAAGAACTGAAAAAGGTTTAGGGAGTTTAATCCAGAAATTATTCATCTAGCTATTATATCAAAGGTAAGATTTGATATTTTCTTTGTGCTCTTCATAAGTTTTTGCACAATGTATTTGTCTGTTTGAGTCATGTAGATAGAAGATGCAATCTGTCTCTTCAGGATTAAGAGCTGCTTCAATATATTCAACATTTGGGCTACAAATTGGGGTTGGTGGTAGACCCTCATTTTTATAGCTATTATATGGAGAGTCAAGTCTTTTTTGCTCTAGATCGATTGCCCCCCACCAACTTCCATTCTCATTTTTACCAAGTGTGTATTGCATTGTGGCATCGATCTGAAGTCTCATGTCTTGATTCAATCTGTTCCAAATAATTCCAGATATTAGTTTTGCATCTTCTCTACCTGCAGCTTCTCTGGCAATTAACGATGCAATTTTAAGTCCAGTTGTCCATTTTATATTTTTTGATAAGTAGTTACTTGATAATGGTGCAAACTTTTCTTCAAAGTTTTGAGTAAATCTTTGTGCAACTTGTTCTACAGATTCGTTGACTGGAATTAGATAAGTGTCTGGATAGAATACGCCTTCATAATAATCAGTATTTTTAAATAGGTTATTCCATTGTTTGAGTTTGTCTTCACTCCAATCTAAAGTATTTGCTAGTTTTTCACCTACTTGTTCTTTTCTTGGGCAGTAGTATATGTTTACCCAAAGTAAATCTTGTTTACTGGTAATTTTATTTAATATTTGCCATGAATTTAGTGACTGGTCTATGTAATAACCACCTTCTTTAATCTCAATATTTTTAAAAAAGTAATTATGTAACAAATCAAAGGCTTTTTTGTTTTTGATTAAATTTTGTTTAATTAGAGATTCTGAAAGATTAAACGATTGTCTGTTTTGTGGCACAACAAAAGTAACAATAGTCTGATTTTTACTTACAGGGCCAAAAAATGAAACATAAATTGAAAACACAAAAAAGGTCAGAGCAAGTAAAAGTATGGTTATTTTAAATAAGGTTTTCATTTGTATATTAAGTTAATATATTTTAAGATGTATAGAATGGACAATACAATTATACAGCTTGCAATAATCTTAACATCAGCTTCTGCACTTGGATTAATTGTTCATAAGTTAAAATTACCATTAGTAGTTTCATATATTTTAGTCGGCGTAATAATCTCGTTCTTAAGTGTTTTTGATGTTACTCAATCATTAGTTCTTCATATATTGCCTGAAATAGGAATTGCATTCGTTTTGTTTTTAATTGGTATGGAGCTTGATCTTCGTGAGATTAAGACGTTAGGTATACCAATAATAGTTTCAGCAATTGGACAAGTGATTGTCTTAACAATAATTGGATTTTTCTTGGCGGGTCTTCTAGGTTTTGAAACTTTTGAAAGTTTTTATTTAGGATTAGGCTTGGCCTTCTCATCAACTGTGGTTGTTGTAAAAATGTTGTTAGAGAAGAAAGATCTCTCTTCACTTCATGGAAAACTTTCAATTGGAATCTTGTTAATTGAAGACTTGGTTGCTATTGCAGTCCTCATGATCATTTCAGTAAGTGGTTCTGCTTTAGGTTTAGGCTTTCAACAAAGTTTGCCGATATTAACTTTAATACTCAAAGCGATTGGTCTATTTGTCTTAACCTTTGTTCTTTCAAAATATGTATTAGAGAAATTATTTGACGCAGTTGCAAAGTCTACAGAATTGTTGTTTTTTACAACTATTGCATGGTGTTTTGCTTTTACATCTCTTGCAATTTTGCTTGGATTCTCTGTTGAGATTGGTGCCTTTTTGGCTGGTGTGGCCCTTGCTTCATCGCCTTATCATTTTCAGATTCAAGGTAAGATAAAACCACTTAGGGACTTTTTCTTAACTTTGTTTTTTGTCTATCTTGGTTCACATGTAAAGCTTGAATATTTAATTACTTCTTTCCCAATAATAATTGTTTTTACATTGTGTGCACTAGTTTTAAAACCACTAATTTATATGATGATTTTAGGTAGCTTTGGGTTTAGAAAACATACGCTTTTTCAGACTGCGTTAAATCTTTCTCAAGTTTCAGAATTTTCACTTATTATTTTAGTCGTTGGTGTAAAGGCAGGACTTGTTTCTAATCTGCCACTTTCAATAATGGCTTCTGTTGCAGTTCTTTCTATAATTAGTTCCTCTATTATGATTTCATTTTCAAACAAGATATATAAAATGTTTATTCCAATAATGCCTTTCTTTGAACATAAAAGGAAAGTCCACTTTTTGGAGACTAACAATAATAGTGATTTAGAAAAACATGTAATTATTATTGGAGCACACAGAACAGGAGGTCCTGTTGTTAAGTACCTTAAAAAACAAGGTATTCCATTTTTAGTAATGGACTTTAACCCACATCTAGTAAAAGAATTAAGAGAGAAGGGTATGAATGTCGTATATGGTGATATTGGTGACCCAGAAGTTTTAGATAGCTTGCAAATTGAAAAGGCCAAACTTATTATTTCTACTGCCCCTTCAATTAGTGATAACCAAACCCTTTTGGAAGAATGTAAAAGAAGGTCTGCAAAAGCAGTTGTGATTGTTAGAGCAGAAGATAAAGAACATGGTGATGCCTTAAAAGCACTTGGAGCAAATTATATTATTTCACCAGAAACAGTTGCTGGGTCATACCTTGTCAATAAAATAAAAAGCCATTGGTCAAGACATTGAATAAAAAGATATTAAATCCAAAACATTAGGCTTTTGTGACCCATAATCTCGACATATAAAAATAAAATATAAATACTGAGTAAAAATAAACCTTCAATTCTTGAGACAGTATTCTTTGACCTAGCAAACAGATAAAAAATAAATAGACCTACTACTAAAAACAATAGACTAGTAACATAACTATTGCTTAAAATTATGGGTTTCTTATAAGCAAGTGATAATATTCCAATTAAGAATGTGTTGAATGCTGCTGATCCAACATAGTCTCCAAAAGCAACCTGATTGTTTTTCATAAACGCTGCACGAATAACCAACGATAATTCTGGTACGTTTGTGCCAATTGATATGACAAGTAAGCTAATTAAGAATGGAGAAACATTTAAAATTTCAGCAAAATAATTAGTTTGTTCTACTACAAAACGACTTGCAATGAAAATTACGACAATTCCAAATATTATTCTTAAAATTTCTTTACCAAACTTTACACTTTTATCAGTTTCAAAATTAGCTAGATTGTCAAACAGTCCTTTCTTGGCTTGAATACTAATAATTAGAAAGATGAATAGTGAAACACAGACAATACTATCAAACTTTCCGATTGTACCATCAAGTGTGAGCATGACTGGTAAGGCTACGACAACAAGAGATGCAGGTAGATTAAATCCTTGAAACTCTGGACTTATTCTTATACTTTTACCAACTATTGCCAAGAGTGGAACAATTAACATAAATAAAACGATTGAAGCTCCAATTAAATTTCCGACATATATTTCTGGTTCATTTTCAATAATAGAATTGACTCCAACTGAAAGCTCGCTGATAGATGTAAAAAAACCAAGTAATATGAATGAAACAACAAATGATGATACTTTGAGTGTTCTTGATATTCTTTGAACTGATTTAATTGCAATACCTGACCCAATCCAAATGCCTATGAATGAAAATAAATATATGAGCAGGTGGTTAATCATATATCTATAATATCAGGAAAATGATTAGCATGAAGACAAATAATTTAGTTGAGGTTGCCTGATGATTTATCAACAGTAAACTGGACTGAAATTATCAAATACCCTAGGTTAGTTTGTCAAAAAAGTGAAGTGTATATTAATGCTGTCTCATCATAGATTTTATTTACGTATTAATTGCTTCAACTCTCTCTTGTAGGTCGTAAGATCTTTACCTCTTAATTTATTATTCTTTATTGTATCGAGTAACTTTTCTGAAATGTATTGTTGATTTTCTAAATTTGTCCATTGATTTAACTTATTTTTAAATTCTAAATAATAATCCTTAAATTTGTTCCAAGGTAATTTCGCTTCTTCTATGATCGAAATCGTCATGTCAATCGTTTGTCTCTCATCCTGTCTATTTAGAGTTTCAAACAACTGCTTAACATAGGCAATTAATCTTTCGTCAGACAAGCTGTCCTTGATTAAAAGGACTGACCTCAAGGAATTTTCGTAATTTGCATTCAACCGCCTTTGAGGCTCGCTTAACCAATTGACTATTTTTCTACCAACTTCTTGTTTTTGTTCCTCACCTAGATAATCTGATTGAGACAAAACTTCATAACCAACAATTTGGATGTCGGGTTGGTCTGAGCAAATCATTCCGAGTATTTGTTCCGCTAAAGTATTCTTTAGGTCTACTGGATCATTCTTTTGCATCGACGTGGAGAGCCATGCATAATATTGCCTTCTTGCTCCTGGTGCAAACTGCACAATCCTGTTAATTAAACTTCGAATAACTCTCAGGCGATCGGGTAGTTTTTTGCCTTTGAAAAAAGCAATGCCCGCATCAGACGATTTATTGATTAAATTTTCAATGACTATTATCTTTTTATCATCCGACATGAGCTCGTATGCCGATTCAATATCTTGAGGGCCTCTAGTGATTGATCTTTCAAGAAAATGTTCCAAAAAGGTGTTAATAAAAATATCAGCAACTTTAGCTTCAACTGATCTAGTAATAGAGCTTTCAAGTGCTTCAGGTTTTGAATTAGCAACAAAAACTCCTATCACTCTCTTGATCATGCTTAAACTATTTTCTGTAGCAAATTTGTGAGTATGGAGCAATATCGGCAAGAAATATTCTCTTTCTTCATAGTTGCCAGAAGATTCACAAGATGTCACCATCTCAGATGCAAGTGCATTAATAGATGTTTCATCTGAGTTTTCTAAAAGATATCCAAAGTTTATTAGAACATCTGTGATACCTAAAATAAGTTCCTTTCTTTGTGCTAAGTCAGGCGTTTGTTGGCTATGCTGATCTTTGATCATCTTCGTAACTATGTTTAATAGGACAACTGATAAATTATTTGTTTTTATAAATTCAGAATAATGTTTGATAGTGCCTAAATATTCTCGAAAGTTTGTATAATTTGCTCCATTGATAAATTTTGTTAGTGTTTCAGGGGATATAAACTTATCTTGAGTAATATTTGAATCAAATACAGAAATTACCGAAGGGTACAAAGAGTAAGATTGTTCGATTATTGATCTAACATCCGCTATAAAATTTTCGTCTAATCGTTTCAATTTCGTCAGATTTGTAAGAATTTCAATTGCTGTTTTGTGGTCTCTTTCTTTTGTCAAATTTTCATCATACAATGCAGATATATATCTTCCTATCAAAGCTTTTCTGTAATCCAGAGTTATATTTGCATCTGATATAAAAAGTTCAAAAATACGATTTGTATCTAATGTTTTATACTCTTGCCAAATGTCTCTTTCTACAACTTCAGTGGTTCTATCTAAAAAGACTTTGTTATCAAGTTTAAAATCTATCGAGTCTGAAACAGATATAAAAGTTTTAACAACATTAGTTAGCCACTGAGGTTGATATCTATATTCCTGATATAAATCGATAATAAATCTAAAGATCTCACCAGACTTTTTCTTGTTAATTGTTATCAACTGCTTAGATTCTTCAATGTTGTTGTCAATTAATGCTTTTGTTAATTGATTGGAACTCTTTAACTTCTTGGCACTATTAGCAATTTTAAAAAATATAAAAGGCTTCGCGTTATTTGCTTTAATAGTGCTCGTTTGCAGCATGAACATCTTAAACTCTTCTGTTGATGTTTTAACCTCAATATTTTCCGGATCAAAAATTTTATTATCTCGAAGATTAATATACTCATCTGGAAACTTTTGCTTGAGGATCTGGATTTTTGCTAAGTATGCAAGGTTTTTACTAACCTCTGACCAGACATCGCCATCTGAGTAGTATGCAATTAAAATTGTCGCAGCAAAATTGTTTAGGAATTGTTTCACAGCTCTTGGTGATGATTTAAATCCGTAAGTAACAACTCTTAGCAAATTTTCTTCCTGACCTTTCAATATCTCAGTACCGTTATCTAAATCTTTTATGAGTTGTGTTGAATACTCATCTAAATCTGTAGAAATAAAATCGGGCGTTGTAACAACAATGCCAAAGATTTTTCTTAAATATTCAGTGGCGTCAAACTTTCCAGTATTGTCACTATAGTATTTTTTAATCTGCGTCTCTATAGAAGATGAATCGCAGGGTATTATGAAGACAACTTTGTTATCTAGTTTTACATCCAAAAAAGTTCTGACTGAAGACAATATGTTTATTGCAGAATCTCCTTGGACTCTGTCAATATTGTCGAACACAACCACAAGATCACCCTTAATTCGTCTAATAATATCTTTGAATTTCTTTTCAAATTGTTCAGGCGAATTTAAGTAATCTCTTTTCTTTATCAAAGTCTGCGTTTTTGTTTCATCTGCCAGATCCTTGACCAGTTTTTCAGTCAATTTTTCTACAAATGTTTTAGTAACCCATCCAACTATCATTGCTAATGCGGTTGACTCAGAAATATATCCAATTAGTGACTGAGCAGAATGGATTAGTGAGTTTGTTTCGCCTAACTTGAGTTGAAGTAATAGCTGAGAAACTCCAAAAAATAGAAGCCCAAAAAGCAATAGATTGCTAATTATAACCTCCCAAATTCTTTTTATAATATTCACAAACCATGAGAATCTATTTTTAGATAAAACGTCACCCCTTTTTTTAATTTGCTCTCTTGTTTCAGTAGAAGCATTTAACACGTCGTCCAATTCATCTTCGCTTATCGCTTGTCCTTCCTTCCATAATTCTTTATCTTCGATAAAGTTCCTTAGGGTTGTAAGAAAAGTTCTTCTTAAAGGATCGCCTTTATATTTCCATGTATCAAAAATAAAGACTGGATATTTAGACTTATAATCTTCAGCAAGGTTCTCGACTATCGTACTTTTACCTGAACCCCAAGGACCGAACAAACCAATAGTAAAAAATCCTAGACCATTTTGAATTATTTCATGGAGTGTTGGAGCAATATATTTGTGATAAAAATCATAATAAGTTTTGTCGTTTTTTAGGATAGGAGTATCTTTTAAAAACCCTATGTTCAGTTTCTTTTTTACCATGCCGCTTCAATTCTTTAGTTTGAGCGTATTATAGTCTAAGTGCTTCAAAAGTTCCAAGTATAAGATAATTTTTATCTAAAAGGCCGAGAAATCTACAAAAGGAGATGTAGATGGTGATAATGGGTATTTGTTACAATTCCTATTTTTAATCTTTATTTAAAAAGTGTAAAGGTCGAATACAAGGCGTATAACGACTTTAAGTTAAAGGTGTAAAAATGGTAATGGGCTGGGGGACAGGGATTTGAACCCCAATAGGCAGATCCAGAATCTGCAGTCCTACCATTAGACGATCCCCCAATATATCTATGGTATTTTACTACACTTTAGATTTTTATGTGACTAAATGCATACAATGGTATGGCATGTGTATGTGATATTATTTATATAAGTTGAAAAGATTATTTTGGATATTATTCATTGTAGGTTTAATTGCTGGTATTTACTTTGTTGTTAAAAATTATTTTCCTTCTGTTGTTTCAAATTTTATTCCAGTTAATAAAGAGGTTAAACAATTTTTTCCATTAGATAACGAAACCCCTTCACCTTTTAAAATACCATCTGATTATAAAATGGATGTCTATGCAGATTTGAAAAATGATCTACCTCGTGTAATTGAGTTTGACGATAGTGGCAATATGATTGTTTCATTAACTTCTAAAGGTAAAATTGCAGTTTTAACTGATCGCGATTTGGATCTAAGATCTGAGAGTAAAACAGATATTTTAGTTGGACTTAACAAACCTCATGGAATAGCGTTAAACGGTAACTACTTATATGTTGCAGAAAGTGGAGGAGTGTTTAGGTATTTATATAATTCGAGAGACTTAACAGTTGGTGAGAAGGAATTATTATTTACATTACCGGAAGATGGTAGACATTTTACTAGGACTATTCGTATCCATGACAATAAACTTTATACTTCGGTGGGTTCATCCTGTGATGTGTGTGTTGAAGAAAATAATTTTAGATCTTCGATCTTAGTTTCAGAACTAGATGGTAGCAGTTTAAGAGTATTCGCAAAAGGGCTTCGAAACACTGTATTTTTTGATTTTGATAGTCAAGGAAAAATGTGGGGTGCCGATATGGGGAGAGATATGTTGGGCGATAATTTACCTCCTGATGAAATAAATATTATTGAAGACGGAAAAGATTATGGTTGGCCATATTGTTATGGTAGTCAGATTAAAGATACTAAATTTAATTCAGATAAAAGTATCACTTGTGAGGCAACAGAACCACCAATTTATGAATTACCTGCACATTCTGCGCCATTGGGATTCATGTTTGATGGCTTTGGCAGTTTGTTTGTTGCACTTCATGGTTCTTGGAATTCAAAAGTACCTGTGGGATATAAAGTCGTTAAGTTATCAACCTTTGCAGGTGGTGTTTCAGGCAGTCAAGATTTTATTAGTGGTTTTATCCAAGGTAAAGATAAAATACTGGGTAGGCCAGCAGGATTGACTCAGGACAAAAAAGGAAATATCTATGTTTCAGATGATAAAACAGGTTTAATATACGTTCTAGTAAAATAAGATCTAGTTCACCTTTCCTCTCGCGTCATGACATCTTTGTTTTGGGTCACTGCAAGTGTTTTGACATGTTTCGTCGTTTACGTATACATTTGGGCAGTCTGAAATTTCAGGGTCAACATAGACTTCACATGTACCGTTTGGCGCACATACATATTGTGATATGGACTCCTGTGGTGCAGGGGTTGCTGATTGCAGACAGAATGGATTAAGTTTCTCATTTGGAGATGCTACTCCGTAGTTAAATTGGCAATCTGGGCCACAACCGTTTCTACACTCAATTTTATCAATTATTCTGTCTGCTAAATATTCAAGATTCGCATAAAGCTGGTATGACTTGGGACAATTGCTTGTTTCTGGTACATAAGTGTATGAGAGGCTGTTTGTAGGATCACATGGTATTTTATCAATAAGCACTGTACTACCCTCTAAAAAACTATTTCCACAAGCTGGAATTGCAGTCGGGTAGCAGTTTTTATCTTGGTAGTATTCCTCAATCGATTTTTTAATTCTATCAACGTGTGATTTTCTGACAGCATCTCTGGCTTTTGCAAGCTGTGTCGGACCATTAACAGCTGAAAAGATGGTGATAACACCAATTATGGATAACACAACAAGAATCTCGACTAATGTAAAGGCTGCTATTTTAGATTTGATTTTATTGATTATCACAGTTTGCTAGCAAATAGGAGTATTCCGATTATTACTGCTGAAAATGTAGAAAGTAGAACTGCTGCTGCAGAGATATCCTTAATCTGTCTTGCAGGTTCAGATATTTTTGTTGAATTTAAGTCAACCAACTTTTCTGCTATGGTGTTTATCAGTTCTAAAATTATGACTGAGAAAATTGTAATAACTAAAATTGCAAATTCAACCTCATTAAATTCGAAGAAATAGGCAAAGATCAAAGCAATAACACCAAATAATAAATGGACACTTAAATTTGGTTCAGATTTTATTGCATCCTTCATTCCTTGGATTGCATATTTAAAACTTTGGTGCGTAGAATTCATGTCATTTCTAGTATATCATTAAATACGATGATTACATTCTTGGCAAGTGTTTTAATTTGGTTAATGTTTTTTGGTCTAATAGTTTTATGGGTGATTGATGGAAAAATCAAAAAGGAAACTGTAATCCATGCTGTATTCTCTTGTTTGATTGCCTATGCTGTTACTGAGTTAATTAAAACTTTTTTTCCTACACTTCGTCCATTCCAATTTGATGGTGCATTACCATTAACCTTAACTGTTCCAACTGATGGTGCTTTTCCATCAAGCCATTCAGCTGTTGGTTTTGCCTTAGCTGTCACAATTTTAAAACATGATAGGAAAGTTGGTATCCTTTATTTAATCATGGCAGGTTTGGTTGGAATTGCTCGTATTGTGGCTCATGTTCATTATCCAATCGATATTATGGCTGGGGCTTTAATAGGTACAATAATTTCAGCATTGACATCTAGCAAACACTTTGTTAGACTGCTAAATCGATGAGAAGTGTACCAATAATCGCAATCAGAGGATCGGTTGTTTTTCCTCACACAGACACCTTACTTTCTTTTGTAAGGCCTTCTTCAGTTACAGCAGCTGATAGTGCATTCCAAAAAGATAGGTTGGTTGCAATATTTACTCAAAAAGATTCAAGAATTTCTGACCCAGAAAAAGATGATTTGTATGAAATCGGAACATTAGCAACAATCACACAGATGATGACTGTTGAAGATGGAACTCATGCTCTTGTTCGTGGCCAAGTTAGAGTAAAACTATCTGAAATAGTATCTGATGAACCATTTTTATATGGAAATGTAGAGGAATTACCAGATTTAACAGATAATTCCCCTGATGTTTTAGCATTGGCCAAAAATTTAAGAGAAAACTTCAGAAAAGCATTAACTTTAGGAAAGACTGTTGAAGTATTATCAGTTGTTAAATTAGTTTCTGAATCATCAAGTCCAATTGAATTAACGGATCAGATATCTTCTGTTTTAGATTTGAAATTAAATCAACGTCAAAATCTCCTAGAAACTTTTCCGTTGCTTGAAAGAATGAAGAAAGTAAGCGAACTTCTAAACAAAGAGATTGGTGTCATGGAAATTGAAAAAACAATCTCCTCAAAAACTCAACAACAGTTTGATGAAATAATGAAGAAAAATATCTTAAGAGAAAAGAAAAAAGCGATTGATAAAGAATTGGGTGCAATTGATGGTGGTAATGATGAAGGTGAAGTCGCTTCAGAAGAAATTAAAGAATATAAAAAGAAAATTAGTGATGCCAAAATGCCAAAAGATGTTGAAGAAAAAGCATTAAAAGAACTTGGTAAGTTGGCTAAAATGAGTTCATTTAATCCTGAATCAGGGTTTTTAAGAAATTATTTGGACTGGCTTTGCGAAGTGCCATGGAGTGTTGTTACACCAAACAATGTTTCTATAACAAAAGCTGGAAAGATAATGGATAAAAGACATCATGGTTTGAAGAAAACAAAAGAAAGAATATTAGAATATCTTTCTGTCATGAAGCTTTTGGAGGAAAGAAAACAAAAAGGAAAAGAAGATAATCAATATCAACCAACAATTCTTTGTTTCATTGGACCACCAGGTGTGGGTAAAACATCAATTGGAAAAGCAATTGCAGAAGCTATGGGAAGAAAATTTGCTAGAATTTCACTTGGTGGAATCAGAGATGAAGCTGAAATTAGAGGACACAGAAGAACATATGTTGGGGCATTACCTGGAAGGATAATCCAAGGGATAAAACAGGCAGGTACAAGAAATCCTGTATTCATGCTTGATGAAATAGACAAAGTTGGATCAGACTTTAGAGGTGATCCAAGTTCTGCTCTTCTTGAAGCTTTAGACCCAGAACAAAACAAAGAATTTTCAGACCACTACTTAGAAGTCCCATTTGATTTATCAGACGTTTTCTTCATAGCTACAGGAAATGTTTTAGATACAATCCCTCAAGCTTTGCGTGACAGAATGGAAGTTATCCAATTTGCAGGTTATACAGAAGAAGAAAAGTTTGAAATTGCAAATCGATTTATCTGGCCAAAACAATTAAAGAATCATGGTTTGGAAAATATAAAAATATCAGATAAAGCATTAAAGGATGTTATATCAAGATACACAAGAGAGTCAGGCGTTCGTAACTTAGAAAGAAGTATCGCAACAATTCTTCGTAAAATTGCAAGGATGGTTGCAGAAAAGAAGAAATATCCAAAAACAGTTAAAGAATCACACATCAGAGAATACTTAGGACCACACAAGTATTCATCATTAATTGCTGAAAAGAAAAATGAGATTGGCATGTCAACAGGTCTTGCAGTTACATCAGTAGGTGGAGAAATACTATTTATTGAGGTTTCATTAATGCCAGGAAGAGGAAGACTTACATTAACAGGTCAACTTGGAGATGTTATGAAAGAATCTGCACAAGCTGCATTTACTTGGGCTAGATCAAATTATAAATTGCTAGGATTAAAGGCTGATTTTTCATCAAAATTAGATATTCACATCCATGTTCCAGAAGGTGCAGTTCCAAAAGATGGCCCATCTGCAGGAACATCAATTACTACAGCTTTGGTGTCTGCATTAACAAAGATTCCTACCAGAAGAGATACTGGTATGACAGGAGAAATATCACTTCGTGGCCATGTTATGGAAATTGGAGGAGTCAAAGAAAAAACAATTGCAGGTCATAGAGCAGGACTTAAAACAATAATTATTCCAAAAGATAATCAAAAAGATATGGTAGATGTACCTGATAAAGTTAAAAAGGATATTAATTTTGTCTTTGCAGAAAAACTTGAAGATGTTTTAAAAGTAGCCCTCACCAAATGGCCAATAGTATCTAAGTCGTAACAAATAAGTATTCAAAAGATATTGTGGCGATATCGCTAACCGAGTAATACAATACACGTATGTGGTTTATATATGCAGTTGTACATGTTTTTCTCTTGGTTTTGGTTGTTTATACAGATGAACACCTAGCTACGAATAATAAATTACCTAAAAAATTTGATATCCATACTAAGGTGGGAAGTGTTTTGATAATGTCGACACTAATGTGTTTTGTTGGAGCTATCCTACTATTCATTATATCGAGAGATTTTAAACTATCCGCCTCGGTCCTTGGATTGTCAGCAATATCAGCGGTAACAATGGTTTCTTATTGGGGATCGTATTTTTACCTCTTACAAGAATATCCAGCTAATAAAGTTGGTCCGCTGTATCAACTTGGTTCGATTTGGCTATTAGTAATTGAGTTGCTGTTTGGTGGAAACATTACGATGATTGGATTAATGGGAATATTAACTTTGATATATGGCGCTATTATTTTAGATGCCGGTACATTCAAGTGGCAAATTCCTACAAAGCTGCTTAGAATCGGCCTTCCAGCGACCTCGTTGTGGGCTATAACATTGTTTTTGGTCAGGTATGCCTCAGGAGGTGGGTCGGTTGTCGCAATCTACTTTTGGCAGTTGGTATTTACAGGAATAATCGGGCTAATTTTATATATTTTTGTATCTAAATATAGAGAAGGTTTTAGATACAGAATAAAACATCAAGGGAAGTTGTTTGTGGGATTGAGTTTGGTAAATGAAACATTTGCCGAAACATCGTATTTGTTTAGTTCATTGGCTGTTGCAATAGCACCTGTGGCTGCTTATGTTTCATCAATGATGGGTCTTCAGGGTGTATTTTTAATATTATTAATGTTTCTTTTCCCTCAAGGTGAAAGAGCAAAAGTAACTAAAATACAGGTAATTGCAGCAATCCTAATTGCAGTCGGTGTGTTATTGATTAGCTTAAAATGATCTCTTTAATTTAAATCTCAAGGTAGTTTTGGTCATTTGCTTCTGTAAATGGTAAAATAACCCAATCACATTGGCCCCGTCGTCTAGTGGTCTAGGACACTTGGTTCTCATCCAAGAGATCATGAGTTCAAATCTCATCGGGGTCACATTTTTAAAGATGTATCGCAAAGTATAGTAAAACAACAAAATACCTTCTTGAGTTAAAAACATTGTCAGACTGATGAATCATTTTATTGTGTCTCGATGTAATGTAATTTACACATTTATTAAAAATAATGTTATATTATTATAAATGCGTAAGAATATTGTCAAAATAGTTGGATATCTTTTTTTATTGACAACTTTGGTTATCGGTACCATAGTGCTTTTAAACCCCGACATCAAGTTTGATATTAGAGAAAAAGCTGCAGAGTTACTAAATCCATCATCTGGTAGTAAATTTGTATTTATTAATCATCCTCAACGAGATTTGACTGAAGAAGAAATGCAGTATATTGCGACCAACTATGACATTGCAGTTGTAGGCAATCAAAATAAGCCAATGACAACTGAGGCTAATCGTCTCAAACAATTAAACCCCTCACTTAAAGTGTATCTTTATTTCCCAACAAGTGTTCGCCAGGATGTAGCTACAAATTATGGTAATGATGTGTTCAAAGAAGAATGGTATCTACATAAACAAAATGGAGAGCGTATTGCAAAAACACCAAGCCTTGATTTTGTTGATCTTACAAATTTAGAATATAGAGCGTGGGCAGAATCAACGATATTAAAATTTTTAAGTGAGGCTCCATATGATGGAGTTTTGGCAGATAACGCTAACCCTCTAGGAGCTGAAGGTCCATGGAATTGGTTGAATTTTATTGGTCAAGATAAAATTAATTCATGGAATAGTTCTAGAATTAATTATCTTACTCGCTTGCAACGAATTATGGAGTCAAAAGGTAAAACAATCATCTATAATGGCATAAGCAGATCGATAGTAAAGACTAACAGAACGCTTGATACCCTTGATTTTACAAGTGGGGCTTTGAATGAAGGTTTTTGCTACGGTAAAGATAGTTCAGGAAACAATTCTGTAGTGAGTAAGGAACTCCAGGTCGAAGATATTGAACTGCAAAAAAGTATTGGGTTGAGAAAAAAAATTTTACTCCAAAAAGTAAATATTGATTCAGCAATAAAAGCAAAATACGGGAAATACTGTTATGGTATATTTTTGATGGGACATGTGCCAGGTTATACCTATTTTAAATATGGTGAAGGCTATAGTTTGGCTGTTTTTCCTGAAGAGTATAAAAATAGTCTATCTGAATTGAATATTCCAATTGGTTCACCAAAGGGTAATTACAAACGCCAAGGTTGGCTTTTGTACCGAGAGTTTAGTGATGCTTGGGTTGTGGTAAACCTAAACGAAACACGAGCGACTTGGACCAATCCAGATGACGGCAAAGTCTTGTCTATTGCACCACAGGATGCCATTTTTATTATTAAGACCACACCTGTTGCGACAGATAAAGTCACTCCTCCACCTTCTGAAGGTGTAGATAATTGTAGAGATTATTGTAAAAAAGAATTTAATATAACGAGATCAGATGCTGGTTATTGTGCGTTTGCAGAAAAAAATTGTGCTTTAAATCCAGATGGTGCTGCTGTTTATTCATCAGGAGGTGATAAGTTTTGCCAAGGTGATCGAGGTTTTTGCTGCTGCAAACGGTAAGCTATTTAACAATACAAATTTATAGTAATTTTAAATTTGATGAAAAGACATCATCGATCAAAACTTTGATATAGTCTGATTTGGTTGACAAAGAGTTGAGTTGGAGTTATGATAAACACCTTAGTTATTAATATATGAATATTTTTTCCAACATGCCATACAGTTTTAGCCTTATAATTAAGGCTTGAGGTTTGTTGGAGAGAAAATTATACATATCTCTCCAAAATTAAATGGGGGGATTATTTTTTTTGAAAAAGTAGTATAAATATAAAAATATGGCAACACATAAAAAGAACATGGTAAAACAAGTACAGCTAACAGCTAATGGTCTTGCTGCCTTAAAATCCGAACTTGATGAATTGCTAAATGTAAAAAGGCCTGCTTTAGTCGATAGACTTTCAAATGCTAGATCTCAGGGTGATTTATCAGAAAACTCAGATTATCAAAATGCAAAAGAGGAGCTTGAATTCTTAGAAGGAAGAATTGAAGAACTAGAAAACGTAATTAAAAATGCAGTTGTTGTTGATGATTCAAAAAATGGTAGTGGAGCTGGAGTTGGAACAAAAGTAACAGTTCGTGTAAATGGAGTTAAAAACACATTTGAAATAGTTGGAGAATGGGAAGCTGATTTGACCAAGAAAAAAATCAGTCACACTTCACCACTTGGATCATCACTTGTTGGCAAAAAAGTTGGTGAAAAATTTGAAGTTGAAGCACCTGTTGGTAAGGTAGTTTACGAGGTTATTGCAATTGATTAAATATTTAATCAATTAAGTTGATAACCTCCTAAATATAGGAGGTTTTTTAATATATAATACAAATATATAATATAAATATGGACGAATTAAAAAATGTACGAGACGAAAGACTAGAAAAGCTCAAAAGGCTTAAAGATTTAGGGATAGACCCATATCCTTCTAAAATTTTGTTAAAAGGTAGCCGTATAAATATTTCTGATGCCCTTGACCGAATGGACAAAAAGGTTTTGGTTTCAGGCCGAA
Source organism: Microgenomates group bacterium (assembly GCA_049301455.1). Taxonomy (GTDB): domain Bacteria; phylum Patescibacteriota; class Microgenomatia; order UBA8517; family UBA8517; genus JAUYMM01. The sequence continues at coordinate 66,031 of JBAQKY010000029.1, forward strand.
TCATGTCGATTAGGTCTCATGGAGGTATATCGTTTGCTGACTTACAAGACGGTTCTGGAAACATACAACTCTTTTTTCAAAAGAAGGTATTAAATGAAGCATATGAATTATTAAAGTTGATTGATTCTGGTGATTTTATAGCAGTTTCAGGAAATGTTATGAAGACTGTTGCTGGAGAGACTTCTGTGCTGATAGACGAAATCCAGATATTAACAAAATCAATTAGACAAATACCAAGTGCTTGGTATGGTCTAAAAGATACTGAGGAAAGATATAGGCAAAGATATGTGGATTTATTACTTAACAATGAACTTAAAGACTTATTTATTAAAAAATCATTATTTTGGAATAGTTTCAGAAACTTCCTAATCAAAAAAGAATTTTTAGAAGTTGAAACACCTGTTTTAGAAAATACTGCAGGTGGAGCAGACGCTCAACCGTTTGTTACGCATCATGAAGCATTAGACATTGATTTGTTCCTGCGTATTTCAATGGGTGAACTTTGGCAAAAAAGGTTAATGGTTGCAGGTTTTGAAAAAACATTTGAAATAGGTCGTCAATTTAGGAACGAAGGATTAAGTAGAGAACACCTTCAAGATTACACTCAAATGGAATTTTATTGGGCATACGCAAATTATGAGGATTCAATGGCCTTAGTTGAAGAAATGTATAAATATGTAGCAAAAGAAACTTTTGGAAAGTTGAAATTTGAAATTAATGGTAAAACAGTTGATTTAGAAGGTGAATGGAAAAAAATTGATTACACAGAAACCATAAAAGAAAACACTGGTATTGACATTGTTAGTGCAACTTCAATTCAAATTGAAGAAAAATTAAAATCACTGAATATTAAATTTGATCCAAAATTAGATAAAGCAAGACTTATTGATATGCTTTGGAAAACAGTTAGAAAAGAAATTGTTGGTCCTGTATTTCTTGTAGGTCATCCAGTTGAAGTTTCACCGCTTGCAAAGAGAATGGTTGAGAGACCAGAAAATGTAGAAAGATATCAGGTTATTATTGCAGGGAGTGAAATGGGGAATGGATACTCAGAATTAAACGATCCAATTGATCAAGCTGAAAGATTTAAGGTGCAACAGAAATTACGAGATAGTGGGGATGTTGAAGCGCAAATGAATGACTGGGATTTTGTAAGAGCACTTGAATATGGAATGCCACCAGTTTCAGGGTTTGGTGTTTCAGAGAGATTATTTTCATTCCTTGTAGATAAGCCAATTAAAGAAACAGTTCTGTTCCCATTGTTAAGGCCTGAAAACAATTGAGATTGTTTAAATTAGATCTTTACATTGATTAAAAAACAAGGTAAATTACACTCATGGCAGTTAAGAAAACAGTTAAAAAAGTAGTAGCAAAGAAAGTTGTGTCTCCAATTGAAGTATTAAAATCTTTTAAATTTTCTAAGTCTGCTGTAAAAATGACTCCAGAAATGGCAAAAGAAGGAATACTAGAATTAAGATCTGAGATGACACATTATGTTACTGAATCAGTTTCAGTTTCAATCTTGGCACTACTTTTATTTATAGGTGCACCATCTGTTTTTCCTGAAGTTATAAATCCATATCTTCCATCATCATTATTAATCATGCAATCATTTGTTGCAGTTCCTACAGTATTTTGGATGTTAACCATTTTAGGAAATATGGTTAGATATTTCAAAATTTTAAAACTTAAAGATTCACTTAAGTAATGATTTCAAGAGACGAAGCCTTCAATTTAGTTACAACTTGGACACAAAATAAAAATTTGATTAAACATATGCTGGCTGTGGAAGCAGCAATGGGTGGTTTGGCAAAACATTTTGGAGCAGACGAAAATCTATGGAGAATAACAGGTCTTCTTCATGATGCAGATTATGAAAAATATCCAGACAAGCATCCACAAGTTTTAATTGATGAACTTCAAAAAAGAAACGAATCAGAAGAAATTATAAATGCAATTAAAGCACATGCATGGAAATATAATGGTATGGACAGAGAACCACAAAATAATTTGGAGTGGAGTATCTATTGTTGTGATGAGTTGACTGGTCTAATTGTTGCAGTTACTTTGATTAGGCCTGAAAAGAAATTGTCTACTGTAACTGTTGATAATGTACTATCTAAGTGGCAAAAGAAAGATTTTGCAAAAGGTGTTGAAAGAGAAAACATAGAACTTTGTGAAGAAAAATTAGGAATTAAACTCAATGATTTTATACAGATTGTACTAACTTCAATGCAAGTAATTTCGAATGAAATTGGATTATAACAGCAATGGATAAAGACAAATTATTTCTAAGCTATTTAGCTGATAGAAAAATAAATTTACTAAAGGCAATTGAAAAGGCAAAAGATGCAAGAGATAATGCACCAAGTGCAACAGAATCCCATTCAGATACCAGAAGATCACAAGCAGAAAAGTTAGTTGTTGCTCTTGAAATAGAGTTGAATAATATCCAAAAAGTTGAAGATAATCCTCAAGACATAAAACTTGTTTACTTTGAAATGACCATTAATAGTAATTTAAATAAATTTTTACTTGTTCCAAGTGGAATGGGCGGAGCAGAATTAAATGGTATTAGATTTTTATCTGAAGATACACCCCTAGGAAGTGAATTAAAAAGTAAAAATACGGGAGACGAATTCGATTTTAATGGCCAAAAAGTGGCAATCCTCAAAGTTGAATAGCATTTTTTGTAAACTAGATTTATACTTGTACTATGTTAGATATAAAATTCATTCGTGAAAATGCAGATCTTGTTAAAACTGCGACTAAAAATAAAGGTTTTGATGCTACTGTGGTTGATAAACTTCTTGAAATAGATAAAGAAAGAAGAAAATTAATTCAAGAAACAGAAGAAATTAGAGCAAAGAAAAACAAATTGACAAAAGATGATATCGAAGAAGGAAAGAAACTTAAGATTGAATTAAAAGAGTTAGAAGAAAAGTTAAAAATGGCTGAATTAGAATATGAAAAACTTCTTTGGTTAGTTCCAAATGTTCCATCTTCTAAGTCTCCAGTTGGTAAAAATGATTCCGAAAATGTAGAAATAAAAAAATGGGGAACTCCAAGAATATTTGATTTTGAAGCAAAGGATCATGTTGAATTAGGAAACAATCTTGGTATCTTAAATTTTGAAGTTGGTGCAAAAGTTGCAGGATCACAGTTTTACTTTTTATATGGTGATGGTGCACTTTTAGAACTTGCATTAACTCACTATGTTTTTGACAAACTTTCAAAGAAGGGATTTTTACCCGTTATGACTCCTGACTTAGCTAAATCAAGATATTACTTAGGTACTGGTTATGCACCAAAAGGCGATGAAGCTCAAACATACACAATAGAAGGCCAAGACTTAGGGTTAATTGCAACTGCAGAAGTCACACTTGCTGGAAGTCATGCTGACGAAGTTATACCTGAAGAGAAATTACCAATAAAATATATTGGCTATTCACACTGTTTCAGACAAGAAGCTGGCGCATATGGAAAATACTCAAAGGGGTTATATAGAGTTCATCAATTTTCAAAAACAGAAATGTTTGTATATTGTAAACCTGAAGATTCAGAAAGAATTCATGAAGAACTCTTAGCAATTGAAGAAGAAATATACCAAGAGCTTGAACTCCCTTACAGAGTTTTAGAAATGTGTACGGGTGATTTAGGAGCAATGGCCGCAAGAAAATTTGATGTCGAAGTCTGGATGCCTGGAAGAAATGATTATGGTGAAGTTACTTCAACTTCAAATTGTACAGATTTCCAAGCAAGAAATTTAAATATTAAATATAAAAAGAAGAGTGGAGAAACAGATTTTGTTCATATGCTAAATGGAACTGCTGTTGTTATGTCACGTGTTCCAGTTGCTATACTTGAAAATTATCAAAATGAGGATGGGTCAGTAACTATTCCAACAGTACTTCAAAAGTGGATGGGTAAAGAAAAAATTGTATTGAGATAAATTTTTTAATAGAATGAAAAAAATTATTCCAGAAATCAAAAGAACGTTGGGGCTTGTGAAGTGGGTCCTCTCTATATATTTTAAAAATTACCCTGTATCCATGTCAGTTTTTTTTGTAACTGAATTGATATCGTCTGTTGGTAATTTAATTAATGCATATATCTTGGCATTAGTAACAGATCAGGCAGTTCAGCTGTTACAAGACAAATCATTAGATATAAGTAGGTTTTTGCCAACAACACTTTTAATAATTGGATCTTATCTATTTTTTGAGATTATTAGAATTATTAATCGACATGTGTGGCGAATGATCACATATCAAGATCATTATATGTTGAGGAAGATACTTGCAAAAAGACTAGAGTATTTAGGTATCCAAAACTTGGAAAATCCAGAGGTTTCAAACAAATCACAGAGATTTAATGAAGAGATAGGTAATATTGGAGGATTTCTTGAAATGACAATAATAATTATTACTGGATTCTTTACCTTTGTGAGCGCTGGAATTGTCCTTGTGAACACAATTCCATTTGTCGCTGCACTGTTTGCATTTGTAATGATTTTCCAACTGATGATTAATCAAAAGTTTATACGAGAAATGTGGATTCTAAGCAGAGACTCAACAGAGGATAGAAGAAAAAACAGCACAAATTTAAGTTTGCTTTCAGAACCTGCCCCACTTAAAGAACTAATTCTGTCTCAAGGTTCTGAGTATCTTACAAACAAATTTAACACATATTTAGATTGGATTGTTTCAAGAGTTTCTTCAATTAGAACAAAGTGGTCATTCTGGCAGGTTATAAGTAAAATTTTAGACGGATCTGTTTTCGGTTACGGAATTGTTGTAATTCTAAAAAGGCTTGTGTCCGGAACTATCAGTATAGGACAACTGACGTTTGAAGTAAGGTCGTTAAGAATATTTGCAGATTCTTTTGCAGGTTTTACTTCAAACATTGTTGCGTTAAGAGAAAGTTCTGTTAGATTGAGTGATGTATATGAATTATTTTCGAAATATAGCCCTGAGGCAGATGGAGAAACAAGTATTAAAGAAGGCGCGCCAGAAATAAAATTTGAAAATGTTTTATTTAAATATCCAAATTCAGAAAAATTAATATTTAAAGGTATAGACCTAACAATTAAGCCTGGTGAAAAAATAGCAATTGTAGGTGAAAATGGAGCAGGAAAGACAACTTTAGTAAAACTTCTTTGTAGAATTTATAGGGTAAATGGTGGGGATATCAAACTAAACAATGTAAATATAAATGATACTAAAATTTTAAGTTGGTATAAAAATGTGGCGATCTTGTTTCAAGACTATACAGCCTATACTCACCTAACAGTTAAAGAAAATATTGAAGTAGATAGTAGAAACAAAATAACAACTAATGAAACAGTAGTCGATTCGCTTAAAAAGGCGAATGCGTTTTCTTTTGTTGAAAAGTATAAAAACGGTATTAATCAAATTCTTTCAGAAAGATACAAAGATGGAATTAGGCCATCGACAGGACAATGGCAGAAGATTGCAATTGCAAGAGTGTTCCATAGAAATTCTCCTGTTTTAATTCTTGACGAACCAACTGCTTCAATTGATGCTGTGGCAGAAGCAAAAATATTTGATAATATCTATAAATTTGCAAAAGACAAAACTGTTATTATTATTTCTCACAGATTTTCAACAGTTAGAAACGCAGATAGAATAATTGTCCTAGATAAAGGAAAAATAATTGAACAAGGAAGTCATGAAGAACTTCTAAAAAATAATGGTAAATATGCAAGAGCATTTAAACTCCAAGCAAGAGGGTATCAGTAAAAATTATTCTTTGTAATATTTCTTGTCTTTCAACCTAGATGGCAGTAAGGTTTCTTTGTTGTACATTTCGTAACCTTTGCCATAGCCTGCATTTTTCATCAATTTTGTAACAGGGTTTCTAAGGTTTAACGGTATTGGAAGGTTTCCAAATACTTCAACATCACTCATTGCCAGATTCAAAGCGTCGTAACTAGATCTATTCTTCTTGGCTGATGCTAAATAAACAACACCGTGCGCAAGATTTATACGGCATTCAGGTAATCCTATTATTTCGCAACTTCTAAATACTTCGTTTGCAACTACAAGTGCTGTAGGTTGTGCCATCCCAATGTCTTCGGATGCAAAAATCACCATTCTTCTTGCAATATATAGAGGGTCTTGTCCTGCTGATATCATTCGGGCAAGGTAGTAAAGTGCTGCGTCAACATTTGATGCTCTCATAGACTTAATAAAGGCAGATATGGTGTCGTAAAAATTGTCGCCATTCTTATCAAAAACTAAAGCTCGTTTTTGCATAGCTTCTTCTATGTCTTTAGTTTTTAATAATTTACTAACATTAATTTGTGAGGCAAGTTCTAAAGTATTTATTAAAATCCTGGCGTCACCGTTTGAGGAATTTATCAAAAACTCTTGTCCTTTCTTGTCAACCTTTATTTTTAGGTGTTTTGTAACTTTGCCTACAATTTCGTTTAAGTTGTCTTCGTTAAGTTGATTTAAAATTAAAACTCTACATCGTGAAAGTAGTGGAGAAATTACTTCAAAAGATGGATTTTCTGTTGTTGCACCAATTAAGATAATGTTTCCATTTTCAACGTGTGGAAGTAGTTTGTCTTGCTGTGCTTTGTTAAACCTGTGAATCTCATCCAAGAATATAATAGGTTTTTCAGAAATAACACCTTCAATATCTTTTACTTTTGTATTTACTGCTGAAAATTCATAAAACTTTCGATTTAGTTTTTTTGCAATAATTCTTGCTAGGGTGGTCTTGCCTACACCTGATGGTCCCCACATTATCAATGAGGGCAATCTTGTTGAATCGATTGCCAGAAGTTTTGTGATAATGCCATTCTCGCCAACTAAATGCTCTTGGCCGATGAAGTCAGAAAGTTTTGATGGTCTTAGTATTTCAGCTAGTGGTTGCATACAAACAGTATAATCCGAATATTAAACGAAGTAAACAAGTTGATACTTCGTATAAACAAGTTGATACCCTGTATAAACAAGTTTGCTTCTGTGAAGTAAAAAAATAGTATAATTCTATTATGTTAGGAACTAAAATTTTAGAAGAGAGAGATTCAAAATATAACGGTCACTTAAGAGTTCTTCGAACATGGGGAATGGGAAATTATATTCAAGCGGGCGGGCTAACCCAGTCAGGTGGAATAGTTGAAAGTATTTGGAAAAGTACATTAAAAATAGTTAAAAATAAAGAAATTAAATCAATTTTAATATTAGGTCTGGGTGGAGGGACACTTGGAAAATTACTACGCAATAAATATCCAAATGCAAAAATTACTGGAGTTGAGATCGACCCGATCATGATCGAATTAGGTAAAAAATATTTAGACTTAGATAAATACAATATTGATATAAAAATTGAAGATACAAACAAATTTAAATTTGGTGAATATGATTTAGTGATTGTTGATATGTATTCAGGTGATAACTTTCCAAAAGAATTTGAGAGTGAAAAATTTTTAAAAAAGTTAACAAAATTTAAAACAGTAATTATAAATAGATTATATTTTGGAGACAAAAGGCCTGATACTGTTAGATTTGGTAATAAACTAGAAAAAATTTTTAGTAAAGTAACTTGGTTTTATCCAGAGGCAAACTTGATGTTCATTTGTGGGTATTAAAATGCTAGAATGGGTATTCAAGTATGTTTAAAAATTTATTTGGTTTTTTAGACCTCAACAAAAGGGAAGTAGATAGGTTAGATAAAACTGTAGCTTTAATTAATAATTCAGAATCAAAATTCAAAAAGTTAAAAGATGACGATTTTGTCAAAGAAACTGAGAAATTAAAGAAAAAGGCTGAGAGTGATGAAAAATTAGACACAATTTTACCTGATGCTTTTGCACTTGCTCGTGAAGCTTCACTTAGAATTTTAGGTCAACGACATTACGATGTTCAGTTAATGGCAGCAACTGCATTGTTTGAAGGTAAAATAGTAGAACAAAAAACAGGTGAAGGTAAAACGTTGTCTGCTGTTCCTGCTTTATATCTTCGTGCCTTAACTGGAAAAGGTGTTCACTTGGTTACTGTTAATGACTTTTTGGCAAGATTGGGTGCTGGTTGGAACGCTCCAGTATTTGCCCTCTTAGGTTTAACTACAGGGGTCATAACACAGGAGAATAAATCTTTTAAGTATGATCCTAAGTTTACAGATAATAGTCATGGTGACGAAAGACTTTCTCATTTGAAACCATGTTCCAGAAAAGAAGCATATGCCTGTGATATTACATATGGTACAAACAATGAATTTGGTTTTGATTATCTTCGTGACAACATGGTTCAATCGCTTCCAGAAATGGTTCAAAGAGGTCATTATTTTGCAATTGTTGACGAGGTTGATTCAATTTTAATTGATGAAGCCAGAACCCCTTTAATTATTTCTGCTCCTGATACAGAACCAACACAAAAATATTACCAATTTGCACAGATTGTAGATAAATTACAATTAGATATAGATTTCAAAATTGATGAGAAGGCTAAATCAGCTTCCCTAACTGAAACAGGTATTAGTAAGGTAGAAAAGATACTAGGTGTAGATAATTTATACGAGAAAGATTTTGAGAGTATTCATCATATAGAAAATGCGCTTCGTGCAAGGAGTCTTTACCTTAAAGATCGCGATTATGTAGTTAATGATGCTGGTGTAACAATTGTTGATGAGTTTACAGGAAGACTTATGACAGGTAGACGTTGGAGTGATGGTCTTCACCAAGCAGTTGAAGCAAAGGAGGGTGTAGTAATCCAACAAGAAAGTAAAACTCTGGCAACTATTTCATTTCAAAATTATTTCAGAATGTATGATCATCTGTCAGGTATGACAGGAACTGCTTCAACTGAAGCAGAAGAATTTAGAAAAATATATAAGCTTGATGTTGTGGCAATTCCAACGCATAGAGATAATATCAGAATTGATGAAGGGGATTTGATTTATAAAACACTTTCAGGAAAATATAGTGCTATTGCTGCAGAGGTTGAAGAAAAATACAAAAACGGCCAACCTGTTTTAATTGGTACTACCTCAATTGATAAAAATGTAATTATTTCTGATCTTCTTAAAAGAAGAAAAATACCACATAACGTTTTAAATGCAAAAAACCACGAAAAAGAAGCAGAGATTATCTCAAATGCTGGAAAATTAAAAGCTGTAACCGTTGCAACTAACATGGCAGGACGTGGGGTTGATATTATTTTGGGAGGTGCAAAACCCGATGACGGATCGTCAAAGAAACAAATCACAGATTGGGAAAGAGCCCATAAAGATGTCTTAAATGTTGGTGGCCTCCATGTTATTGGAACTGAACGACATGAATCAAGAAGAATAGATAATCAGTTAAGAGGAAGAGCAGGAAGACAAGGTGACCCAGGATCCTCAAAATTCTATCTTTCACTCGAAGATGATTTGATGAGAATTTTTGGTGGTGAACAGATTAAATCGTTAATGGATAGATTAAATATTCCTGATGATCAGCCAATTGAAAATCCATTAGTAAGCCGTGCTATTGAACAATCACAAGTTAAAGTAGAAGGATTCCATTTTGATACAAGAAAAAGACTTGTTGAGTTTGACGACGTTGCTAACCAGCAAAGAGAAATTATATATAGTTTGAGAAAAAAAGTTTTAGAAAGTGAAAACTTAAAAGATGAAATTGATGAAAAATTGGGTAAGCACGCAGGAGTAATATCTCAGGCAATGGATGTTGAAGGAATTGATTACGAGGCAATTGTGGCAGGATTTTTAGAAGTTATACCATTTGATCCGGAATCAACAAAAAAGTTCAAAGCAGAGCTTCAAAAAAGAGATAATCCACAAGCAATTGAAGAATTTATAGAAGCAGTCTTTGCAGATATGCATAAATCAAGAGAGGGACAAGTGGGGGAAGTTACTATGCGTCAGATTGAAAAGTACGCATACCTTGGAGCAATTGATCACCATTGGATTGACCATATTGATGCAATTGACGATTTAAGAAGTGCAATTGGGTTACGTGCTTATGGTCAACGTGATCCATTAATTGAATTTAAAGGTGAGGCGTATGAAATGTTTGAAAGCTTAAACAATAGAATTGATGAAGAAGTTGTGAGAAGAATATTTAGAATTGGGGTTAATGCTAACCAGTCAGAAATTCCTACAAACTTGATGAGAGAAAATGTTGACACAAAAGATGGAACTGGATTGATAGAAAAGAAAGAAACAAAAAACAGCAATGTTAAGACTAATAAAATTGGAAGAAATGATCCTTGTTGGTGTGGGAGTGGAAAAAAATTCAAAAAATGTCACTTTCCAAAAGTTGGATAAATTAAATATGAAAAGAATGTATTTTGCAACAAGTTTTAAGTTTAAAGACGAATATTTGAACATATACCAAAAACTGAAGGTCTATTTAGATGAAAAATATGGGATTGAATTATATTCGTTTGTTTTTGAATACAAAGGAGATGTCGAGGACCATAAAATGATGAAGGCTGATTTCATCGAAATGGACAAATCAGGCTTGATAATAGCAGAGGCGAGTCACAAGTCAATTGGAGTAGGAGTTGAGGTCGGATATTTTAAGGCACAACATAAGAACGTTATTTATCTTCATAAGCAAAATACTGAAATTGAAAACATAATTAACGGGGTTTCTGATTATGTTATTGATTATTCAGATGTTGATGACATAATAAATTGGTTTGATAAAAATTGCGATAAATTAAACTAATATGCAAGAAACAAAATCAGGACTATTAAGTTATTTAGGCTATGGTTTTACCATTGCTCTTGCTACTTTTGGAACAGTTTATTTTTTAAACTATTCAAACAACAAATCAAATGCAGAAGTTGTAGCAACATCTACACCTAAAACAGTAGTTGCAGAAAAAGATATTGTAGTGGAAAATAATGATATGCAAGAAAATGTAACAGAATTAAAAATTGAAGATTTAGTAGTTGGAACAGGTGCAGAAGCAGTTGCTGGAAAGTTAATCTCAGTTCATTACACAGGAACTCTTACAAATGGTACAAAGTTTGATTCTTCAAAAGACAGAGGAGAACCATTTGAATTTACATTGGGTGCAGGTCAAGTTATCCAAGGTTGGGATAAAGGATTTGCTGGCATGAAAATTGGTGGAAAAAGAAAGTTAACAATTCCATCAGACATGGGCTATGGTGCACAAGGTGCCGGTGGTGTTATTCCTCCAAATGCTACTTTAATTTTTGAAGTAGAACTTCTTGGTGTTAAGTAATGAACGAAAAAGTTATTGTCAAAGACCTCATGCAAGATGGTTATGTTTATTTTTTAACTGAACCAGAAGGGAAAAATTTTGATCCTCTATTCAAACCAGATTTAACTCCAAAAGAAATGCTTGAACTTGGAGTTTTTGGTGGAAAATACATGACTGATTGTAAAGATGAGTTTCCTACTGATTGGTTTAAAAAAGCAAAATTATGTCATGAGTTTCATGATCCAAAATTAAATTTTTTTGGAGTTAGTGCAAGTCAACCGCTTTCTATTTGGAGACAAAAAGGTTGGATCCATGAAGATGATCCAAGAGGTTGGTTCCAGTGGTACTGCAGATATTACATGGGTAGAAGAAACGAATCTGAAGATGGTAGACAGATTAAAAGATGGTCGGCAATGAAACGGCATTTATCTCAATTGGTCAAAAATTGTATTTCTGAAGATTGGTCTTGTAGAAGAAAACAAAGACAAGCCCTGTTGCATTGGGCATATGACACAAGAAAGATATAATGTGGTATTATTAGTGTATGCCAAAAGAAGAACCTAAGAAAAAAGTAGTTGTAGTTGAAGAAGTTGAAGCTGTTGAAGAAACTCCAAAACAGGAAGAAGTTGCTCCAGTCGAAATTAAAGATACAGAAAAGGAAGAAGTTGTCGAACAAATTAATCAAGTTGATCCTGCAGAAGATTACGATAGACCAAATTATCTATGGATAATTGTACCAACTGCTTTATTGGTTGGAGCTTTAGTTGGTGGTTTAATTACTTATTTTTCAGGTCTTTCAAGACTTGAGGGTAATGAACCTACAGTAACACCTGTTGCAACTGCAATTTCAGAAGTTAAAGAGACCCCTGTTGCTTCAACCACACCAACTGTTAAAAGAGATGGACTTAAAGTGCAAGTTTTAAATGGTAGTGGTGTGTCAGGTGCTGCAGGAAAAGCAAAGACACTACTTGAAGGATTAGGATATACATCTGTTGATACAGGTAATGCTTCATCATCAGATTTTGCAAATACAGAAGTTGCTGTCAAGGAATCTGCAAAAGAGTACTTAGATTTAGTTATAAAAGATCTTTCAAAAGAATATGAGGCAACTGCAGCTGCAAAAGTATTACCAACTAGCAGCAAGTATGATATAGTCATCACACTTGGCAAAAAATGAAATTACCTCCTCTCCCAGTTTTCTTCCCTGATGCTACTCGTGGCTTAATTAAGTCACTAGATACTACTGATATTGAAAACACAAAAACCAATGGAGTTTTGGTAAATACCTATCACCTTTTGAAGGATTTGGGTAAAGATTACATAAAGGCTCGGGGCGGGATTAAAAAATTCATGAATTGGGATGGTTATGTGATTTCTGACTCTGGTGGTTTTCAAGTTGGAAGTTTAATTAAAATGAACCCAACAAAGGGCCATGTCAGTAACCGTGGTGTTCTTTTTAAGCCAGAAGGTGAGAAACAGGTCATGTTAACTCCTGAGAATTCTATTGAATTTCAAATGGAGCTTGGTAGTGATATGGTTGTTGTTTTGGATGATTTTACAGACCCTAATGCAACCTATGAGGAGGCAAAGATATCAGTTGATAGAACAATATCTTGGGCCAAAAGAAGCAAAGAAGAATTTCTACGTATAGTTAAAGATAAAAATTTTACAGATAATAATAGACCTCTGATATTAGGTGTCGTCCAAGGTGGATATTATCAAGATTTAAGAAAATATTGTGCTGAGGAACTTGTCAAAATTGGATTTGATGGTTTTGGCTACGGTGGTTGGCCAATGACTAAAGAAGGTACTTTTGATTTTGAATCTGCACAAACAATTGCAGATAATACGCCAGAAGACTATCTGTTATATGGTTTAGGGATAGGTAAGCCTGAGGACGTCGTTGCACTTAGCAAAATGGGCTATGACATTTTTGATTGTGTCTTGCCAACAAGGGATGCAAGGCATGGCAGGGCTTATGTTTTTAATTCCTCAAAAATAGATGAAGTTAACCTTGATGGTGATTTTTACCATTTTGTAAGTTTGACTAAGGGAAAAATGATGGATGATGATAGTAAATTAAGTGATGTCTGCGATTGTCTAACCTGTAGTAGGTATACAAGAAGTTATTTAGCTCATTTATTTAAGACTAAAGACCCAATATCTGGAAGATTGATAACAATTCATAATTTACGTTTTTATTCCATACTGATGGAGAAAATACGTGAGCTTTCTGTGCCTAAATAAAGCTAAATGCTTGACAAGTCATATCCATTATGGGTATACTCGGCCACGTACATGGAAGACCAATCACAACAAGAACAAACACAAGTAACTCCACCACAGGCAACTGCATATTCTGTTTCTCAAACAAAACAAAAAAGTGGAGGTTCAAAATGGTTAATTATTTTTATAATTCTTTTAATTCTTGGTGGAGCAGGTATTTATTTCTTTACTAAATCAGCAGCAGAACCAATTGCAACACCAACACCTTCGTTTAATGTCACACCTATTGAAGACAAAGCAACATCAACACCTGTTGCAACAAAATCACCAGAACCTACAAAGAAAGATGAAGTTTCAATTGAAATTCAAAATGGAACAGGTATTACTGGAGAAGCTAAATTATTGTCAGATAAACTTAAAGCACTTGGTTATTCAGATATAACAGCAGGAAATGCACCAACAACAGATAACACAGCTACAACAGTTACTTTTTCAAAATCACTTTCTCAATCAATTCAAGATGAGTTGAAAAAAGAACTTGAGTCTTTCTACAAAGAAGTAAATGTTAAAACATCATCAACTCAAAAGTCTGATGTTGTAATAATCACAGGTTTAAGAGCATCTCAGACATCAAAGCCAGCTGCATCAGCAACACCTAAATCAACAGGTGCAACTGCTACACCATCAGCTTCTCCAAAAGCAACATCTTCAGCCTCACCTTCAAACTAGTATATAATATATTTATATGTCAGTTGCTCAAGATTTTTTTTCAAATATTGGTAGTTATTTTATTAATTTGTATTTAACTAAAAACTATTTACAAGCAGGTGCAATAGTTATCCTTGTCTTTTTACTTGTTCTCACTTTGGCTCAAATCAGACGTCATGCAGCAGAATGGTCACTTAAAGGTTGGGTTGTTGGTTTATTCTTTGGGTTTTTGTTAACTTTAATTTTGGAGGGATTTTTGTTAATTGCAGGCAGAACAGCTCTAACTGAGCTTTTGGGTTGGAAAAATGCACCAAAACCGATTACAAGAGCTCTTGATATAGGTAAAGATAAACTCACTAATGTTTTAGGAACTACTGATCAGATACCAACATCATATGCAAGCAATACAACGACGGATGACGCTTTAAATGTTCTTCAAAATTTAAATCCTGATGAAATGCGAAAAATAAAAGCTATAATATGCACTCCATAACCATATGATTGACCCAGATTTAAAAATTGAAGACCTAAATGAAAAGATGAGGTCATTAAAAGTGGTTTTAGATATTCCCAAAAAGGAGGAAGAACTAAAAAAACTTGAGAATGAATCTATTGACCCTCATCTATGGGATGACCAAAATAATGCGAAATTAGTACTTCAAAATCTATCTAGTTTAAAAAATGAACTTGACGAAATTAAAGAAGTTTCAGATACATTGGAAATATTAAATGAGGTACAAGATGAAGAAGAACTAAATAAATTAGCAAGACAAATTGCAAAATTGGAACTTAAATCATATCTTTCTAACCCATATGACAACAAAAACACAATTGTAACTATTCATGCAGGACAAGGTGGCACAGAAGCAATGGACTGGACAGCCATGCTTTTTAGAATGTATATCAGATATTGTGAAAGAAAAGGATTTACAACAGAAACAATTGATTCCACACAAGGTGAAGAAGCAGGACTTAAAAGTGTTACTTTTGAAATTAAAGGAAGGTACGCTTATGGTTACTTAAAAGGTGAGGCAGGAACACATAGGTTGGTTCGCCAGTCGCCTTTTAATGCAAATGATTTAAGACAAACTTCTTTTGCACTAGTTGAAGTTCTGCCAGACTTGGAAGCTTCAGATCTTCCTGACATACAGATTAAAGATGAGGAACTTGATTGGCAGTTTACTCGTGCAGGTGGACATGGTGGTCAAAATGTAAATAAAGTTTCAACAGCAGTTAGACTTACTCATTTACCAACAGGAATTGTAATTACAGCTAGAACTGAAAGGTTCCAAGAACAAAATAGAAAAATTGCTTTAGGTCTACTTCGTGCAAAACTTTGGATTAGACAACAAGAGATGGAGAAAAACCACCTGAAAGACATAAAAGGGGAATACAAACCTGCAAGCTGGGGTAATCAAATCAGATCATATGTATTGCATCCCTATAAAATGGTTAAAGATTTAAGAACTGAGGTTGAATCTGGAAATCCTGATAGTATACTTGATGGTGAAATTGATGAATTTATTGAGGCAGAATTGAAATTAAAATCGTAGAATCTACACATATGGAAGAACTAAATTTTAGATTAAAGCAAAGAATCACAGAACTAGCTTCGAAAGAAAATTTTATACATCATAAATGGTTTGTAAAATATCGCCTAAAGATAATTGAAAAAATATCTATGGAATTGTGTAATATTTATACTGAAGCTGATAAAAATTTAGTAATTTCTCTTGTTTATATTCATGATTTTGCAAAAATTTGTAATTTGGAATCTGATGTTCCGTTTGAAGAAATTAAGGGTTTAATGAAAGGAATTGGCTTTGAAACAAACTATATAACAAAAATAATTGAATATCTTGAAATTTTTGAGAAAAAGATGGAAATTGATCTTCATCTGTCACCAATTGAAGTAAGGATAGTTTCATCGGCTGATGGGGCATCGCATTTAGTAGGTCCATTTATGTCAATATATTTATATGAAAACTCTAATAAAGCGATAGATGATTTGTTAAATGGAAATATAAATAAAGTTAATAAAGATTGGGAGAGGAAAATTGTTTTACCTGAGGTCAAAAAAGCCTTTCAAAGTAGATATGATTTTTGCATTGAAAATAATGGTAAAATTCCAGACAAGTTTTCAATCTAATAATCCCTCCACTTGTTTGACTTGGTGAATTATGGTAATTTTATATGTATGGAAAGTACATTAAATCCTGCCCAAAATAATGTTGTTCGTAAGTTTGAAACTCCAAAGTCTTCAAATAATAATTTAGTATTAGGTTTGATTTCTATTGTCGTTGTGCTTGCAGGAATTGGTTTAGGCTATATGCTTTCAGGTGTAGGTGGCACTAAAACAGGTTCTGGAGCCAAAAACAGTGGTAATAGTGTTGTTGTTAGTCAAAATGAGGCTGGTATTAAAGATGAATCAAAGTTTGCAACTACCACAGATGGTGTTTTGACAGAAGGTGGTATTGGTGGAGAAGGCACACATCATCTTGTACGTGGAAGTGGACCTTCTCAATATGCATATTTGACTTCAAGCGTTGTTGATCTTTCAGTTTTTGAAGGAAAAAAAGTTCAGGTTTGGGGAGATACAATTTCAGGTAAAAAGGCTGGCTGGTTAATAGATGTTGGTAAAATTAAAGTTGTGGAGGGCGAATGATCCAATTTGAAAATGTCACAAAATCTTTCGGTTCAATAAATGCACTAGATGATGTTTCTTTTGAGATTAAATCTGGTGAATTTGTATTTTTGACTGGTCCATCAGGAGCAGGAAAGACTACAATTTTAAAAATGATACTTCGTGATACTTTGCCAGATTCAGGAAAGGTTATCTTTGATGGTGTAGATATAACAGATCTTTCAACTAAAGATGTACCAAATTTGAGACAACAGATGGGAATAGTTTTTCAGGACTTTAAAGTTCTCCCTGAAAGAACAGTCGCTGAAAATGTTGAAGTTGCTTTGGCTGTTTCAGATGTAGATCAAGAAGAGTGGGATAAAAGGGTTAATCATGTGTTAAAACTTGTTGGCTTGTCAAATCGGTCTAAACTTTTTCCATCTCAACTTTCTGGTGGAGAACTCCAAAGAGTATCATTAGCCCGAGCTTTGGTAATAAATCCTAAAATAATTCTTGCTGACGAACCAACAGGAAATTTGGATTGGAAAACAGCCGAAGGGATAATGGAGCTTTTAGAAAAAATTAATAAAGAAGGTAAAACTATTATAATGGCCACACACCATGAAGGTATTATTAAACATGCAAAACATAGAATTATTAATTTGGATGATGGTAAAATTAATAAACAATGAGCATACACACAAGAACAGCAATTGATGCAATAAAAAGATCACCATTTCAGGCTATGTCTGCAATTTTTGTTATGGCTTTAACCTTTTTTGTAGCCACAACTGTTGCTGTTTTGGTCTATGCTTCTAATAAATCACTAACATACATTGAAACCAGACCTCAAATAATTGCATTTTTGAATAAAGACGTAGAAGAACAGCAAGTTTTGGCACTTCAAAATAAATTATCAGCTGACACCAGAATTAAAGATATTAAATACGTTCCAAAGGAGGAAGCATTGGAAATATACAAAAAAGCTACAGTTGATAATCCACTTTTAGCAGAACTAGTCTCCCCTTCAATATTTCCAGCATCGCTTGAATTCTCAGTAGTTGATCTATCACTTGCCCAAAACGTGATAACAGAAATAGGAAATGAGGAAGTTGTTGATCAAGTAGGTTTCACTGCAAATATTGGTGGAGAAAAATCACTTGATGATGTTGTGAATAGACTTAAAAACATAAGTTATTATGTTAGAGTCGGTGGCATTACATTTGTAGGTGTATTAGCTGCAACATCATTTTTGGTTTTACTTGTGATCATTAGTATGAGAATGACTTCTAGAAAAGGTGAGATTGAAATTTTAAGTCTAATTGGCGCCACACCTGGATTTGTAAGTAAACCTATTATCTTGGAAGGTGTACTTTATTCATTAATGGGTGTTGTTATTGGTTGGGTTTCATCATTCATACTTTGGTTATACTTGGCGCCAAATATTCTTTCATACTTTGGGCAAATTCCAGTTCTTCCGAAAGAACCAACCGCTTTCTTTGTTTTATTTTTGATAATTCTTGGAATAGAACTTCTTGCAGGACTAACTTTAGCATTGGTAGGAACCTTGATTGCAGTCAAGAGATCACTCAAAAGAGTGAAGTAATAATATACTTATAAAAGGAAAATACCTAAATGCTGAAAATATTTTTAACATCGTTTGTCGTTGCCTTACTCTCCATTTTCAATTTTCAGGTTCATGCCGCAGAATGTGATGGCTTAGGAATAAACGAGAAAATTGAGTGTCTTAAAAAAGAAACTGAAAAGTTAAGTGGTCAGTCAAAAACACTTTCAAGTCAAATCTCACAATTTGATGCACAAATTAAACTTACTACTTTAAAAGTTGAACAAACCCAAGAGAAAATTGATCAGCTTTCAGGAAGAATCGACCAACTTGAGGGGTCATTGGGCTCACTTACTGAGGCGTTTTCAGAAAGGGTGGTTGAGACTTATAAAATGTCAAAAGTTAACGATCCTCTATTGCTTCTTATTTCCTCCCCCAATCTTAATGAAGTTTTTTCAAGATATTCATACTTAAGAAAAATTCAGGATGCAGATAGAGATCTTTTGCAAAGACTACAACAAGCCCAAGATACATACAAAGATGAAAGAGTTGATCAAGAACAACTACAAAATGAACTTGAGTCACAACAAAAATTATTAAATACTCAGAAACTAGCTAAAAAATTATTACTTGATCAAACAAAGAATGATGAAAAGAAATATCAGACATTATTGTCACAAGCATTAGCTGAAAAAGCCGCCATTGAAAAAGCACTTGTTTCAGGTACTAAAGTTGGCCCTGTAAAGGCTGGCGATCCAATTGCAATGGTTGGTAATTCTGGATATCCAAGTTGTTCGACTGGAAAACATTTGCATTTTGAAGTTAGAAAAAATAACACATGGGTAGATCCTGCCCCATTCCTCCAGAACAAAACAATCCAAGATGAGGAAAAAGGTGGAACAGCAAGTATTGGTTCTGGGGGTTGGCAGTGGCCATTATCAGATCCGATTAGAATGACTCAGCATTATGGACATACCCCTTGGTCATGGAGATATTCATATTCAGGTGGAATTCATACAGGTTTTGATTTAAATTCATCATCATCTGATGTAATTCGTGCCCCAGCAGATGGGAATTTGTTTAAATCATCTGAAAAATGTGGAAGTAGTACAATTAATATAGTCTACATTGAGCATGCAGACAGTGTTATAAGTTTTTACTTACATGTCCAGTAAAATAGAATATATATTTTTAACTTTATTAGTATTTTTTATCTATCCTCAACACATTAAAGCATCTTTCAGTTTTAATATCTCAAGTCCAAGCGCCACATTAATTACATCTGGTGGTCAGGAAGTTGATGTTTCAATAAATATCACAGATCTACCAAGTGAATCATACCTTAGAGTTTCTTTGCAAAAAGAAGGCGGAGGGTCATATTTTGGATATATTAAAAACAATAATAATGAATGGTCCAAAATTTTAGCACTGAATAGTGATTGTACGGGCTATTTTAAAGTTTCTGACTTAAGTACAACACTTGTTAATTTAAAATATAAAATAGGTGACGATATTATATTAGATAATGGAAACTACCTTTTAAAAGCTCACAAGTTTACTAAAACGTGCAATTCATATTCAGACAGTACAAATTCAATTTCTTTTGTTGTAACTTTACCAACTCCAACTCCTACAATTTCTCCAACTAACCCTCCAACACAAGCGCCAACAACTGCACCTACTGCTTCACCTACAGCTAAACCTAGTCCTACCAAATCACCAACACCAAAACCTACAGTTTCTGCCACACCAACTGAGGAGCCAGAAACTACCGATGAACTAGTTCAAGAAATTAAAAGTGAAATTACTATTGAATCTGATAAACCTATACCTACTGGTTTAGTTGCTGGAGCAAGCACGGAAAATAAATCAAAAACAGTTGCTTTTATTTTCATTTCTCTAGGAATCTTACTTTTGGGCTATTGTGGATATTTAATATATAATGTTAAGAATGGAAAAGTTAAAGAGAGCAGCTAGTCTATGGCTACCAGTAGCAATATGGATGGGAGTGATATTTACTTTTTCATCGATGCAAGTTGGTTCCTCAAGTGACTTTTATTGGAAAGATTTTATTGTTAAAAAGACAGCTCATTTAGTTGAATATGGAATTTTGGCAACCTTGTTTTATAGAGGCCTAATTAATTCAAACATAGAAAAGAAAAGAGCCATGTGGTATTCAGTTTTGCTTGCTTTTATGTATGGCCTGACAGATGAATTTCATCAATCCTTTACTCCAGGTAGAGGTCCAAAGTTTACAGATGTTTTGATTGATACAACTGGGGCAATGATATTTGTTTTTGGAATAATATTGAATATCAAAAAAATGCCTGAAACAGTACAAAAAGTATATTCTAAATATCAGATAAAATGATTAAAAACATATCTAGTTTTCTAATATCTGTTTCTGTTCTGGTGTTAGTTTTTATCTTTTGGCCAATTGTTAATGAAGAAGCTAAGTATGAAATTGGTAAAGTGTTACCAAGCAAAAGTGAGTTGTTGCCAGTAAACAAAGAATTTTCAATTGTAGTACCAAAAATAAATGCGAGCGCCCCAATCATTAAAAATGTTGATCCATTCAATAAAAATGAATTCTTAAGTAGTTTAAAAAAAGGAGTTGCTCATGCAAAAAATACTAAGTTTCCAAATCAAGACGGAAATGTTTATTTGTTTGCTCATTCTACAGATGCGTTTTATAACGTAAGCCAATACAACGCTGTTTTTTATCTTATTGGTAAATTAGAAAAAGATGATGAGATAAAAATCTATTATGATAATGTCGAATATTCCTATAGCGTTGTAGATAAAAAAGTAGTTTCGTCTGATGATACTCAATATCTAACTACTAATACCAATGAGAAGCTTTTAACACTCCAAACTTGTTATCCTCCAGGGACAACTCTTAAGCGATTAATCGTGACTGCAAAACAGAAATAGTTTTATCTATTTGACAAAGCTCCTATAATATAGATATAATCGCCCATGGAAATGAAAATTAAATTTTTCAAGAAAGTTACATCACTAGTGTTAACTTTCTCAATGCTTCTTAACTCACTTTTCCTACCCCTAACTGCAATTGCACAAGAAGTTTTACCAACAGCAGAACCAACACCAGTAGTAGTTGAGACATCAACGCCAGAACCAACGGTATTACCAACTGAAACATCAACAGTAGTTTCATCGGATTCTCCAACACCAACAGCAACACCTGAGTCACTACCAACTTCAAATGCGTCACCTACAATCCAACCAACTTCTGAGTCAACTGTAGCACCAGTATCTGAATCTTCCGCACAACTTGTTACTACAACTGAAAAGGTATATCTTTCACAAGATCAAGTAGTTTTAGATTCAACTAGTGCTGATTGGGTAACTGATCAATCTAATGGTGCATCAACTAGTATTGAAAACGTTAAGTTAGGCGTTAAATATGTTTTTCCATTAGAAAACAAAGTAACCTTGGTGTTTAAATCACTTCCAAAAGATGAAAACCTTAGAACACCAATCAAGATTGCCAAAATAAAAATATCTGAATTAGATTTTCCAGATGGGATTAGTCCTTATAGCGAGTATGCATATGACATAACTACTGGCATGACCGATGGTACATTTGATTATGATTTAACGCTTCCGAAACCAATAAATCAAAAAGCTGAAATCGCATTCATGGAAGATCAAAATTCTTCACCAATTATTTTAAATAATGATAATACTGTTCAAGAAGGCGTAATTGTCAAAGCTAATAGTATTGATCATTTCACAATTTTTGTCGTAGTTAATCCAACACCTACTGGACCTTTGTGCGTTGCTGCAGGGGCAACAACAGGTACTGGTTGCTATTCTACAATTCAAGATGCGATAAATTCTGCTAGCAACGGAGATACCATTGAAATCCAAAGTGATATCACTACCTCACAACAAGTTAATGTAAATAAGGATATAACAATAAATGGAAATGGTTTTACAGTTAGCCCAACATTTGCATGGACAAGTAATTCAAACAACTCTGTATTTGGAATTCATAGTTCGGGCGTAACGATTTCAAATTTAACAATTGATGGAACGTTAGGCACAAGTCTTCATGGAATTAATATTTATACAGTCACAAATATATTGCTAGATAGTTTAACTGTAGCAAATAACGATAGAAGTGGTGTTGTGGTTAATGGTTCGGTGGTTACAGTTAATAATATAACCACATTTGGAAATGGATGGCACGCAATCAATGTCGACCAGGGAACTGGTGTTACAACCGCAGCCAAATTGATTATCGATGGAACTAGTTCACATAATGAGACCTACCATATATTTATTGACAACATTAATGAAGACGTATCATTTGATGACACTAATCCGAAACAATATAATTATACAGCCGGAACAGCTCCTGCTGTCTGGGGCCTTTACACATTAAAATCCTCAGGAAATCCGTCAGCAACTCTCTCACAATATGCAAACGATGCACCTGTTGGTTGGGTAAATGGTAATTTAGGAGCCAGCAAAGCAACGTATTACGAAGGAGATTCTGTGCCGTATAGAATGTCTATGAGTAACTTAAGTTTGGCTTCACACAGCTTGGTTATTGAATGGGACACAACAAAAAGTGGTAAACACGCAGAGGATTATCTAACTAGTTTTGATAGAACAGTTACAACTGCCAATCCATGTACTGGTATTGTTGGCTGTTCATCTTTTACAACATTTCCAATTCCAGTAGATCCACAGGTTTCAGGTGCTGGAGTTTCACAAATTGCTGGCAATTTTAGACTATATGGTGGAAGTATTACAGGTGTTAGCTCATATAGCTATGATGATGGTGCAGGTTTTGTTGGTGATAAATCAGCAAGGATAACAATAACGTTTACACCAACTGTTTCAAATCCAGTTCTTGCTTGGGGTGGCCATATTGCAACAAGGACAGACTGGGGTCAAGACAATTCAGCAATTTCAATCTCAGGTTCACCATATCATATGCGTTTGATTAATTTAGACGGATCAGGAGGAAACCAAGATCGTTCACTTTCTGCTGATGCTGTTGTCTACCCTGCAACCATAAACATTATAAAAGATGCTGTACCAAATCATTCACAAGATTTTTCATTCACGGCAACAGGTACAGAAATGGGCAGTTTCTCACTTGATGACGATGCTGATATCACTTTGAGTAATACAAAAACTTTTACTATAACTAATTTTGCAAATAATAACGGCGACACAAAAACAGTAACAGAAGGCACTGTTGCAGGTTGGGCACTTACAAATTTAGTTTGTAATGATGCAAATGGATCTGCTAATTTAGGAACTAAAACAGCAACACTATCAATTGTAGAAGGCGAAAATATAACTTGTACATTTACTAATACACTTCAAAACGGAACTTTGAGAGTTAATAAAGTTACAATTCCTGTTCAGTCTGAAGTCTTTGCGGTTACAGCAAGCGGAACTGGAACCATAACAGGAAGTGCAACACAAAATGTAACAGGTGGATCATATGTCGATTACACAGTAACGACTGGAAATTATTCTGTAACTGAGACACCAAAAACAGGATGGAGTGAAACAAGTAACACATGTGTAGATGTTTCAGTCCCAGCTGGCGGTGTTTCGGAATGTACTATTACAAACACAAAATTAGGAAAAATAATTGTTGAAAAACAAACTCAACCAGATGGTAGTACTCAATCATTTGAATTTGACCCAAGCTATGGTTCCAATTTCTTTTTAAGTGATGGTCAAACAAACGATAGCGGTTTTGTTCTACTTCCAGGTAATTATTCAGTATCAGAGATTCTACCAATAGGATGGGATCAAGATAGTGTAATTTGTTCTGATGGAAGTAATGCCTCAAGTATTGATCTTTCAGCAGACGAAACTGTAACTTGTGTGTTTACCAATTCACAAAGAGGAAGTATTTCAGGTTATAAATATAACGATCTAAATGGAGATGGGATAAACGACGGTGATTGGTCACCTGTTTCAGGTTGGATAATTGAACTTTGGAAAGGCCAAACATATATAACAACTACAACTGATGCAAATGGATTTTATTCATTCACAAATTTGATCAATGGTGTATACACACTTGTAGAACAAATTGTTTTGGGTTGGACAAATATAACCTCAACAACTTTAGGTGTTACATTAGATGCGGGCGAAAATGACCAAAATAACAATTTTGTTAACACTCAATATGGAAAAATAATTGTTGAAAAACAAACTCAACCAGATGGTAGTATTCAATCATTTGAATTTGATCCAAGTTACAACAATAGTACAAACTTCTTCCTAAGTGATGGTCAGTCAAATGATAGTGGTAATCTTTATCCTGGAACATATTCTGTTGCAGAGTTAACACCTAATGGGTGGGATCTTACCAGTGTTGTCTGTTCTGATGGTAGCAGACCAAATTCAATTGTTATCTCTTCTGGTGAAACAGTTACTTGTGTATTTAATAATACTCAAAGAGGACAAATTGTAATTAAAAAAGATGCTGTTCCAGATAGTTCTCAGGAATTCACATTTAATAATAATTTTGGAAATAATAATCCATCAACATTTGGATTGGTTGACGATTCAACAGCCGGCTTACCTAGTTTTGATGCCGAAGTACTACCTGGAAAATATTCAGTTTCTGAAGACCAAGTAAGTGGTTGGAAATCATATTCTGTGGTTTGTGATAATGGAGAAACCTATGATGATATTGATGTTGCTGCAGGTGAAACCGTAACTTGTACATTTACTAATCAAAAATTGGCATCAATTACATTGGTTAAAAACACTGTTGGAGGGGATGGCTCGTTTGATTTTGACGCTACAGGATCAGGACTTTCGTCAGATATTGATTTAACTACTATTGCAGGTACCGCAAGTCAGACATTTGCAAACCTAGATCCTGATTTAACATTCTCTATTTCTGAGAATGTACCAGAGGGTTGGGTTTTAAATTCATCTGCATGTAGTGGCTCAAACACACCAGATTCAATTACACCTAATTCTGGAGAGGAAATTGTTTGTACTTTTACGAACTCAAAGCTCCCAGTTTTAACTGTTACTAAAATTGTCATTAATGACAATGGTGGTACAAAGGTAATATCAGACTTCCCACTATTTGTGGATAAAACACAAGTTGTAAGTGGAATTGCTAATACATTTAACCCAGATGACTATATTGTAAGTGAAACAAGTGATGTCAATTACACATCAGTAATATCTGGTGACTGTGATGAAAATGGAAATGTAGGTTTAAGCTATGGTGACAACAAACAATGTACTATTACAAACAATGATGTTCAACCAAAACTAACTATAACTAAAATTGTTGTTAATAACTATGGCGGTACAAAATTAGTATCAGATTTTCCTTTGTTTGTTGATTCGACTCAAGTTGTGAGTGGAGTTCAGAATGGATTTAATGTTGGTAAATATACTGTAAGTGAAACCCAGGATAGTGGTTACTCTGCAGTTATTTCTGGTGATTGTTCAATAGATGGAAGTGTAAGTTTGGCTTTGGGTGATGAAAAAGAATGTACAATTACAAATTCAGATCAACCAGCCAAACTCACAGTTGTTAAAAATGTTGTTGGTGGGTCAATGGTTGCTTCAGAATTTACAATGAATGTATTGGGAACTGATGTAAGTGATGAATCTTTTGATGGAAGTGAATCAGGAACAACCGTCACGTTAGACGCTGGATCATACGTAGTTTCTGAAGACTATGTTGAAGGCTATACAGTAGGTTTCTCGGATGGTTGTCAGGGAAGTATCGCAAATGATGAAGAAAAAACTTGTACTATTACAAATACAAGAAATTTGGGAGAAATAATTATCAAAAAGATAATTGATGAGGATGGTAATTTAGAAACAACTGAAGACCAAACTTTAGGTGAAGGTTGGGAAATGGATGTTGACGGAATTTTAGGTGATGTTGATGATCCAACCTATGGAAATACAGACAGTAATGGTGAATATAAGACGGGTAAAATTAAAACAGGAACTTATTATGCTTCTGAAACTCAACAGGCAGGTTACGATTTTGTCTCAGTTATTTGTTCTGATGAAAGCTCAATTGATAATATCGTCTTAGATAAAGATGAAGTAATAACCTGTACTTTTTTCAATACTCCAAATGGAACGATTCATGGTTACAAATGGAATGATCTTGACGGAGAAGGTGACGAAGATCCTAACGAGGACAAATTAGGCAACTGGACAATCAACTTGTTTGGGTGGAATGAAGAAGATGAAGATTATACTGATTTGGTTAAACAGACCATGACAGATAGTAATCAAGGTTATGACTACGGGTGGTATTGGTTTACCCATTTATTCCCAGGTACCTATAAAGTTTGTGAGGTAAATCAGAATGGTTGGCAGCAAACATATCCAAACGGTGACGGTTGTCACTTGGTTGCAATTCCTGATTTAAATCCTAACGATTTTCCTGAAATAGAGAACTTTGTTGCAGAAAGTCCTGTTTATAATTTTGGAAATGTTGAAGACAACCCTGAAATAGTTATTTCTAAGTCTAATAATAAATCAGGTGGGGCTAACATTGGTGACACTGTTAAATATACATTAGTGGTTGAAAATACAGGTAATTTAGAACTTAATGATTTAGAAATCAAAGATGCTATTCCAGGTGGATTTACCTATGTAAGCGGCACAAGCTACCTTGATGGAGTTTTAATCTCAGACCCAACAGTTGCTGGTGGTTTATTGACATGGAATGTAGGCAATATCTCAAAAGGTCAGTCGGTTGAGCTCACTTATCAATTGAAAGTTGGTGACAGTGTAGTCAAAGGTTCAACATATACTAATTTTGCAACATGTTTAGCTTCGTACTCATCGATTAAATCGAATGATTTCTTTAGAGTATCTTTGGACAGATTCGAGAGTAATGTTGTCGAATGTAATGTTGCTGATTCTAGTGTTAATATTGGGACATCCAATAGTTATGGAGGAAGTTTGTTTGGTCAAGTTTTAGGCGCCTCAATTGAATTGCCAGCAACAGGAAACCCAACATGGCTGTTGATAATTGCGCTAGTTGGATTAACAATGGGAATTATAATGGTGTATCTTGATAAAAAGAATAAATATGCAAAAAATTAATATATTTATATTGGCTTTATGTCTATGGTTAGCTAGTGCCAGTTCTGCCTTGGCTATTACACCAACTATTTCAATTCAAGATTTGCCATCTTATGTAACAACAGATAATTTTAAACTTTCTTGTTCTGCACTAGGTGGTAGTAGTGCACAGTTTTATTTCAAAAAGGAAGGTGGATTGTACCAGAGTTTTGGAAGTGCCATTGATTTAAATTCTAATCCTTGTCAAATTCAAGTAAATTCAAGCCAAATAAATGATCAGACGAAATATTATTTCAAAGTTACTTTGGATGGAGGAGTAAGTGATGAAACAAATACAACATATGATTTTGCAGGACCTTTACCCGTGTCAGGATATAAGAAGGATGATGGAGGTAACAACACTATTGTTATTCATTGGAGAAATCCAGAAAGTGAAGACTTGGCTAAAATCATTATATATAGAGGTGATACCGTAGACTTCATTGCAGACAGTAACCATGAAATTGCAACTGTTGTGGGTAATCCAAACTCAGACATGACCTATTCTGTAAATATTCCTGACACATCAAAGACATATTACTATTCACTTAGAGCGGTTGATAAAGCAGGTAACTCATCTAGTTTGGTAGGTGATGGGAGCTCATCGATTACTTCTACGGTTATTACACAAAACCCATCTAAAAATGTGTCTGGTGCAGTCACAAGCTTACCAAAAGAGGATGGTAGTAATGGGCAAGTTTTAGGAGACGAAGAATCGTCTGAAGAAAACACTGTTCTAGCGACATCAAGTTCGTTGTTAGAAAAAATAACTGAAAAAGCGCCTAACAACAAAGGATTTTACATTGGACTTGGTTTGGTGTTACTAGCCATTGTCTTATATCGATACTTCATGCTATATAAACAAGGCTTGCCACTTCGTGGTAAAAAATAACTTCAAAATTTGATATGATGAATTAATGGAGAAATTAATTCATTTTTTATTGCCTAGAGAAAGCAATAATCACAAAGCAAAAGTATTACACCCATCTAGTTTGATTGTTGTGGCTGCATTAATGGTAGTTTTGCAGTTTGGGATTGATTTTGTGCCTAAGATAAATCCAAGCATTTTAGGTTATGCAGCAAACATATCTATTCAAGAAGTTGTTAATTTAACAAATCAAAAACGAAGTGAAGCTGGTTTGTCAGCGCTTTCACTAAATCAAACATTATCAAATGCTGCTTACACAAAAGGAAGAGATATGATTGATAAAGATTATTGGGCTCATGTTGCCCCAGATGGCACACAACCGTGGAAGTTTTTTTCACAATTTGGATATAAATACAGATATGCAGGTGAGAATTTGGCACGAGATTTTAGTAATGCCAACGATGCAGTCAATGCATGGATGAACTCTCCAACTCATAAAGACAATATCTTAAATCCAAAATATAAAGAAATTGGAATAGGAATAACAGAAGGGGATTTAGCAGGAAGTGATACAACTATCATTGTTCAATTTTTTGGTGCAACATATGCAGATAAACTACAACAGCCATTGGCTGATAAAGTTACTCAACCACTTGCAGAAGCTGGTACAAGCGTTGTAAGCACTGCAACAAATAAACCTAGTGTTACAACAGCACCAACATTAAAACCAGAACCAACAGTTGAGCCTGCTGTTTTACCTACAATTATTCCTGAAGTTGTAAATTCTAATATAGTAATTAGTAGTCCAAATCCAGATCAAGAAGTCTTGATCTCTCCATTTACGACAACAAGATCAGTTTCACTAGTTGTTGTCGGAATATTGTTACTAATTTTTATGGTTGATGCGTTCCTTGTTTCAAAAAGAAGGATTACAAGAGTTGCAGGAAGAACTTTTGCTCATGTAGTTTTTCTTGGTATGATTTTATCAATTGTAATAATATTAAAATCAGGTCAGATACTTTAATTAATCAAAAATGAAAAGTTTTATTAAACATATATCACATTATTTTTCATTAATGACAATATTTATTGCTGGTGTTGTTGGATTCTATGTTTTTTCATACGATCAAAGTTTTCAAATTGCTGTTGTAATTGCAATGTCGCTTTCATACGTCTCATGGGGAGTAATCCATCATGCAATACATAAAGATTTGTGTTTATCAATAGTTTTGGAGTATGCAGCAATTGCCTTATTAGGGTCGGTACTCATCCTTTCCTTGATAT
Organism: Microgenomates group bacterium; assembly: GCA_049301455.1. Taxonomy (GTDB): domain Bacteria; phylum Patescibacteriota; class Microgenomatia; order UBA8517; family UBA8517; genus JAUYMM01. The sequence goes on from JBAQKY010000029.1 coordinate 95,631, forward strand.
TCCGAAGTTAATTATGTCTAAAAAACCACTCTTTGATAAGGATATAGAGATACTGGACCTGTCAGGTAGAAATTTATCCGAACTGCCAACTGAAGTTGGGAAATTATCAAAATTAAAAGTCTTGTTTTTGTCAAACAACCCATTTAAAGAAATCCCTAAAGAAATAATAAAACTTCAAAACCTTAGGTTCTTGGGTATGAAGTCCTGTAATATTTCAAATTTATCAGAAAATTCCTTGCCAGAGAGTCTTGAATGGCTGACGTTGACGGACAATAAAATAACCAAACTACCAAAATCCATTAAAAAACTAACAAATTTGAGAAAACTACTTCTTGCTGGTAATCAGATATCTGTACTACCTGATGAAATGTTAAATTGTCAAAACATAGAACTCATGAGAATTTCTGCAAATAGATTTACAAAGTCACCAATAAGCTTGATTAAAAATCTATCCAAACTATCATGGTATTCTGATTCAGGTAATCCATTCTCAGTAAAGAACGATTCGGATATAAATCATTTTGATTATAGTGAGATAAAACTTGATTCGATCATTAGTCAAAATGCAAAAAATATTATTTACAAAGTTACATTTAATAACAATAAATATGCATTAAAAGTTTTTAGCGGTATAGTAAATAGTGATGGGTATATTGTTGATGAAGTACAAATATGTGCAGGTCTTAAAAAACATCCAAACATAATTGAAACGAATGGAATTGTTGATGGAGCTCCAAACAATCAGATGGCTATGTTGATGGAACTGGTACCTGAGAGTTACAAAAAATTAAGTGATCCGCCAAGCTTTGAAACTTGTACAAGGGATGTCTATCCTCAAGGAATTAGCTTCACTGATAATATAGCAAAAAAAATATTAGATGGAGTAAAAAAATCTCTTAGTCATATGCATAAATTTAACATTTCAAATGGAGATGTTTATGGACACAATATTCTTTTTGATTTAGAGGGAAACATAAAACTTGGTGATTTTGGTGCCGCGACAAAATATGGCGATGATGAAAAAGGCATAAGGGAAGAAATGGATCTACGCGCGCTTCGTATTCTGTCAGATGAGCTGATGGCTAATTGACATTCGTTCGATAAAGAATAGAATAATGTTCATGAAAGGAATAATCCTTGCAGGTGGTTCAGGTACAAGGCTTTACCCACTTACAAAAGCTATAAGTAAACAGTTGATGCCTGTTTATGACAAGCCAATGATTTATTATCCACTTTCGACCCTCCTTCTGGCAGGAATTAAAGATATTTTAATTATCTCAACACCAAAGGATTTGCCAAAGTTTGAAGATTTATTGGGTGATGGTAGTCAAATTGGTTGTAAGTTCTCGTATAAAATTCAAGAAAAGCCAAGGGGTCTTGCTGATGCTTTTATAGTTGGTGAAGAATTTATTGGAAAAGATAAAGTAGCAATGATTTTAGGAGACAACATCTTTTATGGTGCAGGATTTGGAGAACAGTTAAAACAAAATACTGATCCAGATGGTGGAATTATATATGCATATAAAGTTTCAGACCCTGAGAGATATGGAATAGTTGAATTTGATAAAGATAATAACGCAATTTCAATTGAGGAAAAACCTAAAAAACCAAAAAGTAATTATGCAATTCCAGGCCTTTATTTTTTTGACAATGATGTTGTAAAAATTGCTAAAAATGTTAAACCTTCAGACAGGGGAGAAATTGAAATAACTTCAATACACGAAGAGTATCTTAAAAGTAAAAAACTAAAAGTTAAAATAATTGAAGGTGGGGTTGCATGGCTTGATACAGGAACATTTGATTCAATGATGAAAGCTTCACAATTTGTTCAAGTTATACAAGAAAGACAAGGAATATTGATTGGTTCAATAGAAGAAATTGCATATAGAATGGGCTATATAAATAAGCATCAACTTCAGGAATTAGCACAGGATTTAATTAAAAGTGGTTATGGTAAATATCTATTAGATATTGAATAAGATGAATAGAAAATTATTAGTAACAGGTGGGTGTGGGTTTATAGGAAGTAACTTTATTGGCTATTGGTTGAAAAAACATCCAAAAGACAAAATAGTAAATTTAGATAAACTAACCTATGCCGGTCACTTGTCTTCAACAAAAGATTTTAAAAATAACAAAAACTACAAATTTGTAAAAGGAGATACCGTTGATTCCAAACTTGTAGATAGATTGATGAAAGGTGTTGATATTGTTGTTAATTTTGCAGCAGAAACACATGTAGATAGGTCGATTAAAGACCCAGATGTTTTTGTTAGGTCAAATGTTTTAGGAACACAGAATTTATTAAATTTTGCTTTAAAATATAAAATTAAAAGATTTCATCATATTTCAACGGATGAGGTTTTTGGAGAGTTACCACTTGGAAAGGGTAAATTCTCTGAAAATACACCATATGATCCAAGAAGTCCATATTCTGCAAGTAAAGCTTCTTCTGATCATTTAGTGAGGGCATATCATCATACATTTGGATTACCAGTAACTATTTCGAACTGTTCAAATAATTTTGGTCCATACCAAGATACAGAAAAATTTATACCAAGAATGATTACAAATATTATGAAAGGAGACCCTGTTTTAATTTATGGTGATGGAAAATATGTTAGGGATTGGTTGTTTGTAGAAGACCATGTTAGAGCAATTGAAAAGATTTTGTTAAAAGGAAAAGTGGGGGAAACATATTTAATTGGTGGACAAACAAAAGATGTTAATAATTTAGAAATTGCAAAAATAATATTAAAAACTTTTGGAAAAGATTTTAAAACAAATGCAAAATTTATCAAAGACAGACCGGGACACGATAGAAGGTATGCAGTTAACTGGACAAAGATAAATAGAGAGTTAGGTTGGAAACCAAAATATGATTTTGAAAAATGGTTGCAAAAGACAGTTGAGTGGTATATAAAGAATGAGTGGTGGTGGAAAGAAATGAAGAAGGTGTCTGAAGGTTTCTATAGCGGAGCTGTAACACAGTCTAAGAAATAAAATATGATTAAAAAAGACGAGAAAATACTAATATTTGGAAATGGCCAAATGGCTGGTTTTTACAAAGAATATTTTGATAGTATAAAAGTCGATTCAGTTATAACAAACGCAAACGTTTTATCCACAGAAGAAATCACTAAGGCGATTGAAGAATATAATCCATCTGTAGTAATAAACACTGCAGCCAAGACAAATTTAGAATGGTGTGCAAACAATAAGCTGGAGGCATTCAACGTTAATGTGCTTGGAGCGAACAATATTGCCCAAATTTGCGATGAAAAGGAAATTTATTTCATACATTTCTCTAGTGGGTGCATTATGGGCAGTAAAGATGAGAATGATATTAAAAGTGAGAATTCCATTCCAGATCCAATTTCATATTATTCATGGACAAAAGTTTGGGCAGAGAATTTGGTAATGTTTAAAAAGTCGGACAAGTTTAAGTGTTTAATTTTGAGGCCAAGGCAGCCAGTTTCAGCAAAAATAAGTTACAAAAATATGTTAATCAAGTTTTTAACTTTCTCAAAGTTTATTGACACACCTAATAGTGGTACTGTCTTAGAAGATTTAATGGTTTGGTCAGAGAAAATAATCGAGCAAAGGATCACTGGTATCTTAAACGTTGCTAATAAAGGTTGGATTACTCCATACAATATTGGTCTTCTGCTTAGGAAACATGTTTTGCCTTCACTTCCTGTAAATAAAATTGAAAAATCAGAACTTAACACGTTAACACCAGAAAAAAGAGTTGACACTGTATTAGATGTTACAAAACTTGAGAGTATTGTTGGTCCAGTCAAAGAATATTCAGAAAGACTTGAAGAAATAATAATTAATCTTGGACAGAATTTCAAAACACAGGATAAGGCTATGATTAAAACTGAACTTGAAAAAACATTAGAATTTACAAAAACAAGAACTGTACCTAATGAAGTTTGGACTGAATTAATTCAGTAACTGCTTTTTTGACATCTTCCGTTCCTATCATCTCAGAGGAAATATCATTTATTCTAAAAAATTTGAATTCGCTTGATTCGTCATCAGAAATTTTAATTCGATTATCATCATCTATTTTTGCCACGAAAATGGTCGAAATAGTTTTGTAAACAACACCTTTATAATCGTAATCACCATAATATGAATTGAAATAGCTAAAACTATCAGGTGAATATCCTATTTCTTCTAATGATTCTCTTTTTGCAGCTTCAATAAGTGTTTCGTTAGGATTTATAAAGCCTCCTGGAATACCCCATAGACCTTTGCCAGGATCGATCGACCTCTTTATAAGAAGTAGCTCACCGTTTTGATTAAACAAAAAAATACCAACTGATGGTTTAGGACTTACAAATATTCTAAAATCACATTTTGGACATAGGTATAGTGTTTCTGACTTTTTATCAAATAATTCTCCACAATTTGAACAATATTTATATTGATATTTCATGAAGTTTAAAAACTTATTTTACCACAATTTTAAGACTTGGAGAGAAATGGTTGATGAATTTTTATTTTGTTCTAGCAACTAGCCCAGGACATTCAGAAACATCCTGTGGTTGATATAAATTACTATAAGTATTTGTTTTGTATGTGACACTTACAACAGGTAAGACTCTATCATTTAAAGTGTCGTAATCTAGGCACTGAATATCTATTTTGGCTCCGGTTATCGTACCTTTGCTTTTGTTTATTACTTTCTGAGCGGATTCTTGTACTTTCTTTTTGATTGCATTGATTACATCACAATTTGCACATTGAGGAAAGTGATTTGGGGTACTAATTTCTATCATTCCAGTATTTTACTCTCTCTTTCTCCACTTTTCAATTTCTGCGTGGTTGCCTGTAAGAAGAACTGGAGGAACTTTCCAATCATCGTAAACTTCTGGTCTGGTGTACTGTGGGTATTCTGAATCAAACCCTGTGTGAGATTCTTCTGCAAGTGACTCTGGTTTGATAACATCTGGAATAAGTCTTGTAACTGAATCTGCAATTACCATTGCAGGTATTTCACCACCTGTTAAAACATAATCTCCAATTGAAACTATCTCGTCTACTAAATTTTCATGAACTCTATGATCAATCCCTTCATATCTTCCACAAATTAGTACAAGTCTTTTAATTTTTGAGTATTCATATGCTTTTTCCTGATTAAACTTTTCTCCACCTGCATCAAGTACTACAATTTTTGTACCTTCAGTGCCTTTGACTGCATTAATTGATTTTAAGGCATTATCAATTACATCGACTCGAAGTATCATTCCAGCGCCACCTCCATATGGTTTATCATCTACGGTTCTTCTTTCATCTATTCCAAATTCTTTTAAATCAACAATATTCAAATCTAAAAATTTCTTGTCTTGAGCACGCCACATAATAGACTCAGTCAGAGGACCTACAAACATTTTTGGGAAAAGGGTAATGATATCAATTTGTAGTGGTTCTTTGATTGTTGTTTTCATCCTTGAATTTTACCATGTTTGAGGTGTAAAGTTTAAACATATGCAAAAAGTAGTAATTGTAATGCCAGTTTGGAACGAAGCTGGTAATCTGAAGAAGATGATCAAACAACTTCTTGAAGTAGAATTTCCAAAGATTGATGCAGACATGCACTTATTAGTTGTTGATAATCATTCTAAAGATGACACCTCAAAAGTTGTTGAGGCGTATGCCAAAAAAGACAAAAGAGTAAATATAATTCAACAGAAAAATGATGGACTAGGGTGGGCGTATGTGTCTGGTTTTCAATATGCAATGAAAGAACTTAAGGCAGATGCTGTTTTGGAAATGGATGGTGATTTCCAACACCCTACTAGATTTGTTAAACCAATGGTGGATACATTCTTAGCTGGTGCAGATTATTGTATTGGTAGTAGATATGTAAAAGGTGGATCAATTCCAAAAGAGTGGGCATTATCACGAAAGATGGTTAGTTATTTTGGTAATCTATTTATTCGTTTAGTCTTACTTAAACCTTCAATTCATGATTTAACAACTGGGTTTAGACTCTCAAGGGTTAAAGGCGTTCTAGATCAAATTGATTTACCAAATTTAATGGAACTTTATAGATTTGCATATAAAGTTGATCTTTTGTATCAATCACTAAAACTATCTAAAAAAACCGTAGAGGTTCCTTTAGAATTTGAATCTAGAACAATGGAGAAATCAAAATTTAGAATTAAAGAAATGATCTCTACATTTAAGGTTGCAATAATATTAGGTATTAAAGATAAAATTAAGTTTATTAAATTTGGAATTGTTGGTGGAACTGGATTTGTTGTAAATTATGTTGCTTTAAGAGTTTTAAGAAATTATGGACTTACTGAAACTTTCTCTTGGGCCCTTTCTACAGAATTGGCGATTATAAATAACTACATTTTTAATAATATCTGGACATTTAAAGATCAGGAGATAAAAGGATTAAAACAAACTATCTTTAAGTTTTTGCAATTTAACTTAACTTCAGCTGGAGCACTTTTGATTCAATCAATTGCAGGACCAATTGGTGTAAAGTTAGTTGGAGTGCAGTATGATGCATTAGTTTTGGCCTTTATTGTTCTGTTCTTGGTCCTCCCTTACAACTTCACAATGTACAATCTTGTCATTTGGAGGAAGAAGAAGTCTTGAATCGTATACTTCAATTGTTTTTTTTGGATTAGCCATTGGTGGAAATTCGTATCTATATGAACCATCAGGCTGTAATATTTTATATCCAACTAGACCATATCTCTGTTTCTTTAGACGCCAATGTCTTGGTATTTCCATAATGTCAGTTGAATCTCATGTATAGAGTTAGTCTTTTAATGTTATTAAAACCCACGAAGCGTTAAAGAAATGGTGCCCAATTGGATATTGGCATTGTGTTTTGAGATATGAAGGATAATGAATAGAGATAAATTGGAATTATTAATACAAAGAGCGCTATCTTAAATTCTTTTTTAAGTAGATACTCTCTAAAACCAAGTATTAAGAACGGCACAACAGGTAGGGCATATCTTAATAAATCTCTGTGTGCTACAAAAAATAGTGGAACAATAAAGACAAGTGCAAAATAAAAATAGTTAGTTAATTTCTCTTGGTACAGTTTATATATTCCCAAGATTCCAATGAGATAGATAAATATAACTTCTTCTAGCCAAAATGTTCCTACCCATGGTTCATTTGCATTAAATATTTGAAATGGAGGGAAGAATAAATGCATGTTGTCTCCTGACTTAAAGTAAACCCAGAAATCACCTGTCTGAACCATGTAAAGTGAGAAAACCAAAACAACGCCTAATGGTATTAATAATAGTGGTAAATATTTTTGATTAAATATTGCCTTCAAATTTTTAATATTCGTCACAAAAATTTGTAGTGCATAGGCTACAAATAAAAGGATGGCTGGTGATTTTGTTGTTTGTGCTAAAAGCCCCCACAAACCTGCTAATAAATATTTTTGTTTTCCAAAAAAGTATGTTGACGCTAGAATTGCTGCAAGAAATATCGGTTCAGGTGAACCTACTGACCTAACAATTAGCCATCTGGCTGGGAATATGGCAAAGATAAATGTTAGCCAAAATGAATTTTTTTCATCTAGATACTGCCTTGCATGTAGGTAGAAAAAGTACAAAGCTAAAATCGATCCTGCTACTGTAACAAATAACATAGAGTATGGACTTCCTAAGAGCGGACTAAATGTTTTAATTAACATTGGAAACAATGGAAAATGTGCAGAATAGTACTCATTGGTTAGTGGAAACTGATAATTTTTGCCAATCAGCTCAGGATTGTAGAGGGTTTTGGCTGCCACTATGTATAGTGGCCCATCGAAATTAGATACAATTGTGGTCATTCCTCCGTCAGGTAGTGGAATACCCCAAATTTTATCAACTCTGGCGAAAAAGGGTAGCCAAATCATGAGTGTTGGTAGAATTGCCATTAAACTAATCAGGCCCAAATTCTTTAGAGCATTTCGCATAATTTGATGATATCATAGTCTGTATGGGATACAAAATTGATGAGTTGTCTTTGTTTTTTCCTGCATATAATGAGGAGGCTAATGCAAAAAAGACAATTCTAAAAGCAAAGAAAGTATTAGAAAAGACTGCAAAGAAATGGGAAATTGTTGTAGTTAATGATGGTTCAAAAGACAAGACCAAAGCGATTGTCGAAAAACTTCAGAAAGATGATAGACGTATCAAACTTATAAATCACAAGGTAAACAGAGGCTACGGTGGTGCATTTAAATCTGGGTTGTATGGATCAAAATATAAATGGATAACATTTACAGATATTGATGGCCAATTTGATTTCTCTGAAATTGATAAATTTATAGAAAAACAAGAAGAGACAAAAGCAGATCTTGTTATTGGGTACTATAAAAAGAGACAGGTTAGTAAATTAAAAATCATAACTTCCAAAATGTGGGAACTTGTTGTCTTTATACTATTTGGTTTGCATGTTAAAGATATTGATTGCGGTTTTAAATTTATATCTAAAAAAGTGGTTGATAAGATATCCAAACTTGAATCAGAAAGAGGTGCCTTTATTTCATCTGAGTTTTTGATTAAATCAAAAAAAGCAGGTTTTACGATCGTTGAGATCCCTGTAACTCACTATCCAAGAATTGCTGGTAAAGGAACAGGTAGAGATTTGATGGTAATTATAAAAAGCTTCGTTGATCTGTTTCGTTTGTGGCGAAAACTAAAATAAATAGAATGATTTTTGATTTTTTGAAAAAGAACTGGTTGATTGTTGTAATAATTTCATTGGGAGCTTTTTTTAGACTTTATAATATTGATGGATACATGACCTTTTTGGGTGATGAAGGAAGAGACTCAATAATTGTTAGAAATTTACTTGTTAAGGCAGATCCAATCTTAATAGGTCCAGGTACTTCAGTTGGAGGAATGTATTTAGGCCCACTCTATTATTATTTCATGGCACCCTTTTTATTATTGGCTAACTTTTCCCCAGTAGGGCCTGCAGTTGGAGTTGCACTTTTGGGAGTAGCTACAACATACCTAATTTATTTGGTTGGTAAAGAATGGTTTGGAAATAAAGCGGGTTTGATTGCTGGATTGTTTTTTGCAATTTCACCTACAGTGATTACTTATTCTCATTCATCTTGGAATCCTAATATAATGCCATTCTTTTCACTGCTTTCAATTTATTCAATTTGGAAAGTTTGGAGTAAAAAGCAATACAGTTGGTTAATTGTAGCTGCAATCTCGTTTGCATTCGTTTGCCAGTCGCACTACTTAGGTGTTTTAATTGCACCTGTTTTGTTTATTTTCTGGTTATTGTCTAAAGTTCCTAAAAAAATAACCCTAATTTCAGTTTTGATTTATTTATTTTTAATGAGTCCACTTTTAGCATTTGATATTAGACATGATTGGATGAATAGTAGGGCACTCTACAAATTTTTAACAGTTCGAGACGAAACTGTGGCGATAACACCATGGACTGCAATTCCTAAAGCATATCCAATTTTTGAACAAATTAACGGGAGTATGCTAACTGCAAAAAATAAGCAACCAGCTACTTTAATATCTATAATTCTTTTGTCCTACTTTGTTTTTATTTATACCAGTAAAGATAAAGCAGTTAATAAAAGATATCTAATGCCAATTGCGTGGTTTGTTTTTGGATTAATTGGTTTTGGTTTGTACAAACAAAATGTATACGATCATTATTTTGGATTTTTATTTCCAGTTCCATTTTTATTAATGGCCGGATTTTTTGAAGACAGATTTAAAATTAAAAGTAAATTCATGAATATTGTTCTTTGCTCGGCAATTTTATATTTAGTTGTTTTAAATTTAAAAAATAATCCACTTCTATATCATCCAAACAACCAAATGCAAAGAGCACAAAATGTTGCTAATAAAGTTTTAGAAATTGCAGAAGGCAAACCATTTAATTTAGCAGTGCTAGCCGAAAGAAATTATGAAGATGGATACAGATATTTTATGGACATCAAAGATGCAAATGTTTTACATGCAGACAGATGGGACAAAAAAACAATTGCAGATACTTTAATTGTTATTTGTGAGAAACCAAAAGAAAAATGTGATCCAACACATTCTGCCAAAGCAGAAGTTGCAAACTTTGGCTGGAGCAAAATAGATAGTGACTTTGAAGTTGATGGAGTTATAATATACAAACTAATCCACAGCAAATAATATGAATTTTCCAAACTCAAAAGAAATTTTAGAAGTAATTAATGCCTCTTCTAGTATTGTTTTGAGTTTACATATCAGTACTGATCCTGACTCAATAATCTCAAATTTACTATTTAAAAATTTTCTCGAAAAGTTAAACAAGAAAGTGACATTTATCACTCCTGAGGTTGTTAATAATAAATTCAAGACAATGTATGACCTAAGTAGCTTGAAAGATTCTGTAGACGTGTATAAAAACCTGAGCGATTATGATTTGTTTATCACCTTAGATGTAAATGAACCTTCAAGAGTCGGATTAAATGAGGAAAATCATAAAATGATTAAAACAATAAATATTGATCACCACCAAAATTTGAATTATTATGAGCCATTCAAAATTAGCGATACTGCATATTCATCTACTAGCGAAATGATTTTTCTTTTTTTTGAAGATATCGGTTATAGTTTTTCTTCTGAAGAAGTAAATTTATTATTGGAAGGAATAATTACAGACACTGAATCGTTTAGTTACAGTTCTTCTTCCCGAGTTTTTAAAACAGTTTCAAAACTTATCGAACTTGGTGCAAACTATGATATTGTAAATGCAAAAATATATAGAAATAACAGCATAGACCAACTAAAGTTCTGGTCAAAAGGCTTGTCTAAAATAAAAGTTGATAAAAAACATAAGTTTTCATATATTGCACTTTCGTTAAAAGATCTAGAAAAATATAAAAATATTATCCAAGGAACACGTTCTTTAGCAGATAAATTTGTGAGAACTGTAGAAGGTACTAACTTTGGAATGGTGATTATTGAACGTGAAGAGGGTGGAGTAAAAATTAGTGTTAGGTCAAGAGTGATAGGGTATGGTCTGACAAAATTATTGAAAGATTTAAATGGTGGAGGACATTTTGACGGAGGAGGGGGGCAGATCGATAATATGTCTTATAAAGATGCGGTAAAAACAGCTTTAAAAATAACAAGAAAATTTGCAAAAGAAAAAAACAATAATGATAGTTTAAATTAAATATGAATTATCCAGAATCGCAAATTGTTTTAGATGAGATAAAAAAAGCAAAAAGAATACTCCTAAATTGTCACACCAATCCTGACGCAGATAGTGTTGGAAGCACATTTGCTTTAAATGAAGTGATTAAAGTTTGTTTTGAAAAAGACGTTACTATAATTTATCCTGATGATCTTCCTGAAAATACATTATTTATTAAAGATAGTCTGTATGGAGAAGTGGTTGCAAAAAAAATTGATTTTAATACTTTCAATTTTTCAGAATATGATTTGTTCATTGCATTAGATTCAAGTAGTTGGGATAGGGTTAGAGGTGGAGGTAATAAAGAAAAAATTGATATAAAAACAATTGTTATAGACCATCACCACACAAACACACGTTTTGGCGAAATTAATATTGTTGATGACACCATGAGTTCTACTGCTGAACTGTTATATTTTGTATTTAATGATTGGGGAATAAATCCTGATCGCGAAGTAGATTATCCATTTTTTCAGAAAGCATTATTAACAGGAATTATAAGTGATACAGAGTGTTTTAGAACTAAGGCAGCTGATAGTAAAACAATGAAAGTCGCATCAGATTTAATGAGATTTTCATCAAAGGATGAAATTATACAAAATCTCTATCAAACAAATTCAGTTGCATCGATCAAGTCAGTTAGTGATATGCTAGCAAACATCTCTGTAAATGAGGATAGTAATTTTTGTTATACATATATTAGATATGAAGAATATTCAAGAAATAAGTTAGAGTCTTTTGCAAAAGATATGGTGGCAGATTTTTTTATAAATAGTATAAATAAAACTGATTTTGGATTTATTGCTGTTGAGAAGTATAAAAATGAAATATCTGTTAGTTTTAGAGCTAGGACAGATTTTGATACATCGATAATTGCAAAGGAATTAGGTGGGGGCGGTCACAAAATTAGATCTGCAGTAACAATGCGCGGAATAGATTTTGATCTTGCACTTACAAAAATATTGGATACATGTCAAAAATATTCTAATAAAGGTAAACTTCAAAAAAATGAAAAAAGTATTTAATTTTTGGAATATTACAATTTTTATTGTTATCCTTGCAGCTTTTTTTGTCAGAGTTTACAGACTCCCTGAAATTTTAGGATTTTGGTATGACCAAGGTAGAGACGCCTTAGTTATTTGGGACCTAATTCATAATGGTAAATTTTTCTTGATAGGCCCAATGATGGGAAATACAGGTATTTTTAGAGGTCCTTGGTATTATTATTTAATTACTCCTGCATATTTTGTCTCTGGCGGAAATCCAGTATTTGCCAATTTACTTTTAATTTTAATTTCAATTTTTGGTCTATTTTTACTTTACAAATTGGGTGAAAAAATAGGCGGCAAAAGACTTGGATTAATTGCATTAGTAATTGCTAGTTTTTCAGGCTATGTAATTGGAGCTTCAAGATGGCTATCAAATCCTACACCAACATTACTGACGGGTATTTTATTTATAGTTGGAGTTTTTAAATTATTTGAGAATAGAAAATGGGCACTACCATTTATTTC
>JBAQKY010000030.1:0-27748 GCA_049301455.1 Microgenomates group bacterium
GTATCAGAAGTGGGAGAGGTGTTTAATAAAGTGACTTTTCCTATTTATGTTAATTTAAAAGACGATACTGTCCGCCTAAAAAAGGCATTTATGAAAACACTCTTAATTATTTCTGTCTTAGTAATTCCTTTTGGATTTGTTGTTTTTAGATTTCCTGTAGAAATTATTAATTTTATTCTCGGTAGTAACTGGGTTCCTGCTGCACCAGTTTTACAACTCTTGGCAATTTATGGCGTAGTCAAGGCAATATCTAATTCTTTCTTTTCATTATTTTTGGGAATTGGAAAACAAGAAGTTGTGACATATATAACACTTGCAAGCACACTTTGTTTAATTGCAATCCTCTATCCTTTAATTAGAATATTTGGAATACTTGGAGCAGGATACGCAACAATTATTGCCACAGTATTTTCGTTGCCTTTGTTGGCTTACTACTTCATTAAGTATTTTAAGAATCAATGAAATATTTAAATAAAAATAACTTATTAATAGTTTTAGTTGTGTCGCTATATCTCTTTTTAAGATTTAAAAATATTCTTGGACAAATAAATTTTGATGGGGAAGTAGCACTTAATTATTTAGAGATTAAAAACCATATTGTAAACAATACAATTCCATTATTAGGTCCGCCAACAGGTCATAGTTTCATAAGTTTGGGCCCAATTTTTTATTGGTTCATGATTATTTTTTTCAAGTTGTTTGGTTTTGATCCAATTAACATTTTTGTTTTTTATATATTTCTTGGTCTAGCCACATCATTTATGGGTTACTATCTAATGAAAAAATATTTTGATGTAAAATCTGCCAACTACCTTTTTATTTTATTGTGCCTAACCCCATTCTGGCTAGTTTTATTTAGATACTCACGGTTTTACCTTTTTGTTGTTCCATTAACGTTTTTGTATTTGAATTATTTATTCAAATACTTAAAAGGTGACAACTTATCATTGTATTTAAGCTGGTTTGTATTAGGAATTGCCTTGAACTTTCATCTAACAGTTATTGCTTTAATTTTTTCTCATGTTTTAATTATTTATCTTTTTAAGTCCAAAAAGATTAGAATAAAAGAAATTTTATATTCTGCCCTATTTTTTATAATTCCAAATATTCCATTTTTAATTAGTTCGGTAAACAATAATTTCGAGCCAATATTAAAATTAGGACTATGGATCCCTTATCGTTTTTACAAGTTCGGCACAGTTAACTTTAATTTTATTGCGATATTAGTTCTTTGTCTTGCACTTTCTGGGCTATATCTTCTTATCAAAAATAAAATAAAAAGTAATTTAAAGATATTAATGGTTTTATTTCTAGCCAATCTTGTTGCCTTGTTGATTCATGGTGATTCACCTGTCCACTATTGGGTTGCAATTGCTCCAATTGGTTTTATGATAATTTCATATTTATTCAGCAAAGTTATTAAAAGTAGCTTCTTGTTCTTGTGGTTAGTAATTTTATTTTCACTTTCTTTTTATAATTCAAAAGACTGGCTAAACAAGTCTAGTATGTATCTTAAACAGAATGAAATTAGTAAATCTATTGTTAGTCAAGCAAGTGGAAATAAGTTTAATTTAATTAGAGTCGGAGAATTTGATTACTATCATGGATATTATGCTCAAAACTATGCATATCTAATGTGGCTTTATGGTAACGAGCCATCATATGAAGATCAGGTGCTAAAATACACAATATATGAAGAAGGTGACAACATTTATTTTAAATAAACAAAATATTGCTGACTTTGCCAAAGAACGTAACAATCTTTTGCAAAAGGCAAAAACTGATTGGGTTTTGTTTTTAGACAATGACGAAAAACTGTCTTCATCTATTACTGAAATATCAGACAAGTATGATGGATATATTTTAAAAAGAAAAAATTATTTTCTTGGTCAATATGTAGGAACTGATAATATTGTTAGGTTGGGTAAGAGAGAATTTACAACTTGGAAAAGATCGGTCCATGAGATTTGGGATATCAAAAATGTTGGTAAACTTAATATTTATATTATTCATAACACTGCAGATTCGTTAAGTGAATATCTAAAGAAAATGAATAATTACTCAGATCTGCACGCAGCAGCTAATTTACAAGAAGGCAAAAAATCTAACTTGTTGAAGATAATATTATTTCCAATTGCAAAGTTTTTTGTAACATTATTTAAATCAAAAAATGTAGTATTTAGTATAATGCAGTCATTACACTCATATCTCGCATGGACAAAATTATATTTTTTACAACATTAATAATATTTCCATTTGGTCAACTTTTTAAAATAGGTTTTACCAACTTGTTTGATGTATCAGTTGTATTGCTTGCAATTATTACACTATTACAAAAGCCAAAATTTCCTAATTGGTATAAATATTTTATTTACTTTGTTCTGTTTTGTGTTTTTTCAATTCTATTTAATTATCAGTTTTTTGAATTTAAAAATGTTTTGTATCTTTTCCGATTAATTTCATATTCATTGGTTGCTGTATTTATAAGTAACCACATTAACAGTAAAGACAACCTATTTAAGCAATTACTTGGAGGGCAAGAAATTGAAAGTAAATTGTTGTGGCTTAGTATTACTGCCGCAGTCTTTGGTTGGATTCAGTATTTAATTTGGCTGGACTTAACCGCTTTAAAATATTTGGGTTGGGATGATCATTTGTTAAGAATGGTTGGAACATTTTTAGATCCAACATATTTAGCTTTAATATTTATTCTTGGAATAATTTTGGCAATCAAAAATAATAAAACAAAAGCATTGTTATTTTTAATTTTTAGTTTGGCTTTTACTTATTCTAGAGTTAGTTATCTAATACTGGGTCTAATATTTCTATTTATTAAATTTGATATTAAAAAGAAAATATTATTGGCGATATTTTTTAGTTTAGTTGTCATGTTTTTACCTAAAAACATTGGTGAAGGCACAACTTTAACAAGGACAGCTAGTGGGAATAATAAATTGTTAAATATAGAGGAAACTATAAAAATAATTAGGACATCCCCATTAATTGGAGTTGGATATAATAACATATGCTCTGCTCGTCAGAAATATTTGAGTGATATAAATACCAATTCTCACTCATGTAATGGAGCAGATTCATCCATTTTATTTTTACTGGCAACGACTGGTGTAATTGGTTTAATTTTATTTGTTAGTTTTTTAATCAAAATGCCAAGTAGTCAGTATTTGGTATATAGTCTTGGCGCTGTGCTTATTCATAGTGTCTTTGCAAACAGTTTATTCTATCCACATGTTATGTTTTGGATATTCGCACTAGTTGGGTCAGAGACTGAAAGTGACAGTTAGTGAAGATGAAGATTCATTACCTGCAGGGTCTACTGCTTTAACCTCAAATTTATTCTCTCCTTCTGAAAGGGTGGTCGCAAAAGTAAAACTGTTGTCATCTTTTAAAGAAACAAATCTATCATTAATTCTAAGATCAACATTTTCATCAACTGTTCCCTTTATTGATAATTGTCTTTGTCCACTTCCAAAGAAACTGGATCCATCAGCTGGGCTTTCAATTGTTAGTTCTGGATCTTCATTGTCATAACTAATTCTGAATGTTTGAGTTTGTGTGCTTTGATTACCGCTTAGATCTGTGGCTGTTGCATCAATTGTGTTTTCACCCTTGTTTAAATTAAATGTAAAACTGAACCTACCGTCGCTGTTTGCAACAACTTCACTATCATCATTGTTGGCTCTTATCTTAATAATTGCAGAATTTTCTGATTGTCCTATTATTTCTAATATTTCCTTGTTTGTGTATTCTGGAATTTCATCAAATTGTGGTGGTGCAGGTGGAGTCATATCATTTACTTCTACTGGTTTGTCTGACTTTGCAATGTCCCCAATGAATCCTGCAAAACGAACTAAAGTTGGGATACCAAGGAAAATAAGAAAGATAATTGCAATGATTGACCAAACAACATATTTATATGCATTCTTGACGTTTTTCCTCTCTTCAACTGTTGCCAACCTAGAATATCTCCTTGTAGTCATTGTATAATGCAATATTACTACTAATGAAAGACAAATACAAAGCAGTTTGGGTTAGTCACTCATCAATTGCAGATTTTATTGCTTGTCCTCGCGCATATTACCTTCGAAATGTATACAAAGATCCAAAAACTGGAAATAAAATAACTGTTACATCACCATCACTCTCTTTAGGTTCTGCAGTTCACGAAGTTGTAGAAGGATTATCTGTACTTCCTGTTGACGAAAGACTATCTATCTCACTACTTAAAAAATTTGATGTAGCTTGGGAAAAAGTTACTGGGAAAGTTGGAGGATTTAAAACTAAAGAGCAGGAAGAGGAATATAAAGAGAGAGGGAGACAAATGTTAAAAAGAGTTGAAGAACACCCAGGGCCAATATTAAATAAAGCAGTTAAGTTGCAATCTGACTTTATACCAAACTATTATCTTTCAGACGAAGATGATATTATCCTTTGTGGAAAGATTGATTGGTTGGAATATTTAGAGGATTCTGATTCTGTTCACGTTGTTGATTTTAAAACAGGAAAGAATGAAGAAGGCGATGATTCGCTTCAACTTCCAATTTATTTACTTTTGGCAACCAATTTACAGTCAAGGCCAGTTTCAAAAGCTTCATACTGGTATCTGGACAAATCTGATGAACTACTAGAAAAAGAATTACCAAATTTAGTCGATTCAAAAGAAAAAGTTCTAACAGTTGCAAGAAGAATAAAACTTGCAAGACAACTTAATCATTTTGTATGCCCAACAGGTGGATGTATGAAATGTAGACCACTGGAAAGAATACTAAAATCAGAAGGTGAAAAAGTTGGAGTTTCAGATACTCGACAAGATATTTATATATTGCCATAATGTTTGAAAAAATATTAACTGCCATAATATTATTTTTTTCAGGAAGTTCTGTCTCACCTGCAATAGTTGAAAATAATTTTGCATTTCGCGAATTAACTATTCCATATTTACAACAGCAAAATTATGAAAGTAATTTGGGAGAACTTACAAAATATCAAGAAAACTCAAATTACACATCATATCTAACAAATTACACATCAGACAATTTAAAAATTAATGGGCTATTAACTATCCCCAATGGGGCAACTCCCAAAGATGGATATCCTGCAATAGTTTTTGTTCATGGATATATACCACCAGAAGAATACAGAACAACAGAAAAATATGTTGCATATGTTGATTATCTTGCTCGTAATGGATTTGTAGTTTTTAAAATTGATTTACGAGGACATGGAGATTCAGAAGGTGAAGCGGGAGGTGCATATTACTCAAGTGATTATGTAATTGATACCTTAAATGCTTATTCAGCTTTAGAAAATTCAAACTTTGTAAACAAAGATAAGATTGGACTTTGGGGACATAGTATGGCAGGAAATGTAACTTTTAGAAGTATGGTTGTTAAAAAAGATATTCCAGCAGTTGCTATTTGGGGTGGTGCAGGTTTTACATATAAAGACTTTTTAGATTTAGGTATTGGAGATAATAGCTACAGACCACCAACAAATGATTCTGAAAGAGCAAGGAAAAGAAGACAATTAATGGAGTATTACGGACAATATGATCCAGATAGCTGGTTTTGGAAGCAAGTAACGCCAATTAATTATTTAGAGGGAGTAACTACAAAACTTGAATTACACCATGCAGTAAATGATGATGTTGTAGATATTGAATACTCAAGAAATTTAAATAAAATACTTGATGATACAAACATTATTCATAATTTATATGAATATCAATCGGGAGGTCACAATATAACAGGCAGTTCCTTCAATCCTGCAATGCAAAGAACAGTGGAGTTTTTTAATAAAAGTTTATAGTATTATTTCTTTAATATTTTTCTTAGAAGTACTTGAGTGTTTGGAGTAGTTGAAATCTGACTTTCAGGGTGTGGGCAAAGTAATGGTCTTTTAGCGGTACCAGAGCCAGTAGATACGCCAAAACGCCTTTTCGTTTTGCCATAATTTCTATTTTTCTGTCCTAGTCTCCAAGGTTGACATATTGTTCCTTCGGCGGTCAACGTTTTGGCGGCACAAGTAACACATGCCGGTCCATCTGCCTTTATATGTTCTACCATATGCCATTTATACCCTATATAGTTTTAAAATCAATTATGTCTTAAATACCAAACTGGATGTAGAATATAATACCGCATTATGGAAAAAATAAAATTGATAATTAAAATAAAATCTCCTTTTGGTAATTTATATAGGAAAAGACTTGCTTTGATTGCTGTTGCTGACAAAGAAGGAAATATCTTGGTTGGTTCAAAACCGCATTTTTATCCAAAAGATATTTACCGTTTTGTTGGAGGTGGAGTTGATGAAAATGAGGAACCTGTAATGGGAGCAGTAAGAGAGTTAAATGAAGAACTTGGAATAATTGTAAGTAAAGACGATTTAAAACCAATATTACAAATTGATGTTCATGCAACAGATGAAACTGGAAAGGTCTACGAAAATTCAAACTATATTTATTACTATCAACTCAAAGATAATAACTATAAAGCAGGAGACGATATAAAAAGTGTTATAAAACTGACGATTAAGGAGTTGTCTGAGCTAGGTGAAAGATATGAAAATTTAAGCGAGGATGACTGGTTTAAAAATGAGATGGAAAATTATAATTGGAAGGATTATGGAAAAGTATATGGTCCAATTCATAAACTAGTGGCAGAGAAATTAAAATCTAACGGTCTTCTTAATTAGATAGGTAAGACTTTTTATTGGCATAGATAGAAATAGTTTAAAGTTTTGTGTAGATATCAAATCTATATTATTTTTTATAATTAATTTATTATTATTCAAACAATCTTTTATCATAATTTTCCTGATTGCCACCATGTTGTTTGGTAATTTCTTCACACTAAACCATTTACCTTCACATTCTGGATATTCTCTTATATATTTACCAGATAAATACCTTCCTTCATAAATATGTGAATCAACCAATTTTGTTTTTGGATTAATATATTCTGCAACTTTTCTAATAATTTCTATTTTAAAACCTGTTTCTTCGTATGCTTCACGGATAGCACATTGTTTAGGAGTTTCATCTTTTTCCATTCCGCCACCTTGTGGTTCCCAGACTGGGAAATCTGAACGAAGAACTAGAAAAACTTCTGACCTATTTTTTCTGGTTAAAACCACAAACGATCCAACTCTGTTTTTAAATTTCATCTTTAATTTTTTCTAAAAACTCTTTATCTTCTTTGATTGCCATTTTGGATATCGCATCTTCAAGATCAAACCATCCATATTCTTCCTCAGCTTGTTGATGAAAATCTGGACTGTCTGATTTAATTAAAAACATGTGGATATCTTTGTCAACGAGTGTGCCATCAACCTCTGAGCCTAACCTGCTAAATACACCTAGTTTTTTAACAATACTCAAATTAGTTAATCCTGTCTCTTCAGTGACCTCACGAATTGCTGTTTGTTCATATGTTTCGCCATCTTCAACATGTCCTTTTGCAAAACCTAATCCTTTAATGTGTGTAAAATCATTAAAAGAATTTGTTTGTTTGGGTTATTTCTAACTACAATTCCACCTGCTGAAATTACTTTATTCATATTAGTTTGTTCATTATATAATACAAATAATGATAATTAACGATTCAATGGTTTGGGATGATAAAGAATACAAACTGATTTGGCACGATTGTGATAGTTTTGATGAATTAAAAGGAAAAGGTCTGCAACAATCATATGGAGTTTGTTTTTATAAAGATAAATTAGTAATCGTAAGTAATAATGGCAAATGGAGTTTGGTCGGTGGACATATAGAAAAAGGAGAAACTCCAGAAGAAGCACTAGCAAGAGAAATACAGGAAGAAACAAATATGAAAGTTTTGAAGCAAATTCCAATTGGTTACCAAGAAGTTGTAAAACCAGATGGAACTGTTGATTATCAACTACGTTCATTTTGTCTTGTTGAACCTCTTGGAGAACTTGTCTCTGATCCCGCAGGAAGTGTAACCGAAATAAAGTTAATAGATCCAAAAGATTATAAAAAATATTTTAATTGGGGAAAGATTGGAGATAGGATAATGGAGAGAGCTATTGAAATTTATACTAGTTTGGTTTAATTTCTCTAAACTCTATTTTTTGGCATAATTATATTATCTCTTGCAACTTTTGTGATTATTTTGAGCCGGAGGATAGACATCGAACTATCATCGTCGCTTTACGAAAGCGCTGCTCTACCTTTGAGCTACACCGGCATGAAGTATATTATATTACAAGTTTCTCGAATTCTTTAACTTGTTCGTTAATTAAATCCAAACCGGATTGCCAGAAGTCTTCTTTTGTTATGTCAACTCCCATTACTTTAGTAATTTCAGCAGGTGATTTTGAACCTCCTAGACTTAACCCCAAAATATATTTATCAACAAATTTTTGTCCCTCTCTTTTGTAAATTGCATATAAAGAAGTTGCTAAAAGTTCTCCAAATGAATATGTAAAAACGTAAAAATTGTAGTGATAGAAGTGACTAATTACCATCCACATATATTTGTGATCATCTGATAGTGTTAAGCCTTTTCCAAACATCGGTTGTAGATGTTTTTGATAGAGATTACATATTTCATCTAGTGATAATTCACCTTTTTCTCTTCTTAATTTATGCAATTCACTCTCAAATAAGTAAAATGCATTCTGTCTAAAAATTGTTGCAAATGCTCCCTGTAGTTTTCCTCCAAGCAGATTTATTTTTTCTTTCTTTGTTTTTGCCTTTTTATACAAATCTTCAAAAACTAGTAATTCGGCAAAAGTTGATGCTATTTCAGCTGTTGCCGTTGAAGGCATAAAATCAAGATAATTATTATTTTTTGCAAAAATGCAGTGAAGGCCGTGTCCAAGTTCGTGTGCTAATGTTTCTACATCTCTTTGCTCTCCTGCAAAGTTCATAAAAACATAAGGATGAACACTATTTGAAACGTATGAACAATATGCTCCACTACTTTTTCCGATTTTTAATTTTGCGTCGATCCAATTATTATCAAAAAACTTTTCAGCTTCTACCGCAAACTTTTCTGAAAAGTTACTAAACGAATTTAAAACAATCTTTTTTGAATCCTCCCAGCTAACACTACTTTTTGTGTTTGGATAAATGTCACTGTATCTATCCCATTCAAATAATTTCATATTTAATAATTTTGATTTTGCTAAATAATACTTTTCAGATATTTTGTAGTTTTTTATAATTACAGCAGACATTGTCTCTACTACTTTTGGCATAATGTCGTAGTCCAAAAAGGTTGATTCTTGTGGATACTTAAACCCTCGAATTTCATCATCCACCTTTTTATCAAGCAAAAGTGTATTTAGTATAAATTTATATAATAGGGAGTTATCTTTTAGATTTTTTTGAATTATTTGTCCTGCCTCTTTCCTTTTATTTCTATTTGGATCACTTGCAAAAGTTGTTGATAACTCTGAATAGGTTTTTCCATCAAAGTCTTTATTTGAATCTATCTGATCGTAGAATCTAATAAAAGATTCTGCTCCTGTCTGTCTTTTTTTGGTTAGCAATACTTCTTTATCTTCGTCTAGTGTATATGGTTTTAAACTTCTTGTCGTTTTAAGAAAGTAGTTAAATTTTTCTGATTTGTCGTTACTTTTTGTTAGGTAAACCTTAAACCATAACAGTTTTGATTCGATGTCGTTTATATATTCATTTGTAGATTGGTAGAATTTTGAAACCTTCTCGTCTTTTGTGTCTGTACTATGATTTAAATATGCATAATTATTCAAAACACTTAAAGAATGTGATATTTCTTCATAGAGTTCTAAGCTTGAAGTTAGACTGTTTTTTTTGAAGTTACTCTTTAATTTCTTTATCTTTGACTCTATTTCCTTTTTATCCTTTTTAATCTTTGGATCATCTATCGATTTATAGAGATCTTTTAGGTTCCACTCTGGAATTTCATTTTGTCTCATGGAGCAATTTTAACATGAATTTAATAACCTGTGAATTTTTCTGTTTTGATGTTGTCTTCTGGAATCTCTAGTTTTTCAAATATCTCTTCCATGGCATCTATAAAAGGATTTGGTCCAACTGCCCAAAAAGTTGTCTGTTTAAAATCTGTTGCAGGAAGTAGCGTCTTTAATTTGTCTGAATCTAGATGGCCTTCTTTTGATGAGTCAAAATAATCAATTTTTAAATTTTGATTCTGTGTTTGCCAAAGATCTAATTCGCTTTTAAAAACAAATTCACTATCAGAGTTTGAATAAATAAGATGAATTGGAATATTTAATCCTTTATCTAAATTATATTTAATTATTGATCTAAATGGTGTAATTCCTATTCCACCTGCCAAAAAAATCTGTGGTGAAGTAGTGTCTACTTTTTTTGAGTTTAAGACAAAAAAGCCTTGTGGTCCTCTTGCTGCAACAGTTGCACCAATTTCTAACTCATCTAAAGTTTTTTTGTAACCAGACTGATCTCTCATCCTTGTGGTTATTCTTAATAAATTATCTTCAGTTTCAGTAGGGGATGATGAAATTGTAAAGTGTCTGGTATCTCCTCTTGCATCTTCGTATTTTAAACTTGGAAGAATTATGTAAATGTATTGTCCTGCCTCAAATGTAAAATCTTCGCTTGGTTTAAAATAAAAAGATTTAGTTCCTTTTGCCTCATCAGTTTTCTTGACTAGTGTTAGTGTCATAATATATGATGATAGCATATGTGTTTCAATTGTGGATGTGGAATAACGGATGACAATATGGGCAAGCCTGATATGACAGGTGCTTCATTAACGGACAAATCGTTTGCAGAAATGGCTAAAGAATGGGGGATGACAGTTGAAGAAACAAAGAAAAACGTTTACAAACTCCTCAAAAAACAATTTAAAGATTAAGAAATGGCTAATGTTTTGCCACTAACTGGTGAAGTAAAAACTAGATCTCAAGGAGAGTTACGTTTTGTCAGAGATGCAAACTATCACCCCCCTGAAAGTTATCCAAGTTTTGAATTGTTAGAAAAAGTTGACCCTGAAATTCGTGAAAAAATTATTAATATTGTGCCAGAAGCCTATTATCCACTTACAATTCTTTCTGTCGTCGAGCCTGGTCAAAAGAAAGATTGGTTGGGTAATAATGTTGGGACACGTATTACCCCTGCAGAACTCCAGAGTGTAGGCAGTACTATTTTTAATACTTATTGTCATTATTCAGGAGTTTCTAAATATTCATTGAGAGTAAATGTCTTTATTAAGCCGGTTATAAGTGTTGCATTAAAATCAGTTACTGTAGATCACGTGCCTGCAATGGCCTTTAAAAGATCTTTGCGAATGGAGGCTGATAAGCCTAGTTCGGTTGAATTCGGTCATGAATCTATAACTGATACTGGAGGATTTCATCAAGATTTTGCGGATATATCGGACAGAGAGGGTACAAACGGTAAGATTATACACGATGCAGTGCAAAGATTTGTTCTCAATTTTCTACAGAACCAAGTTAAATATGATCCAGAGAATAAAGATACGGCTCAGAAACTGATAGAACATATAGAAAACGGAGGTTTCAATAGTGTATTAAATCTTAATACCAATACTCGAATTAAAGGTCCAATTAAAACAATTAAAGATGACAGTTTTGATTTTTGTAACAATAGATTAGTAAAGAATAGAAGTGGTGACTTTGTACTGAGACCACTAGATTTAAAAAGAGATGGATTAAATGCAATTGTGTTTAGATGTTTTTCAAAGGATGGTAGTGTGTTTGTCGACCTACCTGCATCAATACTTATAGCTAAAAGTGATGAACAAATTGAACAGTTGTTGCGAAGTGGTGATAGTAAAGTAATTTGGCAAAAGTCAGAAGATATAGATAAAGAGGACCCGTTAAATACACCTCTATGTAATCTTTATATAGCTGACGCTTTTCCAGACCAGAGTTCAAAGGTTTTTAAATATAGAGGAAATAGAGGTAGATCCATGGATATTGGAATAATTGATTTGGCTGAAAAGGGTAGAGTTTTTGTTTTGGGGGGAAGCCACTTGATGATCGATGGTATGGGGCAAAGTAAAAATTTTGCAGCCCATCTACACGATATTCCAATTAATCCAAATTTGTCAAAAAAGGTAAAATATCCACCTTATTTTATTTTTCCACCACTTCCGCGTATTGAAAAAGTAAATGAATCCTTACGAGCATTAGATTTGACTGATGTAGTTGTAATACAAGATTTGGATACGGATGGAAAGCTTGCAACTGAACTTAAAAGATTCAACGATCGTGTCGTTGCGCCAAAAACGGAAAAAATAAAAAAATTGTTAGTTAGCGAAAATTTTTCTGATAAGGATGCCGAAAAAATATCAAGAATGTTTACTCAGTTTTTATCACGTAGTACACTTATTCAGTTAGTAGCAGAGGCATTTGTGGGTAAAATGATGAACATTGCTGCGTTAAAAGAACAAACATACCATCGTATGGGTATGGCTGTTACACAATCTCTTCCAGAAATGCTACTTTCTGAACTATCCAATAATAATAAGGAATTGTCGTTGTTTTTTAGACCAGATCTTAGTACTACATTGCATAAGACGCTCGAAGCAATCAGCTATTCAAGAATGGAAGTTGTCGCTGCGTCTTATGGCATATCTATTCTTGGTGGAATTCAAGCTTTACTTAATTTTTATCAACAAGACATTAAACAACCAACTGATTTTATGTATAGACAGTTATTGGATTTATCACGTCAGACTGGTTTTATATCCGATAAGACAGTAAAAGAGCCAGGTGATATGTTTATAACTGCACAAAACCATCAAGAAAAGACGATGGGTTTATTTATAGGATTATTAAAGAATAAGGTTACAGCAAGAATCAATATTGAATATCCTCAATATTTAAATAAATTAGATATTGGTGTAAAAATTGACGAGAGTGTCTTAGACGAAGTTCTCGGTGAAGGCGATAATGGCATAACAAAAATGCATATAAAGGCAATTAGTAATATCTGTAAAGATTTTTCTAAAGATGCTGGGGTTGATAATGTTGAGATAATTTCGAAATTGATGGTTTCAGATTTATTTAATCTGAATGGTGATAAAAAAATAGAAGTTATAAGATTGTTTCTTATAGCTCATTTTTATCAAAATATTCGTAATATTACAAAGACATCGTATTTATTCTTAAAAGAGTTGAATGATGCGATTGAACTCAACAAAGATAAGCTAATTAAAGACGGTTTTTTGTTTGATAAAGAGTAAATATTTTTATTTATTTTCTTTTTTGAGGATGCTCCAATGATATTTATAGAGAGGAATACCTACAAGTAACATTGCTATAGCATTCGAGGCTTGTCTTTGTCTATTTCTAGTTGTTTCTTTTTCTTGTTGTGCCTTCTGTTCTTCTTTTTCTTTGTCTGTTAATTCAACTTCTTTACCAGTTGGATCAAACTTTGTTGCTAATGGATAATCATATTTATCTGCATCTTTGAAAATGTAGACCTTCATACCTAAATCAACAAGTTGAATTGTGCCAATTACTGCTATAATGAGTCCTATAAATGAGAAGAGGTAGAGATATAGTAATCTGATTGAGAATTTCATCTTATATAAATATTAATATAAAAATATGGCAAACACAATTATTTGTAAAAAATGTGGAGAGGAAATTGAAGTAACTGAGGCTTTAACACATCAAATTGAAGAAAAAGTTATAGAATCCACAAGAATTAAATTAAAAGAAGAAATAGAAAAAGAAGCAGAACAAAAATTCGAAAGTAAATTTAGTAACCTTGAAAAAGAGAAAGAAGAAGAAAAAGAAAGAAATAAAAAATTAAGTAGACAAATTGATGAACTTTTGGATGAAACCAGAGCCTTAAGAAGAAAAGATGAAGATCGTGAACTTGAAATGAAGAAAAAACTTTTAGAAAGTGAAGAAGCTATCAGAAATGAAGCAAAAAGAAAAGCTGATGAAGAACATCAGTTAAAAGATGTAGAAAAAGAAAAGTTAATTAACGACCTTAAAAAATCACTTGAAGATGCTCAGAAAAAAGCCAATCAAGGTTCACAGCAAACACAGGGTGAAGTATTGGAACTTACAATTGAAAGAAAACTACGAGAAGACTATCCACAGGATGATATAAATGAAGTTAAAAAAGGAGTAAAGGGAGCTGATGTTGCCCAAGTTGTAATTGATAAAAAAGGACAAAAGTGCGGGACTATACTGTGGGAGTCTAAAAACGCCAAATGGAGTGAGACTTGGATTGCAAAACTTAAAGAGGACCAAAGACAAGCAAAGGCGGACTTAGCAGTTCTTGTGTCTGTTGATCTTCCAGAAGATATTAAAAAGAAAGGTATTGGCTATAAAAATGGAGTGTGGGTTTGTTCAAGTACTAGTTTTGATCAATTAGCAATGTCGCTTCGCTTTAATCTTGTGAATATTTACTATGAAAAACAAAATGCTGTAGGAGTTGATGAAAAAATGAAAGTGCTATATGAATATTTAACAGGTAATGAATTCAAACATAGAGTAGAGGGAATTGTTGAAGCTTTTGGAGTATTGCAAGAAGACATAGAAAAAGAAAAAAGATGGTTTAGTAGTAAATGGGCAAGACAAGAAAAAGAAATTAGAAAAGTTATTGATCATACTCATGGAATGTATGGTGATCTTCAAGGTGTAACTGGCAGGGCATTACCAGAAATTAAATCATTGGAACTTAACTCCTGAAGGGGTTATGTTCGTATCCATTGTATGCTCCATTTTCTCCTTCTTTAATAATATTACCATTGATATCTCTTTGTGGAGGCTTAAAAAACTTATCTGCGATTTTTTTGAACCATTGAATATCTTTATTAGCTGGAGTTATCCTCGTTGAGGATGTATTTTGAAACCGATTACTAAAAGTTGTTCCCTGTTTTGGTAACCCACTTGTTACATCTGTCATACACTTAATTATAAACCTGTTAGGACAAATAGTAAAATATGGTCTGCTTAAATGTCGGTTGTTGATCTTCAGGCTCTCTGTGAGCCCATATACGACAGGGCTCGAAACTACTTCACAAACATAGTTTAACATGTTCGTTTGCATTCTCCAAGGGAGGGGTTAAAGGGGAAGGAATTGGAGAATGCTCGACTCGGGTTTGTTCGCTCAGCCACTTCGTGGCTTCGCTTAACTCCATATGGTCGGACTTCTCGCTCACCCCACTCCGTGGGGTTCGCTAACCCAATTGTCTAAGGAAAAGGGGGATTTATAGTCAGGTAGTTGCGACTACCTGACAGGGTCTTTGCGGTTCACCGCAAGGTACTCGATGAATACCGCAATCGTACCGTATTATAGGGCTTTTGTCCGCATTGCGGTCATGCGGTTGCGGATGCGGTCACCGCAAGTCCACATATGAACACAAAAACTAAACAAGGCCTATTTTTAAAGGATTTCTAAAGTATCATTTCAGTCGCAATTTGCCTTTACAGGCAACTACCCAAGTGCTGAAAACAACTCCAAAGTGTCTTCGGCACAGCACTTGGTTAGAAAACAAAACAACAGAACCATTGCTCCTGAAATATTCCCTATCGGGAATCCTGCCCAACACAAAACACCCCAAAGCTTACAGGGGTGATGGCCTTCGGCCATGTGCATGGGCAGGAGAACAACACCTCATATTGCAGTTAGATATGGATAGTACTAATATTTATCTGTATGAAGAAAAAGATGATTGTGATTATCTTGTTTTCATATTGGCTTTATACAGGAACAACAGCTCCAGAAACAAGTGCAAAACAAGCGACATTAAGAGTTACAAAAAATGCAACAGAGTATGGTGTTATTCAAAATCTTTTTGAAAAAGGATATATTAAAAACAAACTTGCTTTTAAAATTTTACTTCGTACTACAAAAGATAATACTACTGCAGAAAAAGAAAGTGTAATCAAAACAGGATTTAATACAATAGATCAAGAAGCAATATACACAATTTCAAAAAGTATGAATGCTTGGGATATGGCATATGTTTTATTAAATAGAGGTAGATTCTTTGATGGAAGTAACGGTGCTCCTGATGGTGTAATTTGGGAAAGTGAAAATACATTTAAACCTGTGGGGTTATTAAGTGGAAAGATAATAATTTCATCTGCAACAAAAGAGGATTATTTAAAACTTCAATTGATGCTTAAAAATGAAAATTTAACACAATATCCAAGACTAAATTTTAATGGCGAGTTCGAACTGGAAATCCCTGAAGGAAAATATACATTGACAATAACTCCATGTAACTATTCAATCTGCGAAGTAGCTCTCCCAAAAGAAGTAATCGTTGAAAAAAACAAAACAACAAGTTTGGAGTTGAAATTAAATGAATGATTTAGAAAGTTTCTACATTTTAAGCTTAAGCGTTCAAGTTATTCATTCAATTGAAGAATTATCAACAGGGTTTCACAAAAGGTGGTATTTGTTTAAAATGCCATTTTTGGTATTTTTACTTTTCGAAATACTTTTTACTAGCTTTTGGATTGTTATCTTATTAGTACCTTCACTCCCTAACAGAACCATGTTACAAACTACTTTTCTATTATTAATGTTTGCAAATGGAGTTCAGCATCTTGTTTGGTGGGGAAATGTTAAAAAATATGTTCCAGGGTTATTAACAACCCCAATACATATTATTATTGCATTTATATATTTCTTGGGATTAAACTAAATTATTACTATATGGAAGAAGATATTTTAAGTCAGATTAAAAGCGAGAATGCTAAAAAACAAGTTAGAGGTGGAGATGGTAAATTTGTTCCAAAAGAAGATGTTACTAAATTACCTCCAATTTCAGTTACTGTTAATAATCCAACTTCAGTAAATACAACTAACCCTCCAGATTTATTAAACTTAAAAGTTACAAATCCTCTTGTATATATTAAGTATTGGTGGAAGAGAATATTAGCCAATGAAGGATTAGAAGTTAAGTTTAAAGCAAAACCACTAACTGTGTTTGGAGTTGCATTAATTGGGTTCACATTATTATTTGGTATTGGTGGAGTTGTTTTACCTGTTTTCTTTCCTTGGATGAAGTTTAATGGAATAACTGCAACAGCAACTCAAACCCCACAACCTGAATTACTTAAAGATACTGCACTTAAAGGAACACTAACAAAAACAAATACTGACCCTGTTAAATTCTATCTAATCACAACATCAACAGAAGCAGTTACATTAGAAATACCAGTTGGTTTTAATCTTTCTACCTTAGTTGGCAAAAGAATACTTGCAGTTGGTACATATGATTCAAAAAACAAAGTGTTAGAAGTAGAAGATATTCAAGACCTAGAAGTACTATCAACAACACCAGTTCCTATACCAACTGTTATTCCTACTCCAAAACCTACTGAAACTCCAAGCCCAGTTCCTACTCCAATTCCAACAGCAGAGCCAACAACCACTCCAACCACAATTCCCACAGAATCTTCACTAAATCTTAATAATTAGTCTAGTATTATACTAATATGTCTAACAAAAAGATTCACATTTCAGGAATGCATTGCAGGTCTTGTGAAATTCTAATTGAAGAAGAATTAAGAAAAATTAAAGGTGTTACTGATGTAACTGTCAGTCATAAGGACGGAATAGCTGATATTAGTTTTAAAGACAAATTAAATAGTTATGATCTCAAAAATGCAGTAGAGTGTGCTGGCTATTGTATTGGAGAAAACGCAAAACTTCCATATTTCTCAAAAAACAAAAGGGACTACATAGAGTTAGGAATTGCATTTTTTATTGTCACAGTACTTTATCTGATTGCTAAGCAGTTTGGTGTTTTTGGTCTGACAGGTCTTATTAAAGGAAACTATGGATCACTTCCTGTTGTTTTTATAGTTGGATTAACTGCTGGAATATCAACTTGTATGGCTCTTGTAGGTGGGTTAGTTCTTGGAATGTCATCTAAGTATGCTAGACAGAATCCAGAAAGTACTGGTTTGCAAAAGTTTGTTCCACATATTTATTTTAATTTAGGCAGAATTGCTTCCTATTTTGTCCTCGGTGGTGCAATTGGTTTTGCAGGGTCATTTTTCAAAATTTCAACATCAGTTCTAGGATTATTAATTGTTGCAGTTGGATTTGTAATGCTACTTTTGGGTAGTCAATTAATTGATATATTTCCATTTTTAAAAACTATTTCGTTTACCCTTCCTAAAGGGCTTCATAAATTATTAGGAATTAAGGAGAGAACTGAAGAAAAATATAGCAATACCAATTCAAGTCTATTAGGTGCATCAACTTTCTTTTTGCCATGTGGTTTTACTCAAGCAATGCAACTCTATGCAATTAGTACAGGTAGCCCGTTACAGGGTGCCTTGACAATGGGAATCTTTGCTCTTGGCACAACACCAGGACTTTTAGGTGTTGGTGGTTTAACATCAGTTATTAAAGGTCAATCTTCAAAACTATTTTTCAAAACAGCAGGTGTAATTGTTTTAGTTCTTGCCTTTTTTAATATTTCAAACGGTCTAAATTTAATTGGAGTTAAGGACGTTTTTGCAAAAAAAGATGTCGTGTCACAAGACAAAAATGTAAAAATAGTTGACGGAGTTCAGATTGTAAAAATGACACAGAAAGCAGATGGTTATTTTCCTAATAAATTTACAATCAAAAAAGGAATACCTGTCAAATGGGTAATAAATTCAGAAAGTGCCTACTCTTGTGCTAGTAGTATTCTTTCTCAAGGATTAGGAATAAGAGCTAGTCTAAAATTAGGTGAAAATATTTTTACTTTTACACCAACAAGAACAGGAGCAATTAGATTCTCATGCAGTATGGGAATGTATACAGGATCGTTTAATGTAATTGATTAATATGAAAAAACAAACAATATATATAAAAGGTACACATTGCCCAGCTTGTAAAAAGTTGATAGAGAGAAAATTATCAGCAATTAGTGATGTAGATAGTGTTGAAGTTGATTATGAATCAGGCAAAACTATGATTACATCTAACAGGGCAATTAATAAAGAGGAAATTAGTAAAGCTTTAGAAGGGATGCCGTATGCACAAAAAGATTGACTTAAAAATTAAAGGAATGCATTGTGAGTCTTGTGAAACTTTGATAAAAGATGAACTTTCAGACCTTGGTGATGTTAAAAACATTAAAATTGACAGTAAAACAGGAAAAGGGTCACTTATGGTGATGAGTATGAATATAACAGATGACAAAATAAAAAAAGCTATTAAAAATGCTGGCTATGAGGGCGAAATATTAAACCCAACACCAATACCTGTTAGCAATAATGCAATATTTACTTTTCCGCCAGAATTAGATTTTGATGCAAAAATTGTAAAGGATGAAAATGGAGAATTAAGAATTTCAGGAAAATTAAAACTAGGAACCATTTCCAATTCCGACACTGAAAAACCTGAAGTTCATTTAATTGGACAAGCAAATGATAGGGCTAGTCTTTTAGTCTCAGGAATGCACTGCACATCTTGTGCAGGACTCATTGAAAAACAACTCAAAAAAGTAAGTGGCGTAACTGAAGCACATGTTAATTTTGCATCAGAAAAAGCATCAATTGTTTTTGATAGTAATATTTCCAAAGTCGAGGATCTTATTAATGCAGTTAGTAGAGCAGGTTATACAGGAGAATTAGAAACAGAAGAGTTATCTAAAAACCAGTCAGTAAGACAAGGTGAAGAAATAAAAAGTCAATTTAAAAAGTTTGTTTGGAGTTTAGTTCTTTCTTCTCCTATGATTTATTTCATGCTTTTAGACTTTTTCAAGTTTTTGCCAGGAGGTACAATGACTTTACCGTATATCGGAATAATCTCATTTATTCTTGCAACTCCAGTTCAATTCTATATTGGAGCAGGTTTTTATAAAGGTATGATTTCAGCTCTTCGTATGAAAACATTCAACATGGATAGTTTAATTGCAATTGGAACATCTGTTGCCTATTTTTATAGTGTAGTTAATTTTATGATGTATTACGTTGCAAATAATTCGGTTCTAGGTTTATTGGGAGAAAAAATACCTGATTTATATTTTGAAACAGCTGCATTTTTAATCACATTTGTACTTTTGGGTAAATTTTTAGAAGCTAAAGCAAAAGGAAGAACTTCTGAGGCTATTAAAAAACTCATGGGCTTACAGGCCAAAACTGCAAGAGTTGTGAGAAATGGAGAAACAATTGATATTCCTGTTGAAGAGGTAGTTAAAGATGACATTATAGTTGTAAGACCTGGGGAGAAAATTCCAGTTGATGGTGTAATCACTAAAGGATCATCAGCAATTGATGAATCAATGATTACAGGTGAAAGCTTGCCTGTTGAAAAACACATAAATGATTCTGTAATTGGAGGAACAATCAATAAATTAGGGAGCTTTGAGTTTTGTGCTACAAGAATAGGATCAGAAACAACACTCTCTCAAATTATTAAGCTTGTTGAAGACGCACAGGGATCAAAAGCTCCAATACAGGCCGTGGCAGATAAAATTTCAGCTTGGTTTGTTCCTGCCGTAATTGGAATTGCCACCCTAACATTTGTTGTTTGGTTTTTCTTCTTGGGATCAACATTGTCCTTTGCCTTAATGGCCTTTACTGCAGTTATCGTTATAGCTTGTCCTTGTGCCTTAGGGCTTGCTACTCCAACTGCAATTATGGTTGGAACTGGAGTTGGAGCAGAACATGGAATTTTAATTAAAGGTGGGGAGCCTTTGGAAAGTGCTAGTAAAATTAATACAATCGTTTTTGATAAAACTGGAACGATTACAAAAGGTAAACCAGAAGTAACTGATATTGAAGAACTAGGAGACCTTGATGAAGATGAAATCCTAACAATTGCTGCAAGTTTAGAAAAACAATCAGAACATCCATTGGCTGAGGCCATAGTTAATTATGCAGAGAAAGAAAAAGTAAGGCTTAGCGAAGTTACAAATTTTGAGGCAATAGTAGGTTACGGAGTAAAAGGAAAAATAGGAAAAGTGGAGTATTTCTTAGGAAACAGAAAATTAATGATTGATAAATTAAATCTTTCAATCGACAAGTTTGATAGAAAATTGGAAAGACTTGAGGATCAAGGTAAAACTGCAATGATACTTGCAAGTAAAAAAGAAATATTGGGAATTGTTGCGGTTGCCGATACTGTCAAAGAGACATCAAAAGAAGCAGTTGAAATGTTAAAGAAGAATGGAATTGAAGTCTGGATGATTACAGGTGATAACCAAAGAACAGCAAACGCTATCGCAATGCAGGTTGGAATTACAAATATCTTAGCTGAGGTTTTACCACAAAATAAAGCGGAAGAAGTTAAGAAATTACAAGCAATGGGTAAGAAGGTCGCCATGGTGGGGGATGG
Source organism: Microgenomates group bacterium (assembly GCA_049301455.1). GTDB lineage: Bacteria > Patescibacteriota > Microgenomatia > UBA8517 > UBA8517 > JAUYMM01. Next base: position 21,293 of record JBAQKY010000030.1, read on the forward strand.
AATAAATGATGCCCCAGCACTTGCTCAAGCTGACCTAGGGATTGCCATGGGAAGTGGTACTGACGTTGCCATGGAAACAGGGGGTATAGTAATTATTAAAAATGATTTAAGAGATGTGGTAAATGCTTTAGATTTATCAAAAACTACTGTACAAAAAATTAGGCAAAATATGTTCTTTGCACTTTTCTATAATGTAATTGGTATTCCAGTCGCAGCCCGTGTATTTATGTTCATGGGTCTTGTCTTAAAGCCCGAACTTGCAGGCCTTGCAATGGCTTTAAGTTCAGTTTCAGTTGTAGGTAATTCACTTCTTCTAAGAGGCTACAAACCAAACAAGAAAAATTATATTTCTGAGTTTGCCCCTTATATTATGGCAATAGTTTTTACCTTTATGTTCTTTGAATTTGCGAAATTTAGTTCGACCATGGCATCGGAGAAAATGGAGACAAAAGATTCACCAACGGGCAATAAAATTGATAAAAACGTGATTGTCACTAAAACTCCAGATGGTATGGATAAACAGTTTTATCTTGTAAATGCTGATAGCTCAAAAGAAATAAATGTCAGTTTCCCCGAAGATGGTTTTAATTATGTATACATTTCAGGCAAGAAATATCAACCAGTATATATAGGTAACGACGAGGCAAAGTTGATGATGGAGGAAAATTTGTTTAATAAAGATGGAGATGTCATTAATGGATTCTTTGGAAATGATGTCATAGTTTCAGGAATACTGCCAAAAACAAACACTCCATTAGACAATTATCATTTTGTCAAAGAAGGATTTGAAATTAAGAAGTAATAAATTTTAATATTATGAAAATAAATAAAATAACAATCGCAATATTATTAATTATTATTATTTCTGGTGTTATTGTTTTGGCTAAAAACATTACGAGAATCTCTAGGGTTAGCAATAACGACAATATTATTCAGACCGATGAAATAACTATAGTCAAACTTTCTAGTTTGCAAAATGGTGATTATTCTCCAAAAGACATTAAAGTAAAATTAGGAACTAAAGTCAGGATTGAAGCCGATACTAACACATTACAGGGTCCAATGGGTAAATTAATTATTGATGGATATGACTTAAGTAAGGAAATATCTCCAAGTAATAATGTACTTGAATTTGTGGCAGATAAATCTGGTAAGTTTAGAATACATTGTGAAAACAACATGGGTAATGGTACACTTATAGTATATGAAAAATAATATTCTTACACCACTTTTAACTATTTTGTTAATTGTTGCAGTTTTTTTCTTAGGATCATTTTGGACTAAAATTCAGTACCTTGAAGGTAATACAAATGATTCTCAAGCTGTAGCACAACAAGCAGAACAACAGCAACAAGCACCTGCCCCAAGTGGTCCTGTTAAAGTGTCAATTGACGACGATCCAATTTTAGGAGATAAAAATGCAAAAGTTACTATAATCGAATTTTCAGATTATGAATGTCCATTTTGTAAAAGACATTTTGATGAGACATTTCCTCAATTAGTTAAGGAATATGTCGATAAGGGTTTAGTAAAAATAGTTTTTCGTGATCTCCCTCTTTCATTCCACGATCCGATGGCAACAACTGAGGCTATTGCTGCAAATTGTGCTAGAGAACAGGGAGATGATAGTACTTATTTTAAATATCACCACGAGATATTTAAAAGGACAAAATCAAATGGTAATGGGTTATCCTTGACTGATTTGTATAAAATTTCAGATGATTTAAAATTAAATACTACAAAACTTAAAACTTGTATTGATGATCCAAAACAAAAAGAGGAAGTTCAAAAAGATTTAAGTGACGCTTCTTCAGTTGGAGCAAGTGGCACTCCTGCATTTTTTATTGGTAAATCAACAGATGATGGAACTATTGAAGCACCACTTACATCAGGTGCACAACCATTTAGTGTTTTTAAGACCATAATTGATGAACTTTTAAAATAAATGATAATTGCAAGTACATTAATTGCAACTGCCTACTTAGTTATTATCACATTTTTAATGAATAGTAATTTACTAATAACTACCTTAGCGGGTAATTATGATATAGATTATAAATTTAAAATATTTGCATCGCTATTTTTAGGAATGTGGAATTCGATGTCGGGAACAGGTTTTGCCTTACTCATTGTTACTGCCATTTTGACAGGAATAAATTTATCACTTTTAGGAAAGAAGTTAAAAAATCTTAAAAAACAAGGTAATTTAAAATTAGTCGTTGGAGGAAGTACTTTAATTGGAATTGTGGGAAGTGGATGTGCCTCTTGTGGTTTACCTATACTTGCACTTTTAGGTTTAAGTGGAACTATTGCCTATTTGCCATTTAGAGGTATGGAATTATCATACTTATCTGTAATATTGCTTTTGTTTTCGCTGTATCATCTAATTAAGGCAAATAATAAAAATGAGTGTGAGATATAAGGTATATGTATGAATCATTAAAATGATATTTACACAAAAACATGATAAAAGATAAATTTGTTCTAGGAATGATAATCGCAACAATATTAATTTTTGTTGGTGGTGCATTCTTTATATCTAAAAAAGACACTAAAACCATAGAGAACACCCAAAAAGTACTTGAAGTTACTAATTTTGATTATATTAAAGGAAATAAAGATGCCTCAGTTACTATAATAGAATATTTAGATTTTGAATGTCCTGCTTGTGGTGCTTATTACCCATTAGTCAAAGAGCTTTCTGAGAAATATAAAGATGACGTTAGGTTTGTAGTCAGATACTTTCCCCTTATGGGACATAAAAATGGATTGACTTCAGCCTATGCGGTAGAAGCGTCTAGTAAACAGGGTAAATTTTGGGAAATGTATGATGTATTTTTTGAAAACCAAAAGTCATGGGCGGGTAAAGAATCTGCAGATCCTACAATTTTTGAAAACTACGCCGGTCAAATTGGCCTCAATATTGAGCAATTTAAAAAAGATAGAGATTCTAAAGAAGTTAAGGATAGGGTAAATAACGATTTATCATCTGGTAAAAAAGCAGGAATTTCTGGTACTCCAACATTTTTCTTAGATGGTGAAAAAATACCTAATCCAAAAACAATTGAAGATTTTAAGACCTTTATTGATGCTGCAATTTTAAAAGCTCCAAAACAAACTGATAAATCAGTAGGTGAAAAAGTGCATGAACATGCTGATCTAACACTTTTTATAAATGGAAAGAGAATCTTATTACAAAGTCGTCCAGATTTTTTTGAAAAAGATCTTGATATTCACTCACATAAAGATACCGAGGAAGTAATACATAAACACAAGACAGGAGTAACCCTTGGTCAACTTATTGATTCGTGGAAAACTAATTTTCCAACAAAAGTCGAATGGTACTTAAATGGTCAGAAACAAAATAATGATTACAAAACCTATGAATTTAAGGATTTAGATAGAATTGCTCTTAGTTTTAGTGATTCAAATTCTGGTCTGACAGAAAAACAAATATCTGATACTACAGACAAAGCATGTATTTATTCTGAAAAATGTCCCGAAAGAGGTAAACCTCCAACCGAAGAATGTGTTGGTGGATTAGGAACTGATTGTATTTAACATGGATCTAACTAAAATTAGGAGTGATTTTCCTATACTCTCAAAAGAAGGTGTTTATTTTGATAATGCTTGCCAAAGTCTCCGTCCTCAATCAGTAATTGATGCAATCACTTCATATTATACTGATTATTCTGCCTGTGCAGGTAGAAGCGGTCATCATTTGGCTGAAATGGTAACCAAGAAATATGAAGAATCAAGGCAAATTCTTGCCAATTTTTTAAATGCAAAAAGAAAAGAAGAAATAATATTTACTAGAAATACTACAGAAGGTATTAATTTAATTGCTCACTCGTTAAAATTTAAAGAGGGTGATATTATTATTACTTCAGATAAGGAACACAATTCTAATCTTATTCCATGGCAAGTGTTAGTTGAAAAAAATGGTATTGAACATAAAATTGTTTTCAATACTTTTGACCTAGACGAATATAAAAAACTTTTAAACAATAAAGTTAGGTTGGTTTCACTTGGACTTACTTCAAACTTAGACGGAGCAACAATTCCTGCAAAACAAATTATTGAGATGGCTCATAAAGCTGGTGCATTGGTTCTTTTGGATTGTGCACAAGCAGTTCCCCATCAAAAGATAGATGTTCAAGACTTAGATGTTGATTTTCTTGCATTTTCAGGACATAAAATGCTTGGTCCATCAGGAACAGGTGTTCTTTATGGAAAATATAAATTGTTAGAAGAATTAGAACCATTTATGGTTGGTGGTGATACTGTTTCAGAATCAACCTACACCACACATAAATTTCTTCCCCCACCAGAAAAATTTGAGGCAGGTTTACAAGACTATGCTGGAATTATTGGACTTGGAGAAGCTGTTAATTATATTAATGGTGTTGGCTTTAAGTTTATTATAGAACAAGAATTATTATTAAATAAATTTATAACTGAGGAACTTCAAAATATTCCAAACCTTACTATCATTGGTCCTAGTGATCCTAGTAAGCGTTCTGGAATTGTATCTTTCTATATTCAAAACAAAGATCACCACCAAATTGCATTAATGCTTGATGAAACTTCAAAAATTATGGTTCGTTCAGGTCAACATTGTGTACATTCGTGGTTTAATGCTAAAAAGATAAAGGGTTCAGTTCGTGCATCTTTTTATTTTTATAATACAATTGAAGAAGCAGAAATATTTGTCAGAGAACTTAAGAAAGTAGTAAGTATTTTATAACTAATATGTTTTGTATTATTGCATTTGTAGTTTTATCAATTATTGGAATATTTAATGTTTCGTATCGTGAACTTGCCAAAGAAGCCTATGATTGTGTTTTTAGACGTATTACATTTCGACCTTGCAATACTGGTTTCAAAGAGAAAATGCAAGCAAAACTAGTTGGCAAACTGTTGAATCGTTCGGTCATAGCAGCACGTTTTTTAAATAAAAACTTTGAACTATTAGCATGGATTTTATTTTTAACAACTATTGGGAGTATTTTCTGGACAGGAAAAGGACTTTTCAATTTTTATATGTACGGAAGTTGCAACGGACTAAATAAATCAGGCTTTTGTGCACTCGATCCTAAAGGCGAAAATAATAAAGTATCAACTGCGGGTGGTAGTTGTGGAACTGGTGAAGGAGATGAAAGCAAAGTAACTCTAAATAGTGTCAATCTAAGTCTCTTTCCTTCACAAAATAATGAATCTAAAAATAATGTTGTATTAATTGGTTGTTACAGCTGTGATTACACAAGAAAGGCATATCCTTTAATTAAAAAATTAATAAGCGAAAATAAGGTCAATTATACATTTGCTCATTATCCTGTTAAAGAAGAAACTTTGTATTTACTTCCGATTGGCTATTGTGCTTATAAACAAGATCAAAATAAATTTTGGCAGTTAAATGACAAATTATTTGAAAGTAGTAAAGAAGATATTTCTAAAAGAGAATTTGTAGATGGATTACTTAAAGATATTGGGTATGATGTTAATAAAATTAATTCCTGTAGCACCTCAAAAGAAACTAACTCTGCGATAGTTGAAAGACGTATCGAGCTTGAAAAAACTAATATTTATGGAACTCCACTTGTTTTTGTAAACAACAAAGGATTAGTTGGTCCTAAACCATATCGAGTCTACAACCGAATCCTAAACGGCTGGTAATCTTCACTAAATCTTAATGGTCGAAAGAATATAATATAGACATGAGGAAGTGGATTAGTATATGCGTAGTTTCAATTATAGTTATCTTTGTTGCAATGAGTGTGTTTAAAGTATCTTCAAGTAATTTATTTTTCTGGGGAATTTTACTTCTTTGCCCACTTATGCATTTTTTTATGCACAATCACCCAAAGATGAAAGATGGAGGACACAAACATTAAAAACTTTATTAATATATTTGGATTATTAAGTATATTTATATTTGCAATTGGAATTCTTTCACTTTCGATTAAAAGAGTCAAAATTGACACAAACGACATTGTAAATAATTCACACATAATGAGCTACTATATGAGAAACTCGAGCATGCCTAATATTTATTATATAAATGAAAAATAGTATGAAAATTTTAAAAGGAGGAATGCATATTGAAACTACAGGGTCACAAATAGATTTAGTTTGTGGTATGGAAATATCACAAAATAATAATTACAAATTTTTATATTTAAGAAGAATATATTATTTTTGTTCAAAGAATTGTAGGGAGCATTTTCAAAATGACCCAGAAAAGTATATTGGCTAGTGATAATATAAATATATGTACACATGCCCAATGCATAACGAAGTAACTTCAGATAAAGCAGGTGTTTGTCCAAAATGTGGAATGACTCTTGTCATGAAGAAAATGGATCATTCCATGCACAACATGGATCACACTAAAAAATCATCGTGGTGGGAGAGATTTAAGATGAGTATGACTATGAGTATGGGTATGGATCATAC
>JBAQKY010000031.1:0-3882 GCA_049301455.1 Microgenomates group bacterium
TACCCACTGTACTACCAAAGGGGAAAGCCCTTGCGAGGGCTTGACGGTATACCGTCAGGTACTTTACAGAATCCGTCAACTGGCCGTATTCACGGCCTTTTTACCGTGCTACGGTTGACGGCTGACGGTAACGGCTACCGTTACCGTTAAAGTACCTAAAACAACACCCATTCCAGTCGCAATTTGCCCTAAAGGGCAACTACACCAAGTGCTAGAAAACAACTCCAAAAGTGCCTTCGGCACAGCACTTGGTTAGAACATCAAAAACAACAAAACCATTGCTCCTGAATTTCCCTGTCAGGAATCCTGCCTGCGGGCAGGAAAGGAAAAACAGAAGCAGCACACTTCATTAAAATAATGAACAAGAAAATTTAAAATTAGAAGATCTTTTTAATATTCTTTTTCTTTTGAAGCTTGATTACTAAAACAGTAATTACAAGAACTAAAAGCCCAATAATTATATATGCAGTTTTTGAAAACATTACTTTCTTTTCTGTAACTGTAATGTTTAAGTTAAATTCTTTTGAACTACCTGAAAGATTAATTGATTGTTCACCTTCAAAATTATTATATGCAATTAGTACTTTGTGATCTCCTGATTCTACATTTGTGAAACTGGCTACTCCGTTTTCATCTGTAGTTGCTTCTCTTGGAGTTGAATGAAGTGTTACTTTTGCTCCTTTGACTGGTTCTTTGTCAGTATTAGTAACTTTGATGTTAACATCATATCCTCCTGTGTTTGCTTCATCGTCGCTCTTGCCATTATTTGTACCCGCATCTGTTTTTGAATTATCACAATTAACTTTTAATTCCCAACCAACTTTTAAAGTATTTGAAGTTTTAAGTTCAGGATATTTATTACTATTTTCATTAACTATCTCTTGATATCTACTACCATCATCAAGAAGGTTTGAAGCAACTTTCCAAAGTGTGTCACCTGATTTAACAGTATATGTTTTACAACTGCCTACATTACTGTCATCATCAATTGCTACTGGCTCAAGTTCTGACGCTGTAGTGTCTAAGTTGTTAAAAGTTACAAAGCCTAATGTTTTAGATGATATTTCATTAGACCAACTACCAGTTGTACAGTCATTACCAGATCTTATTCTAAAAAAGTAGGTAGTGGAGGGATTTAATTTTGTTATGGTGTAGCTTGAAGAATCTTTTGATATATTATCAACAGAATATTTATATTCTCCTGATTTAATACCATATTCAATTACAAAATGAGTAATTGGGGTTTGATAATTAACAAATTTTAAGATAATTGAACTACTATCATTTGAACTTGCTGAATAAATCCAAGGTGAATTACCTGTTGGAGTTGTTGATGAACAAGTAGGTGCAGAACTTTGTGTAAGTGGTACTACAGGAGCAGGGGTTGGAGTACCTCCAATACCATAATCTCCATCGCCATAGTTTCCTTCACCATAGTTTGCAGCTAAAGCATTGAATGGAGTTATTAATATTAAAAAAAATGCTAGTAAAGACAATGCAAATACTCCTGTCAGAGAAGTTATTTTATTTTTTATTAGTTTCATATTGTGTAATTAACTACATATGGTGTATCATATTTTTAATATGTTTGGAATAGGTGTACAAGAGTTGGTTATATTTTTAGTCATAGTCCTTGTGTTGTTTGGTGGAAAGAAACTACCAGAATTATCAAAAGGAATAGGTGACGCTATAGTTAATATTAGAAAAGGTTTCAGTGATGATGCAAACAAAGAAACAACTTCAAAAGAAAAATCAAAAAAATAATTCTTCTCCAAAGCTTTTAATCAAAGATCATTTCAAAGAGTTAATTAATAGATTCTATGTTTGGGTAGTTTTCTTTGTAATTGGAAGCGTACTAGGCTACCAATATTATGAAATCATACTTAATTGGTTAATAGAACCACTTAAAAAACCACTCTTTTACACTTCACCCATTGGTGGTTTTGAAGCTGTGTTTGGAGTTTCTGTAATGTCAGGTTTACTTCTTTCACTTCCTATATTTATATATCAAGCAATTAAATATATTGAACCTATAAGTGACAATACTAGTTTAAAAGGAAAGAAAATTTTTCTTTATCTATTTATCTCACTACTTCTTGCAGTTTGTGGAATTTCAGTTTCATACTATATAGTTTTTCCAGCCTCACTTAATTTTTTAAATAAATTTGGGAGTAATCAGTTAGAATCTCTTATTTCAACAAAAGATTATTTTTCATTCGTATCAAAGTATTTACTTGGTTTTGCAGTACTGTTCCAACTTCCACTAGTTATATACCTTGCAAGTCTTTTTACTCCAATTACTCCAAAGTTATTATGGTCTAAATTTAAATATGTCTTTGCTTTAAGTTTTCTTGTTGCTGCTATTCTTACACCAACACCTGATCTAGTTAACCAAACAATAATGGCCACTCCTATAATTGTTCTCTATTTATTAACCATCTTGATTTTGTATATTAAAAGGCTTATTGTTAAAGAGTATTAAGTTATATGCAACCATTATTAACTAGGTTTCAAACAACAAAACTAACTAGAAAAGAATTTTTAACATACCTTGGGGTTTTAATACTTGGTATTTTAGGTATATCTTCATTTTTAAAATTAATTACAGAAACAAATCAATCGTTTTTTAGAAATAGTTCTAAACTAACTAGAGCAGGATTTGGATCTGGTCCTTATGGAATTTAAATAATATATGGCAAATTTACCTACAGTTGGGGGAGATAATGGTAGTTGGGGAACAATCCTCAATGCTTACTTACAAGTAGCTCATGCAAGTGATGGTTATCATATTAATGACAATGTAAATACAGTTGCAGATGCGGGAGCAACCGAAGCACTAGACTTATCTGCCTATGGTGTTTTTGACATTACTTTAACTGTAGCATGTACCCTTACTTTTTCTAACCCTGTACCAACAGGAAAATTATCCTCATTTTTACTTATTGTTCGTCAGAATGGAACTGGTGGATATGCACTGACTTATCCTGCTAGTGTTAAATGGGATAATGGTGTAGCTCCAACTCTTACTACAACTGCAAGTAAAATCTCTATTTTAAGCTTCTTCACACCAGACTCTGGAACTACATGGTTTGGCAGTTTAGTTAGTGACAATTGTAGTTAATAAATTATGCGTATTAATCGTATTCCTGAATGGAAAAAGGTAACTCCACCAACTGGCTGGACTTGGACATTACCCTTTGATATTCAAAAAAGAGGAAGAAAGTTTAGACCTGATTCTACTTTCAATCTACAAACCCACGCCAATATTACTGTTGTAGGAACATATTATGTTGATAAAACAACAGGTAATGATGCAAACACTGGCGCTGATTGGGCCAATGCCCTCAAGTATATAAAAACAGCTTTTGCAAAAGCCGATGTAAATCGAGTATATGTCAGGAATAGTTGGTTTAACTACACTGAAGTGATTCCTTTACCAACACGAGATTGCGAAATTATCGCCACTGATGAAAATGTTTATTTTTCGGCAGACTTAAATAACTACGCCGGAACTTTTAGTGCTGTTGATAATCATTATGAAACTACCTTTAGCGCTTCTTCCTTTGTAACTCAAGTATTTGATATGTCTAATATAAGCGCAAATTGGTACGGTACTAATTTAACTCTAAAAGCTTCTATTGCAGAAGTTGACGCTACCCCAGGTTCTTATTATTATATTTACGGTAGTACCTCAAATATGTATATTCATCTGTTTGATAACAGAGCTCCAGATTCAAGTATGCATTATGCGGGTGCCTCTGCGTTTACTTGTCAAAAGGATAATATTAAATTCTATATAAAAAATGTTGGTTTTTGGACAGCAATGGTTAGAAATAATAGTTCTACTGGAGGGTTAAAGATGTATATGGAGGACTGCAGGAT
>JBAQKY010000032.1:0-44446 GCA_049301455.1 Microgenomates group bacterium
ACTGCAAACTTTGTGCCAGTAAACAAACCATACTTTTTAAAGGCCCTTTTTGTTAAAAAAACAGAGGGTTGCATGTGATAGTTTGTTACTAGAAGTAAATGATAAGAATTTAGACCAAGCAATAAACTTTTGTACCAAGTTACTGGTTTTGCAATCTCATTATCATTTTCATCAATTACAACTCCCCTACCTGCAAACCACAAGGCATCAGGATTTTCCATGTAGTGTCCTGCAACTGATTCAAAAGCATCTTTTGTGTAGACATCATCAGCGTTTATAAATGTAACGATCTCACCCTTAGCTTTCTTAATGCCAGTATTAATAGCATCCAGCTGCCCCCCATCTTTTTTTGAAACATAGCTCATGAGTGATGGATATTTCTTTACATACTTTTTAATTACCTCTAAGCTTCCGTCTGTAGATCCCCCATCTTGAATAATTACTTCAAAGTTTTTGTAGTTTTGGTCAATAATTGAATCTAGCGTTTTTTTAATATATTTAACCTTGTTATATGAAGGTATAACAATTGAAATTTTTGGAGATACCATTTTATTTGTCCTTTGTTTCTTTTTCTTTTAGGGCAAGCTTCCTGACCAAATCTTCAACTCTTTTTTCAAGTTTGTTTGTTCTGATGTAGGCAGATGAAACCATGATAAATAAAACGATAAAAGCTCCACCAATAAGTAAGTCTAGAACTCTAGATACGCTGAAGCTCACAGCGTAAACCCTAATTATTTCAGGAAATATAACTATTAGGATTACTGCAACCCAAATAGCAATCCAACTTGCAATCTCCATTCCACCAAGATGTCCTTTTTTGAAATGCAAAACTGCAAAATATATCATTGCTAGTGCAAATAGTATTCCTGTTATTTGTAAACCTAAAATCATAGATATAGTTATATTTTAAACTTCCAGTATATTAAATTCATAAACACACCAAATGCATCTAGAATTGAAACACCTTTGTAATTATCAAAGTATATAGTCTCAACTGGTATTTCACAATAATTTAACTTATTTTTCTTTACCTTTATCACCATTTCAGTTTCTACACCATAGCCTGTAGATTCCCACTTGGTCTTTTCATATCCTTTCTTGGTAAGCGCTCTGTATCCTGATATTAAATCAGAAACATAGATGCCAAACATTAAATTAACTATAACTGAAGCTGCTTTATTACCCACAAATCTGATAAAAGGCATGCCCATTCCCAAATTTCTTGAGCCAAAAACAACATCATATTTGTTTGTCTCAAGTTTTTCTATAAATTTTTCTAAATCTTTAACTGCATGCTGGCCATCTGAATCCATCATAATTACTGCATCAGCTCCGTATGTAAAGGCATATTCACAACCAGTTTTAAGTGCAGCACCTTTTCCTAGATTAATTTTGTGAGTTAAAAGTGTCACATTCTTAAATTTCTTCTTTTGGATAATAGTGTTTGAATTATCTGTTGATCCGTCATCAATGACAATTACTTTAAACTTAGATTTATCAAGTTCCTCCAAAACTGAAAGGATTCTACTTCCTTCATTATGTTCTGGCATTACTATTTGCATATTCATATATTTATATATTTTTTTGATTTATTACTATGCTACCCAATACCCTCTAACAAATAACATTGTCAAAGCAATCATTAACAGTCCTGATGCTACAAAAATTGTATTTAGCTTTATTTTACGTTGCAAAGCAATAAAAGGAAAGATAAAAATCATGCTTGGGATAATATACCTTGGCATTGATGTAAAGGTACCATTTAAAGTACCGATCAATAGTGTAAACAATGAAAAAATCCAATAACTTGGTCGCATTTTTTTAATCAAGGTTAAAAGGTAAACCAATGGACCGAGCGTAAATAAAAATTCCAAAGTGATATTTAAGAAAGTTAAACTAAAAATATCAGTTGAAACAAACATCTTTATATACCTATAAATAATCTGCGGAAACAAAATAATTCTGCTAACATCTCTGCCTGTACCAAACTCACCAGAACTGCTGAAAAAGTAGAATGCGTTTCCAAAATTAAGATGCAAAAAGTACATATAGGCTAAAATCCCAAGCGGAGTGAAAATTACCCAGAGATAATTAATTTTATTTTTGGATTTATAAACTTCAATTAAATAAACAACAATTAAGAATAGGCCTGCTAACCTTGTTGCGGTTGCAATCATAATTACAACTGAGGCCAGTAAAAACTTCGATTTTCGCATTAAATATATTGAGGACATTGCCAGAAACAAGAATAAACCTTCTGAGTATATTGCTCCTAGGAAAAATGAAGTTGGGAAAACCAACAGAAGAATTGTAGACAAGTTAGCAACTTTTTCTCCAAAATCGATACTTACTAACTTGTAATAGACAAATAGAGCTGCAAATAAAAATAAGTTGGAAACAATTATCCCAGAATAGAAAAAGGCTGGATCAGTGTACTGAGACAGGTCAAGCCCGTTAACTCTTGGAAACAAATTGGAAACAATATTGATAAGCGATGGAAATAATGGGAAAAATGCCTGCGAGTAATCTGCAGTATATCCATTTTGTGCAATTCTCAAATAATGCACACCATCAAAGTTACCAAACCCCCAAATCCAACTTGGGAGATTCGTTATTTCTAATACTCTATCAAAATATGGAAACCTTGCTCCAAATTTTGTAATTAAAATTGTTGAGATAAATGCAATGATAAATAATGCAACACGCCAGATTGTGAATAATTTTAAAATTTTAATGAAAATTGTTTTGTTTGTCATTTATTGTCTAACTTTTGTAAATAAGTATAACTCGTCAGCATACTTTTTAAGTTGGTAATCTTTATCTATTATTAACATCTCCTTTAATGCAGTCGCGCCGCTATAACCTAATGGGTAAAGGCTGTTTGGATTTTGGCCTGAAGTTAAGTTTAGAACTATTACATCAGGACTGTACTTCTTGTAATCTAATGTAATTAACATAAGTTTGCCATGAGTAAACCTAACAGCCAAATCATTTTGTGTCATTACTAAGCCTGTTCTTGGAACCTCATTTAAAAATTCACGGACGTATTTGCTTCCTTCAAATTGTTTATAAAAGACAGGATTGTAACCAAGACCTAATGGGCCGCGCAAGGTAAACCTATGTAAAAACAAAACAATGAAAATAATTCCAAACCCGATTAAACCTGAAAAGATCTTTGTTTTCTTATTTTTCTCTATCCATTTCAGTACTGATAATGAACCCATAAATAAAAGTGGAGAAAGTGTCGCATTGTAATGCATACCTAAATCAATTCCCTTATATGAGGATAATACAAATCTTTCAAAAAAGTTTTCAAATATTGCAGGAAGTACAGACAAATCAAAAAGTGGTAAAAATCCAAACGTTGCAAAACTATAAACAACTGTCTTCACTTTAATAGATGGATATATCAAGTCATTAATTAATTCACTAATGTTAGTTGGCAAACTTGTAGGAGTAAAATAATATATACCTCCTGAAAAATATGGTATTACATGTTTAATCACAACATACCCCCACAACGTACTTAATAAAATTGTTGTCAAACTTACCTTCCAATTTATCCTTCTAATTAAAAACATTATCCCAAGACCTACCCCCAAACCAGCAAACGACTCTTTCAAACCAAGCAAAACAATCAAACTTATAAAATATAATTTCCATTGTTTTTTTGAAACAAGCCAGAATATCAACATTAATACCAAAACAGCAATCGTTGCTTCATGAAAATCAGAAATTAATGCATTCTGCATACCTACATAACCCAAAAATGCTACAACCAAGCCAAACGATGCAATTTTACTTTTTAAATTTTCTTTGGCAATTTTATATGCAATAAACGCAGCAGAGATAACAGCTAAAACCTGGACAACAAGTAAAATTTCTTGTCTATTTGTTATCCAATAAAGTGGTGACAAAAGGAAAATACTAGGATTAAAGTGGTCAGAAAAAATTATTCTATCAACTCCTGAAAAGTTAATATGATTTATTATTGGCACTTCAAAACGGGATACCTTCCAGATTGCAGAATCAAAAATTCCAAAATCATAATAATAACTCTGAAATTGCCAAAATCTGCCTAGTGAAACAGCTAAAGCTAAGAATGTGTAGAGGATAATAAATGAATATACAAGCGTGTCAAAATGTAAAAAAATATAATTTTTAAGCTTTTCTATATACTTCAAGTGTTTCATATGCAGCTTTATCCCAACTATATTTTTTAACTTGCTCATATCCTCTTTTAATATATTTATTTCTTTGTTTGTTATCTGTCATTAAAATTTTTAACTTTTCAACTAAATCATCCACACTATTAGGGTCAAAATACAGACAGGCGTCTTCTCCGACTTCTACCAATGCTTGTGCTCTACTCGAAATTACAGGTGATCCAGAAGCAAATCCGTGAATAACAGACAAACCAAAGCCCTCATAGTACGAAGGCTGAACAGTACATAAAGCCAGATTCATTATCTTGTTCACATCATTATCTTCGACAAAACCCAAACAAAAAACTTCATTATTATTGAAATCTCCTTTTAAAGATTTGTAATGCCCAATTTCAGGATGTGATATTTCAAAAAATGATCTTAAATAATCCATAGGGCCTAGAAGAACACCAAAACCATGTTTATTTTCCTTTATTTCTTTTGCCTGCTTACCGACAATTACCAACTTTATACCTGCTTTGTCACAAGCCTTAACTAAGGTTGGTATATTTTTGTTATAGTTGACATCCCCTAGATAAAAAACAAACTTTTCTGGTAGTTTATACTTGTCTTTGATTTCTTTTACCCACTTGCCAGCTTTTAATGGATGATGTGCAGGTTTAGGAGCAAGGTAAACAACATCAACTTTTTTTGGATCGACTCCCATAAACCTGCATATATCTTTCTTCGACGTTTCTGAAATAGTAATAATTCGATCGACATTCTTCCAAATTAAAAAATTGTTAATCAATAATCTAATTCCACCTTTTAGACCGGGAGCAAAATATTTTGGATAAATTAAAGGGTGCATATCATGAATTGTTAAGACAAATTTAGTATTCTTTGGCTTAAAAAAAGGAAGAGAGATGAAAAACGGTCTGAAAGAAGTAAAATGAACAACATCAAACTCTGAAAGATCGTCATTCTTGCCCACTTCTGGAATTTTGTAGTCTTTATTTCTAAGTTTACTAAATGCTTTAAACAAACTTGAATTATGTACACCAATCCCTCTTACAGAATCTGCAGATTTTGTTGTCCCACTAACAATAGCGATCTTCATTACCCAATTATACCATCAATACATAAAACATCTTGAAGTACTGATTTGTTCAGGGTTTAAAACCTGGATTCAAAAAGTCGTATTCTATTTCTGGATTTTCTTTCAAGATAATTGAACTTATTTGATTAGCTACCCACTCTGGAGTAATGTAATATTTACCTGATTCCATCAATTTTACTTTCTCTTCATAGGATAATGGGCCAAACCCAGTTAGAACACTTCCTAAATTAATTAATACAAACTTCGGGTTTTCAAATCTTTTAAACTCTTCCGCAAGTGAAAGTGTTAGGCCCCTCAAGGCAAATTTGGAGGTACAATAAGAACTTCTAGAGGCAATTGGGATAAGTCCTGAACCTGACCCCATATTTATAACCATTGATTTTTTTGAACCAGACAGAGAGGATATGAGCTCTTTTGTCATGATAAATACAGAATTAAGATTTATATTTAATGCCATATTCCATTCATCTAAACTTATTTCTTCAATAGTTTTATATATTCCAATTCCAGCAGAATTAATTAGTAAATCAATTTTATTAAATTCGTCTGCAATATTTTTAGCCACTTTTTCGGTTTCTTCTTGATTATTGAAATCGCAAACGTAATATTTACTTATCTTATTTCTTAAAGTTTGTAATAAATTTTGGAGTTCTGTTTCATTTTTAGAGACTAATATAATTTGAGCCCCTTCTTCATCAAGTTTCTTAACTATTTCTCTACCAATCCCTCCGGTTGCCCCAGTTACAACTGCAATTTTATTTTTCAAATCCATACCTTCATTCTACATCAAAATTGTAATTATTTAAAAATGTAACTACTCTATAGTCCAATAAAATATGCCTTTTTTCAATTGGAACACGAAGAACAAGACCAGCCAAACTAGTGCATCTTGAAAGTGCAACATACGTTTGACCATGTGCAAAAGCTCCAGATCCCATATCTACAATTGTCTTATTAAATGTTTTTCCTTGTGATTTATGGATAGTAACTGCCCAAGAAAGCATTAATGGGTACTGAGTAAAGCTACCTGCAACCTCTGAGGTTATTTTCTGGCTTAATCTGTCATAATTAAATTTATACATCTCCCATTTATTTGACTCAATATTATGTGTCTCACCATTTTCAAGTTTTACAATAATATCAGATGAGTCGCTCTTGTCTTGTATCTTTTCTATAATCCCAACTGTTCCATTAAACCACCTGCCATATGGGTCATTATTTGTAAGCATTACTTGTGCTCCAACCTTTAAATCTAAAATGTGTGGAGCAGGATATGACCTTTCATCAAACTCTCCAGAGATTTCGCCTTCATAAGAATGCATTTTTCCATCTAATTCTTGTAATTTTTTGTAGTTAATTTCCTGAGCTTTGGCATTAATTGTCACAAGTTCTATGTAGCCTTCATCAGGATCTGGCTTAAAGTTAAAATCAACCCTTTTGTTCAACTCATCAAGAAGTTCCTCACTTACTGTTTTATTTCTAACTGCATTTAAAATATTGATAAACTTTTCTTCAGTTTGTCTATATATCTTATCTAGCTCAATTATTTTAAATTCAGTTTCACCAAATGCTCTAGCGTCAAAGAAATATGGACTGACGTACATCTCACTAAAGATATCTTTCTCTTTATACGTAACAATTGGAGGTAATTGATAAAGATCACCAATAAATATAAGTTGTACCCCTCCAAAAACTCTACCTTTTTCAGGTCCATGCATTGATAAAAATAAACTAACACAATCTAAAAGATCTGCTCGAACCATTGATATCTCATCAATTATTAATACTTCAAGATTTTCATATACTTCAGGATTTTTTAGGTGTTTTCTTCTTATTACTTTATCAATCGTGATATCTGGTCTAAAGCCAAAAAAAGAATGGATTGTCTGCCCTCCAATATTTACAGCAGCAACACCAGTTGGAGCCAGAACAACATAATTTTGTTTTAAATTGTCTCTAATGACCTTAAGAAGCGTAGATTTACCAGTTCCAGCGCGTCCAGTAATGAATAAGTTTTTACCTGTTTCAACCGCGTTTAATGCAGTCTTAAACTTTTCATTTATTTCTATCTTTTGAGTTCCCACCTGAAGAGTATATCGTTAAGCGACAAGATTTAACAGGTCATTTAAATCTGATATTACATAATCCGGATTATCTTTCTCTAAAAATTCTTTTCTGTAAAACTTTTCATTTTCTTTTGGATAATAAAGACATGTATCGACAGCTGAATTTTTACCAGTGACAATATCTTTATCAGAATCTCCAACAATTAAGCATTCTTCTTTTAATGCACCTAGATATTCTAATTCTTTTTCTATCACTTCAGGATCTGGTTTTGGATTTACAACGTCATCTTTAGTCAATATAATTTCAAAATATTTTTCAAAATCTAAGTTATTTATGGCAGGATATAACAAATTTCTATTTGAAGTGGTATGTAAAGCCATTTTGATCCCTCTGTTTTTCAGTTCTTCCAACACTTTAGCTACATTATCGTAGCTATCCACATTTTGAACTTTTATATCAACAACTGATTTAACTTTTTCATACACTTCATCAATATTTTCAATATCAAACTTTTTATATCCCTCACCCTGCTTACCAAAGAATATTTCTACAACTTCCCTATCACTGTATTTAGACAAATCTATATTCAAACTACCAGCAACTTCTTTGTATGAAGAAAGCCAGACATCCAAAGTTTTTGCCAATGTGCCATCCCAATCAAATAAAATGTATTTATAATTATTAGCCATACTAAATTAACAAAAGTAATAATCCGCCAGTTACTCCGAATATTCCAATTAGTTTTCTAACAGATAGTTCATCTTTAAACAACAAGACAGATAAAATAGAAACTAAAGAAATACTTGAAGCATTTATGGCATTAACATAGCCAACATTTGGAGAAATACTAACTGCGTAGAAATTAAAATAATTAAACAAGGCTGAAAAAACACCAATTGATACGAAATACTTCCAACCTGAAATGAATATACTTTTGTTGACTTTTAACTTCAAAGCTTCCAATACAATAAACAAAGTAACAAATACATAAAGATATGTAAGCATTACCAATGTATTTACACCATGTAAACTTAGATATTTAATTGTAAGTGATAGAAACCCCCAAGCAAAAAATGCAAACATTGTATAATATAGCCACAAATTAGACGAAACCTTTTTTGTCTTTTTTGGATCAATAATTACAAGACCTGAAAATAAAACTATCAAACAAATTGCAATACCTTTTCTTAATGTTAATTCGCCTCCTAAAAACAAAAGTGAAATAATTGTTGTTAATACAACATAGCTTTTTGAAATAACCAAGCTATAACCTGCATTTGGTGATAACTCAATACTTTTTAAAGATGCTACATTACCTAAGTATGAAAATAAAAACGAGGCAAGGATAATTATTATAAAATTAGGTAACGAAATTGAATAGCTAATACCCCTTGAAACGCCAATCGTCAAATAAATAATAAGCGGAACAGAAAACATAGCTAAGTTATTAAACTGTGTAGGAAATTTCTGTAATGAAGATTTTCTAACAGACAAATATAAAAACGCAGACGAAAAAAACATAATTAAACTAGCAATTACCCAATTCATAGTATTATTTTAATCCTGAAGTTACATATTTAAAATATGCAATTGGGAAGTGGAGGGCAGAAAAGAAACTCCACAAAAACCCGTTTAATCCATCTAAAAACCCTTTATGTCTTATGTATAAATTTAAAAATGTAAAAGTCGGCTTTATGAAAACATAATCAACAAAACCAATTAGTCCTTTTGAAACTTTTTTTGTTTTTAATTCATCTGCGTGTAAATCTGTGTATCTATTTAATCGCATTAAATATCTTTTTAGTGTTGGGGAATCATAATGTTCCATATCGTTGTATAGCCATGCAATTTTTCCATCTATCTTCATAATTTCATGAACAGATTTTGCAGGTAGCCAAGCTTTACCTTTTTTAATAAGTCTGATTGCAGGATCTGGGTAAACTCCTGCATGGATTAACGGCTTACCTAAAAACATGTTTCTGCGTGGTATAAAAAACGCAACAACTTCATTAGTATCTTTGTCTATTTTTCCATCTCTTTCTTCTATTAGTTTTTGATGTCTTTCAAATAAACTTTCTAATTTTTCAGATTTAGGTTTTCTTTTTAGTATTTCTTCATTTGTCATATTTACGACTTCTGATATCTCATCTGCCAACTCAGGAGTTATTACTTCATCTGCATCCATTTGTAAAACCCACTCCCCTTTAGCCATATCTATAGCTTTTTGCTTTGTAATATGAAAAATATCATGATGGGGTTCTAAGTAAACTTTGGCTCCAAGTTCTTCGGCTATTTTTTTAGTATTATCGGTTGAGTACTCATCAAAAACAATTATTTCATCAGCTATAGACTTTAGTGATTTCAAACACCTTCCAATATTTTCTTCTTCGTTCCTAGTTGCTAATACTGCACTTAATTTCATATGTTTATATTTTACACTACTGGCTATGACCTGTAACAATGTAGAAGGCATCACTCATGTTTGGGTATTTTATTTGTTTTGCTACATCAAACTGCGGAGCAAACCTAAGACCTGTATAGTAACTTGGTGTTATAGAATATAAAATTCCCTCATTAGGATAACTATTTATAATATTCCAACTCCCAAATTGATATCTATCAAATGATAGTACCGTGTTAAAACTTTTTGAATTTGACTGATCGTACTTTACTGTTTTTAATAATTCTGGAAGTGCAACTTTTTGGTAATAAAGAAAATATATGTATGGCTGTTGTCTTATATTATCAACATACATCTTTTGAAAATTGTCGTTACTCTTTGCATACTCTACAATTTCTTTCATTCCATATTGCCATTCGATTGCTTCCTTAATAGGGTATATTTTTGAATAATAATTTAAATAATTTATTACTTCTTTACCTAAAGATGTAATTATTGTAATAGCAACGATAGCCTTAACAATATTATTTTTAAACAACATTATCAAACTATTAGCACCGAAGGCAGATAATAATACAATTGGAGCAATCATTAGAATTCCTCTAATTGCACTTGGTTCTATTGATGACACAGAACTAGGAATTGGTGACGACAGTAACCATAAAAAAATAACAGATAATGCCTGCCATTTTTTTTGAAAAAAAAGTGCAATTATTCCAATAATTAATAATGCAAAATCAATTTTATAAAACTGACCAACAACTTTAACTGAGGCTCTTGGACCTTGATCTCCATTTACAAATAGGTATTGATAATTAAAATGTTTTTTATAATTTTCAAATACTAAATTAAATTTTCCTCCTGCATTATTAACTTGTTCTTCAGAAAACTTTGTCTGCCCCATTCGTGCAAAACCTAAAATTCTTGTATCTTTTATTATTAAAATCCCAAAAAACAGTGTAACTATTATTAAAGATATTAAAATTAATTTATTTTGTAATATTGATTTTATATTTATTAAACAGACTAAGAGCACAACAATCGGAACAACAACCTTTGCAGAGTGATATGAGAAAAAAGATAATCCAAAGGATAAGAACGATAAAGGCAACAAATAACTTTTGTTTCTTAAACCAACATAAAATGTAGATAATCCCGCAACCAAGAAAAACAAAGCAAAGTTATTTTCCCAAAGTCCCCTAGAAAAATGGATATGGTATGGAGAAACTGCCAAGAAAAGTGAGGCAAGTAATCCTGCAAAATCACTTTTAAATAACTCACGAGCTAAAAAGAAAATTGCAATGACTGTTAGTACCCCAATTATTGCGCTAGTTGATCTGATATTAAAATCTGATAATCCAAATATTTTTACAACTACTGCTGTTAAATAAATATGTACTGGATGTTTGTCATCTCCAAATGAAGCAAATGTTACTGGAAATCTATTGCCATATTCATCAGCACCCCAATTTGCAATTGTATAGGCATTATATCCTGCAGCCACTTCGTCCCAATTTAATGATGCGGGTATTTGATCAAGTTTGAATAACCTTAAAAACCCAGCCAAAATTACTATTAAAAATAATGCAATGTATATTAATTTGTTTCTCCACATATTTTTTCAAAAGTATAATTACCAAAAGATTTAACTGTTGAAAAACCCCAGTCGTTTACAGGATTTAAGACACGAGTTGAAATAAAATAATTTGGGTCTACCTTGTTGTAATAAAGACCAAAGATGTATGGCTGTGCATACTCATCACTTATACATCCTTCTTTTTGTTTTCCAAAAATTTCTTTATATTCATATTGCCATGCTGATTTAGACACTTCATTATAATTTGTAACAAAACCATAATAATAATTTACAAAAGATATCACATAAATTCCAATAACAAACCAGATTAAAAATCTGTGTAACTTTGCAAGATAAAAAATACCCAAAGCAATAATTATCGATAACATTGGTGACATCAAAATACTCCTTAAGGCATGTGGATTTTCTTTTGTAATTGCTGCAGGAATTGGAGCCAGTAATAATACTCCCAAAATTAAATATAATTTTGGATTCTTTGATCTGACTATATATATAATTCCTAAAACTAAAAATACTGCATCAATTAAATACAATTGGGACTGATTTGGAATCTGGCTTCTTAGATTGGTGTCACCTGAGATAAATAAATAAGAAGGTGAGAAGTTTTTAAAATAATTACTAATTACAGCAGATGACCCAACTGCCTGAAGTCGTGATAACCCAGAGTCCTGTTTGTATAATTTATATAGTGGAAATGCACTTATTATAAGCATTAACCCAGACAATAAAACTATTACAAGTTGCTTCTTATACGAATGATACAAAAGACCCAGACCTAATACAATTGGGGTTAGTATTCTAAAACTATTGTAGCTGTATGCAGATGCAATGAAAAATATCGTAGAAAAAAGTAAATATTTTTTTACCTGAACTGATCTGTTTAAAAAATAAGTTGCCCAAATAAAAAAGGAAAGGCCAGCTGTTGCCTCATATCCAGTTCTAGAAAATATAAAAAACCAAGGAGTAATGGAAAACAGGAATGAACTAAGCATTGCAATAGATTTCTGTTTTGTTAACTCTAATACTAAAAAATATAAACCAACAATTGAAAGTAAACCAAAAATAACAGCTGGCAAACGCACAGCAACAGCATTTACTCCAAGGACAGCTTCAGATATTACTACAGAATAAACATAGACAGGAAGTTTAAACTCTCCAAAAGCCCTGAAATGAAGGGGTAGTGTTTCTCCCCACTCATCTTTACCAGTAGTTAAAACAGAATATGCATTATATCCAATTGAAGCCTCATCCCAATAAACAGATGCAGGTATTGAATCAATTTTATACAATCTTGTTGCTAAAAATACCAAACAGACTAGTATTAATAGAATATTAGTTTGTAGTAATCTCAAAAGCTTCTGTACCATCCAAGAAGTTTATCCTTTCTAATATCTTTGCATTTGCCGGAAAGTCACCACTTTTACCGATAAACAATATTTTTTTATCAGCATAATGTGTAACGATATCCCCGTACATTGTTCCCTCATCACCCAAATCTGGAAAATAATACTTATCAAATCTCAAAACTCTTACCCAATCGAATGTTTCAAAACGTTCAAGATTACTGGAATTCTGATATTTTGCAGGGTCATATTTTAAATTAAACAATGTAAAGATGTGTGGTTCTCCGTAATGTCTAGTAAAAACAATTAGATCATATCTATCTTGATTATTCTTAATATATTCAACCACCTGTTTATTTCCATACTGCCAGTCTCTTGAATAATTGATTGGATACTTAATAAAGTAGTTATTAAGATAAATTCCAAAGTTAATTAAAAACAAAATTACAACGATAATTAAAAGTGAAGTTTTTTGCCCTCTACTTTTTGTCATTTCCCAGATTGCCAATAGACCGACTGCAGTAAGAATTTGATAAACAGGAACTGCAATTAACGTACGTAATGCATTTGGAATACTATCATTAGTCATCGAAACAGGTACAAATGACAAAAATAGCCAAGGAAGTAACACTTTTAATGACCAGTCTTTTCTTTTAATTAATAAATAGAGTCCATACAATAAAAATGGGGCCTGTATCCAATACAATTCTCCTACCCCTTGTACATGATGCTGCCTATGCCCTGCCCCATTTATAAACAAGAAGTCAGGAGTGAAATGTGCAATATAATTCTGTGCGAAATAAAAAGTGTTATATGTATATCTGTTATGTATTAATTTGGTTACCACAGGTGGTAATTTAGACAAATTTCTTCTCTCCTCTATTCTTGGTATTAAACCTTTATCATCTGTAATACTTACAAGCTTATACCTTGCAGAAGCATCTCCAGATAAAACAAAAGGCACAATTGGTAGAGCCAAAATTACAAAAGTTAAAAAACCTAATAGCGCATATTTTAAATTTTTAATTAGATATTTTGCGTTAATTAGATAAAAAACAAACAAAAACATTGGGGTAAAAACACGTGCAGTATTATATGTATAAACTGATATTACAAAAGGGACCATCGAAGCAATAATCCATTTTGGTTTTTGTAATCCTTTTACTAAAAATAAGGCCCCCAACACAAACCAAAACAGCGAGAAAGACGATTCAAACGATCCACGTGTCAACTGAATATGCCATGGGGAAACTGCAAGAAAAAATGCTGAAATTAACGATATTTCTTTTTTTCTAAACAACTCTTGGACCAAAAAATATAACAAAAGAACAGTCAGTGTTCCATAAACTACAGGAGTAATTCTAACACCAAATTCATTAAGACCAAAAATGGCAATGGCAGGAATGGAAGCATAAATTTGTGCTGGCAATTTATATTCACCAAATGATTTAAAATGAACAGGCATAAATTCACCCCACTCATCTCTCCCAGTTTTCAAAATTGAATATGCATTGTATCCAATTGACGTCTCATCCCAATTAAGAGAAGGTGGGACAGATGTAATATTGATAATTCTTAAGGCAAAACCGATTATAAGTATTAGTAATATCCAAAAGTTATTTTTTAACAAATTGATTATCATAGTAATTTATTGTAACAGGAAAAATATCTTTTACTCTATTCGGATAGCTAAACCAGTAATCATTTACAAAGAAATAATACCCAATTAATATTAAAACGATAATCACCGCTTTTATCATCTTAGGCATCGTTAAAAAACCAATTGACGAAATAATTACAAAAAAAGGAACTTGGGCCAATAATCTACTTGCCCTATATGTGTCAGGTACAAAAACAAAAAGTATTGGTATTAAAAAGTAAGAAAAAAGTACCAAAAGCCCTATTGGTTTTTTATCTTTTAATATCTTCCAAATACCCGCTATAAATATTGGCAGCGTGAAGATTAGATACATTCCTACGCGACCTGTTGAATGATAAGAACTAATGTCACCTTTTAAAAACATGAAGCTCAAGTCGAATATACTTAAATATCGTAAGGCGAAATCGTAAAATGAGAATGATGATGCACTAAAACTCCCAACAAAAGCCCCAGGATAATAAAAGCTTGCAATATATAAAAGTACAAAAAAAGGTAACACTCCCATCAAAAAACTGAAGGCAAGCTTTAAATTGTTTCTTAAATAAATCACCGTAATTAAAGATAAGACAGGAACAACAGCCCTCATCCCTAAATATGAAAAAATACCTATACCTAATGATAAACCTGCCAAAAATGCATTCTTAGGTTTTTTTTCAGATACCAACATCAAAAGCCAAAACAGTATAAATGGTAAAACTGCAATATTTTCTAGCGCAAGGTGGGATTGAATCATAATTATTGGTGTTGTGATAAATATTAATGTTCCTACCAAAAAGAATTTAAAATTAAAAATTTTTAAAGATAAAAAGTAGAAAATAATTAAAGACAAAATAACAAACAACACACTAGTCACTCTAAGTGTAAAGAAAGAAATACCAAATATTTTAAACACAGCAGCTGTTGTATAAATTGTTACAGGCTGCTTCCAATCAGAAGTCTTTGCATAAATAAAAAGTGGTAGAAAATTATTATTCTCATCAGTTAAGTTTACTGACATCAACGCAGCATTATGAGCAATACCCACTTCATCGCCATTGATCCCGGGTGGAACTTCTGTAATTTTAAAAGAGTAAATTAAAAATGTTAACGTTAAAGTTATCAGAAGTAATATATGTTTCATAATTTTATCTACCCAAACAATTAGAATCCGGGTTAGTTCTGTATCCATATAATGCAATTATATTATTATCTTTTATTTCAAACTCCTTTATTAATTTATGTTCTTTAATCTGAGGTTCAGAAAAAGTTAAAATATCCCCAATTAAAATTGTATTTGGGCTACATCTGTCTTTACCCCAATTTAATGATCGTGTTTCAATATTTTGAAATTTATAATTTTCAGTAGAATCATTTTTAACAACATTACAAGAGTCACCAATCTGGCTTCTTAGCATTTCTTGAATAGTTCTTGGGTCAACAGATCTAAAAAAAGCGAGTCTCAGTCCAATTGCGGGGTCTCTAGGTGAGTCAATTACGATACTGTAGTTATTATAATTCGACAACTTTTCAGAAAGCTGAATATACGTCGTACTTAAAGGTTCTAAAGTCTCATTTTGATACAAAACAAAATATGAGATATAAAAAATTAGTAATGAATATGTAATCAAAATTGTCAGCAAAAACAATCTTATTACCTTGTTTTTAAATAACATTCCTATTTCATAAACACCAATAGATATGACAAACGATACTATCCAAAGAAATTCAAGTATACGTAGAGGATAAAAGTCATCACCTGTCAATGACGCAGGTATCAAACTTATAAATATCAGAGTGAACAAAAAAATGTGATATTTATAATTAACAATTTTAGTCACTTTGTACAGTCCAACAAAAAACGGAAAAACCAACAAGCCATAGAACATTCCTAAATTTGGTGAGATGCGAGACAACCCAAACCCCGCGTCACTAAACAAATACATTGGGGAAAAATAGCCGAATAAATGTCTGATAAAGTCAGACAGAAATTTGCCTGTTGATGAACCAACTTGGTCAAATCTAGCAAAAAACGATCCACTCAAAACTGTCACAAGATGTGGGAGAAGAGTTAACGCCAACACAACTAATCCAGCCAACACCCACTTTTTATTTTCTATAAAATATTTTCTAAACTGGAAAATAAAAATAGGCAAAACAATGACAGCGATTAGACGTTCGCTATAATAAGCATGTGTAGATAATCCTAAAAAAAATAGTGCAAATACAAAATTCTTTGCATTTTTTAGAGACTGAATGAAAAAATAAAGAAATAATAAAAACAAGGTCAGCCCAATATTTGCCTCCACAGCTCTTCTACTAAAATGAATAGCCCATGGCGATATAGCAACAACTAATGAAAAGATAAGTGGCAAATATGTCTTATACTTTTTGTTAACAATTAATCCAGATAAAAAATAGGTTAAAGCTACAGTTATAACTCCAAATATTGCAGAGATAAAACGGACAGAAAACATTGTGTTACCAAAAATTGCAATTGGTATAGTTGTTAGATAAGTATATATTGGAGGCTGGAAAGAGCCAAAAGATCTGAACAAAATTGGATTTTTTTCACCAAACCTGTCTAAGCCAGTCTCGACAATTGAAAATGAGTTATATGCTTGAGACACTTCATCATGGTGAAAACCTTTTGGAACTTCACCGAGTTTATAAAAACGCATTAGAAAGGCAAGAAGTATTATTACTGCAAAAATAAAATGTTTATTAATATTTTTCATGGTATTTTTTAAATCCTAGGTACATTATAAAAACTATTAAAGGTACATATATTATTCTGGACTCTAAACCCGCAAAAGTTAGAGAATTAATTTTGGCTAACCTTGGATAGACATTATCAAAATAATAAAGCCCAACTCTGTTTTTATAGAATATTCCCAACTCATTGCCTAGATACTCGCGCCTAGAAAAATTGTTGCCAATTTCAATTTGAGAATAGTTATCAAAACTGCGTTCAATAACATTCAACATATAAAAAGCAAAAAACAATGTTAAAAGTAAAATGAATGTTTTTTTCATATTATAAGTAAATTTAATTATGCGAATCTCCTGTCTCTTATCAAACCCACCCTATTAAAATGAAAAAACAAAATCGTCCAAAAACCTTCTAATATAAATTTAATACCCTTCAAATATTTAATTGATGACGCTTCGTGGTGATATCTTGTAGGAATAGAAATTTCACCAATCCTAAATCCATACGATATTGAAGAAACTGTCATCTCTTGATCAAAAACAAAATCATTTGAGAATCTTTGAAATGGAACTTTTCTGAGCAGTTTTCCAGAAAAAGCTCTGAGTCCTGAAAAATGTTCGGTAAAATTAACACCTAATAATATATTCTGGATAAAACATACTATCCTATTTACATAGTACTTAATTGGAGGCATACCCCCAAGAAGCGCACCCGTCTTATTTGCAATTCTACTTCCAAACATAAAATCAAACTGACCTTTTAGAATAGGGTTTATTAAATCTTCAATTCTAGTTGCATCATATTGATAGTCAGGGTGAAGCATTACTACGACATCTGGTTTTAGTTTTAATGCCTCCCAATAACAAGTCTTTTGGTTTCCACCATATCCTAAATTATTTGGATGTTTAAACACTTTAATTCCAAGCTTACTAGCTACTTTTACCGTATTATCATTGCTATTATCATCAACCAAAATAATATTTTTTCTTAAACTAGGTGATATCTCGTTAAATGTTACTCTAACTGTCTTTTCAGCATTATATGCTGGCATCACTATTACTATTTTTGCTGTTTTAATATTCATTTGAAATTATTACATTCCCATACACCTTAGGAAATTTACCATATTGAGAGATAACCAAGTTAGGATCAATTTTTGCATATACTGGATACGCATATTCCATATTGTCAATCTTTGTAGATAAAACCACTCGAAGTGACTTGCTTTCTTCAATTGCAGCAAGAGATTTTAATTTTGCTTCGGCAGACCAAAACGATCCAAATTTATTTGGCGCAAAAAAGTAAATTGCAATTAATACTGTAACTAATTGAATCCCAATTAAAACAAGTGATACAAATTTAAGTTTGCTTCCCATCCTAGTAAAGGCATATGTAGAAATTAAAAGTAAGGGAGGTAACATTAAATTATTACGTAGTGCATGTGTTTGACCTAAAAGCATTGTTGCCAAAGGTACGATTAAAATCCAAGCAACAATTAATTTTAGCTTTCTCTTGTCATCTTTAGCTAAATGATAAAAACCAACAAAAAGCAAAACCATTTCAACTAGATACAACATTCCCCATTCACCAGGATTTGTTCTAGGATTTCGATCTCCTCTCAAAAATAAGAAGCTCGGTGATAAATTTTCAATATAACTCTCAAACAAGATACGAGTATATTTTAAGGGTTTATTGTAGATTAGTGGTTTTAATGGTTCAGGTAAATCTGATAGTGTCCTCTGTTCATTGATTTGCTGGATAACACTTTCTTTTACATTCGAGTCAGCGAGAATGTTTAAACTAGCAAATCTAACTTCAGATGTTCCTTTTAATGTTTCATTAACTGATATCCCTGCAAAAACAAGCAAAATTGCCATAGCTACAATAAACTTTTTGTTTTTTAAAACACTTAAGAAACCTTGATATATCATTAGCACAAACATCAACAAAGGAATTGTTAATTTAAAAGTCGGATAAGTAAACGCTGCCACACCAAACATAAAGGCCATTGCAATATATTTTTTATACAAAAACATAACTACAGCAAAAAGTGTCAGAAACAAAGCAAAGTGAGCCTCAAATCCTGCTCGAGAAAGGTAAATATCCCAAAGTGATATCGAAGTTAAAAAGCTTGCCCATAAGCCAACCTTTTCATTCAAATCTGGCTGTGACTCAAACAACTTTTTACCTAAGAAGTACATCAAAATAATTATCCCCAACCCAGAAAGTAGTGATAAGCTCCTTACTCCCCACTCAGTTGGACCAAAAAGTGCAACAAATGGAATACTACCGTAAACATAACCTGCTGGCCTACCTGCGCCCATTTTAAAAGTTATTGGCAGCCTTTCCCCTGTTTGGTCCATTCCTGTTTTTAGAACACTATAACTATCGTAGACCATAGTTAACTCATCTCCATACATTGGAAGTGAAGTTATTTTGTAAATTCTAATTAATAATCCTAATATTAGGATTCCAATTAGTATATAATTTGAGTATGGAAGCTTTGTTGATGGGATCAATTTTTGTATTTTCTGCCTCCACCCTGATTTCATATATCTTAATTGTACTAAATATTCCTCATTTAATCATTCCTTTATTCATATTGTCATTAATATTAAGCTTTAAAAGCTTAGTCAAGTTAATCAAAACCGTCAAAATTAGTCTAAATTGGCAGACATTATTAGTGGCAGTAGTTTTTATATTTGGAATTGTAGGCCAACTTGCAGTCATATCCCCTAGCGGCATTTATCAAAACGGAGATCTTGTCTTCTGGAGTGCACATGGACATGACGGACCATGGCACATTGCGTTGATGGAAGAGATGAAAAAAGGTTATCCATTTACTAACCCAATATTTGCAGGTGAAAAGTTAGTAAACTATCATTTCTTTTCTGATATTCTTCCAATGGTTTTCAGTAAATATCTAAAATTATCAGATTTAGACCTATACTTTAGAATTTTTCCATTTATTTATTCCGTTTTCCTTGGAGCTTCAGCCTTTTACCTAACTAAAAAAATAACAAGTAATTTCAGTTCATCGCTTTGGGCAACAATTTTTACTTATTTTGCAGGTAGTTTTGGTTTTATCGTTACATATCTTAAAGGTGGAACTATTGGAGGAGAGAGTATCTTCTGGGCAACACAACCACAAAGCTCAGGCGGAAATCCGCCTCAAATTATTTCCAACTTTTTATTTTTGGCCTCTATCTACTTTGTCCTGATATTTTTAGAGCAAAAAGAATACAAGGCTAAAGTAAAATATTTTTTAATTTCATTAGTAATACTAGGAACGATATCCTCATTTAAAATTTATGCTGGAGTTATTCTACTTTTGACACTTTCAGCTATTGGAACTTGGAATCTGGTATTTAAGAAGGACTTTAGACTATTTTCACTTTCATTATTAAGCGGGATTATGGCACTAGCTCTTTATCTACCAAACTCGTCAAATTCTGGATCGTTTTTAATCTGGGAACCTTGGTGGTATATCAGAACAATGATTGTCGAACCATCGAGATTAAATTTATTAGATTGGGAATTAAGACGCCAAACATACATTTATGAAAGTAATTGGAAACGTGTAATTTGGCTTGAGGGATGGGGATTTATAATATTCTTCTTTGGTAATTTGGGTATGAGATTTTTAGGATTATGGGAATATTTGAAATCAAATGCAATTTTTAAAATCTCGATTATTCTCTCTCTAGTTCTTCCACTTCTTTTCTTACAAAAAGGTGTTGCAAGCAACACTGCTCAATTCTTGCAATATTTTATATTACTTTTTGGAATACTTGCTGGAATAAGAGCATCTAAGATAACTGCAAAATTTAAATTCGTTATTCCTGTTATTTTTATTTTAATGATTCCAACACAAGTAGGGTTGCTACGGGAATTTTACAGCAGACCAGCATTTGCAAAAATTAGTTCTCAAGAGTTAGAAGCACTAAAATTTATTAAGGAAAATACTGATGAAAATACAACAATTTTAACTCCGCCATATAACCAGTATTTAGATCAAAAACAGATAACCCCAAATGTTTGGGACTGGTTTGATACTTCATATGTTTCTGCATTTTCTGCTCGTAGAACTTATTTTGATGACTATGAGCAAGTAGATATCATGGGCTATAACTACAAACCTAGATTGAAATTAAAAGAAACTGTATTTGTTGAAAAAGACACGATCAAAGTTAAAAATGCCATATTATCCTCAGAGTCAGATCTTGTCTATTTTCCTAAAGATGTAAAACCATTAGTTAACATGAATGAAATTGGTTTGACCAAATTTTACGAAAACTCTAGTGTAGAAGTTTGGAAATCAAATTAGAATAAATCGACTTCACTGTTTCTAATCTACTATTTGGTTTGTGGAATGTAACAATTGGTGCACCACCTGCTTTTGTTTCGCCATCATATGTATACTCCAATATTTCATTTGTTGGCTCTGTTAAAAATATTTCTATTATTTCTTCTTCACCAGCAGATGGAGATGACAAATTAAAATAATATTTTTTCTGCAATGAATCTGGGATTGGTTCGAAGATTATTTTTACAAAATCACCGTCACCAATATTAAAGCCATTCAAAAGCACTGATCTTATCAATTTACTGTCCATATCATATAGATTAAAATTGATCTCCCTTGTATTACGAAGGTTTGGATTTTTAATTGTTGTAGCAACAGAAGTTAAATTATTCATTTTTGATACAAAATATTGTGTAAAAGTTCTGTCTCCATAAACAGACACTCTACCCATTTGGCCATACCCCGGTTGATCATTTGCTGGAATCATTTTAATAAGCATTGCCAACATCGCAGGAAATACAAACAGAACAAATAAAATTACGAAAGTTGTAAATTTAATTATTAATTTGTTGTTATTATTCATTCTTATTATCTCCTTTAATCATTGCATACGAAAGAACAACAGACAATCCGGCAAGTGCTGAGTGCATAATGCTTTGAAAATTAAATGGATCATAAAACTTTTCAACCACAGTAAAAGGAATTGGCAAAAGATCATACCAGCTTGTATATATTTTAAATAGTGAAAGTGTCATTGATCTGTCACCATAAAACAGTGGTATTGATACTGCAAACGTTGCCCAGAAAAATATTGGCCACTTAAGTTCTGGTTTATTAATTGCAGTTATTACCAAAAATGGCGCAATCCAAAGTAGCCATGAGATATGGAAATGAGAAAATGAGAAAATTATTAAAAGTAGCGAAACAAAATAACTAAACAGGTTTATTTTTTTGCCAAACAACATACCACCAAAAAACATGGCCGACATTAAAAACAAACCAACTATAACTGATTCACCAAAACCAATTGTGAATCCTGGACTAAAAATTCTAGTTGATAACCCAGATATAAGTGCAGACTGAACAAAAGCGGTTGACCAAAAAGGAACAACAACTCCAATAAGTATTACTACTGGGATAACAATCGATAGTATTTGATCCTTTAGATTCTTGGCTTTTAAAAACAAGAATGGAACAAAAAGAATTGGATACAATTTAAAGGATGCAGCTAGACCGATAAAAATTGAGGCTTTCAAAAGCTTTTCTTGTTTTATATACAAGAAGGCAATTACTGTCAAAAGAACTGCATACAAATCTATGTTTGAAAAAGCATAGATTAGAATAACGGTGAATGGATTAAACAACCAAAGTGTTAAAACGTCTTCTTTCTTCTTCTCATCATTAATAAGTTTTATTAAAAGATATCCAATTGCAAAATCCATAATAAGTAAAGGTAGTTTTAAAAACAAAAGATAAATAAATACCTTTGGGTTGTTCACTATTGAATTTGTGTCAGCGTCTTTTAGCCAATTGCCAAAGTCAGGCCCTAGGATAGTTGAAATCACAGCTTGGTAACCTCCTAATGTAAAGTAAGTTAGTGGAAAATAGACGAACTCCTCCTTTAGTGGGAGCGTTGCTTTATTGTTAACTAAATATGTATAAATATCAGTCACACCATTTTGTAGGAATGATGATTGAAAATTAAACGTTTTGATATCTGGATGAAATAAAAGTGTTGAAACTAACAAACGTAAAACTAATGCCAAAACTAGCACACCTGTAGGTAGTATAAATTTATTTTTGTTCATTATCCTTTACTTTTGGAAAATAGTAATAGATATAGTATGCAGCAATTCCAACAAAAAGTGTATGGAAAATACTTCTTGCCATATTTATATCAATATTTAAACCCAATTGTTGCCAAATTCCAACTTCTCCATACAAACTAGGGTTAATTGGTGCGAACAGCCACACAGTCAATCCTGGATCAAAAAATGTAACCAACGCAACAAAGCTAATCATTACTCCTAAAAATAGGGGCCAATGTTTAAACTTTGAAGCAACCAAATCAATCATGAAATACGGCATAATCCAAAGTAACCACTGTGGATGATAATGAGTGAAGATGAAAAAGACCAAAAGCATTATGAAAAAGCTTTTCCATAATGAATCTGTTGCGTTTTTAGCGTACAAAAATACTATGTAGCAAAAAACTACAGCAGCCAAAAACAAAATTATTGATTCCCCACCTGAAACTGGTATCTGTGCATAAAAACTTTTAGTAGTTTGGCTTGCAAGCAGGGCGGTTCTTCTAAAACCTGCTGACAATATAAATGGAAATGCAGTAATTAAATACGTAACACCTGCAGTTACTAAGATTACTATTCTCCCCCACCAATCCTTTTTAATAAATGCTAATGGAACTATCAAAAGAAGTGGAAATATTTTAAAAGAAGCACCTAAGCCTAACAAAACTGCACTGGGAATCATATTATAACTATCAATTCTGTCTTTATTTTTAAAGACCAATACTAATGCAAGAACTGCAAGAAATGTTGGAATAATATCAAACTGTCCAACCATATATGTGGCATATAAATTTACAGGATTAAAGATCCACAAACCAAATATCCATAATTTTTCTTTTTTCTCTTTAAAAAGTACCATTAATAAATAGGCTATGGCTATATCAAAAAAGAAATAAGGTAGCTTTAGTAGTAAGAGTAAAAAATTTAGTTGAATATTTCCTAGTGTAGATTCAAAATTAAGAATAAAATCGTTGTGAATTACAGGATCAACCATCCAAGTGGTAAGCAAAGATGCTCCGCCTAAGAAAAAGTATGGCAAAGGTGGATAGTTAAAAAGGTTCCTTGGATAAATCTTTAAATATGGATGATCTTCAGGCAAATCCCAAAGATAATCATAGAAATTTGTTACGTTACCACTACCAATAACCTTACCTGCAAAGTCAAATGGTGCAGTATCTGAATGATATGTCGTGCTAGCTAGAAATATTCTTAAAATAATTCCAATTGCTAGAATAGTTGTTATAATTTTTTTCATAACTTAATAATTTGTTGTTATTTCTTCTTAATTATCAAATATATTGCTGTACCCAACGAAACCATAGAGATCAAATTAAAAACAAGTCTCATTGATGACTCACCATATTTTACTTCTACTAGATGTTTACCGCTAGGTACTAAAAATGCAATCTGGCCATATGGTTTACCTGAATATATTTCAACTTTTTTACCATCAATCATTGCTTTCCAACCTGTATAATTATATTTACTGTAACTTAATTCAAACTCATTTGAACTTTCGGTAGTGATAATTGCATCTAAGGAACTTGTTTCTTTAATTTCCAGATTTACTCCATCAACCATAGAATAGGCTCTAGGGTAATTTTTATTAGGCCTAGCCTCTGTCGCTTTTGGTAACCTTAAATACTCTTCAGATGTTTTTAAATATTCAGAACTTGCAGCAGGATAAGGGATATATCTATTAACATAGTAATCATCCATGCGCCCAAGATATTCACTAGTTTTAAAATAATCAAAATTTAAGTAGATGCTTGCGAAGATGACAATGAATGGAATAAATTTAAACAATTTAAAACCTGACAATTTATGGAATACTATTATGAAAAACGGGCTAAATAAAGTAATCATTGCCAAAAATCTCCATGGAAATTGAAAATATGGCAAAAGTGGCAAATTTCTCCAAAACCAAGCAGATCTAAAATTCATCATGAAGATGCTAATTAATACAACTGCAATTGACCAACCAATAAATACACTTTCTTCTTTAGTAAATTTTTTACGTTTAATTACAAACAGTAGTGAACCCAGCAACACGACAACAAGGCCAGTCATCCCCATATAAAATGACATGGTGTCGTAATTTCCAGGAACAGAAGCACCATAACCCCAATATGGAGTTACGAACTGCTTTAGAGCAGGATAATGATCATAAAAATTAAAAACTGTGTCATATTTCATTAATCTACTTTCAAAAATTGCTGGGAACCAAAAATAAATTGAGGATAATAATCCAAGAGATAAAGATTTTAAACAATTTATAATTACCTGCTTTTTGTCAGCTGCAATCCAAATTATTCGTGCAATAACTAGTAGCAATAAAAAAGGCATGAACATGTAGGCCATAATATTGTGTGACAAAATAAGTCCTGCGACTGATAATCCTGATATGCCAACCCATTTCAAACTTCTTTCACCACTAGTCAGTTTCAAAAAAGAAAGAATAATTAAAGGAAAGAAGACAAAGGCGACAATCTCACCAATCGTACCCCTAACAAACATTTCTAAAGCCCTATATGGTGCATAAACATACAAAACCGCACCTGCCAATGAAAAATCTTCAGGTACAAAATAACGTAAAAGTTTATACATTAAATACATTGATATAGGTATTGATAAACCGAATACTAATTTAATACTGTTAACAAGGCTAAACCCAATTAAGTGAAACGCCTCGGCAATATAAAACGGTAATGGGTAAACAAAAGAAAAAAGTGGATATCCAAAACCGAACGATAAATCTGGGACAAAACGAGGCGGAAACTGCAAGCTTCTAACTGCTCTATCCATCTCAAAAAGCCAGCCAATATGAAGATCGTCAGACACTCCAAAATACCCCTGAACAAATAAATATCTGACAGCAGGAATTGAAATTACCACTATGATAATCGTTATATATCTATCGACAATATCCCTAATTTTGTTCATATATAAATTACATTTCTAAACTAGATATAATTTTTGTAGCCTCTACCTTTTTCAAATTTGATTCCAATTTTTGCGAGTGCATCATGCAAAAATTCATTCTCACCAATATAGACTTTCTCAAATCTGGAATTGTAGATGATTTCATGGCATTTCTGAAAATCGTTCCTTCTTCTTTCAATAAATTCTTCGCTGTTTCCTCGTGCCCTGAAACTTTCAGCCAATTGTTCAAATAAATTTTTACTTTGAATGGCGAAAATGACTCTTACATCATGAGTTTTTTCTAAATAGTTTAATATTTCGAGTAACGAAGTAGCAAAAGGAACTAAAACAATCAGTCCCTTTTTAAGTTCGTTCTCTAGCGCAACAAAAAAGTTATTTGGCCATTCGGAATTATCTGTTCTAATTTCAGTTCTCCCCTTTAGTTGTTCGAGTGGTAAACCCTTATATTCACCATAATCATATCTGTAATGTTGAAACTCAAAATCACTAACATTACGATAGTTATCTGCAAGATAGGTTTTACCTGAACCAGGATAAGCTAAAATTAATATTTTTTCCATATATAAATTCCAAAACATAATAAACTAATAAGCGATATTGTATTAGCAACATTCCTAATTGGAGTATTCTTAAATCTACCCTCGACCTCATAATTACCTACTTCAAGGTCTATTGAGATTCTACCTAAGTAGTTATCAAAACTAATTGGATGATCTTTTCCGTTAACCTTAACTTTCCAGTTTGGAAAATAATAAATAGGAACATGAATTGTTGAATTTTCTTTAACTTCAACATCAAACTTAAATTTATTAGATTTACTAACAAAATTTGAAATTAATGCATCACCAGAAGTAATTAGGGGTTCTTTTGGTGCACCCTCTCTTGGCTCAAGCGCTGTTTTTGGTAGGTAATCAAGGACTGCTCCTTTTCTTTGAATTTCCCACATTTCACCTGACAATTTTTGTTCTTCTGTAACATTTATTAGCTCCCTAGGTTTAAAGTAATTTATATTTAAAACAACTATTATAAGTATTAAAATGGCTGCAACATACTTTTGTAATCTCTCCTCAAATACTGACAAAACAAATCCTCCGATAATTGAAGCAGTTAGTATTGATAGCGATAGAAATCTCCATGGAAACTGGAAAAAAGTTAAGATACTAAAAGTCTCCCAGATAAAGGTTGATTTGTTGTGTGTCATTAATATTGATAATAAAAACAATAGAATAAGACCAGCAACTAATAATGTTGATTTGTTCTTTTTTGAAAACAAAAGACAACCAACAGCAGCTAAAACTAAAAACCAATGTGGCCATCCAATTGAAAAATTCATACCACCTTCTGGCCCTGGAATTGATGTTCCATATCCCCAAACCCTATCAAGAAATAGTTGTTTTACACTAACAAAGTTAGCTCTATAGTCCAATTCAAATCTAGTCAAACTCTCAGTTTGAACTAGATCTTTTTCCAAAAAAGCAGGGAGTACAAAAAAGGATGATAAACCAAAGGCAATAGCAGTTGAAATTAAAAACGGTTTCAAATTTGTGAACTTGTCAGAAAACAATAAATACCCAATCCAAAGTGCAACAATAGGAAGAAATACAATCGTCATTATATTGTGAGTGATTAGAAATATAAATAAAAATATGGTAAATAATTTGTAATTTTTCTTGTATGCAAAATATAATACAAATGGAATTAGAGTTAAGGCCATACTTTCAGCTAGTGCACCACGAACATAGATATCCAAAGCTTTGTAGGGTGCAAACATGTATAAAACAGCCGCTGTTAAACCAGCATACTTACCCCAGAGTTCTTTAACTAAAAGATATAATCCAAAACTTCCAGCAGTCAGACCTAAGAAAAATAATATTTTAGAAGCTATTAAATATCCAGTTAAATAGCTAATTATTACCCCAAGATAATACGTCGAGACGCCGTAGAAATTAAATAATGGGAACCCATTTGCCCAACCCATATCAGGAACCCAACGGCAAGGAATTTGTAGATCTGCAAAACATTTTCTCATCTCTACCAACCTAATTACTTGCAAATCGTCTTGATGGGAAAAATAACCACTTTTAAACAATGGCCACGCTACAGAAAGTCCCAATATAAATATTGCAATAACTATCCAATTTTTGTTTAAAAACTTCTTCATTTTATTTTAGATTACTCTCTAATGAAGGAATATGCTCCCCCTCCCAATGTTCGATATCAACATTGATCGATCTCAGGGGTGTTCCATTGTGTTTACCCCACATCTTTTTTTCAAATAAATCATCTGGCATTTTTTCATATGCTTCATGCAATTTACCTATTAAAGTAGTAAATTCCATATACACTTCATCCCAGCTCAATTCTTTTCTTGCATTAACACCCTTTTCATTAAACTCGTCTACATCAGGCCACCAATAACTTTCTTTCCCTTCCATGTGATTATTTAATGCGTTGACATCATCCTCCAACCACACAGAAAGATGTGCAACTACATCTTTTAATGACCATTTATCAAAGATAACTGACTCTCTCCTTTCGGTGGGGTATCTATCAATTAATTCCTTGACACTTTGATGAACTTTTTTAAGTCTATCTATTTCTGGTTGATACTTTTTCATTTTAAAATTTGTTTTGATTTTATTATCAATATTAACAATATACACAAAGATAATAGGGTTAGAAAGTTACCAATCTTTCTAACTGGTGTGTCTGTTAATTCTACCTCAATTTTATACTCTCCTGCGGATAATTTCAGGGAAATTAGCCCGTAACAGAAATCTGTACCCCTACAATCATTATTGTAATGTTCAACTTTTTCTCCATTAACTTTAACCATCATTCCTGGAAAGTCAAAAAGTGGAAGTCTAATTGAAGCATCTTCTAATACTTTAACTGTTCCATATTGAAAATCACTACCTTTTTTATATTCTATAAATTCAGCCTTTCCATCCATTATTTCAGGGGTTGCTGGGGCTTCATTAATAGGTGGAAGGGTTGCATAAATTGGTAGATAATCAAAAATACTAATAGTCATTTGTTTTTGCCAACTAACCCCAGAAAACTTGTCTTTATCAGTAATATTTAACCAATCTTTTGGAACAAAGAAAGAAATGCTTAAATAAAATGCAATTACGATAGATACTATTCCCAATACGTATTTGTACTTTCCTGACTGATATATCAAATATCCTGCAAGCAAACACAATAAAAAGATACTAAGGGCTAAAAATCTCCATGGAAACTGCATGTACCAAAGGAATGGTAATTTAGCCCATATGAAACTAGATTTCATATGCATCATGAAGATGCTAAATAAAGTCATCCCAGAAAGAAGAAGAATTAATTTAGAATTAATTTTTTCTTTTTTGAAATTATATATTGCAAACAGTATTGTCAAAATTCCAATCACCCATTGAACAATTCCTAATGATAAATTCAATTTCTCGTCTGGGAATCCAGAAGACCCATAGCCCCATTCTGTAGATATAAAAAGTTTGTTTAAACTTACAAAATGCGCCCTGTAATCAAAGTAACCAGATAACATACTTTCAATATGCACAAACTGTCTTTCAAACATTACTGGTAACAAAAAGTATGCTGAAAGCCCAAAGCCAATAAGCCCTGACCAAACAACTTTCATTAAGTTATTCCATTTATTATTCGTTAACCAGTAGAGTGCCCAAACAACAGCAACTGGCGCAAATATCAAGGTCATAAGTGTGTGAGTAGTTGCAAGAAGACCAATTGACACTCCTAACAATAATAAAAATACAGATTTTCCAGTTTTAATTAATTTATATAAAAGATAAAAGATTAACGGAAAGAAAATTTGAGCCCAAAATTCACTCAATGCACCTCTAACATAGACTTCAACCGCTTTGTATGGAATGTAACTATACAATAAAGCAGATATAAGACCTGCCCAGTTATTAGTAAGTGTGCTAACCAGCAAAAACATTGTAACTGCAGACAAAACATAACCTACAACAAATAATATTTTTACGCTATCAATATATTGAAAACCAATTCTATGCAAAACAGCCCCTACATAATATGGAAATGGCGGATAATAGTTAAACTGGGGATAGCCATATCCATATCCTGCATCTGGAACCCAACGGCATGGAATCTGACCATCGTCTAAACATTTGTCCATCTGCTGCACACGAAACGCTTGCAAATCATCCTGCATTGGAAAAAATCCAGGTCTGAGCAGGTTCCAAACTGTGGGAATTGTGAAAATAACAACTAAAACATACCAGAAGAGCCTATTTTTGAATAATTTAGACAAAAAACCCATATCTACATTCTACTATGTTATGACTAAATTGTTTACTACGAAGTCATTCATTACAAATCAGACTCAGATATCAGCGGATAGATATCAAAGGCAACTTCTTCATATGGGTGGACTTTCCTCATGGCAGATATTACTTCCTTTGCTTTTTCTTTGTCACAAATACACTCAATTCTTTCTTCAATAACTTCCTCAAATTTACCAACTTCCCCTATAAATGGTTTTGCTCCATCTGTTGGTTTGTATCGTCCAATTCCATCAGAAGAATAACTACAGTGTGAGTAATTACCAATTCTTCCTGCTCCAGCATCACCCATTGCTTGCCTAACAATATCGGTGTGCGTTTTAGGTACAAAGACTACAATTTTTAATTGCATAAATTTATATATCTATTTTAATATAAATCGAACTTTTTGATATATCCAGCTAATTGTAAATAACAAATAATGTTTGAGCGTTCCATGATATGCAATACTGCTTGGAATTAGCTTCTTCCATTGATTATCAGAACTAGCTAGTTGTTTAAATGACTCTCCATGGTAATGAGTAACAACTGAATCAGGAAGATAATAAACTTTTAAACCTTTTCTTTTAACTTCTCTACAAAAGTCAAGGTCCTCAAAATATGAAATGTATTTTTGATTTAAACCTCCAATTAGTTTGTACGCTTTTGGTGTAATTAAAAATGATGCCCCAACAACAGCATCAACTACTTGGGGTTCACTTGTAACCGGAGCAAATTTATCATAGCCTATTACATTTAAAATAGTTGGAAAATTGTATACAGATTTTTGTGTTGTGCCATCTTTATTTAATAACTTTGAACCCACAACTCCAGCATCTGTTGTTCTTTCTGCAAATGAAATTAAACTATCAATTGTACCTTCATGCACTAATGTATCACTGTTAAGTAATAGTTTATAATCCCCTTTTGATTTATGAATCCCTCTATTGTTTGTTCTAACAAAGCCACTATTTTTAATATTTTGTAAAACTTTTAATTGTTTATACTTTTTTTCTAATTCTTTTAAAACTGAAAAGGAATTATCCGTTGAAGCATCATCAACAACAATGACTTCAAAACTATATTTTGGTCTATATTTAAAAATTGAATCAACACAGGCAACGGTTAACTTGGGGGT
Organism: Microgenomates group bacterium; assembly: GCA_049301455.1. GTDB lineage: Bacteria > Patescibacteriota > Microgenomatia > UBA8517 > UBA8517 > JAUYMM01. The sequence continues at coordinate 31,519 of JBAQKY010000032.1, forward strand.
ATTATAATTACCAATTATTACAGACAGTTTCATATTATTACTGATATTTTTGAAAGACAGCTTCATCTCCGACTACGCATTCCTTTATCTCTTTTTTTCTTGCCTTCAAAACTGCACTTAATCTTAAAAGTGCTGCAAATATAACTGTAAAATAACCTGGGTGCTTAATTGCTCTTGTCGTAACTGCCTTGATATGCTTTTTAATCAGATTTGTACTATGTATGTTTTTCCATATAACCAAAAGTTGATTTCTTTCTCTTATCTTGTCGACATTCTTTCTTGGTAATTTTGATATTGTTGATTCATGGACATGAGTAACATTTGATTCTGGTGTCCACAAATTTTGGTAGCCTCTCTTGCTTGCTCTAAAACAGAGATCTACATCCTCCCAATAGTAAGGTGAAAGAAGATTTTCATCTAGTCCTCCTAGATCCTTCCAGATTGATTTTCTAAATGCCCCACTTCCACCACTAACATAGAAACTATTTTCAATTTTCTTTGACTCTTTACCCATGGCCAACTTGATATAGCCATCTTCAAATGAACCTTTTGCAAAGCCATATCCTTTTTCATGGAATGAAACTGAAAATATTTTTTGATCGTCAAAAATTGACAAGACACTTTCTAAAAAATTCTCGCTTGGAACAACATCACTATTTAACAAAACTATTAAGTCTCCAGAAGAGGATCTAACGCCAGTATTAACAGCAGAAGAGAAGCCTCTATTTTTTGTGTGTTTGATGACTTTTATTTGACCTTTGAATTGGTTTAAAACTGATAAGCTATCATCAATAGAACCATCATCAACAACAACAACTTCTTTAATTTCATTTTTTGGATTATCCTTAGCCTTTAAAACATGAGGTATATTTTTCTCCAATAACTCTCGTCCATTGTAGTTTGGAACTATAATTGATACTTTCATATTTCAAATTAAATCTTTAGGATTTTCTCACCTTTACTAAGTGTAGCATCCCAAGATTAAATTTTTTATCTACTTCTACCTTGAAGCCTGCTTTTTTAACTGCAGTTACTAAATAGTTATTTCTATATGTTTGTATATGTGTTTCTCTCCAGACCCAACCTCTTGGATAAAAATGTAACCATAACCACCAAACAATTTTAAACAAATCATTGTCGGATGGAACTAAAAATACACCATACCCACCCTTTTTCATGACTCTTTTAAATTCTTTAAATACTTTGACAGGATCTGCGACATGCTCCAATGCTTCTAAACAAAAAATTGCTTCAAACGATTCATCTTTAAATTGCAAGTTATGTGCATCACCTACAATGAATTTCATTTTTTTATTCTTTACCCAATGTTTTTTAGCCCATGCAATTGAAGTCTTAACAACATCTAAACCTACAAATTTTTTTGGTTTTACACTTTTAAATATTACATTAGAAAACACGCCATCTGCACAGCCAACATCTAATACAGATTCTGCAGGAGTTGCCACTTTTCTAACTTCTCTAAAACGAGTATTGTGCCATATCTTTTGAAGTGAATCTTTTTTCAAACTTTCAAAATACCAGTTTGCTGGAACATGATCATGTAAGTCTTCACCAATTTTCTTTGTATCAATCATATTTTTGTATTTTACCACTCAGTCATTATGTGGACAAACCCCAAACTAGGTTTGGATTTTTTATAAGATTATTTAATTATTTGAAGTACTGTTTTTTTGAATACCTCATATCCAAACCTCTTAGATGTTTCAATTGCTTTTTTAGATAAACTTGCTGACAATCTTGGTGTATTAATTATCTTTTCAGTCAATTCAATTAAATCTTTTTTTTCTAACCATAAATATCCATTAACTCCATTTTCAACAATTTCTTTGTGTCCTCCTGCTGAATAGGCAATTGGAACACAACCTGCTGACATAGACTCGACCAATGTCATACCAAAATGTTCAGTTTTTTCTGGATTGTTTTTCTCATCGACTTCAAAACCAGAACCCGACCAAAATATTTTGCTTTGTCCAAAGATATTCTTAATCATTTCAAAAGATGGGCTTTCAACAAATTCTATATTAATATCTCTACTAATCTTTTTTAGATGTTTTAGATACTCATCAGCACCCACTTCAACCCCTCCTGCTAAAACCAATTTCCAGTCTTTGAATTTTTTTAATTTAACCAACTTCTTAAATTGGTCAATTAAAATTTCATGTCCTTTGTTTTGAGTTAAATTTGAAAATCGAGCGACATAACAAATTTGATTTATTTTTCTTCTAGGTTTAAACGATTCAACATCTATAGGTGGGTATAAAACTACTGATTCAAAACCGTATTCTTCATCAACGACTGTTTTAGTAAACAATGAATTACAAATAACTTTATCAACTCTAAACATCTTCATCTTATTTAAAAGCGAGGATCCATTAACATCGTGGAAAGGCACTTGGAAATGAATATAGTTTTTTCTTGCCCTTAATGTTGGTATGCTTCCATCGGTCACCCAAAAGATCAAATCATAATTTTCGCCTCGATTAACTGAATCAACAATTTTTATATTTTCTGACAGTTTTAATCCAAACCTTTTTGATAATTTATCTTTTATACCGCCATCATTCCATTCAATATCAACATCATAGCCCTCTTCTGATAAAACTTTTGCAAAAGATAAAGTATATCTTTCTCCGCCTCCTAAAGTATCTAGATATGGATTGTAAATTGCAGCTTTCATTTATTTTTATTTTGTAATTGCATCTCCCAAAGTTTGGAATAGGAAATTAGTTTACTATAAATTTGATATATTCCATATATCACACCCTCTTTGCCATCAAGAAATGCTTTCTCTTTTATAAACCTTTTTACAAACTCTCGGAAACCAGCAGATGCAAATCTAAAAAAATTCATTGGTGGATGGTTGGCATCAAACATTAATTTTGCTTCAATTTCAGACCACTTGTTTGTTTTGTCTACCATTTCTGAAAGAGTCATATTCTTGTGATGTAGCATAGGATTATTAAGATGCCCGATTTTGCCTTCTATTTGTGGCTCTTCATGAACTACGCCTGTCCATTTTTTTAGACTTTTCTTCAAAAAAAGTCGTTTTTGATAATCTGGATATTGTCCTGAATATTTGAACTCTTTATTAAAAATGTAATTTCTTCTTGGAATTGCAAAATACTCAAATTCTTGGTCAACATCCTTTGTTTGGCTTAATATTTCAATTTCTAATTCTTTTGTTATTTCTTCATCGCTATCAAGATATAAAATCCAATCACCTTTTGCTTTTCTTAATCCCTCATTCCTCCAATCATTAAAACTACCTTTTGTTCCGTTAATTAAAATCAATTCATCACACCAGTTAACAGACCTTTTAGATTTTTCAAAAAGATCTTTATCATAATTTCCACCATAAATTATTATTGCAGATATCATTTTTTCCAAGATCCCCTTCCCATTTTACCAATTAGAGCATCAAATGCACCTAACTTTTGCCAAGGTCTTCCTGTAATCATTAATTTTGACGTATCACGAAAAACTGCAAATTTTGTTCTTAAGCTCTTAGAATACTTATTTGAAAAATAATACCTATTACGAATCAAGAAATAATCATTGGAAGGGCTACCTGATCCACCGGCAGCACTTGATACTTTATGCCACAAATTAACTTCAGGATAGTAAACCACTTTGAATCCGTTCATCTTTGCTCTTACACTAAACTCTGCATCTTCCCAATATAAAAATAGGTTTTCGTCTAAACCACCTATTTTTTTAAGGACCTCATTTCTAATCAACATACATGCTCCATTTGCTACATCTACTTCTCTTACCTTTTCTCTATTTTTGTTGTCAACCTTGTCAACCCGATCGTGACTAGTATAGATATTGTCCCAGTCAATTGTTCCGCCTGCATACCAAATAACTTTACCTTTCTCATTTTCTTTGTATCTGTTTTTGTGAAATTCGTGACCTTTTGCAAAATATATTTTTGGAGAAATTATTCCGTAATCTGGATGATTATTTGCAAAAGAAACAATATTTTTCAAGAAATCTTTATCGAATACCATATCATCATTTAGCAATAGAACATAATCAGGAGTATTTTTTACAGCCTGCTCAATTCCTTGATTATTACCTCTCGCAAAACCTTGATTAATTGGATTCGAAATTACACTAAATTTTAGGTTGTTAAAATTTGTTTTTTTAAGAAGTTCGCCTGTCGCATCTACCGATCCATTATTTACAACAATAAGTTCTATATCTAAACCAGATGTATCTAGTTTCTTAAAAAGATTAAATTCTTCTTCAAGTAATTTGTTGTTGTTTAAAGTTAAAATTACAATTGAAACTTTCGTTTTGTCTTTAGCCATAATTTTGTAAATATATTTGATGAAGATACAATTTTTGACTCATAGAGCCACCAGACAAATTCGCTTGATGCTTTCTTTAATTCTTCATATGTACTTTCTTGGTCTATTTTTACTTTTCTAAACTTCTGTTTCTGCCACAACTTTGCATAGACAACTAATTCTGATAATGATTGGAGTAAACAAATTGTTAAGCCATGCAATCCATCTTTATATCCACTTTCTGCAAAATACCTTCTTAAAAATTCTGAGACTGGCTTACTTATTACGAATCTCCATTTGAATTCAATTCCTTTTTTATTAAGTTCCTTTGCTTGAATTGTTGTATATTTATTCATTCTAGTTATATATTCTTCAACTGATGAATAATGTCTGTGTCTGATTGCATAGTCTTCTTTTGCTGGCAAATCAGCACCTTGTCCGACAGTTAAAGGTATTGAATGAATCTCATTTCCCCAAGATACGTTTGCTTTCTTAAAAAAACGGATATTATAGTCTGGCCACCAGCCTGAATGTTTCATCCATTTGTTAAAAACAATATTTTTTCTTGGCAGCCTAAAATAATCATACTTTGTATCCTTAATTTCTTTTTTAAGATAGGCCTTCAAACCCTCTTGGATTTCTTCATCAGCATCCAAAATAATTACCCACTCATGTTTAGCTTTTGAGATAGCAAAATTTCTTGCAGGCTCAACATAACCAACTCTTTTATGTTTAAATACCTTTGCTCCATATTTTTGAGCAATTTCTCGAGTTCCATCAGTGGACATCATGTCCACAACTATTATTTCATTTACAAACCCTTTGAGTGAAGCTAAACATCGACCAATTTTCTTGGCCTCGTTTATAGTGTTAATTACTGCCGAAATCTTCGCCATATTTGTATATTATACTAACATTATTCTCAAAAATCTTCGATAAACCCAAATCAGCTGGTCCAAGCTTCATTAACTCACCTTGAAGTGGCGTCATTTCTTTAACTAAGTAAAGATATTTTATATTGTTACTCTCTAAAAATTCTTTTGCCCAATTTAAATCTGTAGCTGTAAAAAAAATCAAAGCATTCTTTCTCCTGTTTTCCCAATCGTAACCCATTATTTCAACATTGGTTCTTTCAAAGTAGATACTTTTTTCTGTGTAGGCCGGTAAATATGCAGTGTTTGAATACTTATATAGCGGAATTTTGTTTGGCAATTGAGTAAAACTTACCGCAGTATCAAAAGGATATGACAATACTGTTCCATACTTTTGTGACCTCAAAAAATTAAGGCTCTCAATCTCCTCATTTGTTATTGCTGCAGGTGGTGTATTTGTTATAAAAGTGCTTTTAATACCAATTAATGAAGTTGGCAAAGTAATTAAAACAACAACAATTAATACATTGTTTTTTATATTTGAAACAGTAATACCTGCTAAGATTCCTGAGAAAAATAATGAATAATACAAAAATTGAATTGTGTTCCACGGTGTACCAATTTGAACAAAAAAAGTTGGCATAAACAATCCAAACGCAATCATGGATAAAAACATTAATTTATATCCATCAATCTTTTTGAATATATCTTTTAAGAAGATGAGCCTTGTCCAAAAGTTTCCAACAACAAATATTAATCCAGCCAAGCCATACGCTAATAAGTATTTAACAACCACAGATTGTGTCTTGTAAGATAGCATTGCCTCTGCCATCTTAGGCCAACTTAACCTGTCACGAGCAGCAAATAACGTTTCTAGAAACCAAAATGGATAAAAACTAAAAACCGATAGGCTGTCATTCTTAACCAAACTAAATAGAATTAAATTAATAACTAATGAACCCATAAATACTTTTGCAAACGCAAAAGAGTTATTTTTGTAAAATTCATAGATACTTGCTACAAACAATCCTCCCAGTATTAAAATTGCTGCATAAGCTTTAATTTGGATTAATAAACCGAAAGATATAATACTCAATAGCAATTTATCTTTTTGAAGTGAAACCAATCCTAACAATATAAATATCAATGAAAGTGCATATGGAGGATTTATTAATGTAGACATTGATTGATGTGACCAAAAAGTTGATTCACCCATTCCAATAATCCAAGCCACTGAACCACCAAAATATGTAAAAAATGTAGCTAAAAGTGCTGACTTTTTATTTTTTGTCCAATTATTCACAAAAACGTAAGTAAGCCAACCAATTAAGACCGCTGCAACAGGTGGAAAAATTTGAAAATATAGCACACTCACAGGTATTGATGTTATTCGATGAATAGTAGCTAGAAACAAATCAAAACCAATGTGATAATTTTTGATTTGCTCACCTGCAAGTACAGGATTTTCAAAAATAAATTTTGAGAGATTATTAATTAGGGCAATGTGCCAAACCCCATCATAGCCATTTGCACCCCAAAATCCAATTCCAAACGGGTACCTTAATCCGCTTTTTACCATGGTCATAGACCATGACAATGATCCTAAAAGGATTAGTGCTATTGGCCAACTATTTGTTAAATATCTGCTTAAAGCTTTTTTTAGCATCATCTATTAAAGAAGCACCCATCATTGAAATCATTGAAGATCCATAGACAAGTACACCAACTAGACCAAGTATTAGCATAGAGTTAATACTTGTATCCAGGAAGTTTCGAACGAAAAGTAATACTACACCCATTACAGTTGTCCCAATCAATGGTTTTATTATTGAATCACTAATTGAAAAGTTAACATATTTTTTGGCTATAAATATTGCAATAATTGAGGATGATCCGACAAGTGAATAGCCAACAGCGGCACCTACTACACCAAACTTAATTGAAAGAAGTGGTATAAAAATCCATGATAAAACAGTCCACATTATCATCAAATAAAATGTGATTTTAATCTTTCCAATTGCATTGAGTAAATTTGTTAACTGAGTTGTTGCTGCAGCAAATGCAAAATTAATTGATACAAATATAATTGGTATAAGTGCTGGGATCCACTGTTCATATCTTGGTACAACTCTAACTAATATTGGAGATAGAATAATTATCCCCATCAAACTTGGAAAAACTAGAAGACAGATAAAAAATATAGATCTGGTAACACTTCTTTCCAAATGTTCCTTTTCATTTTGTAATCTTGAAAAAGCTGGAAATGTAACACGTGTTACTGTGTCCATAAAGAATGTTAATGGTAATCTTGCAATCTTTTGTGCAAAAGACAAGATACCAATCCCTACTGGACCAATAATACTCCCTAAAATAATTGTCATACCATCATCTTTCAAAGTAGCTAAAAATGTATTAACTTGGTATGGAATTCCAAACTTGAAAAGTCCTTTTAAGGTCTCTGCCGAAAATGCTAATCCCGGTTTCCATGGCTGTAAATAATAAATTGCACCTAGACCAACGAAACCTCTGATTAAAACTGCGACGCTAAAGCTTGTTAGTCCAAAGCCTTTCATTGCCATCACGACCAAAACAACATTGTAGACAATTTGCTCTAATATTTGCGGAAAAACTAGTTTTACAAATTCTAATTTTCTTTCAAGCAAAACTGAAGGGATACTTTTGAAAGACGACAAAACTAATGAAACAGAAAGTGCATACAAAAGCATCTTTCCATCCTGAGCTAGTGAATACTTTTGACTGAAAAATGGCGTTAACAACAGAACAACAATGACAGCACCAAAAACTAAAACCTGTTGGACTGTAAATGTGGTCCTTAAGTCAATTTCTGTTGGTTTTTCTTTCTTTTGAATTAATGCAGCAGCTAAACCTATATCAGAAAAATATACCAAGAAGTTAATTATCGCTGAGACAATTGCAAAAACACCAAATTCATATTTTCCTAAATATGCAAATAGAAACAATTGGGCCACTAGTGCAATTATCTGAAGTAAAAATGTTCTACCAGTTAAAACAACAATACCACGAACAGATCTTTCTTTAATTGTTTGTATTCCAATTTCTTCTTCCACAAACTAAATTGTATCATTTTGTGACCTCAAAAAAGAGAAGTTCTTCTTGTGGACCATATTTTGCATGCTGGTCTGAATCTGTTAGACGAAGGGCCTTGGGATACTTTGCAATCAATTTTAAACCTTCCTTTTCTGGATCAGCTCTAAACCTTGATTTATTAAAAACCAAATATGTTTTGTTCCCAGCCTTAACAGCATCTTTAAGGCTTGAAGGAGTTTCAGTTAAAATAACACCCACACCAATAACCACAATATTTGGTGTTTTATTAACATAAATTTGTAAACCATCAGGTAAGGTACCAAAATAACCTTCTGTTCCAACAATAATTTGTTTTCCAGGATTTTTAGATTCTTCATTTTTTAAATATTCTGAAATCTCTTTAATACCCTGACCTGCTGTCCATTCCTCAAGATATCCCGACCTCTCACCACGAGACAAATTGGCTTTTTCTGGATTACTCAAAAGATGATAGCTAAAAATTAAGCTCTGGCCTACAAAAATCAGGATCAAACTATAATTTATAATTTTTAGCCATTTATTTTCTGCAAGTAAAGCCAGAGCAGATAAAATGAAAAGATATGGAATTGCAAAATAAACATATCTTGCAGTGAAAGTTATGCCTAATTCTGCCTGTACAACTACAGGAACAATAACCCACATTGCTAACACAATTGTTTCCTTGAGGTGTTTTTTAAATCCAACATAAATACCTATCAAAAGTAATGGAATTATTGCGGCAGGTCCAATAGAAGATAACCAAACAACAAAGTCTTTTAAATGTGGTATCAATGGATCAAAGGTATTAGTCCACGCATGACTAATTGGCAAAACATAGTCAGCAGTTCTGGAAGACAATAAACCAAAGTTAGGTCCCAATCTTAAAATATTATACATTCCAAAGGCAATTAAATATGTTGCTCCAAGGACCCATATTCCTGATAAGTTAGATATCATCCAAAACGATGGAAGAAGTATTGCAATAAAAATAGCAGGAGACTTAGTAAGTGCCATAAATCCCAAGAAAAAACCAGTTACCATTGCCAGATCAAGTCTTTTGTATTTTGCTGTTAGATATCCAAACACAGCAGTCCAAATACCCAACATGGAAAGCATCGAGTCAACTAAGGCCATTCTGTCAAAAAAGACAGAAAATGGTGACAAACAATAAATTAACGATGCTAGAATCGAAACTTTTTTAGACTTAAACATCAAATAACTTAATGCAAATATTCCTACTAAACTGCCCATACCCGTAGCAACAGATATCAACCTACCTGCATAGAGTGGATTTTCAAAAAATTTAATCAAAAACATTAGAATCCACATATAAAGAGGTTGCTTTCCATCAGATAATGGTAAAAATCTGAGTGTTGGTTCAGTAGACATTACTTGTGACCATCTAACATAGATTGCCTCATCTACAAATACAGGAAGGATTGTCAAATGATACAAACGTATACCTAAAGATAATATAAAAATTAATGAAAATAGTATTATCTCCCATTTCCATTCTCGAAGTAGCTTTTTAAAATTCATGAATAAATTCTATCACAATTTAGATTAAAACCCTTGCCATAGAAGTCCTATACCATCAAATGTTTTTACCCCAACCATGCCATCAAAACCTTGAGGTATTATGACTGAGAATATTCTCGTCTCACCCTTTTTCGGCGGGACATCCCCTTTTATTCCATAATATTTGAAAATATAGTTAAACCCAAATTGGTTTCCTAATTTTGAATTAAGTGAAATTCCATAATTATCATTTCCTCCAACACCAATTATTGTTTTGGCTATATCTGACTTTGCTTTTAGGTTCCAAGAAACATATCTTGATTCAATTTGCCTGTAGTTTAAATAAATTGAGGCAAATAGAAGGATAGCTAAAATTATTTTGTGATCCATAGCTCTTTTTAACAAAAGAGTAACCAATAAAAGCAGTGAAGGCGCAGTCATCATAAGATAATATTCAGAAAACTTGCCTTGTTGTAAATAAAACAAAACAGCTGGAAAAATACCAGTTATCAAAAGTAAAAGAGATAATTTATTTAATTTTTTATCTCTTAAAAGACTTATACCATTAACAAGAACTAAAGCAAAAAGTCCTTTTGTTATAACACTATCAATTAAATTGTTATTCCTTGGATATATGAGTGATGTTGTATTTACATTCAGTACATTTATAATTTTATTTAAACTGACAAAGTAATTTACTCCATCTCCTGCAAAGGCATCAATAATTTTTTTAATATTACTAAAATTATGAGTTAGATCATAAATAATATTTGGGGATAAACCAAAAATTAGCAACAAGGTAGACCACACAAAAGTTTTTAAATCAATCTTCACAGGTTTGACAAAAATAAAATATAAAAATATTGACACCAAACTCAATACAATACCAAAGTGAGACTGAAAACCCATAATAGCTCCCAAAACAATTAAGAAATATCCAACTTTGTTTTTAGTTGCTAGATATGCACCAGTTATCAAAACTATTTGGGATATAAAAAATAATGATGGTGCCCAAGGTGACTGATCCCAAAAAATTAACATTGAGGATATTGAAGTTAAAAACAAAAATAGATAAGCGATTTTTTGGTCGATGAAGTATCTAACAAACAGATACAATCCAACAAGAGTCACCATACCTAGCAAAACAGACAAATAGACACCAGAAATAGGCGAGTTTTGAGTAAAAACACCTACAATAGCCCAAAGATAAATAAACCCAGGGCCAATTGAAAAATTACCAACAGAAGTAACTGGACCCAAAAGTGGAAAGTCACCCTTTACTAGTTCATAGGCCCTTATTGCCAACCATTCTTGATCCGCGTCAAATGAAGTTCTTTGTTCTAATTTGTAGAGTCTCAAACTCAATCCTAATAATAAAATTGCACAAACAATCAATATTTCTCTGTAGCTTGTAAATATCCTTTTCACTTTAATCTTATTTATATTTCCCTAAGATTGCATTAATCCTAACTTTAATCAAATCTCTCAAACCGTCCCAAGAATCTTTAATTGGGTTTACTCCAGAAGTGCCTCTATCTCCTTTTTCTTCCCATTCAACTGGAACTTCTGCCACTTTGTAACCCATTTTCCTTGCAATATATAGAAGTTCTAGATCAAACCCTGCTGTTACAGCACTGCCTTTTACGACTTGGCTATTATTAAAAACTTCCATCTTTTTAAATATCACAGCAACTGCTTCTTTCTTAAAACCTTTGAATCCACATTGTGTATCTTTAAAAGGAAGTCTAAGAATTAAAGTTCTTAAAGTCATAAAACCAACTGCCATTATTTTACGTATGATATTTGCACCTTTTCTGCCACTTCTTGATCCAATTGCAATATCATATCCTTCTTTAAATTTTGGTAATATTTTTTCTAATTCATAAATTGGAGTCGCTTGATCCATATCATCAAACACAACAATATCACCACTAGCTTTCAACATTCCTGCAATTACAGTACCCCCTTTGCCTCTATGAGGCTCTTTGAACAACTTAAAGTTTTTGTTTTTCTTTGTAAATTCATAAACAATCTTGGTTGTATTGTCTTTACTACCATCATCAACAACTAAAACTTCCCAAGTATATTTTTGCTTTTTTAGATAGTCATTGACCATATCCAATACACCCTTCTTGAGGTTCTTTTCTTCATTATATGCAGGTATAACTATGCTTAGGTATGGTTTCATTATTCTACTATTCTATATCTTTTTTGTATCACAATTCCACCGAAGTTTTTCTCTTCAACAACAGTTCCAATTCCTTTTTGTCTTTTAAGCCATGCATCTAAACGTTCAGGGTGTGGAGGGTCTACTTCATAAAGAGTGTAAAGAAGCTTTGTGTTGCTATCTGATCGACCAAGTTCCTGCCACTTAAACAAGTAGTCGTATGCATAAGGAACGACTGGTGGGACGTAGACATCAACATTAAATTCTTCTGTAGCACTGTTTTTGATCCAATTAATTGAATCAACCTGATTTTTTAAAGCAATAATTTCAGGATCATTCAATGGGGTTTTGTAATATTCAAACGATTTATAATTCTGAACAAAAAATATTACAAAAAATAAAACAGTGACAACCTTGCCTATTTTCAAATTAAAAATATCATTTAAAACATACGAGAACATCAATATAAAAACAAAATAGAATGCGGTAAAGTAATAATCATAAAACCCTCCTAAGTTACTTACAAAAAATAATGTCCCAACAAATGGAGATATAAAAGTTATAAATAAAACTTTAAATTTATCGTCTTTCCAATATTTCCTAAATCTTAAAACAAGAAAAACAAGGAACACAACAAAAAAAGGTAAAAACAATTGGCTATTTCCAGACCAAATCTTTGAAGCAAAAAGATCATAATATCTTTCAATTCTGCCACTTAATATTTCAACAAAGTTGAATGTAAAAGTTTTTTCATTAAAAATGAAATTATAAAAGGCTTTAAGCATTACTCCTTTATGCCTAATCTCAAAAACTATCTGTGGTAAAAATGTAAAAATAAACGCAGCAACAGAAAACATTACATTTTTTATATTTGGTATGTATTTTCTTTTTAAAAAAAGTATAAAAATAAGTGCAGGAATTAAATAAATTTCAGTAGCTGCACCAAAATTTAAACCCATACCAATTACAAG